>JBAYWG010000008.1:0-2652 GCA_041674225.1 Minisyncoccota bacterium | reverse complement strand
GGATAATCTGGCATTTGTGCCTCCTATGGAATTCGATCGATGAGTTTTTGGATTTCATCCGGAAAGCTACTGTTGCTTTTGAGATAGAGTGAGTACTCCAAAAGCTTGTAGACCGGATAACATGCTGCCACAAGCACTATGATGCCCGAGACTGGGTTAAAGTCTGTGTTAAGTTCATGTCGACGTTTTTTTTCATCCCACAGGATGAAGACTTGACGGATGACAGAAAACAGAACCACCAGCCCGATGGCTGCTGCCATAAATGTACGAGTGGAGTCACCTGTGGCTCCGATGGTAATTTCGAGAAACATGGAAAACTTCCTCCCAAAAAGTTGATCGTTAACGATGTCTTTTCGACAACATTCCGTGCGGGGTGGAATGAATCGAAAAGGTAGTCCGTGACCGGTTGTTAAAGAACCTAAGTTCCTAGAACAACGAGCTACAGAGTGCGGTGATGCATTATCTGAAAACTAGTGTTTTCGGAAGTTGTAATTATACCAAAATAGTAAAGAGCAATAAAGACTATAAGACTAATTTGTATAAGAACATACTTAAATGTTTCTGAAGATTATTTACTTGGAAGTTAAAACCATAAAGTATTCAAATTTGGGTCTATTTGATAAATATTTTAGAATCTTTTCGCAGTCGTGCTTTTGAGATTTGTGCGTACAGAGTGCTTCAACCTTCTTATCCCATACAGGTGATATATCAACTTTTAAATCCATTTCTTTGTGCTTGTGTCCATTTGGAAAATAAATAAAGTAGTTGTCTCTAAAAATATTTCCCTCATCCTCATCTACACAGTAATATAAAAGCTTTCTTATAGACTTCATTTTTTTAAAGACGTATGTCGTTATAAAACTTACGGCGATGTGGTCTAGATGTCCAGAAACTCCATTTGATTCAAAGGTCAAAAGAGTATCTGGGTCTATTTTTTTGAGGCTATTTTCTATTCTATTTGCTATTTTGTGGTAGTACTGATTCGATAAAGTTCCATCTTTATAATTTAAAAAAATGACACCTTTTATGCCGAGTGCTTTTGCAGAATTTAGAAGTTCTTCTTTGCGAATTGCTGAGAGTTCTTTTTTTGACCTCAGACTGTTTTGACCAGCTGATCCGTCAGTTACACAAATTAAAAAAACATCTCGTTTGGCTGCTTCAAGAGCTATCATTCCTCCTGGACCAAAAGCTTCGTCGTCAGGATGGGCAAATATGGCAACAAGCGGCTTCATGAATTTATTATACAAAAAAGTGAGAACTCTTAGTTAGAAGATAGTGCGAGTCTGATTCCTGGACTCATTGTGGATGAAAGAACGGCAGATTTTATTTTACTTGTATCTATTGCATCGATTGTCGTTTTGACATTATCTAAAATTTTTGCTTCGCCAAATGAAACTTTACCTATCATAAGGTGGATGACAGGTGCTTTTGGTTCTGTTTTGAATCTCATTTCTCCACCTGAAAGCTTTTTCACTGCCTCATCAGGATTTGTAGTTACGGTTCCATTTTTAGGATTTGGCATAAGTCCTCGAGGTCCTAGTACACGGGCAACTTTAGCTAGTCGTGGCATCATATCTGGAGTTGCAATCAGTACGTCAAAATCAATTTTTCCGCTTTCGATTTCAGCAAGTATTGCGTCATCAGCAACTTTAATTCGAAGAGTTTTTCCGCTACCGTGTGGAAGCGCAAGTGATCCTGATGTTCCTTGTTCGCGTACATTTACATGGAGTTCAACACTTTCATCAAATTTGCTGGTTTTAAATTGAGTAAGCAAATTTACCGCCTTGTCGAGCGGATATGTCTGAGATTTTGAAACCATTTTTCTATTCGCGTTAACTCTGTCTGAAAGAATTTTCTTTTTAATGAATTTTTCCTTCTTAGTGCGCTTAGATTCAGTCGGTTGTGCGTCTGAATCTTCAGAGTTATTTGTTTCAGATTGTTCTAGTGCTGCAATTGTTTTGTCTGGAGTAGAAACTGTTTCTTCAGAAGTTTTAATTTCTTCCTCAGGAGTCGTAACGGTTTCTGTTTCGTCCTTAATTTCCACAGGAGCTTTTTTTGAAGCTTCTTTTTCAGATTCATCCTGAGCTTGTCGAACGGATTTCTTAGCTTCTCTTTTAGCTTTCTTTTTAGCTTCAAGTTCTGCGTTTTCTGTTTCGTCAAATGATTTTACTCTTATTTTTCCCATAATTATTCTCCCTGATTGGTTTTTAGACCATATGCTTTTACATATAGATTCATAACGTGATCATGCGGTATCTCGGTTCGACCTGATATTTGCTCTTGAGCCCAACGTGATGCACGAACAGCCTCAGTCCAGTCTGCTCCTGAGATTTTTGCTGCCCAGAATGCTGCTGAACTGGCTTCTCGAGTGAGTGCTTTTTTACTTGAAGAAAGACCTTGTTCTATATCAGCATGTTTCATTGCTAAATCATAATCTGATATTTCCTTTAGCTCAGCCATAGCGCTTATAGCTTCGTCACTAGAATTAGGTTGCCCCCACTTAATATCTTCAATAGTATCAATACTTAGCTCTGCATCAATTAAATCAATCAATTTGTTTGATGATCGATAAGCCTCTGATTCTTCAAGAGTTATGCGTACATCTTCAACATTTGGACCTTCTTGAGCGTCTGTCCCGTCTCTAAATGCGTG
>JBAYWG010000007.1:0-3159 GCA_041674225.1 Minisyncoccota bacterium | reverse complement strand
GTTTGTGGGGCTCAATATCTATACTTTTAATAAGCCTGAAATGCTCGTAGATTCTACTAGAAAATTTGATGAAAACGGAAATTTAACAGATGAGGAAACAAAAAAACGAATCGCAGAGCTTCTCACGACTCTGGCTTCTTGGACAAAGAAATTAAAATCTTAAACAAGTGACATATTTGAAAATTAACCTATCGCAACACACTGACAAATACGCAACTAGTAGCCTAGAATTTCCGATCTCAAAAAAAATTAATTTTGCATTCGGGAAAAACGGCACTGGCAAAACAACCATTGCTGATGAAATAGTCAAGCAATTTGCAAACGATTATTCTATCCATGTTTTCAAAGACTTTGATGGTATAGCTCTAAATGAGAGACTTGATGCTGTGGCGCTTGGCACAGAGAATGCAGAAATTCAAAAACAAATCGATATTGTGGATAGTGAGATTACTGAAATTAACAAAGATATTGAAAGACCTGAAGGCCCCATAGACAATATCTTCTCAAAATCCGAATCTGCTAAAGAGAACTTCAATGACCAACAGACAAAGATAGAAGACTTTTTGATAAAATCGGCTCAGCAAATAAAAAATTTGGATAACCCAAATGTTGCCAGCCCCAACTACGACAAAAATGCTTTTAGGAACGAGATTGACAAGGCCAAACACCTAACCAATGAGGAGATATTGGCAAATAAAAATACAATAAAAGCGGATAAGAAGCAGGATGTCATTCCTGTAGAGCTACCCATAATAGATCTGGGCAGCTATCTCAAATCTACAAACGAAGTACTCAAAGCAAATGTAAAGCAGCCCGAATCGATTCCCGAACTCAACGACAACCCAAACAAACAGCAGTTCGCAAAGACTGGTCTTGACATACACGAGCACAAGAAGGGTGAAGTTTGTGCTTTCTGCGGAAGTGAAATTAGTGATGATAGGTGGGCTTTACTCGGTAATTACTTTAATAATGAGGTAAAAACGCTAGAAAATCGTATAGAAACTAGTGTCACAAAGATTAAAGATGAGTTCAAAAAGATTGATGCAATTAAGGAAATTGATGAACATTCATATTATGGAAAATATATCACACAAATTAAGCAACTCAATATAAATATCAAGCTAATAAAGGCTGAGTATAGAGCCTATCTTGGTGTTCTAGAAAATGCATTGATCGAAAAGAAAAAGAATCTCTTTGTAAAGTTAAGTACTCTAACACTAGAGAAGCCTGAAGATTTTAGTGAGGTCCAAAAGGAATACAGCTCTCTCGTGGTGAATAATAATAATTTTTCGAAAAATCTTACTGATGAGCAGAATAAAGCCAAGGATTTTTTAAGATTTTATGAAATTCAGAAGAAACTAGATAAATTTAAGTATACAAATGAAAATACATCTCTTATAACACTCAGTAAGATGAACGACATTGCGAAAAAGAATTTACAAGATAGAAAAGACGAATTGGCTAAAAAACAACTAGAGAGAACGGAACTTATCTCAAAAACTAAGGATGAAGAGAAAATAGCTATTAAGATAACTAGCTTATTGAAAAACATGGGTTTTTCATCATTTGAACTCAAGCTCATAAATGATGAAGGCGAAAATCAAAAAGGCCAATATCAAATTAAGGGGCACGATGGCAATATTCGCCGAATCACAGCACTTAGCAAGGGCGAGAAGAATATTATAGCTTTTCTGTACTTCATGTTTGATCTTGAGCGTATTGACGGCGACAATAGACCAAAGATTGTCGTCTTAGATGACCCAATGACAAGCAACGATGACACGATGCAGTACATTATGATTGGTGAAATCCAGAAGTATTATCGAAATCTCAAGGATGGCAACTACTTCTTATTACTTACACATAATGTCCACTTCTACTTAAATGTCCGCCCTAATACCGCTATCAAATACAAAGCTGGTACCGAAGAGATTAGCTTTTATGAGAAGTTTGGCGTATACCATTTGTTTTCAGACGGCAAACATACCACAATACAATCTATTGATAAAGGGAAAAACGATTTTAAAACAAGTTATGAAACGCTCTGGAAAGAATTGATGTTCTTGTACCAAGCGACTGATGCAACTCCAGACCTCATGCTCAATCCATGCAGAAAAATTTGTGAAACATATATGAACTTTACTAAAAAAGGACTAGAGACTTTTTACGGCGAAAATACGAATGCCAAGAAACTATTTGATGTCAATCAACATTCGATAGACGATATGGAAGCAGAACAGAATGGAAAAACTAAAGTAGAAATCAAAACTATTTTAGCCTCTCTATTCAAGCAAAATGATGCCGAAGAACACTTTAATAGTTACTGGAGGGACTAGTTCGACTCCAGTCACTGAAATTAAATTTCTGTAGCTAGCAAAAATCGTTTAAAAAATTAGGCTCGAACTAAGGAAAATCTTGCTTTCAAGAGGAAAAATGGAAGGTTCAAAAACCATTACCGTATGGAGCGGGTGATGGGAATCGAACCCACTACATTCTCCTTGGGAAGGAGGCATTCTACCAGTGAATTACACCCGCAAGAAACTAATGGTATTTTATCAAAGTTTGGGAGCAATAAATAGGATGTTATCGTGGAAGGACAAATTGATTACCTGGGTGAATAAGATCTGGATTGGCAAGTTGATTTCTATTTGCAATATCAACCCATTTGTATCCATCTCCGTACGCTCGTACAGCAATTGTCCAAAGACTATCTCCTTCTTGCACAGTGTAATAAGAACCAATAATCTTATCTTGGGTCTGTTCTGGAATATTTTGTGAAGGCGTTGGCGATACGCTTGCTTCTTCAGGCGCTTCAGAAACTGTTGGCAAAATAAGTTTTTGGCCTTTTTCTATTTCGCTTGGGTTTTTAATGTTATTTGCTTTTGCAATTTCTGTCCATGAATACCCATCGGAATATGTTTTCTCTGAAATGCTCCACAATGTATCTCCTTCTTGTACAACATATTTTGAAACAGTTTTGGTCGAAATTCCATCATCTCCAATACTCAGAGTTACTTTATTTGTGACAAATTTAACTGTTGCGAAAGCAAGAAGAAGCAAAACAAGAACAGTAAGAGCACCATATACAAGGGGGGTGTATTTGCGAGAGAAGGCAGAAAATGAAAATTTAATTTCCTTTTTTTGTACTTTTTGTTTTCT
>JBAYWG010000006.1:0-11815 GCA_041674225.1 Minisyncoccota bacterium | reverse complement strand
TTGCATTTTTATGTAAGTATCGCTAATTGCTTTGAAAAAGCCATTATGCGGGTGTAGCTCAGCTGGTTAGAGCGCTCCCCTGTCACGGGAGAGGTCGTGGGTTCGAGTCCCATCACTCGCGCAGGATTGGACTTAAGGACGCGAAAGCGTCTTTTTGTCTTTGTGGGTCAACGTTTTTCTCCAGTTCTAACCAATTTATTTTACTATTCACCAATTCTTTTTTGTTTATTATCGGTTTAAGCCATTCGTTTGTTAAAATAACGAGTTTTTTATCTTTTAGTGTGTAGTTCTGACCAAGTGCAGATAAGACCTCTTTCTTTATTTGGATGTCGTCTGTTTCAAAATTAGACCTTGCAAAGCAGGCAAAATTAAATGTCTTTTCGGTGAGGTCAATCCATTCTTTTGCTCTATTCTCAGTGGTTCGTAGTTTCTCTGTAAGTATCGTTATTTGGTCCTGTAGTGTTTTCTTTTCCTTGATGTATTCTAGGTCGTTGATAAGCTCCTTGTATCGCATCTGAGTAAGGTTATCTAGTTGGCGTTGAGTGTCCACGAGGGTTTTGTGTTGAGTGTCATATACCTTGGTGCGTTCGTCTATTTCTTTGGTGTTGCTTTCTTGGAGTATCTTCAATGCCCAGTCTTTGAACATAGGGTGTATCTCTATCTTGGCGACTTCAGCATCTATCTGTTCTTCAAGTTTCTCTTTTGAAAGATAAACTCGTTGACCGCACGGCACGCCGAGCTTTCTGCGAGTGCAGAAATAATAAGCAAAGGTTTTCATTTCGCCAGTTTGCTTAATGATTTTTGTTTTCTCAAGAGCAGTTACCGCAGAGCCACATTCACCGCATCTTATAATTCCAGTGAAAGAGAAGTCGTGAGTTTTAGGGCGAGGTCTGCCTTCTCTGCCGAGCAGTATTTGTACTCGGTCAAACTCTTCCAAAGTAATCATTGGCTCGTGTATGCCTTTCTCTATTTTTCCTTGATAGTTATAAAATCCAGCGTAAAAGATATTTGAAAATATCCCATAGAGTGTGGTTCTTCCTATAAGCATTCCGCCTCTGCGTTTTGTCTTTCGTGTTCGCATACCCCAGTCGTTATTCATAATCTCAAGAATCTGTGGCGGATTGTGATTGCCCGAGAGCATCATATCCCACGCTTTTCTTACAAGAGCGAATCTTTCGGGGTCAACTTTGATAAAGTTCTCTCCGCGAGTTTCAAAAATAGAGTTGAGGTAGCCGAGCGGTGCGAGTATCGGTGCGTTACCTTTTGTGATTTTACTATCAATGCCTCGCTTCACTCCTTTTTTCAAATCAAGAATAAACTGGTTAGCGGACCCACTCTCTACGCTCAAGAGCAGTGCGTTGTCATCGGGCTTGTATTCTCGGTTGATAGTTTTGATTGATTGAATTATGCTCTTTTGAAGCATCCACTGTATTCTTCCACTATCTACAGGATTTCTTGAGAGACGATTTATTTCCCACACGAGAATACCTTGAGCTTCACCTTTTTCAATTCTCTCAAGCATCTTATCAAACACTGGTCGGCAGTATGGATTCTTTGCAGATTTTGCTTCGGAGAGTATCTCTATAATATCAAGCTGTTGGTCTTCAGCCATTTTAGTAATTCTATCTGTTTGGTCGCCGATTGATTGGACTTGTCGGTCTTCACCCTCAGACGATTTTCGCGCATAGAGAAAGTATTTAATTTTATTGTTATTGTTTTTCATATAAAAAACCCGAAAGGGACGCTCTGGTTGTCCCAGCTATGTAGTGTAATCCGAAGATTGCAAAAATAGATGGCAGAACGCCCCTCTCGGGTTCTATTTTGCAATAAAAAACCTCGGCACACACTACATTGTTAACTGGGACAACAAGTATATTATACCTCATTTTGTAGAGAAGTTAAGCTGATAAGTTCAAACCTTTCAATGGCAGTGTTTACAAAAGCGATGTTGTTTGAATAGGGTAATCCACTTGTTAGTTCTGAAGCAATTTTTATTTTTTTCGTCAGTCTTTCTGGGTGGTCCTTATTCCAGCCCTCATACACGACTCCTCGCAGTTCTTTCGCTCCGTTGTCCAGTATTGCTGTTGCTATACCATAGGAGATAAAAGCATTATTCATACTGTGAGCTTTTTTGCCCTGCTTTTTTGCCTCCGAGAATATGTGCAACAAAAGTTTCAATCTATCAATCTTACCGAAAAGTGAGAGCTGATTTTCTGGTCGCTCTATGAGCTTGTGCCAAGAGCTAAGTATAAGATTTTTGAGTAGGTCTGAGATAAACAAGTCCTTGAAAGTAACTTGCGTGTTTGGCTTTCTACCAAGTAACACATTTACAGCACTTCTTGTTGTCTGTGTTTTCTTTAGCCTATACTCGTAGCGGAATATCTCTCTGTCTTGCAATTTGTACTGGTTAATAAATACTTTTTCATAATCTATTCTCCCTTTGTCACTTCGTTTATTTTTTGGTTTCAAGGAGTCGGAAACTTTATCATAAAAACAGTGTTCTTTTGTGCCAGACCAGAAGTTTAATAAACGACCACCATTTTTAATTTGAGTTTCTGTAACATCAACAACTTTGCCTATATCCATTTGCCCCAGTTCTGCCAGTATCTCTCGCATCCGTATTGTTTTCGGTAGGGGTATATTCTTACAAGCGTGGACCGCTTCTAGTGTGGCGTTTTCCAATACCTCAATCTCTACGATTATGCCAACACTCTTGAGAGACCTTTTGATTGCTAAGAGTATCTTTTGCTTATCGTTTTCGTTTACTTCTTGAACACTATTCCAATACAGTAGTTTTGGAGCTGAAAAGGTGATTTTTAGAATATAAATTATTCGGTTGGATTCTTTAGATAAAGTTTCAAACACCTCTACTCTTGGGATATACTCATCGCTCGGCTTTGGGTGCAATAGAAACTTTCGCAGATATGAGCGAGAAGAGTTTCTTGACTGTATCTCTGTCGCTGACAAATCCTCGTATCGTCTAGAACTTAGCTCTGGTAAAAACAATGTTTTATTTCTGAATTGAAACTTGCTTGGTCCATATATTTTAATAATAACTGTGTCCATATTAGTAATTTATGTTGTCGGTATATTTCAAGGAATCCAACACAGAGAAGTTTAATTTTGTTCTCTCAAAAATACTGCTTCTTGTGCTTTGAACTTCTCAAAATCTTCTACGGTCATCGGACGATACACGATAGACACCAAGCTTAAAAGTTTCATACCTTGCTCGTATGCTTCTTCTTTGGTGAGATTTTTTCCAAAATGTTCTTTGTAAAGAGTTTGGAAAGCTATGATGTTTTCGTCTGACAACACCATAGGTTAGTTTCCGTACAACTTATTTTTTAGAGCTTTTAAATTATCGGCGAACGACCTCGCTTTCACACTTAGCTTGTCTGCAAAGTAGCTGTTTGCTACCTCGTCTATGTTGCCCTCTCTTTTAAAGGTAAACAGGGCTTTATTTGGGTTGCTCTTTTCAATCCCTACAAGTTCAAAACCTGCACAGAGTAATGCGGTTGAGACACCAATGTCGTAAGTAGTCCAGACACTGGCTGAGTCCCAAGGAGAAAGTATCCACTCGGATGACTTATTCTTTTTATTAGTCATAGTAATTTTTTTAATGATTTGTAATATGAGAGTGTTCCTGCTCTCACTTACAGATGGCGAAAAATCACTAGTAACAAAAAAGCCCCTTATTATAGGGCTTCTTTAGCGTTCATTTTTTCTGTTTTTTCACTCCTCGGTCAAATTACGGAACATATCATCAACTTCATCGGTAATAGAATAATCATTTTTAGTTTCACCTTTTTTTACTGGAGGTGGGACCAGTGTCATTCTTGTTTTATAGCCACCTTTGTACGGCTCAAATGGGTCGGACTCTATATTAAAATAATCTCTTAGTTTTTCGGACAATAGTTGTTTATGTTTCTTGTAATTATCACTAGTATCACTTGATGAATTAAGAAGCTCTCCACCACCCTTTGCTAGTAGGGATAATAGTCCCCATTGAATTGTCGGCTTGCTTGTTCGATTATCAACGAAACCCATATCTGCGTATCCAGTTTGGTGTGAATGACCTGCTACTTGAATGTTTACCGTATCAGTATTTGTAAATTGAATAGTGATATTTTGCCAAGTGGTCCCTGCTGGTATTTTGAATGGAAACTTGTTTGTATGTGGAGTGCCTTTTTCTATAAAAGTTTGCACTATTGGCATAGATGTAATTTCAACTTTTTGTGTCGTTTGCTGTATAAACATAGCGACAGAACCCTGCATATTTTTTAATGCCCTTTTTAGTTCAGATACTTTAGTTGTGATTATATTGTCATCATTTTTTGTACTTGGGTCAAATACATATTCCATCAATTCAATCGCTTCGGTAGTTTTCGCAGGAAGCTCTTTTTTGACTTTGGGCAATGCTTTCTCAACCTCTTTTGTTTTTACTGTTCTTGGTTCAAAAACAAAAGGCGAGGTTATGTATTCAGAATCTGCATACACAGGTATGTGGTCCGAGATTTTTCCTAGAGCTATGGAACTATTCCTCAACACAGTCGCTCCATTTTTAAATAATTCACTGCCTACAATCGTATCAAACTGACTTTGAACAGCTTGCCCATATGCCAAGACTGTTGTTACGCTCTCAGATAGTTTAAAGACCTCGTTCGCTTTTAAGTTATATTCCTTAGCTATTTCAATACTTCTGGTGATTGACGACATATCTATTCTATACATAGCTTCTGTCATCAACTTGCTGTGATTCATAACAGTGGCTGATGCCGATTCTATTGATTTGAGCAGTCCACTATTTTCAGAAAATACTGATGCAACATTATTGACTCCAACCATAAAGTTTCTGGCATCGCTGATAGTTTTTATTTGCATCTCTACGAGATTTTCTCCCAGAGCATTTACTCCTAGTATTCCTGCTTGTGTGGCTAGTGTGAGTGGTTCTGCTTTTGCGTATATAGCTTCGTGTCTTAAAATATCAATAGTTGGGTTGGCAAGTACTCCTACGTCAAGATAATTATTTTTTAAATTTGTTGCCCCGAGTATGTCTACAACAGAAGCGCCACGAACTAGATTTAAAGCACTGTCACCAGTATTTATGTTTGCAATAGCCTCGTTTATGTTGATATTAGTTGAGCTTTTTACGATGTGTGGGTCAACGTTTCCATTTTTGGTCTTTTTGTGTTTCTTGTTGTCTTCTTTCATAGTAATGGTAATTCATAAAACCTAGTCATTCTAGCATATTTGATTGGTAAAATTAAGTATTTTTTGATATATTTAAAAAGTCCAAATCACAATTAAATAGTTCTTATGGGAGTACAAACTTTGCGTTTGTTTTTGCCTAGTCGTAGGTAAAAACGGACAGCTGAGTATTGCGATTAGGCTCTCTCTGAGAACTTAATTGTGGTTTGGACACCAAAACTCGGCTGTCCATTTTTCTTTTTGAATTAAGATGATGACCGAGACATAGAAGTGTCCACTATGTCTATAAATCTCACAGGAAATGAAAAAAGAGATGTTATAAAATACTTGGAAGCTGGTAAACCACTGCCAGACAAGTATCGTTTTTTGTTATTCAAAGATGACCGAGAAGTGGAGCTTGTGTGGAATGGAAAAACAAATGAAGTCACGAATGTCGTTTTGCCTTTTCAAATAATTGAGCAAATAGACGAGCCAAGAGAGGGCAAAGAGTTCGGAGATGGCGGAACACTTTTTGATACATCAGGAAAACAAATACACGGCTGGACTAATAAACTTATTTGGGGCGATAACAAACTCATTTTATCTTCGCTCAAGAATGGTCCACTAAGAAAAGAAATAGAAGCACAAGGAGGATTGAAATTGATTTATATAGACCCACCTTTTGATGTTGGGGCTGATTTTTCTATGGACATTACTATTGGTGAAAATGAAGAAGAAAGTTTTACCAAGAAGCCGTCAGTGATTGAAGAAGTGGCTTATCGTGATACTTGGGGCAAGGGTGCTGATAGTTTCATTGCGATGATTTATGAGCGGTTGAAATTGATGCACGACTTGCTTGCGGAAGATGGAAGTATTTATGTGCATTGTGATTACAGGTTATCGGGGCATATAAGATTGGTATTAAATGATATTTTTGGAATAGATAATTTTAGAAATGAGATAATTTGGAAATATAGTGGAGGGGCAAGTTCCAATAGATTTTTTGCAAGAAAACACGATACGGTTTTTTTCTATTCAAAATCAGCTAACTACAATTTTAATCAACAATTTGAGGAGTTTGCGGAAGCAACAATAGCCAGATTTAATAAAGTTGATGAAAATGGGCGTAGGTATAAAGAAAATAGAATGGCTGACGGAAGAGTTTACAACACTTATATGAATGATGAAGGTAAACCAGCCACTGATGTTTTTGAATTCAATATAGTAGTTTCTAGTCATAATGAATCTGTTGAGTATCCAACTCAAAAGCCAGAAGCTTTTTTAGAACGAATTATTAAAGCATCCTCAAATGAAGGAGATTTGATAGCAGATTTTTTCTGTGGCTCAGGGACTACACTTGCAGTTGCAGAAAAATTAGGCAGGAAGTGGATTGGCTCTGATTTGGGTAAGTTCGGTGTTCATACTTCCCGCAAGAGAATGATTGGTGTGCAACGAGAACTCAAGAAAGCGAGCAAGGATTTTAGAGCTTTTGAGATTTTGAATGTTGGCAGATATGAACGAGAAAACTTTATCTCTACAAATAATGATTTACGAGAAGAAGAAAAAGCTAAGCAAATAGCCCAGAAAGAAAAGGAATTCGTTTCGCTCATTCTCTCTGCCTACAAAGCTGAGCCTGTAGAAAGTTTTGATAATTTTGTCGGCAAGAAAAGAGACCGTCTTGTAGCTATCGGTCCTATCAACTTACCTGTATCTTCAAAGTTTATAAACTTTATTATTGAGGAATGTATTATCCATAAAATTACCAAAGTTGATGTACTTGGTTTTGATTATGAAATGGGTTTGGATTTTTCAAAGTCAAATGATTTGGGTATTGATATAGATTTCAAAGTTATTCCGAGAGAGGTGTTTGATAAAAGAGCTGTAGAGCGAGGACAGGTAAAGTTCTACGATGTTGCGTTCATTGAGTGTAAGCCGATTGTTTCGGGCAAAGGTGTTATGAAAGAGCTATCAATAGGGCTGACTGATTTTTCTGTTTTCTATAACCAAGATAATACTGGAGAGATTGAGCAGGACCTACGAGCAGGAGGCACAAAGGTTGTTGTTGAAAACGGACAAGTTATAAAGATTTCTAAAGACAAGAAAACTGAAATCGTTACTCGTGAAGTCCTCACGAAAAAATGGAGTGATTGGATTGACTATTGGGCTGTGGACTATGACTTTGCAAGCAGAAAAGAAATCATAAAAGTTATAGAAAATGGCGAAGAAAAAGAAGTGTGGACTGGTGACTATATTTTTGATAACGAATGGCAAGAGTTTCGGACTAAGAAGAAACGCAATCTTGAGCTTGTTTCTGCTCCGAAAGAATTACCAAAAGGAAAATACAAAGTAGCAATAAAGGTCGTAGATATTTTCGGGAATGACACTACTAGAGTAATTGATGTAAAAATATAGAATATGAATCCAATTGATTTTCAACAACATAAGGAAAATATAATAACTGCCTTAGAGGCAAGGGGCTTTAGAATGAGAACTGATGGTCTAATGAATCCAGAATTTATTTTGATTGATGGTTTTGTTAATCAACCCATTTACAATCAACTATCAAATAATGTTGTGATTGGAGGACCCACTATTCCTATGGTTGTGATAGCACATACACAAACTGCTGAATTAAAGTTCTTCCCTGCGAAAGCGCTCATAACAATCTCAATATAATTTATGCCTGAAAATATAGATGAAAAAAATATAATAGAGCAGGGTGTATCGCAAAAAGAGTTTTCACCAGATTCTCTTAAGGCTTATGCACAAGAAAACATTGAAAAATATGTAAATGAGAAACTTACTAAACTTGAGGAAAAAATGAATGAAAAAATTGAGAAGAAAGAAACAAAAACTACAGAAATGTTAGCGATTTTTATAACCCTTTTTACTTTCATCTCTGTAAATATAACAATTTTCACCAAAGTGTCAGATATTAAGAGAGCAGTATTTTTTATGATATTGATGGTGCTTTGTTCAGCCACACTTGTTTCTTTTTTATTCATTTCTATCAATTCGGATAAGAAAAACATTTTTCAATGGATAGCTTTACTATTTTCTCTCGGATTGATGATATTAATTTTGTTTGGTGTTCATTTTATTCCTATTTGGAACATTACTTTATAATTTATGGCACTACACAAAGATTTTCCAAAAGACCCATACGCAATTTTAAACCCGAACATTCGGTGGTTTCCTGCTGATGAAGATTTGCGAGAAAAAGGTTTTGACAAACTTATACCACCACTTGTTGCAACACTGCGAAAGGAAGTGAAAGAGTGGAGAAGTAATAAATATGAGGGTGCTAGTGAGACATCAAAAGCACTTTTGAATTGGTGGTTCAAAGAAGAACACGTTGTCTATAATGTTGATGGTTCTTCCTGTATTTTCCAATACTACTTTGCTCAACGAGAAGCCCTAGAGACTGTTATTTGGCTCTACGAGGTCGCTGGGGTAAAAGATAAGTACGATTTGATACGATATAACTCTACGGGCGTATTAAGCCCACAGATGTTCACCGAAGACTGGCTTAGATTCGTGGTTAAAATGGCGACAGGGGCAGGCAAAACCAAAGTGATGAGCTTAGTTGTTGCTTGGGCATATTTTCATAGATTGTACGAAAAGGATTCAGGTCTGGCTAAAAACTTTCTTTTGATTACACCGAATGTGATTGTCTTTGAAAGAATTAAAAGTGATTTTCAAAATAATAAGATATTTTTTACGGACCCAGTATTACCCGACAACGGCTATCAAGGTCAAAACTGGCAAAATGATTTTCAAGTAACTTTACATTTACAAGATGACTTACGAGCTATTTCTGATACAGGCAACATTTTTCTTACGAACATTCACCGAGTTTTTGAAAGTGATGTGAGTGAAGCGAGTGTGGAAGATGAAAATACTTCCGAGTATTTTCTAGGTGATAAACCAGTAACTAAAACAAACGATTCAAATTATGATTTGGGAATGATAATTAGAGACATAGATGAGCTTATTGTTATAAATGACGAAGCTCATCACTTACACGACCCAGAATCAGCTTGGGTCAAATCTATTCGTGACATAGATAATAAATTAAAACAAAAAGGTGGTCGCTTGTCTTTGCAGTTAGATGTTACAGCTACTCCAAAGAAAAAAGATGGCTCAATTTTCGTGCAAGTTATTTCTGACTATCCGCTCGTTGAAGCGATACATCAAAGAATAGTAAAAAATCCAGTGGTCCCTGATGAAGCAAGTCGTGGAAAACTGAAAGAAAAGCAGAGTGCTTTGTTTAGTGAAAAATATAGAGATTTTATCAATCTTGGTATTGAAGAATGGAGGAAGACATACAAGGAACTTGAGCCGACTGGTAAGAAATCAATTCTTTTTATAATGACTGACGACACGAAAAATTGTGATGAAGTTGCCGAATACATAGAGACAAGTTTTGCTGACCTTAAAGGTGCTGTGCTAACTATTCACACAAACAAAAGCGGTGAGATTTCTGAAACCGTTTCTGGTAAGAATAAAGATGAGTTGGATAAACTCCGCAAACAATCAAATGAAATTGATAGCTTGGACAGTCCATATAAAGTAATCATTTCAGTAATGATGTTGAAAGAGGGTTGGGATGTGAAGAACGTTACGACCATTGTCGGTCTACGCCCATATGCTTCAGATTCAAAGATATTACCAGAGCAGACACTTGGTAGAGGTTTAAGACGAATGTATTTCGGTAGAGACGATATTGATGAGTATGTAAGCGTTATCGGTACGCCCGCTTTTATGGATTTCGTTGAATCAATTAAAGGGGAGGGCGTCTTGCTTGAGAAGCGACTTATGGGTGGTGGTTCCAAGCCCATTACCCCTATGGTTGTGGAAGTAGACAAAGACAATCCCAAGAAAGATATAGAAAAACTTGATATTGAGATTCCTGTAATGTCGCCGAGAATACAAAGAGAGTATAAAAATCTTGCTGATTTAGATGTATCTAAGTTTGGAAATAAAAAGGTAGCAATAAAAACTTTCTCCGAACAAGAAAAAAGAGAGATTGTGTTCAAGGATGTGGTAGATGAAAAAGTGCATCACACCACGACACTCACTGGCGACATTGAACCGAACTATCAAAGTGTTATAGGTTTCTTTGCACAGGCGATAATGCGTGAGCTACGGCTCTTTGGTTGTTACGATATTCTCTTTGGTAAAGTAAAAGATTTTGTAGAAAATCAGATGTTTGATGGACAGGTTAATCTTTCGGACTTGAACCTGCTCAGAAATCTATCAGAAATAGAATACATCAAATTGATTAAAGATGTTTTCAAGAAAGGTATCAATGAGCTTACAGTTGAAGACAAAGGCGATACTGAGATTAAAAACTATATAAAGATTAGTGAGGCACGCCCATTCGTGGTGAATGACAAATCTTTCTTAATACCGCAAAAATCTGTATTCAACAGAATTGTTGGTGATAGTAATTTTGAGCTTGAGTTTTCTGCTTTCTTAGACAAGTGTGATGATGTTGTTTCTTTTGCTAAAAACTTTCAAAACAAAGAAGCGAATGCTCTACGCATTGAGTATAAAAATGCAGATGGTTTTATTGCTAATTATTACCCAGATTTCTTTGTTAAAGTTAATGACAAAAATATATTTATAATTGAAACAAAAGGAAGAGAGGAGGAAGATGATAAGCTCAAGTTTGAACGACTAGAAAAATGGTGCGAGGATGTGAACAATAGACAGACAAGAGTGGTTTACAAAGCTCTTTATGTAAAACAGGAAGACTGGGAGAATAATAAGACAAAAAACTTTGATGAAGTTGTAAGATTATATAGTAAATAATATGAAAACAATAATAATCAGTATTGTTGGTGTGGTTATATTGATAATTTATATTATTCATTATATTTCTACGAAAGGTAAGTATTAAAATGATTCATATTACTCCCAAAACAGTTACTAGTTTCAAAAAGATGTTCAAAGATGAATACGGAGTTGAGTATTCGGACCAAGAAGCGTATGAAGCTACGCACAACCTACTCGGTGCTTTTGAGTTACTTTTGCAAATGGACCGCGAGCAAAATCCAGAAAATTATCTTAAGAAGCAAGATTCTGCTAAAATAAATACAGAGTAGCGAGAGTTGATATTTTAGAGCTTCGGCTATAAACGGGTATCGTGAATTAAGTCCGTCATCTGCCTTGTGCAGTAGATTTGTCCGAAAGGACAGAATGTGCGGTGAAAAGTGATAACTGGCTTACGGGTGTATCAAGAGTGCTACTCTAATAAAGAACTTCCTTTTTGGGAGTTTTTTATTTTCTAGGAATAAAAGTTGTATAATCACATTACTAGTGATTTGAAGTTTGGAATGTAGATTGTAGTGTCATTCTGTCGCTCAAAGGCAGTTCTAACTTCGTCCACTAAGTCGCGCAAATTAACAAGTGCATTACTTTCTATAATTTTTTCTGGAAGAGTTATAATAATGGCAAGGAGAACTTTATGAAAACTTACTGCCCCTCAGGACGTTGTGAATGCCCGTTAATTTTTCTTTATCATTGGATTATTCGGATTTTGAAACAAAAAGCTGAAGCCTTAAGTGATGTGAATCGTCATTATTTTAGAGAAAAACATCCAGAGATAGAGATGACAGATGAA
>JBAYWG010000005.1:0-42578 GCA_041674225.1 Minisyncoccota bacterium | reverse complement strand
TACCCCATTTCATTGTCGTACCAAGAAAGTACTTTTACCAAATTTCCATCAACCACACGAGTGAAAGCCAGATCTGCAATCGCAGCGTGAGTGTTTCCTTTAATATCACTTGAAACCACATCATCTTCTGTGACTGTGAAAATCCCCTTCCATCGTGGCATTTGTGCGGCGCTTTTTAAAGCAGAATTAATTTCTTCTACACTTGTTGGCCTTTTTGAAATGAAAGTAATGTCGGCAATTGAACCCACAACCACAGGCACACGAAGAGAAATTCCATCAAATTTATTTAAAAGTTGCGGCAATGCTTTTGCAACAGCGATAGCAGCACCTGTCGAAGATGGCACAATATTTTGCGCAGCAGCGCGTCCTTCTCTTAAATCCTTTTTGCTTGGTCCATCTACTAGAGATTGCGAAGCTGTGTAGGCATGAGTTGTACTCAAAACCGCTTTTTCAATTCCAACCACATCATCCAAAATCGCAATCAAAGGACTTGAAGCGTTTGTTGTACAAGAAGCGTTCGAAGTCACCACACATTTATTTAATTTTTCTTCATTCACCCCCATCAAAATAGTTGCTTGGGTTTCATTTACAGGATCATCTTTTGCAGGAGCAGAGATTACAACTTTTCTTGCACCGGCTTTTGTCACATGCACTTCTGCATCAGAATATTTTGTGAAAAATCCAGTTGATTCCACCACTACATCAATTCCCAAATCTCCCCAAGGCAAAGCTGCTGGATCTTTTTCTGCAAAAACAGAAATTCGTCGTCCATCTACAATTAAAGTTTTGTCTTCGGCTTTCACTTCATATGTAAGAACTCCATATGCAGAATCGTATTTCAAAAGATATGCCAGATTTTCAACTGAACCTAAATCATTCACCGCCACAACTTCTATGTCAGGTAGATTCTTCGCCAATCTAAAAAACGCTCGCCCAATTCTTCCAAAACCATTAATCGCAACTTTGATAGCCATATAAATACTCTGTTATTTTAATGATTTTATTATATCAAAGAATAATTGAACTTCGCTTTTGTTTGTGCTAATTTGACATAAATTGAACCCCAAAAAAGAATGATTCCAGTAACAGTACTTGAGGCGTCTAATAATGCGATTGACTGCAAAAGATTAGTGAATATTTTGCAAAATTTCGAAAAAGATGTAAATATTTTTTTAATGAAAAAAGCTCCTTTAGAAAAAGGTGCCGTGGTCATCGTGAAATTATTAATTCTTCCCAAGAATATTCCGTTTCTAAACCAATATCATCAAATTATTTGTGATGAATTACAAAGGAAGGCACGAGATGCAGGATGGCACAAAGTATCCACACATTACAACGATGGTACAATTCCCCATCCACACTCGCTAATTCCATATGATCCCGAAGTAAAAATTGTAATCACCTTTAGAAACTCAAAGTGACCTTCGGGTCACTTTTTTATTTTATCTTCGACAAAAACAACTCTCTTAGCATTTGCGGATTAGCAGAACCTTTTGATATTTTCATACCTTGTCCGATTAAAAATTGTAGAGAAGCGTCTTTCCCTGCTTTGAATTCTTCAAACACAGCAGAATTTTCTGAGATAATTTGATCAACAATAGCTTCTAAAGCACCCGCGTCACTTTGTTGTTTCAAACCTTTTTCATCAGCAATCTTTTCAGGATCACCTCCCTCCACCACCATTACAGCAAGAATATCTTTTGCTCCACGAGATGAAATTTCATTTTTCAAAATCATTTCTATCAACTTTTTAAAATTATCAACATCTGGGAAACTCGCACCGTCTTTCATTAAAGCCACCAAATCAGATGTTATATAGTTTGCAGCGGTTTTGATAAAATCTTTTTCAGAATTCTTTCCTTCCACAACTTTATCGAAAAATTTAGAGAATTCTTCATTCACAACAAAAATATCAGCAGCCATTTCAGCAATTCCAAAATCACGAATCAATCTCTCTTTTCTTTCCCAAGGCAACTCCGGTAAATCAGTCTTTATTTTTTCTAAATCAAAAACTTCATGCAAATTCATTTTTGGTAAATCTGGTTCTGGAAAATATCTATAGTCGTCTGATGTTTCTTTTTTTCTTTGAGAAAAAGTTCGTCCAACATTTTCATCCCAACCACGAGTCTCTTGTACGATCTCATCTCCTCGTCCACTTTCCATAAGTTCTGTCATTCTTTCAATTTCGTATTGAATTGCTTTCTCAACAACTCTAAATGAATTCAGGTTTTTCACCTCAACTTTTGTTCCAAATTTATCAGTATCAGAAATAGAAATGTTTGCCTCAATTCGCATTTCACCTTTTTCCATATTCGCATCCCCTGCTCCTAAATATCTCAAAAGAATTTGAAATTGTTTTGCAAATTCCACCGCATCTTTTGCAGAGTGAATCACAGGCTCTGTCACAAGCTCCATCAAAGGCACACCAGCACGATTGAAATCTACCAAAGAAAAATCTCCTCTATCATGTTTTGAAAGCCCAGTGTCTTCTTCTAGATGAATTCTCGTTATATCAATTCCGTTCAAACTTCCACCGGAAACAATTGGAAATGCATACTGACTGATCTGATAACCTTTTGGAATATCAGGATAAAAATAATTTTTTCTATCAAACTCTGTGAAGTTTGCGATCTCACCACCTAGAGCTGTACCAACACGAATCACATGTTCAACTGCTTTTTTATTTATTGTCGGAAGAGTTCCTGGATGAGCCAAATCAATTGGGTGCACATTTGCATTTGGACGCACTTCATCTGGATTATTTTTCGCAGACGAAAACATCTTTGTTTCTGTCTTTAATTCAGCGTGAATTTCCAGACCTATTGTGGCTTTGTATTTACGCTTATTTATTTCCTCGCTCATTCGCGTATGTTACCACAACTTTTTTAAAATGCCGAACTAACGTTGTAAATCGGAATCAAAACTGATGCCAAGAGAGTTCCCACACCCAAACCAAGCGCCACGATCATCACAGGCTCAATCAAATCAACCAGTGTATCCACAGAGTTGGTTACCTCACGACGATAAAACTTCGCAAGAGTTGCAAGAATTTCTCCAAGGTTACCAGTCTCCTCTCCAACACGGATCATTTGAATTAGAATATTTGGAAACTCTTCGTATCTAGAAAACGCTTCAGAAACAGATGCACCGGATTTCACATCTTCTGTTGCACCTTCAATCGCTCGTAAATAAACTTCGTTATCCACAACTGATTTTGTAAGCTCAAGAGATTTCACCATCGGAATACCAGAAGCAAGCATTGTGTTTAAGTTATCTGAGATTCTAGAAAGATAAAGCATTCTAAACAATTTCCCAATGTAAGGAATATTTAATTTAAATCCATCAAAAGATTCTCGTCCTGCTGGAGTTTGTTTAAATCTCACCAACATAAATACTCCAACAACAGCAGCTATCGCAAGAAACACTCCATAATTTATAAAGAAATCTGAAATCGAAATAACTATTTGTGTATAAACAGGAATCTCTTGTCCTGAATCAATCAAAATTTGAGTAATTTTTGGAATAACTAGAGTAAGCATCAAAATCATCACCACAAAGAAAGTGCTTATAACGAAAGCAGGATAAATCAAAGCGTTTTTTGCTTTTTGTGTTATTTCATAAGATCTATCAAGATAATCAGCTAGGAACAAAAGTACTTCATCCAATCGTCCAGACTCTTCTCCGGCTCGAACCATCGAAATATAAAAATTACTGAAAACATCTGGATGTTTTTCTAGAGCGCCTGCAATAGAGCTACCTCCTTGCAAGTCATTTACCACTTCAGAAAGTTTTCTCGCCAGTTTTGGATTTTCAGATTCAGAAGCAAGAAGTTGAAAAACTCGCAGAGCAGAAACCTGAGCTTCAAAAAGTGTTGAAAGTTGTCGAGACAAAATAACAATATCTTTATTGCTAACTCTTTCTAGAAAAGAAAGATTTTGACTGAAAAAACCACCTTGTTTTTCTGATTCAACAATATTCGAAATAATAAATCCTCTTCTTTGCAAAGAAGAAATCGCAATATCAACATTGATGGCTTCAATAGAACCATCTTTTTTATTTCCATCTTTATCTATTGCTGAATATTGAAATAACATAAGCTATAATAATTTTTCCAAAATATTTGGTCTAAATGAATGTAAGTATGCGTTCTCTACTGTGATTTCTCCTCTTCTAACCAAATCAGCTAAACATCTATTCATATCAATCATACCGTGTTCCATACCTGTTTCAATCACAGTATCGATTTCGTGAGTTCTGTTTTCACGAATCAGGTTTTGTACTGCGTTTGTATTAATCAAAAGCTCATAAGCAGGCACCATTCCTCCAGAAATTCTTGGAATTAGTCTTTGTGAAAAAATTCCCATCAAAGAACTCGCCAACTGCACACGAATTTGATCCTGTTGTTCAGCTGGGAATGAGTCAATAATTCTATCAACTGTTTGTGAAGCATTGTTTGTATGCAAAGTTGAGAAAACCAAGTGACCAGTTTCTGCTGCTGTGACAGCTGCGGAAATAGTTTCTTTATTTCTCATCTCACCAACCAAAATTACATCCACATCTTGTCGTAGAGCACTCACCAATGCGATTTCAAAATCTCTGGTATCAATCCCTACTTCTCTTTGATCAATAATTGATTTCTTTTGTGTATACACATACTCTGTCGGATTTTCAATTGTCACAATATGCTCTGCTCTTTCTTGGTTGATCAATTCAATCATAGAAGCCAGAGTTGTAGTCTTTCCTTGTCCAACAGGACCTACCAACAAAAAGAATCCTTGTTTTTTTCTAGCAAAAGTTTCTAAAATTGGTGGAAGATTTAATTCTTGCAAAGTTTTAATTACTTGTGGAATCAATCTCAAAACCACACCCACATGACCTTGTTGAATAAAAGCATTTCCTCTAAATCTATTTCCGTCGTTGTGAGAATAAGAAAAATCTAGTTCTTGTTTTTCTTTAAAAATATCCATCTTTGCATCGTCTACAAGTGCAGAAAGAATTCCAGCAGTGTCTTCTTTTGTTAGAACAGATTGTTGAAGCATTGGCACCAACTCTCCTGAAATTCTAATTGTAGGATTTCGTCCTTCAGAGAAATGCAAATCTGAACCGTTTTGCTTTATCACCGCGTCAATCAATTCATTTAATTTTTGTTTGTATTCAATATTGCTCATATTTTTATAATTTTTTTTCCTTATAAACTTTTTCGACTTCGGTCAAAACTTCAGACGGAGTAGACAAAGCTTTCACAACATAACCATCTACATTATATTGTTTTGCTGTATCAAAATCGATTTGTTGACCCTGATTTGAAAGCACCATAAAAATTGCATTCTCTGCTAATTTATTTTCTCTCACAGCCTTAATAAAACCCCATCCACCAATCCCAGCCATCACTAAATCAAACAAAACAATATCTGGATTTTCACCTGCCTTTAATTTCTCCACAGCTTCTTCAGGATTATCACAAGTAATAATCTCGTAGCCAGAATTTTTAAATTTCAATGCATACATATCCAAAAGAAAACTATCATCGTCTACTAGCATTATTTTTTTGTTTTTTTCTGCATCGGTCATATTATTTAATATTATATCAGAGCTTGTTAATTTCTTCGAATGGAATTTCTTTGTTTAGTGCTTTTATAATTGCGTGTTCTTTCATTGTTATCATTCCCTGCTTTCTTGCGGCTGCATAAATTTCTGTATCAACAGGATTTTTCAAAATCACATCCTCAATTTCTTTATTCATTTCAAACATTTCAAACACCGCCTCCCGACCCCGTGTACCGTTTGGACATTCATCAGTTGGTTTTAATTTCATAAACTCTTTCATTGGAGGTAGTGTTGCTTTAGCTTCTTCTGGCAAATCCGCAAATTGTTTATCAAACATATCTTTTACCGCACCTTCTACTTGTGTTAACTCTCCAGAACCCGGACAAATTTTTCTAACCAATCTTTGAGCAACTCCCAAAATCAAAACTGGAGGGATAAGAAAAGGATCGATTCCCATATCAATCAATCTAGGCACAATACCTGTAGCGTTGTTTGTGTGAATTGTTGAAAAAACTAAGTGACCAGTAAGCGCAGCTTGAATAGCTAATCGTGCAGTTTCCGCATCTCGAATCTCTCCCACCAAAATAACATCAGGGTCTTGTCGCAACGTTGTACGCAAACCAGTAGCGAATGTATAACCAATTTCAGAATGAACTTGTGACTGACTCACTCCTTCGATTGAATATTCCACCGGATCTTCTAGAGAAAGAACATTTAATCCTTCTTTATCTAATTCATTCAAAATAGAATAAAGAGTTGTAGTTTTTCCGGAACCAGTTGGACCAGAAATCAAAACCATTCCGTATGGTTTATCAATTGCATCTTTAATCATTTGCAAATACTTCGGAGAAAACCCTAGTTCTTCTAGAGGTTTTACACCTTTATCTTGGTCAAGAATTCTCATCACGACTTTTTCTCCATAGTAAGAAGGAAAAGTAGATACACGGAAGTCAATTTTTCTGTCTTGAACCTTCGCAGAGAAACGACCGTCTTGAGGCATTCTTTTTTCATCAAGTTTCATTTTTGACAAAATCTTAATACGAGCAACCACAGCAGAATGCACTTTCGAAGGCAAAATAATACTTGTTGTAAGCTCTCCATCTACTCGGAAACGCACACGTACTTTGTCTCTCAAAACTTCAATGTGAACATCGGATGCATTTCCTTCGACAGCGTATTTAATAATTGTCGCAACAATTTTTTTAACAGGAGCATCTTCAATAATTTTTGTTTCGTCCAAACCTTTTTGAACTTCTTTTTCCAAAATAGAATCATCACTCTCCCCTAACTCATCTTCTTCTAATTCAGAAAGCGCTTTTGTAACCTGTCCAGACAAACCTTTGTAAACTCCTAAAACTTTTTCAAAATCTTTTTTTGAAATAACAAAAATTTTAAAAGGAATATCTTCTTTCGCTGAAATAAAATTCAAAGCATCTCTCGCTTCAATGTTGTCTGGATTCACAACTCCCACCTCTAAGAAACCTTCGTTCACAGCCAAGGGTACAAATTGATAGTGTGTAGCAGATTCTTCTGGGATATATCTTAAAATCTCAAAAGGAACTTCCGCGTCCTCGAGATTTCGCACTGGCACATTAAAATACTCACTCTTTGCTTCCATAAGAGATGACGTATCTACTCCTCTTGATTCCAAAACATCATCAAGACTTTTACCTGAAGAACGAATTTCCTCTTTTATGTCTGCGATACTTTTTTTATCAAGTAAATTCTTTTCTACTAAATATTCTAATATGCTCATAATTTATTTAGATTACAGGCTGATTTGCTGGTGGTTTCTTTGTTGTATCAATTAAAGTGTTTGGATTTTGAGTAGAAGGACGAGTGGTTGCAGGAGCTGCAAAATCAGCTCCGATTGGTGCAAAAGGATTTGTTTTTCCAACAGGCTCAGCAGGAATTGGAATATTTCTATCAACTAAACTTCTAAAAACTGGATCATCAAAAATATCTCTGTTCAATTTCAAAGTTTGTATTTGATTTAAAGCGGCCACAATTTCGTTGCCCACAATTTGTGTTTGAGTACTTGTGTTTGTATTTGAAGAAACCAGTAGCTCTTCCCCTTCCGGTTCTCCACCAAAATATGTTGAATACAAAACAAAAGCGATGCTAAGCAGTAGGACTCCGAGTATGATTTTTTTGTATTTTTGAAAAAACATATTTTTATCTTAACCAATAAGTATCAATTACTACTTCATAATTCATAAAAGGACTTTGCCCTGGGCGAATACTCAACGAACGAATATCCACCACACGCAAAGTTTCTTCTAGATCTTTCATAAAGTTTATAAACACCTCGTAAGTAGATGTGATTGTGAATCCAAGACGAATAGTTCCAATATCTGTTGTTCTATCTACAGAAGTTGCAACTTTTGCATTTCCGTCTTGGTTTGGATTATCTTTTGAGATATCAATATTTTGAATTGAAATTCCATATTGTTCTGCAATATTATTTATATCCAAAACTAACCTCACGTTATCTACGGTGTCTGGAAGTAGTTTTTCCAACTCTCTTCTCTCATCAATACCAATACTGTTATAAGAACCTTGCAACAAATCTCTTTGTCTTTGCAAATCTTGAGCAAGTTGCAACATTGTATCGTTATCTTTTTTCTGTCTGTTCAATTTTTGAACTTCTTCATATTGAGGATCGATGAACAAAAAGAATATTGCGAGTGCACCTAGTATTAAAATTAATGGTAAATATTTTTTCATTATAGTGTATCTAATTGCTCAACTGCCGGTGGCTCATCTGTCGATCCAGATGAAACAGGAACCAATCCTGCGCTATATAAAATCAACCTAGGGTCCAAAGTTGATTCGAAAGCAAAGTTAACATTTCCTACAGTGTTGGGTTGTAGATCTGAGAACAAAACGTCTCTCATGAATCCACTTTTTCCAAATTCATCAGATTGCAAAACAACAGAAGCAAAACTGTCTCCCTCTCCAGCTCCTTTCACAACTATTTTTCCATCCACATTGTCTGAAAATTCAAAAGTCTTGAATGAAATTGTTTGTAGAGTAAATTCTTCTAACAAATCAAATATTGCAGATGGTGCCAAGTGATTATCTAAAATTTTTCCAGCTGAGACGATTCTTTTATTCAAGCGAGTAGCTTGTGACAAGAAATTTGGATCAAAGGATTGCTTCACTCTCTCTAGTGTCACGTATTGCTCTTCGATTCTTTGTTCTATTGTAAGTCGGTAAAGAAATAATCCAACAGCAAACAAAGCTACAGCCACAATTATCACTCCTGATAGAAGTGTTAGGAAACTAAAACCCGAACCAAAACCAGCGACACCTTTAGCGGCCACAGCAACTTGTTTTTTTGGAATGAATGAAGTTGTAAATTTTGGTTCCATAATTTTAACTTTCTATATTATATCAATAATATTTTAAAAAATGCGAATAAGTTTTCAAGGTTTATCCCAACTCGTGCAATTTTCTCAAACCAACTCCTATCGCAGTACAAAAAGCCAAACCTTGTTGTTTCAAAATTCCCTCAAGAAAAGCCGGTGTTTCTAGTTTTGAAAAAGGATCTCCATAAAAAACAGGGATTGATAATTTTTGTTGAGCTTGTGCTTCTAAGCCTGTAAGCAATGCTCCTCCACCCACTAAATACACCTTAGTTACGTTCTTGTTGTATTTTTTTTGAAAATTTACAAGCACAGTATTCATTTCAGAAAGAATTGGTGACATGTTTAAATCGATAATCTGTTTAATCTGCTCATCTTGTTCTCGGGTATTTTTTCCATAGTTTCTTTTCAATCTTTCAGCAAACTCCACAGCCACTCCGATTGATTGAGCAATCGCAAGAGTAATATCTTGTGAACCTTTGTTAATAACATGAGAGTCTCGTATGATTCCTCTTTCAACCATATAAACTTTTGTAGCACCTGCACCAAAGTCACACATCATTATCGGAGTGTTGTCCCCCGTTTCAATTACAGCTCGTACAGTTGAAAACATTTCTATTTCAAAAAAACTTGCATCAAGTTGTGATGTAGAAATTATCGTACTGAAATCTTGCAAGACGTCATTGTGAATCGCCACAATCAAAACTTCTATCTGTGGCATTTTGTGTTGACCATCTGGCACACCTTCATAATCATCTGGCTCTGGATCTATTTTAGGAATCACAAACCAATCCAAAGAAACTTCTGTGATTGGTACTGGAATATATTTTCGCGCTTCAATCGGAATCATTTGCGCAAGTTGCTTCTCTTGCATTTGTGGCATCTTTATAACTGCCACGAGACTTTGTCTCATAGGAATTGAAAGTGCGACAGATTTTGTTGTCGCGTTTGATTCCTTTAATACATCATTTAAAGCTGTAACAATTTTATCTGGCCCCAATTTTGTTGCTCTTCCAACTTCGATTCCAGCATAAGGCCCAAGAGCCAATTCTCCATAAGTTTCTAGAATTGCCTTTCCAGCTTTTCTTCTCATCTGCACCACTTTTATAGAAGACGATCCAATATCAATTCCGATTACACTAGAATCATTTTTTGATGAAAGTTTGCTAAAGATTGAATCAATAAAATTGGCCATAATATGTAATTTTTATTATAACATGCAAGAGCATGAGAACAGTGTTGAAAATAAAAACTGTGTGTAAATTTCTTTTAGATTTTATTTTTCCGATAGAAAAAATAAAAATGAAAGACCTTGAAGCAGATTGTTTTTATAAAAAGAAGACTACAGATATCGCGCACACTTCTCTTTCGTATCGCTCAAGTATTGTACGAGATTTAATTCATGGCTTAAAATATGATAAAAACTTTTATGCTTCTAGTATTTGTGCGCAGCTGGTCGCAGAAAATATTTTAGAATTATCAAAAAAAGAAAATATTAGTGGCGCAATAATTATTCCAATCCCCCGCTTGAAATCTAGGATCCAAAAATACGGTTTCAATCAATGTGAGATTCTTTGTGTAGAAATTTTAAAAAATTTAGAAATCAAAAAATTAAATTTCAAATATTTTCCAAAAATCTTAATCCAACACAAAAATTTTGAAACTCAAACCAAACTTTCTAGAAAAAATCGTATCGCAAATGCCGAGCAAAGTTTTTCTGTTAAAAGTCCCGGAGCGATCGCTGGCCAAAAAATAATTTTAATAGATGATGTTTGGACCACTGGCGCCACACTTCTGGATGCTGAAAGAGCTTTGAAAAATGCTGGAATATGCAGTGTATTTAAGTTCACTATTGCTCATTGAGTTGCCTTAAATAAGCCATAGAAATGATAATTATTTTGTGATAAAGTATGCGAACGACAGATAGTACCTAAATGTCGTATATATGGAGGGTTGGCTGAGTGGTCGAAAGTACCTCACTGCTAACGAGGCGTCCTGTTAAAGGGACCGAGGGTTCGAATCCCTCACCCTCCGCCAAAATAATCTGGTACAAAAATGACCAATAAATCTAATACAAACATAGCCCTAATAGGAATGCCTGGATCCGGGAAATCTTATATTGGTAAGAAATTAGCGAAAAAGCTTGGGTATAAACTTGTTGAGCTAGATTCGATATTGGAGGAAGAATACAATCTTCCACTTCAAAAGATTTTGGATAATTTAGGTGAGGAATCTTTTCTTAAAAAACAAGCTGAAGATGTCATTGCAAATACTCAGGAACTAAATGGTCTTGTGGTGTCCCCTGGTGGCTCGATCATTTATTCTGATCATGCAATGGAACATTTGAAAAAAGTTTCAACAATAATTTATTTGAAAACTCCTCTCGAAATTATTAAAGCGAGAATTGAAGAAAATTCTCGTGGAATTGTTGGAATGAAAAATAAGACATTAGAAGAACTGTACGAAGAAAGAACTCCGCTTTACGAAAAATTTGCGTCTATTACAATTGATGCAAACCAAGAAGCAGAAAAAGTTGTAAGCGACATAGCAGCCCACATGATTGACTTTGACTCCCTTTCCTATAATCTCTAGGGCAGAAAGTAAAAACAAAATCATATATAAACAATGAACACAATTTCCGTTGAGTTGGTTCCACGAAATCATGACGGTCTTATCAAAGATCTTCAGATTGTAAAAAAGTTCCAAGATGTCGATGAGATAAACATTCCTGACTTGATAAGTTGTCCAATACGTTCTTGGGAAGCTGCGAAAGTTGCCAGTGAACATTATCCTCATGTCATTGCACACATCCGCGCAATTGATATTGATCCGGTGAACCCTGAACTTTTCTTTGAAAAGCTGAGGATTTTCAATTTGAAAAAGATTCTTGTTATCAGTGGAGATATTCCGCAAACTTACGGCAGACAAATATATCCAACAACCGCGCTTCAAGTCATCAAATGGTGCAAGGAGTATCTGCCAGGAACATTTGTTTATGCAGCGATTGATCCTTATCGTTCAGGAATGCGAGACGAACTCTCGTATGCTCGAGAAAAGATTGACGCGGGAGCTGATGGTTTTTTCACACAACCGTTCTTTGATTTGGATTTAATGAATGTGTGGGCAGACGCACTCACTGAGCAAGAAATCTATTGGGGTATTGCACCTGTCACCAGCATTAAAAGCAAAGAAGGATATTGGGAAACGAAGAACAAAGTGATTTTTCCTCGAAAATGGGATTTATCACTTACTTCTAATCAAGACTTTGCAAATGAAGTCATCTGGTGGATTAATTCATCTCCAAACTGGAATGTATATCTCATGCCAATCAAAATCGATATTGGAGAGTACCTTTCTGGTATTTTCCGGTGAGTTCAATATGAACAACAATCACTCTTTCAATAATTAAATTGATTGAGTGGTTTTTTCTTTAGAATTAACATAAAAAAATCACCCAATTGCTCGAGTGATTTTGTTGAAAGAAACTTATTCAGAATCATTAGTGTTGTGGCCTTTCAGATCATCCAAAGTGTAAATCTTGTGTGACCATAAGACTCCTTGCAGGAATCCCAACCAACGAAAGACTTTCTCAATTCGGTCTTCTGTTAAGAATTTTTCCATTTTGTCGAGCATTGCATGGCAGTGTTCAAGTCCATGTTCCGAACAATCCAGAGGGTCTTCATGAGGATAATCAGCTTTACCCACACCTAACTCTTTAAATTTTGCACGATAAATTTCAATCGCTTCTTGTATTTTCTCTTTTGTCATTAAAGAACTCCTTTCTTTTTGTTTGTTTGGTTTCTATCTAAAATTGATACTATCAAAAACTCTGGGAATTACAAAGACAGAAGCCTATCAATCAACTCATTCTCCTCAACTGCCACCTCTTCACGAATTTCTTTTTCTAGAATTTTGAAAATATAATTTCTTTTTGCCAAATCAACGTCTAATCCTCTGAAAATTTTATCTTTCAGAATTTCTGAAAGAGATATATTTCCATATTTTGATTGCTCAACTAACTCTTTAACTCTTTCCTTATCATCCCCTACCAGATTTTTTAAATCTAAATATTTTTCCACGTCTAAAAAATCCTTTGGCTCGTATTGTTTTCTTTCTGGATTATTAACCCGCAAAGACATCAAATAATCCATTCTTTTTAAAATCTTCTCTTCTACCATTTCGTCAACTGTCTTTTGATAATCAAGCCGCACCGCTTCAAATCCATCAATCTTTTTATTAAATTCTTTTATTCCAGATCCAAATGCGTTTACTAAAAACTTTTTAAAAGGATTCTTCATCTTTTTTTCATATTCGGTATTCAAAATTTCGGATTCTTTGTGAACAGCAACTAACTGTTTTCTCTTTTCTGACAAAGTTTTTTCTAATTGTGATAATTTTTCCGCTCTATTAAAAGTCTCAGTTGCTTCTTTGGGATCAGATTCATCATCGACAAATATTTTTGGTTTTTCTTTTGGATTTTTTGAAGCAGAAGATATCAATCCTAATGCCTCAAGATCAGGCAATTCTTCTTTTGTTTCCACCTCAACGGCTTTCTTTTGAATTTTGAAAACATTCGTATCAGGCTTTTCTTCTTTTGTTTCCACAGGAGTCTGGATTTCGATTTCATATTTAGTTTCATCATCATCTACAACCTCAATTTCATCTGCAACTTCCTCGACAATCTCGGTAGCTTCGTCCAAAACCTCTTCGGCTTTTACAGCATCAGGTTTAACTTCTTCAGTTATTACATCACCCTTCAACAAATCAAAAACTTTTTTTCTTAAACCACCGTTTTTTGTAACATACTCAATCGCCAACTTCTTGTCACGAACCCCTTCAATAATATCCCTTAATAATCCTTCATCAAAAAAATCTCGCCTTCCTTGAAATCCTTTTGACTTATCCACCTTAGCCAGCAACGCATTTATAGTTTTTGACTTGGCAATATCTTCTTCTGTTAATTGAAAATCATTAAACAGGACACCTTCAAGATCTTCAGGATTTGGCATTTTTGATTTAAAACTATCATCTTCAAATTTAACCTCTTTTCGATTTGCATTTAAATTTCTTTTCGCACCTTTTAATTTTGGAGCATCGACGATTTCAGCAACTGGATCAACCTCTGCAACTGGAGTTGGTACAAAAGCTTTTTTCTTTTTATAAGCAGCGGTTCTTTTCGCTTGTCTTTTTAAATTATCAAAATTAGAAACAGAACTAGAATTTAAATCTTCTTCTACGTCCAAAACTTCTACCCCGGGATTTTCTTCTACAGCATCCTCCACAACTTCTTGAGCAACTTCATCTGAAATAATTTCAGCATCTACTTCAACCACAACTTCTGAATTATTTTTTTCAAAATTTTTTATAATATTTTCTTGAAATACATCCGAAGCTTTTTTCACACCTTCCCCTTCTTTCCAAGATAATTCGTCAAGACGACCAAATGAACCTTTACTATTTTTTCCTTCTCTGGATGACATAATAAAAAATTATACACTAAAAAAATTCTATAATGTATAATCATTAACAACATGGAAAAATTAGATAATCTATTTTCATCACCAAAAGAAGAGCTTGAATTTTTGAGAGAAAGAATCTCTCAAATGGAACGCCAGTTTGAAAACGAAACCAAAACAGAGCCTGGTCATGAAAAGCAAAAAGAAATAACCAGAAACGAACTCTTAGATTATTCTTCTTTAAAACCCGAAAATGTAATGGGGCGAGGAGTTGTAATTCCTGAAAGAATACGAGATGAGATTGTTTTGGAACTGAGACCAGAAACTCATGATGAAAAAATGGCTGAGTTGATAAGTATTGCCATGGAAAAAGGTGTGATTAATGCGATTGATATCGCTCAGAAATTAGAAGACGATCACGTGAACGACGATTTCCACAGATTTTTAATTGAATACTTAAGATCAGGATACTCTCTTAATGGAATCAAAGAATCTCTTCCTATATTTAACGAATTAAACAGAAATCTTTTTAGCATCACGATTCCAGAGAGGTCTGATGCGGACGACAAAGATACAGAAAAAAGTTTGGTAGCTCAGATGCAGATTTTCTTTTCTGGAATGCTTTCAATTGTTTCAGGTAAAAATGATGATGAATATTTGTCTGTTGAGATTGCAAATCCTATCGGAAGTCGCGAGTTTGTATTTTATATTTCTGTTAATCAAAAACACAGTTCTCTTTTGGAAAAACAAATTCTTTCTGTTTTCCCTGATGCAATTATTTCGATTGAAAAAGATGATTTCAACATTTTCCCAGCAGAAGGCCACGCAGCTGGTGCATACGCATCTTTGAAAAAATACCCAGCCTACCCTATCAAAACAATTGATGATTTTGATACAGACCCTTTAAATGTTCTTTTATCTACACTAACTAAAATTGATGAGAAAACAGAAGGAGCGACAATTCAATTAATTTTTAAACCCGTTGGAGATTTTTATAACAAAAATTATTCTAAAGGTTTGAAAAAATTAGAAGACGGCAAAAAATCAATCGAGGAGTTCAATGTGAAAAACACCAGAGGAAGTGTGATATTCAAAAATATTGCCAACACAGTTCAAAGTGCGATGGAAACTAAAAAAGATGATGATAAAGGTTTTAGCGAAAACAAAGTTGATTCGGATAAAGTGACTGGTGTGAAAAAGAAATTAGAATCTCAAATTGTTTCAACAAACATTCGAGTAATAACATCTGCAAATAATCCAACAAGAGCTGAAGATATTCTGCGCGAAATAAAATCTGCATTCAATCAATTTGAAGATCCGACAAGCAATAGATTCACATTTCACGATATAGAAAAAAATCATCGCAAACAATTTTTCCATGATTTTATTTATCGAAGATTTTCTTCAAGTTATGATTCGCCTTTAAATATTAAAGAGGTTTCGACTGTGTTCCACTTTCCTGAAAAAGGAGTTTCTAAAAATCCACAGCTTCGAAAGAGTCGCTTTTCAAGTGCCGCTGCCCCGCTATCTCTAGCGACAGAAGGTGTTTATCTTGGGCAAAATACTCACAGTGGAATGAACACTGATATTTTTATGACTCCTGAAGACAGATTACGTCACATGTATGTAATCGGACAGACAGGAACGGGTAAGACGAGTTTCTTGAAACAAATGATCGTGCAGGATATTCAAAATGGAGAAGGGGTTTGTTTTATTGATCCACACGGAAGTGATATTCAAGATATTTTGGCAAACATTCCAAAAGAAAGATATGAAGACGTGATTTATTTTGATCCAGCAAATACAGAAAGACCAATGGCATTGAATATGTTGGAATACGATAGAAATTTTCCTGAACAAAAAACTTTTGTTGTGAACGAAATGCTTTCTATTTTTAATAAACTTTTTGATATGGCGACGGCTGGAGGTCCGATGTTTGAACAATATTTCCGAAACGCGACTCTGCTTGTAATCGAAGATCCTGATTCTGGTACTACCCTGCTCGATGTTTCTAGAGTTTTGTCTGATAAACGTTATCGAGAATTAAAACTTTCTAAATGTAAAAATCCCGTTGTAGTTCAATTCTGGAGAGAGATCGCAGACAAAGCAGGCGGTGAAGCTTCCCTTCAAAACATTGTGCCGTATATCACAAGTAAGTTTGATACATTTTTGGCAAACGATATTATGCGCCCCGTAATTGCGCAAGAACATTCTAGTTTTGATTTTAGAAAAGTGATGGATGAAAAGAAAATTCTTTTGGTAAATCTTTCAAAAGGACGACTTGGAGACATCAACTCACACTTGATCGGACTGATTTTAGTTGGAAAAATTTTGATGGCTGCACTTTCTCGAGTTGATTCAAATACAAAAACTTTGCAACCTTTCTATCTATATATAGATGAGTTCCAAAACGTTACAACAGATTCGATTGCAACAATTTTGTCTGAAGCTCGAAAATATAAACTAGGATTAAATCTAGCTCACCAATTCATTTCACAATTAGATGAAAAAATTAAAAATGCTGTGTTTGGAAACGTGGGAACAATGGCAGTCTTCCGAGTTGGTAATGATGATTCACAATATTTAGAAAATCAATTTCTTCCGTCTTTTTCTGCGAACGATATTATGAATATCGAAAATCTAAATTGCTACATGAAGATGCTTTCAAACGGAACTCCCCAAAAACCTTTCAATATAAAGATTAAATTTGCACCTCCAGGTAATCCAGAGATTGTAGAAGACCTGAAACAACTATCATTTATGAAGTATGGTAAAGATAAAAAAGAAGTAGAGAGATTTATAAATGCTAAATACCTAAAACCCGAGCTGTGATAAACTACGCAGATGCGACTAGAAGATAGTGTAAAAGAGCAATTTCGACTAAAAGAGCAACATGTAAAAGCCCTGCAAAAAATGGGTATTCATACAGTGCGCGATCTTCTTTATCATTTCCCTGCTCGATATGGAGATACGGCTTCGGCTTCTTCGATTGATACTTTAAGCGAAGGTGACACTGCAACTGTTTATGGAAAAATAAACAAACTTGAAACTGGAAAAACTTATAGCAGTAAAATGTCGAAAGCCACTGCGACAATTTCCGACGAAACAGGAACTGCACACATCACTTGGTTTCGTCAGCCGTATCTTGCAAAGATGATTTCAGACGGAAGTATTGTAAAAGTTACAGGGAAAGTTTCTGATTACAAAGGAAAATTAGTTTTTAATAATCCAAAGATTGAATCAGTTTCAAAACTTCCTCAACTCATTGGTAATTCCCTTTTTGGTGATGGTGAACACACCTTATATCCAGTATATCCAGAATCAAAAGGAATAACTTCAAATTGGATTTATCATGCAATACAAAAAGTTTTTACAAGCGGACTTCTCGATGAAATAATCGATCCAATTCCACAAAAGATTTTAAATAAATATAATCTACCCTCAAAAAGAACTGCGCTTGTTTGGATTCATGCGCCAAAAAAAGAAAATGATGCTCAATCAGCACGAAAAAGATTTGCTTTTGAAGAGATATTTTTTATTCAACTTAAAAATCAAATAGAAAGAGCACGTCGACAAGAAAAGAAATCTTTTTTGATTGAACCAACTAAAAAAGAGGTCCAGGGTTTTATCGATCGATTCCCTTTTAAATTAACAGACTCTCAAAGTAATTCTATAAATAAAATTCTCGAGGACTTTAAGTCTAGTAAGCCAATGTCGCGGCTGCTTGAGGGTGATGTAGGCTCCGGCAAAACCGCTGTCGCAGCCGCGACCATTTACGCCACAACAATAACTCGTCCTATAAAAACTCAAGACTTCGGCAATCTTCAAACTGCATACATGGTGCCAACAGAAATTTTGGCCAAGCAACATTTTGAAAATTTCATAGAATATTTTAAACATATGCCAATCTCTGTTGCTCTGATTACAGGAAGTGGTTGTTATAAATTTCCATCAAAAGTTAGCAACGAAAAATATACAAACATTTCTCGTACACAGTTACTAAAATGGGTTGCCAACGGAGAAATTCCAATCTTAATTGGAACTCATGCATTAATACAAAAAACTGTTAATTTTAAAAACTTAGGTTACATCGTCATCGACGAACAACATCGCTTCGGTACCGCACAAAGACAAAAGTTAGCAAGAAAAGATGATTTCGCTCCACATCTACTTTCGATGACAGCGACACCAATCCCCCGCACACTAGCACTCACTATTTATGGAGATTTAGATTTAACACTTCTTGATCAAATGCCCTCAGGAAGGAAACCAATCATTACCGAATTAGTTTTGCCAGATGGACGAAAAGAAGTTTATGAAAAAATTCGCACAGAATTAAAATCTGGAAGACAAGCATATGTTATCTGTCCTAGAATAAATGAACCTGATCCAGAAAAAGAAACAGCACTAAATACAAAATCAGTTAAAGCAGAAGCTGAGCGATTGAAAAAAGAAGTTTTCAAAGAATACACAATTGATATTTTGCATTCCAAAATGAAGCCAGCAGAAAAAGATGCTGTGATGAAAAAATTTGAAAGTGGAGAAACAAAAATTTTAGTTGCAACATCTGTTGTTGAAGTTGGAGTTAATGTTCCAAATGCGACATCAATTATTATTGAAGGTGCCGAAAGATTTGGTTTAGCACAACTCCACCAGCTCCGCGGCCGAGTGATCAGAAGCAATCATCAAGCATACGCGTATCTTTTTGCCGATACAAAATCTGATAAATCAATCGAGAGATTAAAGGCTCTGCAGAGTTCAAAGAGTGGTTTTGAATTAGCAGAATTTGATTTGCAGTTTCGTGGCGCCGGAGATTTATACGGAAGAAAACAATGGGGTCTGACTGATTTAGGAATGGAAGCAATCAAAAATATTAAAATGGTTGAAGCCGCCCGCAACGAATCTGCTGAAATTGTCAAAAAAGATCCGGAACTAAAGAAACATAAAGATATCGCATACGAACTTTCAACTCGACCAGAGGTTCATTTTGAATAGGTTGCATTCTTTAAAGAAAAAGGTAGTATAGCCGACGGATTATTGTAAAAGTAATTGATGAAGATTAGGGTACAAGTGGCGGGTGTGCACATATTCAGCCGTGACTGTGATTCTGGGTTAAGGGTATAGCGCAAAGTTAAGGAGCTCTCCGGGCGTCTATACTACCAGGAAAAACCTCTTTGAGAATGGAGAAGCCCGAGGGGAAGGTCCAATGTCCCTGTGACAACAATCAGTTGTTGTGGAGACGGCGTGATACAGTCAGCGAGGAGTTTTCTTCTAGATTACCATCAAGAAATCCAGGTCTCGGCGTCCGAAAAGCAGTTCCAACACTGCACGGGCGTCGAGGCTATTTTTATTTTAAAAAACAGGAGTAGAATTAAACAAGAAAGGAGGAGTATGAACGATATTGAAGAAAGGTTCTTTGAAGAAGATAAAACAGATGAAGGTCTAGACGAAGCATTAAAAATTGAGCTTCAAAAAACAACACCCTGGAAACTTCCATCTACGTTTGATATTGATTATGAAACAGAAGACGGAAGAATCCATTTTTCAGATGAAGGCCTAGCTGGCGACTTCCCTGGACAAAATTCATCCGTAGGATACATGGATGGATTCTAACTCAACCCCAACCCCCTCGAAAGAGGGATTTTCTTTTTATTTTGTGCGCCCACTAGGACTCGAACCTAGGACCACAGAGGTATAAGCTCTGCGCTCTACCAACTGAGCTATAGGCGCTTTTATAATTTAAATTTTAAACCTGAGGAACACCTTCAGACAAATTCATTTTTGCACGCGGTCGTATGGAAATTCCGTGTGCAATTAAAATTTGTTCATAGTCATCTCTCTCCAAAGTTTCCACTTCCAAAAGTCTTTTTGCAATTGCATCAAGTACATTTCTTTTTTCATTCAAAACATTTGTCGCAGTTTTCAATCCGTCTTCTACAATTCGACGAATTTCTGAATCGACTTCATAACCAATTTTGTCAGAAAAATCTTTTCCATCAACTCCCGGAGCGCCAGAAAGCGTTCGCCCTTCTGATTCTAATGCCATAGGTCCAATGACATCACTCATACCATAACGAGTCACCATACTTCGTGCAAGACCAGTAGCAACCTGCAAATCATTTGAAGGACCAGTTGTAATATCACCAAAAACAATTTTCTCCGCTGCGTATCCTCCAAAAGTCATCGCGATATCATCGATAAATTCTGCTCGTGAATGCAAACTTTTTTCAAGTTCCGGAAGTTTCATTGTATACCCACCTGAACGTCCTCGAGAAATAATTGAAATTTTGTGCACTGGATCTGAATTTGGCAAAACAGAAGATACCAAAGCATGCCCAGCTTCGTGATACGCCACAATTTCTCTTTCTTTTCCTGTTATCAAATGACTTCTTCTCTCCGGCCCCATCAAAACTTTTTCGATTGAACGAATCAAATCAAACTGAGCAACACTTTTTCGATCTTCTCGAGCTGCTAAAATAGCTGCTTCGTTTACAAGAGAATATAAATCCGCTCCAGAAAATCCTGGTGTTCGGTGCGCGATCAAATCCAAATCAGCATCTTCAGCAAGTGGCTTTCCACGTGCATGAATTTTCAAAATTTCTAGACGATCGTTTCTATCAGGCAAATCAATCATCACTCTTCTATCAAATCTTCCTGGTCGCAAAATTGCTGGATCCAAAACATCCGGTCGGTTTGTAGCAGCCATCACAATCACTTTTTCATTTGGTTCAAAACCATCCATCTCTACAAGAATTTGGTTTAAAGTTTGTTCTCGTTCATCGTTTCCTCCTCCAACACCAACTCCTCGCGCTCGTCCCACAGCATCAATCTCATCGATAAAAATAATTGCAGGTGCATTATCTTTTGCAGCTTTAAATAAATCTCGCACTCGACTCGCACCCACTCCCACAAACATTTCCACAAACTCAGAACCCGAAATTGAAAAGAATGCTACACCTGCTTCCCCAGCCACAGCTCGCGCAAGCAAAGTTTTTCCAGTTCCCGGAGAACCCATCAACAAAACTCCTTTTGGAATTCGCGCACCAATCTCCAAAAACTTTTTTGGATTTTTCAAAAAATCTACAATCTCCATCAATTCAACCTTCGCTTCTTTTACACCAGCCACATCTTTAAATGTCACTTTTTGTTTCCCATCTTTCGGATCGCTCATTCGCGCTCGAGATTGCCCAAAGGTAAATGCTTGCATCCCTGCCCCTTTTACTTGTCGTGTCAGGTACCAAATCAAAATCACAATGAAAACAATCGGCAACAAGAAAGGCAGAACTGTCGCAGTCCAAAATAAAAATCCAGAAGGTTTCAAAATCTCAATTTCTACTGAGCTTAAATTTTCGGCAGTCACTCCATAAGACGAAAGTGTTTCTGTGATTCCAGTCGCAGATTCTTTTGTAGATTTTTTCTTAACGGCGTCTTTTCCTTCTTCTGCTTTTAGAAGTGCCTCTATATTATTGTTATCAACTGAAATTTTTTCCACCTTACCCGCTTTTACATCGCTAGCAACTTCCGAAATAGAAACTTCCAGCACTGGAGTTCTTTGCTCTACAATAAAAGAATACAAAAGCATCACAGTAGCCAAAATAAACACTGTTGTAGCTAAATGTGTGAAAAATCCCCCTTTTGGGGCCTTTGGCATCTTGTGAGGAATCTTCATCTTTGTCTTAGGAGTTTTGTTTGCAGACATGGGCCATATTATACATTTTTTGCAATATTTTACAAAGTAAATAAAAAAGAAAAAACCGAGCATTCACTCGGTTGAAAAGTCAGTTTGACACTGTCGCCAACTCTCTTTTTTGAAACAAAGACTTGAGAAATTTCTTAATCTTAGACTCAGACGGGGGCTTTGGTGTTCCACACATAAGATACAAACAAGTGATGTAAGACAAACTTGTCAGTACCCTATAAAAATCAACATCAAAAATCATATCTCTTAGAAATAATCTTGATTGCCCACATACAATATACAAAACGTAAAAGATTCTGAAATATGGCATGATTCCCCAAGGTTGTGCCATAAAGTTTTTAAATTTACCAGTCCTGGAAACAGCTTGCTCAAGCTGAAAAGTGAATCCTAAGAAAAAAATAGCAATCACCATATCCAAAATAAATTGAGGAAACACTGGCTCATACTTATCTTCTTTATTCTCTAGCATGAACCCATGAGCAATAATCGCTGAACCAACAAAGACGAAGAGTATTGCTCTAGCAAACCAAAAATTATTCTTCCCTGTCCAATCCTGAAGTTTGTGCGCAATCTTCTCAACGAAATTGATCAGCAGTTGATCGAGACCTACTATAATTTTCATATTTAAAATAATGTTCTGAAGTTTTAAAAAACAATACAATAAAAATAACGTTTTGCAAGTCTGCAACAAATTGATACTATATAAAGCATGGCGAATTTCGCAGAAAACAGAAAGGCAAAATTTGATTATGAAATCCTCGATGAATACGAGGGTGGTCTTGAGCTGTTTGGTCACGAGGTGAAATCGATTCGCACAAAAGGTGCCGACATCTCGAATGCTCATATAATAGTGCGCGGGGCGGAAGTCTTTTTAATCGGTGCAAATATCCCTGTTTATCAAAACATCGCAGCTCTAGAAAAATACGATCCGGCACGGGTTCGCAAGATTTTGGTAAACAAAAAAGAGATCCGCGAGCTAGTGGATCAAGAGTCTAAGCGTGGTTTGACTATTATACCTATTTCATTGTATAATAAAGGAAGGTTAATCAAGCTTCGATTCGCAGTTGTGAAAGGAAAAAAGAAGTTTGATAAAAGAGAAAAGATAAAAGAACGCGACACAGGTCGTGAAATGCAAAGAACTTTGAAAAATAGTAGGTAGCCTGTCATCTGTCATTCCCTGAAATAATTTAATCAATTTACATTGAATTTTCTCAGGGGATGATCGGCTTCGACGAGGTGCATCCTCTCATTTGTGCGACGCAGTGCTGAAATAACACTCAAAACTTTTTCAAAATTTAAGTGCAAAGAAATCTATCGTTTCGCCGTTTACGGCTCGAGACTTTGCCTTGGTCTACGCTTAATCGCATGACCTGTCGGATACTTCAAGCATAGTAGAGTACCACCGGCATCATTCACAATGCTAGGAAGTTGGTTTGTCTAGACCCTCTTCTAAACTCACAGGCTCGGGATTTTGATGTTCTGTCTGTCTTATAGTCAAAATCTTTAAATGCATCAACTGATGCAAAAGATAAAATACGCGGCGTAGAAACAGATGAGAGAACATTTCGGACGCGGGTTCGATTCCCGCCATCTCCACAGATTAAAAATAGCCTTATTTATAGGGCTATTTTTGTTTTTATAATTGACACTTTACTTGTTTTTATGATATTGTAACAAAAGTAAATTTGAACAAAAACAACAGGAAATAACATCCTCACATAAGAACAAATGAGTACACGGAATAAAGTAGAGATTACTGTTGAGTGGAGTAAAGATTATCCACCATCAACACTGAAAGAAATGCATGGGTTAGAGGTTGATGGTTGGCAACTTCCTCACACTTCAGATTTTGAAGACGCCAAAGAAGCTAAGTTGCAAGGCTTCAAGTATCTTGATGAAGGATACTGGGCTTATGGTCATCACTCTGGCGATGTGTCATCTATCATCCCTAGAACTGCGGCTCACAGGGTCCTCAATAGCAACACAGAAAAAAGACGTTTTCGCCTAATCAGAAGAAAGGTTCGAGTCAAAAGAACCAAGGTGAAATAACCAATCGATTTTCTTCTACCAAACACACCCTTAGCTTCGGCGGGGTGTTTTTTATTTAACCAATTAAGAAGAAATCTTCTTTACACTCTCCACAACCTCAGGCAATTCAACACAAGCTTCTTCATCATCAACTGCCCCAGAGAAATGTTTCTTATTATGTTTGATTATTAACTCGGCATCCAATTTTTCTTTAAAAATATCTCCGTGATTCAGTGGTACAAATGGGTCATCGTCTGAATGGATTGCAACAAACTTATTTGCTTTTGATTTTATCTTTTCGAAATTAATTTCAGTTGTAAAAAAGTTCTTTAATTCTTCAAATCCTAAATTATCTGTAAATCCAGCAACCATAACAACTCCTCCAAACTTTTGATTTTCTTCTAGAGATTCCAGATATCTCATTATAGTAATACAACCAACACTGTGTCCGATTAGATAAACATTTTCATTTGGTTCCCCTACTTTTTCTCTTAAAACTGGAAGCCATTTATCTAGTTTAGGCATATCAGTTTCTGGAAATGCTGGAACAATTACTTCAAAACCTTCTTTTTCTAACTCTGCTTTAACAGAAGAATACCAACAATATTCTGGAAATCCGTCCCAACAGTGAACAATAATTGCTTTTTTCATATTTAGAATATTAACACAGTGTTTAATTAACATCATGTGAGTACTTAAGATAAAAACTTTCTTATATTACAGTACTCTTTTAAGCTTTTTCTGACATCCGTATTTGTTCACTTTTCTCAAAGACCCATTGTTCTAGTTGGTTCCAAGTTTTTGAGTCTATGTCCACAGATTAAAAGCACTCTTATTTTTAGGGGTGTTTTTTGTTTTTAAAGAGTTATTTTACTTGACTTTTTATTAAAATATGATATTATCTCAAGAGAAGTAATCCTGAGTTAGGCTTACACAAGAAACATATACACGGCCCCAGGCCGATTAAATAAATGAGTAACAATAGCATCGACTACGTACCAGCAGACATGATCCTTGAACTCGCCATGAGGCGTCCGACCCACGTAAACGAAATCAAAGGTGTCAGAGAAATCAACCTCAGTGGAGGAGGTTTCGACAATCCTAAGTGGAAGGAAGGAGGTGCCGAGAAGAAATATCTCCCACCCCACGAAATGATCGAGTATCTCCTCGAAGAAGGATGGATCATCACCAACCTTTTCTATAAGCGAGATGACGGTGGTGTGAACTTTGGTCACGAACCATCGGTCATCCACTCATTGGTCGCGGTGCTTGTGAAAATCAAGTAATCGCTCAACCCTCTCAAGAAAGTCCCTCCGAGGACTCACACTTGTGAGGGCTTTTTCTTTTATACAAAAGTGATAACTTCGTTCACTAATCTCCACAGATTAAAATGGCCTTGTTTGTAAGGCAATTTTTGTTTTTAAAGTATAACCCAATTTTTATATACAAATAATAATTTTTGTGGTTATATCAACAAGAAACAACATTCAAATTACGAAAGGAAAACTCATGTTAGAAAATCCACTTCGATATAAGGACAACACAACAGTTTTTCACAAAGTGCACGGCTGGGGCAAAACTTTCAACCCTCGAGTTGGAAGTTATTATGTGGAGGTGGAGTTTGGAGACAACCCAATCATAACTGTTCACGAAGATTATTTGTCTTGGCCGATAACTTACGAAGACAAGTGTGTCGTATTCGGACTCAAGCTTGCCAAAAACGGAGGTTTGACTTGGTTTTATTCTGCAAACGAAAAACTTGACGGCAGATGCCCTCGTGACGCTGTCGACGCAGGTGAACTCGAGCTTGTCGAAAAAATATTCGACGAAACCTTCTCTTAACACAACAAGCCCTTATTAGTATTAACGAACAGGGCTTTTTTATTTAATTAACAAAAACTTCTCAAACACCCGCTCTTCCAACTGGTTCCAAGTTTTTGAGTCTATGTCTACAGATTGAAAATAGCCTTAAATATAAGGCTATTTTTTGTTTTTGAAGACTGATTTTATTTGACTTTTATACTAAAATATGATATTATAGTGATAAATAAAGTTTCCAGATCTTTGAAAATCTCAATCGACATAATTTCGTCACAGCTTTAAATTGCTGTATTTATACGGCACTTCAATGCTGTGACGAAAAACCCGCGTGGGCTAAGTCTTCAGTAATAAACCGGCCCTAATGAGCCACAACCAAAATTGAAATCATGAATCAAAACGTAATAGAAATACTGGAAGAATGGTCTTCTATTGAAAATGGCCTCATGACATCAGAGATGTCAGAGCTGAGTAACCTGCACAGACAACAAGTGTGCCTTAAAACGAAGGCACAGATGCTGGTGGACGAAGAACCTGAAACTTACAAGTACCTCAAAGACTTGGGAATCGGTGTTCGCAAACCCAGTATGGGAGTCGGGCTACGGAATCTTTTGATTCGTACCGCACTCATTGGATCGATACTGCTCCTGTTTGGAGTTATTACATCCGTTCTGTATATCGCAAATGTTGGACCAAACATTGGCATGGCGTTCGCGATGGTCACAACATTCAGCATTATTGGTTTCAGTATTGCAGTCTGCTGTACAAAACTCAAAGGAGAAAAATAATCCTGAAATGAAAAACAGACCTTTCCACTACTCCACTTCGGTGGAAACCCTCCTTGAACAAGGAGGACTCAGAGTTAATCCGAACCACTACCAACCTGGTAAGTGTGTCCAACGCAGATGGTTCAAACCAAAGAAAGCGGTTCTAAGCTTTTCTGTGGGAAAACCGGGAGTCATGAGCACTCTTCGCTGGCGACCAGCCGACGAAAAGGAAGCGATTGTCTACTACAACCTCTGCAAAAAAGACGGCATCCCTCTTCCAAGTGGTTTGCTTGCTCTGGGCAAAATTGGTAAGTATCGTTCAAAATGGTCGAACGGACACGTGGAGAAATTCCGCTGTGTCGTTCTAATCACAGATGACGGGCAGATTCTCAACATTCGTACTGCAAGTATCTACAATGATCACGCCGATGGAAATTGGCAAGATCTCTGGGTAATTGAAGGAAAAATCTGAAGAAATGAAACCTTCCACAAAAACAACACTCTCCCGAAAGCCTCAGGGCGCAACGGAGCAATGCGGTGTCGCAAGATTACAGCAAGTGGTTGACCTTTGCTTCTTAGCATTCGTGCTAGATATCAGGTTGGAAGAGTTTCCCACCGAGTTAAAAAAGCTTTTGTCTGATGATGTGCGCGAGCGTATCGTCAGAGAAATTGCGAAGACAACGAGGATGGTATCCTTCATCACTTACCACGGAGACCACATGTCGGTCGAGATCAGTTTCTATGAATCAAGTAAGGTTGCTAAGAGTATAAGAGTCAGGTTTGGCTACTCTCAAAAGCAACTCATCTTCATCAGTGAAGCTACGCTGTAAACAGCACGGTTTCAGTACGTTTACTGACATGACGAAAGTCGAACCGCCTGACCTTAGTGTTATCTAAGGAGGCGGTTTTTTCTTTTATATAAAGGTGATAACTTCGCTCACCAATTTCAACAGATACAAAATACCATTATTTGTAAGGCTATTTTTGTTTTTAAGGTGTGATTTTATTTGACTGTTCGTGTTAAATATGCTATTATTTTGAAGTAAGTTCTGTAACAACAATCAAAAAAATCGAAATGTACGAATATCTTTACACTTTTTACCTCACGGCACTGGGTCTCTTGTTTCTTCTCTACTTTTTGTTGTTTATCAACAGCAAAAAGAAGGAGAAAAAACATACTCTAAATGAACTTTCCGAGGAACAATTTGTCGCAATTCGTCGGCACAACAACCTCTTCGAAAATGTTCCTATCTATAGCGGAGATGAGTGGAAAACACTCTCCGTTGAGGAACTTGTTCAGGTTTGTCTGGCTTCCCGTGATGCCGTCTATGAAATGCATGGAGGCAAACACGATCACTCGGTAATTCTCCAAGAAACCATCGACCGTTGTAGGTCATTGGCAGATTGGATGAGTGGAAAGCAGCACTCGAGTTTCTACATGGATAGTGACATGTCGCATTTCATCGTCAAACCCCGAGAAGTTGCCCACCAACTTGAGCAAATCAACAAATAGCAGTACCCTGCCCAGCTGTGAAGAAAAGCTGTAGGTTCAAATCCTTAAACTCACACCGCCTTTTTATAGGTGGTGTTTTTCTTTCATACACAAGTGATAACTTCGTTCACTAATCTCCACAGATTAAAATGGCCTTGTTTGTAAGGCTATTTTTTACTTGATTTTTTGGATAAAAATGGTATAATATAACAGTAGTCGGTATAGATCCTTTGAACAACAAACCAGAAAAATATGGCGGCAAATGACATAGAAAAAACCTGGGTTTCAGAAGACCCTGAGTTCGAGCGAGACATGCTTGCTTGCAGGATCATGCTTGATCAAGCCGAACGTGGCAACACAGTGAGCTATGAAGATGCTTGCACAATGGCTCTGGCACTCATGAGAGAGGACGAGGAACTTCCTCTTCACCTGCTGAGACCAAAGTCTGTCGCGGCTTGATAGGCTTAGCATCCTGAAACTGAAGTTGCTACAAAGACTTGTACAAGGTTCAATCCCTTTACAAGTCTTTTTTCTTTTATATGATTACATCGTATCTTTATTGACTATATTACTAAATTATGTTTTAATTTAGTAAACAACCCAAACAACAAAGTTCTTGAAAGAATAATATGAACAAATTAATTAGCCCTAACGAAATGGTGGTAGGCGGGATTTATAATCTCGTTTATGTCGGAGACAACACAGCTTATGCCAAAATTAACGGCAAAAGAACAATTCAGGTGGTGTCGATTGATCCGGAACTGCAATATGTCCAACTCTACGACCCATTTGGATGTCCAAAGACTTCAGAGTTGCGCAGTTCAACAATAACAATCACGAACAAATCTGTGGCATTCTCAAAATCAAACGATCAAATCTATGTCCCTTCAGGCGAGGAAGAATGGTTCAAACATTCTCAAAGGGTCACTTCCCTCGGAGAAGGTATGGATTTGAAGATTCTCACCATGGATAAAATTCAAAGGCACCCTATCCAATCGAACAGGAGCCCTTTCTGTGCTCACTTGGCAGGAGCTCCTAATTTTGGACTCGACGGAATATCAACAGCATTCAATGTCGAAGACGAGACTACTTACCCATACTTGCAAAGGGTTTTTGTCTGGTGGAAGACATGGGAGGATATGTATTCCGATTTCGAAAAATATGGACTAGACGCACATCGTCGCTGACGTACATCGTTCAAAAACTACGTTCAACACAACAAAGACTTGCAGGAGTGAAATCCTGCAAGTCTTTTTTCTTTTACAAACAGGTGATAACTTTGTTCACTAATCTCCACCTAATTAGTTACTTTTCAAATACTCTTCTATAAGTTCAATATCCTTGAAATCCTTTTCCCTGCCCAAAGCTTTCTTAAATTTAATCACCTCTTCCAAGTTCATAAAATTTATTCCATCTACAACGAGAGCAGTTTCAATTAATTCTTTTGTTGTTGTTTTATAGTCCTCCCAAGAAACATCCGGGTTAATCTCAATATCTTCTTTCAAGAGAAATACTTTTCCGTATCGGACGTCTTCTTCCCACTCTCCAGTTTTTCTCAATTGCTCGTGCAATTCTTTGGTGATAGATAAATCAATGTCATTCGCCTTTCTAATACCTAACACATCTAATATCCCACTACTTATAACAACATACTGATTAGAAGGAAGATTTAAGGACTTTAATTTCTCTATAATATTCATGTTGGAATTTTATCAGAAAATTTTACGGTTTGCTGTGAGGGGTTTTTTCTTTTATAGAACAATACCTTGTTTGACTTTATACCTAAAATATGGTATTATACACTCAGGTTAATACAACCGCTCTTTCAAATCTCAACAACCTAAACAGAAAGGTCACTATGACACTCAGAGAACTCTCTGCCCTCGTTACTACTATCATCATTTTGGTAGGAACAACATGGTACATCTTCGCGGCCCTCAAAGGCACAAAGGTGAAACCTGTCTTGCCGAGCTGGATTGTGATGAGTGGCACAATGACTTTGTCATTTGCTACGTACTGGACAAGTCCCAAGCACAGCCTTATTAGCAACGCTATCAATGCTGTGAGTGTGCTCAGTACCGGTGCGATCCTCATCGTCGCAATCTACCTGCATTTCCGCAATGGCGATTCAGTCAGATTTTCAAGATTCCAGAAATGGTGTTTATGGATCTCGGCTTTCATCGCGGCATTTTGGATCATCGCAGTGTGGGGATTAAAAGGTACAGGTATTGTGCCGAACATCCTTACGCAGATTCTTATGCTGATCGGTTATTTGGTCACAATCCAGAAAATCTGGGGTGCACCAAAGAACACGGAGTCATTGTTCACTTGGTGGTGTCTCGTTATTGCTAGCATAATCGGCTTATACACTGGTATTGTCAGCCACGATGGTTTGGCAATACTTTACGCAGCGCGAGCAACCCTCGCATCTGCAACACTGGTGTGGATAATGCATCGAATCGAAAGAAAAAGTCAGTTCGCAACAGTAATTTAGGTAGTGAGATAAGTACCTTCAAACTTTATCCTGCTCCGTGCGTTATCATGACGCGCGGGGTTTTTCTTTTACATACAGGCGATAATTTCGTTCACAAATCTCTACATTTCAAAGTATTTAAAACTGGTCGACTTTTTATTTTAAATTTGACAAAAAATACTCAATGTCTAATATACTCAACGAATTAGAAAAAACTTAATATGATATACCCACCCATAGACAGTCATGTAGATATTCATCTAACCAACGGCACATTGGTAAGAGGAATAATTACTAGATTAAATGATGACGTTGTCTTTCTAGGACACAAGCCTGCAATTCATTCAGTGCAAGGAGTTCAAAAATTTGAATATGTAACAATTGACCGAAATCATGTTGTTGCTGTCGGTGTCAGAGTTGAAACCGATTCAGATTAACGTCACTAATTTTGACTTACCAAACACCTCATCGAGAAAAACCCTAACCGGTTCATTCTCGGTCGAGGTGTTTTTTCTTTTACATCAATTTGTAAAATCTATAATTATTGTGTAGTATCCCAAATGAATTCGAACAATAATAATCATGAAAATCATCGAAGTAATCTATGTATTATGGCCGATCTGGATATTGGCCACAATCGTTCTCACCTGTATCGTATATTTGAAATCATGGGGCCGAAGACTTTTTGCTCTATCAATTGCAAAAGAAAGAGCAGGCTCAGACGGCATGAAGAAGTATAGAAAGGACGGTAGAATAATTAACAGATTATCCATCACAATCTGTGGAATGCTTCTATTCCTAATTATCTCAATCGTCTATCACGGTTATCTATACATTTTCAAGTCGCCATTTCATCTACCACTATAATCACCTCGCCCCAAGAAACACCCTGCTGTTTCAACGGTCGAGGTGTTTTTTCTTTTAAAAACTATATTATTTTGAGTTGCTTTTAAAACTCCTTCTTGTAATATCACAGTAAACAGTCTTTCAATATCACAAAAAAAACAGAAAGGAACAGATGCAAATACAACACCCACAAAGCGGAATAATGATTGAGGGTACAGTACTGGAACCAGGCAGGGTTTTGGGTCCAAACGATTATTACTCTTCGAGCTCTGGAAAGTGGGAGAAATGCCCATCACCCGGAAGTAAAGTTGTTGAAGGAAGTAACGTCGTTTGGATTCGACTTCCTGAATTAATGACTCTTCCTGAAGCTCTCGGAGAAAAGAAAATGCCGATGTTCCGGGATGATTCTGGATGTGAATTCGGATAATAAAAAAAATATCTTCCTTCCACTTAACCACCGCAGCTCCGCTGCGGTGGTTTTTTCTTTATAAAGACCCACCTGTCTCAATTTTTCTCACACCCCAATGTCCATAATAACCTTTTTGCGGAAATGCTTTATTGTGATCTTTCAAACCTTGTTCATAAAAATCATACACTTCTCCAAAATTAATAACTCTGCAAGCTTCTCTCGCATTCTTTTTCTCCCAAACTATCAATCTTCCAGTTTCATCTTTTCCTAATGCAATACAAGAATGCGCGAGCATATCAAATTCTAATCCATCAAACCAAGAGAAAACCACAGTACACGGAAATCCAACTTCTTCTATAAAATCTTCAACCTCTTGCTGGGTTTTATCACTATCAATATAATCCGCCTTCATAAAATGAGAATCGAATTTTGTTTCATTTTCAATTGCTCTATGAATATTTTCAGGATAAATCGCCAACTCATCTACAACTCTTTCAAGTTCTACCGAAACAACTGCAGCGTGGCAATACCATGCGTCTTTGTGTGCAAGAGATTTTTGATAATCAACATTTGCGTCTTCCCTGTTTGATCTATCTTCTAAATAGAGAAAAGTTCTGATTATTTGTTTTTGTTTTTCAGACAATTTCGCGTACCCATCCAAACTCTCTAAAAGTTCAATAGTTTCCTTTCTTTCATCAATTTCTCTATCTAAAGTTTCCATGCCTCTCATGATGAGTAGATTATACATTGTTTGCTAGGTTTTTATTTATTTGACACAACGCTAATTTAAATGTAAAATACAAACAAATTTTGAACCCCAAACCAAATTAATAATGGACTTACCTTACAATGCAGATATCCACGACATGAGAACTTGTCTGGATTTAGGATTTACTCCTAGTCAACCCATCTACACAAAAGATGAGGACGTCGCAATTTGCGAAAAAGTCGACAATATGTTCAAAAGTCACAAAGAAAAAATTATCGCTAGTGGATTATTTTTTCATGACAAAACAGAGTCGAGAAGAGTGCACGTGAGTTTTGAACGTACAATCTTCATCATCATAAGCCTTATCAAGATGAGTGGGCATCTCAGATTAATACCAATCGAACAATTGCAGACGTCACTTCCAAACTGGGAATGGAAGTATCACCGAAAAACAGATGATTCACTCCTCAGTGCAAATTACGTCTTCAGCTTCGACGGTGGATCCTGGATATCTGCCTCGACTCACGATTGCGGGCATCGCTTCCTATGCATGCTGGAGAATGACTGGTTTGACGACAGCCACGAAGGATTCCTTACTGAAAGAGGTTTTTCACTACTCAAAATATCTGAAAGTCTCTTATCAGAAGTCTGAACACCCCCACAGAAACCCATGGTTCGCTGTGGGTTTTTTCTTTTAAAAAATATTTGCGATATAATTTTCTGATGAATTATTACCTAATGAAATCCGAGCCTGACTGCTTTTCTATTGATGATTTAAAAAAGAAAAAAGTTTCGTCTTGGGATGGTGTGCGAAATTATCAAGCGCGCAATTTTATGATGCAAATGAAACGAGGAGATAAAATTCTTTTTTATCATTCAAGCGCTAAAGAAATTGGAGTTGCAGGAATAGCAGAAGTTTCAAAAGAACACTTCCCCGACCACACCGCTTGGGATCCAAAAAATGAGCATTTCGATTCGAGAATTAAAAACGGTGATCCTCGTTGGCAAATGGTCGAGGTAAAGTTTGTAAAAAAGTTTCCTGAAATAATTACTCTAGAAAAAATCAAGCAGACTAAAGAATTAAAAAATATGTCTATTCTTCAAAAAGGTAGCCGGCTGTCGGTAACATCTGTGACACAAAAAGAATTTGAGAAAATTTTGAATATGGAATAAAGAAAGAAAAAGCCGGCGCGCCTTCGGCGTGCCGGTGTTTAATTGAATTATCTCAATAGAAATTTTTGTTGTTAGTTGTTTAGAAACCAATCGAGGATTACCGGCGCATTGTCTTTGTGGACAATAATTTCACAGTAATCTTTATCTCTAGGCTCACGAATCAGTTCTGGTTCCACAATCTTTGCGGTACCATTTTCTTTATCGATAACGATATGAACGAATCCAAGCTTCTTATTCATTCCAAGTAACGGTGTCGCATCCCAAGGAGTTTCGTAAGGAGCATCAAAGACGATAGCGCCAATTTCTCCAGTCCAGAGTCGAGCACTGAGTGTGCCAGCACTTCCTCCCATAACTTCAAAATTTTTGAAGCAACCTCCATTTGCATGGGCTTGCACAATTCTTTGAATTTTTTCAGGATGATCATGTAGGCCGCTGTGTAGGACCGCGTATTGATTATGCAAATCCTTAGCAATCACTTTCAGCGGAGTTTCAACTCCAAAACGAATTCGAAAAGGTTTTTCATCTTCTGGAGTAAATCCATAGACATCATTGGTGTTTACATCGCCTACAAATGCAGCGACCACCTCACCCTTTTCAACCATCGCAAGCAAAGTCGATACACCAAAGGCTTGAAGTCGGGCAAATGCCTTCGTTCCATCCAACGGATCCACAGTGAAATAATTTTCTCCGGGTTTCCGAAGACCTTCTTCACCAATAATTCCATACTCTGGAAAATTTTCTCCAAGCTGCTTCTCATAATGATTTTGAGCGTTGAAATCAGCGCTTGTCACAATATCATCCTTTTTGCGATCGTTTTCTTTTGCGTTTGCAGTAAAAATCGCCGCTTCATTTCGAATGATATCAACAGCCCCTCTAACAATTTGTATTAATGTGTTTTTCATATGTTTATTTTGTTCTAGTTGTACTTCCGAATTTAAAATAGCATTTGTAAAAATAAAGTGTTAAAAAATAGTACTAAATGTAGGTTTTTGAGTATTTTTAACAAAATAAGCTTGATTTATATATTCCTTTGTGATTTAATAATTGTAATAATTTATTACAATTAAACCGATATGTTAAAAGAAAAATCATTATTACAAAATTTAGGACTCGATAAACATGAGGCTTTTATATATGAAAAACTTTTAGAGAAAGAAACAAACTCTATTTCTGATATAGAGCGCACAACCAAACTTCATCGTCCTCAAATATATATGGCTCTACATAAGCTTCAAGAAAAAAGTCTTGTTCACACTATCAATAAAGGAAAAAGAAAATACTACACCGCCACTTCCCCACAAGCCATCGAGCAACTTTTCACACAAAAAGAAAAAGAGTTTTTTGATTATGTAGAAAACCTGCACCACACATATGAAAAATCTCATTCAAGCAAACCAGATGTGACTTTCTCTGAAGGAAAAGAAGCAATTCAAAAAACTTATTCTGATATTCCTAAAAGTCTTAAAAAAGATGATATGTATTATCGTTATATGCCGGTGAGCAAACTTTACAGATCAAAATATATTCCTAAAAATTATCGAGAAGAGCGAGATAAAAAAGGTTTGGAGCGTTTGATTATCACAAGCAAACACACAATGCATGCAAAATCTAATCACTTAACCCGCTCTGTCAAAGCGGTGCCGCCTACTTTTGATCTATTTGAATACGAAATGTCTCTAACAATGTACAAAGACAAAGTTGTTCTTGTTGATTTTGAAACTGAATCTGTAATCGAAATTAAACACCAACGCTTCGCCGAATTCCAAAAAAAAGTTTTTAAACTTCTATTTTCGAAACTTTAAGTAAAGTCTCCAACTCCTTCCCTTCAATTTTCCTAAACTGTCCGGGTTTTAAATTCTCCAAACTAATATGCAAAATTCTAAATCTTTTCAATCTCTCCACACTCAAACCAAGTGCTCCACACATTCTTCGGATCTGCCGATTCTTCCCTTCTGTTAAAACGATATCAAAACTTTGTGCGCTGTTTTTTCGCACGAGCGCCGGTTTTGTAATATATTTTTTATTTGTTCCAACATGTCCGATATTTATCCCGTGTTGCAACTTTTGAATATGAGAATTTGTAAGTTTTTCATTTACATCCACAGAATATTCTTTTTCGTGTTGTCTTTTTGGATTCAACAGTGCATCAGTCAGTCGTCCATCATTAGTCAAAATAATTAATCCTTCAGATTCTTTATCTAGCCGACCTAGTGGATAAACTTTTTCAGGAAACTTTGTTACATCTTTTATTTCTTTCTCATCTTTATACTGTGCATTCACAGTCACAATTCCTCGTGGCTTGTAATACGCATAATAAGCTTTCTGAGATTTTTCCATCCCAACCACTTTCACTTCGTCTCCCTCTTTCACCACATCACCCAGCTTGGCAATTTTTCCATTGATATAAACTTTTCCGGAATCTATTAAAAGATCGGCTTCACGCCTAGATGCATATTGTTGTTCTGCTAAATATTTATTAATTCGAGTCACTAGTTCAACATACCATTCACAATCCCTCTAGTCACCTCCCCAAAGTACCCCACAGCAGGAACAATCCCTACAGACATCTGGAAGTTGGATAGCGCAATCTGAGTCAGTCTTCCAAAGAATGTAGTTTCTTGGCCGATTGATCCTGGACCTGATGTTGCAACTGTGAATCCTTGTGTGTTTAAGAATTGTTGAAGTAGTTTCACTTCAGGGTCTTCATCGTTTAATTCAAGATCTTGTGTGAAGGTTGTTGGTTCTGTCGAGGATGTACTGTCTCCAAATAGTGAATTGAATTCTGCTTTTAGTTTTGATATTAAATCTTCAATTTTAGAAGTCTCTTCTGGAGTTGATTGTATTATTGATTTAAGTTCATCTAGAAGTGAATCTATCTTTGATGAGAAAGATGATTGATTAGACGAAGTATTTTTTGACGAAGAACCACCACGAGATGATGGCGCTCTATTTGTTGGTGTTTCTTCAACAGCTTCTTCTTCGACAGTTTCTTCAGCAGCAACTGTAGTGAAGTTCCAAGTTGCTGTGTCTGCTATTCCAGCAAAAGCGTTGTCTGCATCATCAACAAAGGCAGTGTTGGGAATAATTATGTAGTATGAAGTTCCAGGAGATAAGTCTGAACTCGGATTTATTGATACTCTGTCCAAGCTACTTAGTGACACCTCATCACCTTCAACATCAATTGTTGCGACAGTTGAATCATCTGATGTTTTTTTGATAAGGATGTTTCCTGTTCCAATATTGATAACCTCACTGAATGTTATGCTCAAGTTATCATCTACAGCTATGTCTGTTGCGTTGTCTAAAGGTGAGAGAGTTTGGATGGTTGGAGGTGTAACGTCGTAGTCGAGAGTTGCTGTGTGTATGTTTTCATTTGCAGCAGTTGCAGCGACTTGAGTACCATCTGCTGATGAAGTTATCATTCTCCAATTTCTTGAGCCCGAACCAGTCTGTTCAGTCCATGTCTCACCTGAATTTGATGAAGTATATATATATCCTCCATACACTGTTGCAGTTAGTTTTGTACCATCTGATGAGGATTTAATACTCCACCAATATCTTGACCCAGATGAATTTGAGTTTGTAGTCCATGTAGCTCCAGAGTCAGTCGAGGTGTAGATGTATCCGTCATATACAGCTGCAGCGAGTTTTGTACCATCCTCAGATGAAGTGATACTTTGCCAGCTTCTTGACCCAGATGAATTTGAGTTTGTAGTCCATGTAGCACCTGAGTCTGATGAAGTGTAGATGTATCCGTTATATGCAGCAGCAGCGAGTTTTGTACCATCCTCAGATGAAGTGATACTTTGCCAGTTTGCTGAACCAGATGAGTTTCCATTTGTACTCCAAGTAGCTCCAGAATCTGTCGAAGTATAGATGTATCCATTTGAAGTACCAGCAGCAAGTTTTGCACCATCTGCAGATGAAGTGATACTTTGCCAACTTCTTGAACCAGATGAGTTTCCATTTGTGCTCCAAGTAGATCCAGAGTCGGTTGAGGTATAAATGTAATCATTGAAAGCAGTTGCTGCGAGTTTAGTACCATCAGATGAGGAAGTTAAATTTTGCCAGTTTCTTGCTCCTGATGAATTGGATTGAGTACCCCAAGTCACACCAGAGTCAGTTGATGTGTATATAAATCCACCATAAACAGTAGCCGCTAGCTTAGTTCCATCGGATGATGAAGTAATTCCAATCCAATTTCTTGATCCAGAGTTAGGTCTAGAGGTCCACACGTCACCTCCAACTATCACCAGTGCTTTATTTGCTGCCAAGTTGGTTGCAGGTACAAAGTTCACCATCGCATTCCCCTCAAAATCTTCAATCGTGCCCGAGATTGAAGATACTGTAAGATCAGCTGATTCATCTCCTTCTTGTACTGTGTAATCACATGTTCCTGTTGTTGAGTTTGATACCGTGAAAGTACAGGTTCTATCCGTGTCGCCCGTTTCTAAGGTGACAGTAACATTTCCTGTTGATGTAACATATTCGGAAAATACAATATCAATATCGATAACTTCGCCAGTAACATATGTTCCATTAGCCTTGTTAGAAGAAACATTGGTTATGGTAGGCGGAGTTACATCTGGAGTGAATGTATATATGTAATCACCTTCTACAGACGCAGCGAGTTTGGTACCGTCTGATGACGATACAACATCCGTCCAATTATTACTTCCGACATTAGTTTGAGCTGTCCACGTCACACCAGAATCATCTGAAGTGTATATATATCCACCATTAATAGTTGCAACTAGTTTTGTGCCATCTGAAGATGATGAAATATAATTCCAATTTCTTTGACCCGAACCTGTTCTTGCAGTCCACGTCACACCAGAATCATCTGAGGTATAAATGTAATCATTGAAAGCAGTTGCTGCGAGTTTAGTACCATCAGCGGATGATGTTATCCCTCTCCAAGATTTTGTACCCTGACCAGAGTACTCATCCCATGTTACCCCTGAATCATCTGAGGTATATATATATCCACTAGAAACAACAGCTGCGAGCTTAGCACCATTAGATGATGATGTAATATCCATCCAAGATCTTGATCCAGAAGCTGCTTGCTCATCCCAATCTAATCCTGAATCTGATGAAGTATATATATGTCCGGATGAATCAGCAGCCGCTAGCTTAGTTCCATCAGAAGACGATGTAATAGCATTCCAATATCTTGACCCAGCATCAGGTTGTGACATCCAATTCTCTCCTGAATCTGATGAAGTATATATATATCCAGGACTCGCAACTATCGCAACCTTAGTACCATCATCAGAAGCAGTTATATCATTCCAATTGTCAGATCCTAAATTACTCATATGCCCCCAACCAACTCCAGAGTTTGTTGAAGCGTACACCAGAGTGTCACCATTGGAATTACCAATAGCATATAAAATATTTCCGTTTGCAGATGATTCAATCCTTGACCAATTCTGAATAGTAGAGCTAGTCTGTGTAGTCCATCCTGCAATAGTCTCTTCCAAACCAACCTTCAAACTAAAAGCTACTATTAAAATAAAGAATATTGCTTCTATTATCCTGATTTTTCTTGTATTCATTTCTTAAATTATACCCTTTTTAGAGGCAAAATTTAAAACTTTTTCCACAAATCATTATCTCCTTGCCCTAGCGCCCAAAGTGAAAATCCCCTTAGCCCCCTTTCTTTTACAATCTCCTTTTTAGCTTCAACTCCCTTTACGCCATCACACCAAATCATATTCTCAACTTTTCCAGTTGTGAATTTATAATATTCAGCTCCATAGACCTCGTCATAACCCATAGATCTATCTTTACCTTTTCTATATTGTTTTTCAGCTAGTTTATAAGTTGTGCTTCCAACCCTCTCTCCATCTTGCCAATGCCAACAATAAAGAGGTACACCCAAAGATAATTTATCAGCTGGAGCCTGAGTCAAAAGATAGTTCAATGTTCTATTAACATAAGGAAGTGAAGCCACAGGACCAGTCGAATAAGGTTCATCGTATGTCATCAAAGAAAGAAAGTCAGAATTTTTTGCTAACTCTTTATAATCATAAGCACTACTCCAATCTTGATTTTTACTATTTGGATCATAATCTCTATCTCGAACAACTACAGCCACACTAAATTGTAGACCTTCCTCTTTTAATCTGTCGTATGTTTTTTTAACAAAAGCCGTATACATATCTCTGTCCAAATGATTTATATTTTCAAAATCAAATTGCCAACCAATATACCCATATTTATCAGCTTCTTTTATCATATAATCAATAATTCCATCTTGAGCGTTTTGGTCCAACAGAATATTAGACATCAAAACTTTGTCGAATTTGTCTTGAACAATTAAAGGCATCGTAGGCACCTTTTTTCTTTTAGCTTCTTTACTTACTCGCAAAGATTTTGATTTTGGACTTTTCACTTTTAGATTGTCATGAACTATATAAACCTGCGGAGCTACAATATCAATCTTTTTATAATTCTTTTTGAAGTCACTGTATCCATATACATTGTCGAAGTAATAGAAAATATTTTCTTGACTATCCCCTGCAGCAAGAATTTGATGTGGAAAAACTAAGGCCACCATCACAAAAATAAAAACTGTCTGTAAAAGATATTTCTTCATATGTGCATATTGTATCATTTTGACAGAAAGTATGTTAGTCTTTTATATACCTCGACTAACTAGTCGAGTCTTATCATTTAACTAAATAATCTCATGGACGAAACTAACATGAACCCGACTGACGATGCAGTAGTTGCAAACGACGCCGTAGTGGCAGATGATGCAGTAGTTGCAGATGAAGTTGTAGTAGATGCTGACGCCGAAATGGCAGAAGGATCTGAGGCTGACGCAGAATAGTTAGCGGTTAAAGATATAGACATCTTTAAAAACAAAAATATCGCCCAAACAGGCGATATTTTTGTTTTTACCTATTGCTATACATATAGAAAAGTGATAAAGTATGCAACATTCTAGTAAATATAGATCAATAATTTGAAAAAAGGAAAACGAAAACAAGCAGAAGAATTACCACACGCCAATATAAACGGGCAAATAAGAGCGAAAGAACTTCGTGTTATTGGGGCAAACGGTGAAAATTATGGGGTTATCAGTACAAAAGAGGCTTTGGAACATGCAAAAGAAGCCGAAATGGACCTGATTGAGATATCCCCAAATGCCGTCCCACCTGTTGCAAAGATAATGGATTATGGTAAGTTTCAATACGACCAAAAGAAGAAAATTAAGGTCCAAAAGGCCAAAGCGCACAATGTAGAAGTGAAAGGAATTCAAGTCAAAGTAGGTACAGATGAAAACGATCTGAACATTAAAGCTAAAAAGGCTTCCGAATGGCTAAATGAAGGGCATCGAGTTAAGATTGAGCTCTTCCTCCCTGGACGAAGTCGGTTCCTAGACGAAGCATTTCTTCACGAAAGACTTGGGCGAATTTTAAAACTTATTACGGTCGAATATAAAGTAGCTGATAGTATTAAGAAGGCTCCTAAAGGACTATCTATGTTGATAGAAAAATCAAAAAATTAATTTTATGAAAACAAACAAATCATTTCAAAAAAGAATCAAATTGACTCGAACAGGTAAGATTATTACTCGTCGAAAAGGTCAAAACCACTACAACGCTAAAGACCGTGGTGTTACAACTATCGCTAAAAGACGAACAGCTATCGACACTGTAAGTATCAGCAACAAATCTAAGAGTCGATTTTTGATTAACGTTAATACTAAATAATATGCCACGAGTAAAAAGAGGAACAATTTCAGTAAAAAGACGAAAGAATGTTTTAGCAAAAACAAAAGGTTTTCGACATGGACGAAAGTCTAAAGAAACAATGGCACGAACAGCTATTCGAAAAGCTGGTCAACACTCTTTCCAAGACAGACGAAAGAAAAAGGGAGTATTCCGAGCTACTTGGATTATTCGAATGAATGCAGCTCTTACAGCTCATGGAGAATCATATAGTAAATTTATCAAAAAACTTTCTGATAAAAAAATTCTTTTGAATAGAAAAATGCTTTCTCAAATTGCGAGAGATCATACGAAGGCTTTTGAAAGGATTGTTGATCAAGTTAAATAAAAAATACCCGCAATTCTCCCCTCGTCAACGGCTTCGGCCTGCGGCCTGCAGATGTTTCCTCACGGAGAATTGCGGGTATTTTTATTTTGCATTATAAACACTCGCCGTTTGTGACGGCTCCGCAACGTATTCTTTAAGTCTGTTTTTATTTTGCGAGAAGAAATTTTTTCAAAACCGGAATCATAGCGGCTTGATTGAAACCTAGATCTAGATTTTCAATTTCTTCAAAAGACATCCATTTCATAGACAATCCTTCGCCCAATTTAGGTTCTTGGTCGTGGCTAACATTACAAATGTAAACTTTATCCGCACCATTTTTATAATCCATTACAAAAGAACAATCATCAATTTTTAAATCAAAATCATATTCTTCTTTGATTTCTCTCAACAAAGCAGTTTCGTATTCTTCTCCATCTTCACACTCTCCCCCAGGAATACACCAGCGAAAAGGAAATTTCTTGCAATTTCCGTCGCGTTGCTGCATTAAAATTTTATTGTCTCTTACTAAAACAAATACAACTCCTCTGTTTGAAAAAGTATTCATAAATTTATCTCCCCTACAACTCCCTAAAGTCAGGATTCAAGAAACATGTTTGCTCTTTTGATACTGAGATTGTTCCACCACCACGTAGTTCTTGGCATCGTAGTTCGTATCTTCCGGGTGTTAAGTCTAGTTGTCCAGAGATTTCAACGGCTTGAAATAGTCCTCCATTTTTATAT
>JBAYWG010000004.1:0-44006 GCA_041674225.1 Minisyncoccota bacterium | reverse complement strand
ATATAAAAATGGAGGACTATTTCAAGCCGTTGAAATCTCTGGACAACTAGACTTAACACCCGGAAGATACGAACTACGATGCCAAGAACTACGTGGTGGTGGAACAATCTCAGTATCAAAAGAACAAACATGTTTCTTGAATCCTGACTTTAGGGAGTTGTAGAAAATTAAATTAAAAGTTCATTTTTAGGCCACTTCTTTAATATTTTTTCAGCGTCTTTTAAATCTTCAGGAGAACTGATTTGAACCCAGTGATTGGTTTTGATTATCTTGATTTTTTTCTTGCTGGCTACTTTTAAAAGAGTTTGTGGTAGACCCCATTCGTCTCTAGTCTGTAATTTTACAGGTTTATATCTAAAAATTTCTTTTGTTAAACAATACATTCCAGTGAATGCAAGAGTGCTTGGTTTTTTTAAATATAAATTTTTTGTTTGAGTTGTAAATCCAGATAAATTATTTTTTTTCAAAATAACTCTGTCACCACGATCTTTTTCTTGAACAATTTTGCAACAAATACTCAAAGGATTTTTTGCACATTCTGCAATCGAAGTTTTGTTATAAATATCATCTCCCATCATTACAATAAATTTATTTTTTAGTAGATTTTTTGTTTGCCATAAAGCATGAGCAGTACCAGTGAGTGTGGAATCTTCTACGTAAATTATTTTTTTATTATTAAAACTTTCTTTGAAATATTTTTTTATTACATCAGATTTATAACCAACAACTAAAATTACCTCAGTGATTTCATCTGGAAGATTATTTATTTTCAATTCCAATAGATTTTTATTTAAAATTTTTAGCATCGGTTTAGGGGTGTTTTTTGTGAGAGCTCCCATCCTTGTGCCCAGACCGGCGGCTAATATTATTGCTTGCATCCAAGTAAAATAACATTTTTTTGCCAAAGAAAAAACCCGACTCAACAAAGAGTCGGGTTAAATATTATTTGAGTTCTTTGGGCCAAAGATCTTCTGTTGTTGGAACGAAGTTTATGTCTTCAAACATTCTGCGGAAAACTTCAGGGTATGCTTCGAAGTATTTCTTAAATGCTCCTGCTATGGTTGTTGGAATTTCATCTATTCCATAAAAACCAAATGCCTGACCTTCACCAAGAATGATTGTCTCTTTTACTTCTGGTGTAATTCTTAAAAAGAAGAAGCAATTTCTTTTTTCAGATTCTCCAATTGAAACAATGTCTTGAAAAACTAACCCTGTCTCATCTCTGAGTTCTCTTTCGATTGCTTGAGAATAAGTTTCATTAATTTTTACACCACCCGTAACAGGAGAGTATGTGTTAGGTAGGCTGATGCCTGCTTTATTATCTCTGTGAATTAGGTGGATTTTGTCCTCGCAGAAGATGAACACCATTACTCCTGCGGGTAATTCGGGTACTTTGTGCATGGTAAATTGTCCTTTCTGTCTACTTTTTAACATATTGAGCGAGTTAAGGAAACTGGACGGGGAACGGAAATAATAGTAGTTTTCATGAAGACATAAGAACAACAAAACTCAAAACATAAACAAATGATATACAAAATTCCTGGAGTGGGTGATTTGGAACTCAAAACCATCATCCTTGATCTGAATGGAACGCTTACTGTGAAGGGGCGGATTCCAGACGGTATTGATGATCGGATAGTTGCGCTCAAAAATCGTGGATACAGAATCCTGTTTTTTACAGGCAACACTCGTGGTAATGCAGATAAAATTGCATCTAAGTTAGGAATCGAATGGATTCTCGCAGAAAATGGAATCGCTAAGCGAGATGAAGCTCTTAAACTCGAACCAGAGACTTGTGTTGCCATCGGTAACGGATTGATTGATTTGGAACTTATGAAGGTAGTAAAACTTCGTATCGTAACTCTTCAAGCTGAAGGTGTTCACACTCAGACTTTTTTGAATTCAGACATTGTGATTCCAACAATAATTAATGCTTTGGATTTTCTGATTGAACCGGAGATTCTTATCGCAACATTGCGGAGTTAAGCCACCAGTATTTGAGTCTGTGACGTTCGTGTCGCAGGCTCTTTTTCTTTTAATTGACAAGTATTATGCAATATGGTTTTCTTTAAAAGTATGAACATTCAAAATTCTGTAGTAGTGGTGATCATCTGCATCTTTGTAGCTTTTTCTATCATTTATATGATTCGCTCAAAGTCTTCGGGAATAGGGATCAAAAGCTTAAGCCTTCAAGAGCTTGCAAACCTTATTAGTGAGCAGACTTCTTGGAGAATTATTGTAGATGGTGTTCCTAAAAGGATGCGCATTGGTAATTTTTCTAATCTTCAATTTGTTAGTGATCAAAGAGTTAGTGTTTTTTATCACAAATCGATTCATACTGGAGGCCAAAACACTGAGACTATTAATGTCTGTCCGTCATTTGGATACGCCGGTTCTATTGTAACTTTCACAAATGGAAATGTGACAGTAGTACAAAATATAGCGGGCCGCATTTTTGAAGAAAACGAGATTACTTTAAAACAGCAACAAGAATCACAAGATCTTCTGGCAGCTGTTAGGAAACTTTTTTTGGAAGGCAAAAATTAAATCAAACCGATCCGTTTTCATCTTTAGATGAAAACGGATTTTTTATTTTTGTGATCAAAACTATTATAGATTATATAAAGAAAAAGCCACCGCTGGGTCGGTGGCAAAGTGAAGTTGTTTTAGACTTCCCAGTAGTCATGTCTGCAGGCGATATTGTTTAAAACAATTTTCCGATCTTCATCAGAAGTTCATATTCCTTCAGACCAAGTGATTTGGTTGTTTCCGGATTTCTACTCACAAGTTCAAACAAAAAACGGATGATGCTCAGTGCACTTTTCCCTGTGACTCTTCGAACCGCTTGTGTATCTTCATTGTTCATTTGTGCAACGAGGATTCTCTTCTGCTTGATCACTGAAAACTCTAATTCGATTGAATTAAGTACATCGACTATTGGCTTTCTTGCAATATTGATGTCTTCAGCAGTGCAGAAAATATCAAGAGCAAAGAGTCGAAGATCTTTAGAAATACTCATCACGACCTTCTTGATATTGATCAAGTCAATTCTTCGGATATCAAGTTCAGTGAGATCGTTTGGCATTTCAGATATATCGAAGTATTGACGACGGTAGTTCAGATCTTCCAGTCTTTCTGACACGAATTTTTTCAAATCCTCAATGTCAGTTTCAATCGATTCATTTTCCTGGTATTCCACAGGCTTGATGAATCGACCCAAAAGCATAACCTCCTTCGTCTTGTGTAGAAGAGCCGATATCGCACGTTTACGCCAAATTTGATACTCTTCCTCACTCTTGTAGTCGAAGACCACAGTGAGCTCGAGCCTTAAGTTGATGAGTGTGATGTCGTCCTCAAGTTTTTGGAGTCTTTCTATTGCCTCTTCCTTTGATTTTGGAAGGGTAGTCTTGGGATAGTTCGTTTGCGTGGACATATGTATGTTTTTTGTTCATTTACCCCTTTGGGTTTTGTTTGGGTAGGGATAATTCGTCCACAAACATAACATGTAACTTAATAAATTCCAATATTTGTGGCGTAGTTTGGATTTAGTGTGACCCTACAGAGAATCGAACTCTGATTACCGCCTTGAGAAGGCGATGTCCTAACCGTTAGACGATAGGGCCGTGGCACTAATATAGCAATGTTTTAAAAAAGAAAAAAGGGAGTTTGAAGTCCTCCCTTATAGTGAACCATTTTCACGGATCAACGAGCAGATAGTCGTGGCGTTCATTGGCCGCAGTTATCGCGTCTTTGATTTGTGATGGTTCGTTAAGCCATTCTCGGAAACGTTTCTTGCTGTTGAAGAAGGTTTGTCGAGACCTTCTTTTTTGGTTAGCACGACGACTGAGATTCGACATGACTGCGCTTCTCATTTCTTCGTCATCAGCAAATTGTGAATAATTTTTATTCACAACAGAATAATAAGTTTGAAGAATGGGTTGTTTGGTGTTATTTTTCCAATGTTTAGCAACATCGTCAGCAATTCTGCTAACAGTGTTGCTCCAATCGAGAGCATTTTGAGTGTGCATTTGTTATTATTAAACCACAAACAAGCTCAAAAGTCCACAAATTTGTTTTTGAAAAAATTAAAACAAACTCTCCACAACCGACTTCACATCACCTCCATCAGCTTTATCTTTCAATTCAGAAATGATCGCACCCATAAGTTTTCCCATACCAGCTTTATCAGTCACTCCTAGCTCAGCTTTCTTTGATTCTGCTATTACTCGGATTTCGTCGTGAGACATTGTGGCAGGCAAGTATGCGCCGATTACAGCCAGCTCAGCTTTTTCATTGGCAACTAAATCATCTCGTCCTCCTGCTGTGAATTGTTCGATAGCATCTTTTCTTTGTTTAGCTTGTTTCTTTAAAACAGTCAGCACTATTTCATCTGTAACTTCAGATTGGGGAGTTTGCCCTGACGCTACTAGTTCGTTTGTAAAACCAGCAATAAGTCCACGCAGAGTTGTAAGTTTTTCTGCTTCTTTGTTTCTCATCGCGTTTTTTAAATCTTCTCGGATTGTTTCAATATATGACATGTTGTTTATTGTTAGAAGGCTATTTTAGCACATGTTATAATGTCCGAACAATGGAAACAATTTTAATCATTCTGCTCGTTATTTTAATAATTTTATTAGCCGTTGTCGCGATGTTTTTCGTTAAATTTTTCAACGGACAAAATGCAAATAAAAATGGCGATATTGAGCAAGGTGCAAAGACAGAAGCTGGAATGAAAATGCTTCTTCAACAATTAAATGAATCAAACCGAACTATAGATGCGAAGCTGGGAGATATGAGCGAACAAATGCTTCGAAGATTGATGGATGTTTCAAAAAGCATGACCGAATCAACAGAAGCTTCGAAACAAGTTTTCACAATTGCAGATCAACTTCAAAATCTAGAAAAAGTTTTGAAGCACCAAAAGCAAAGAGGGAATTTAGGTGAAGCAAGTTTGGAATTAATTTTGAGCAATATTCTTTCTCCGACAAATTACAAAATGCAATATCGTTTCAATAACAACGACGCAGTGGATGCAGTAATCATGACAAAAGAGGGAATTATTCCAGTGGACGCAAAGTTTAGTTTGGATAATTACAATCGAATTATTAATTCAACAAGTGATGCTGAAAGAGAAGTTTTGGAAAAAGAATTCAGAAACGATTTGAAAAAAAGAATTGATGAAACTGCAAAATATATTCGTACAAATGAAGGGACTTTACCTTTTGCTTTTATGTATATTCCAGCCGAGGGAATTTATTATGATCTTTTGATAAATGAAGTAGGTGCGATAAAAGTGAACACACGAAGTTTGATTGATTATGCGTACAACGACAAAAAAGTAATTATCGTTTCTCCGACAACTTTTTCTGCGTATTTGCAATCGGTGCTCTATGGTTTCAAAGCTTTTAAAATCGAAGAGTCTGCGCAAGAAATTATTAAATATGTGAGTGAGCTTCAAAAACATTTGAAAGCGTACGAGGAATATCACAGCAAGCTAGGAAATACTTTGGGAACCGCCGTGAATCATTACAACAATTCAAACAAAGAGTTCGGAAAGATTGATAAAGATATTTTGAAGATTACGGATACGACGATGGAGTTGGATTTGCCTAAGTTGGATAAACCGGATGAGGATTAAATAAAAGAAAACCCCACAGATAACCGTGGGGTTTTCTGTGAGGTTTAAGGATTTGGTGTTGGACTCAAAATTGATCGAAGTCTACACCTAGGCCACTGCTGTACATCTTTGTCTTTTGGTCTTTCGAAAACAGACCTCGGACAATTACTTCACCAATACGACCCTTACCTTCCGGATGAGCCTTGTTGTGTTCGTGTACTGCGAGTTGATATTCGTCAGGAATCACATCGATCCGGTAAATGGACTCCATCTCATGACCTTTCATGTGACTGAATGAGTACATATCCCAGATCCACTGGTGCTTTTCGGTTTTGCCATTGATGGCAACCAGCATCTTGTTGGTTCCTTTTACAAAAGGGTAGTCGATGCGACCGATTTCGCGGTATTCGATTTCTGGTTGGTACTCGTCCACAATATGAACGGTCGGATCGTTTGGTTCGATGTAAGCATAGAACACATCAGATTCGAACACAGTGCTGACATTGTTGTCCTCGATCTGGATGACTGGATTGTTGGACTTGAAGACCAAGAGTGCAATGATGATTGCAATGTAGATGAGGTGTGTGGTGTTTTTCATGTAATGAGCTTTTGTTTTGTTTGGTCGAGATATTTTGCCTCGAATTTACTACAACATTAACACATTTTTCAATAAAAGTCAATTTAATTTAATTTATGATTTAAGATTATATAAAAGAAAAAAAGCCCCTACCGAAATAGGGGCTTTTTGATGCGATGTTCCTTGTTCAATTTTTCTTGGGTATTAGAATGAAAATTGACAAGAGAATCATTGCATTGCTGATCAGATGACCTGATTCAATTGGCTTTTCCAGTATCAGACATAGTCCGACAAGTATGATACATTGAATCATCATTCCTAAAAGAACATCTCTATTACTCTTACTCATTAAATAATACTGTATCACTTTTTTCATATAGTGTCAACTAAATAATTTACACTAATATAGAATACGCATATTGCAAAAAACTAGTATTTATGTAGAATAGTGTGACTTATGACAGAAGCAAAAACAGAGGTTAAAAAAGTGGTTAAAAACGCTAAAAAAGCGGGGGATTTTGCTGTAATCGAAACAGGTGGAAAACAATACCTTGTTTTTGTTGGAGATGAAGTAAAAATCGAAAAATTAACAGACGGAAGCAAAGTTGGAGACAAAATTACTTTCGATAAAGTTCTATTAAAAGACAACGGTAAAGAAACTCTAGTTGGAGCACCACATCTTTCTGGAGAAAAAGTTACAGCTCAAGTTATTGAAATCGGAAGACTTCCAAAAGTTGATGTTGTTAAATACAAAGCTAAGACTCGATATTTCAAGAAACTTGGACACAAGCAACCTTTTTTCAAAATTAAGATTTTGACTATTTAATAAAATTAAAAAGGACCGGCGCCGCAGGCGCCGGTCTTTTTTGTTGTACTTTATTTACTTTCTATTCTCCAGAGCATTCTTGATTGTATCTTTATCTGCATACTCCAACTCTGAACCAGTTGAAAGACCTCTTCCAAGTGTAGAAATTTTAAGATTGTAACTTGCTAATTCATTTCTCAAAAAATTCGCAGTATTGTCGCCATCAGGATTGGCGCTTAATGCTAAAATAATTTCTGCCAAACCTTTTTCTTTTTTCTTTTCAATTAGTGCAATTAGTTCTTTAAATCTAATAAATTTTTGCGCCTCACTTTCTAAAATAGGGAGTTGACCTCCTAATACAAAATAGTATCCATGAAATCCATCACTTTTTTCTATTGCCTCTAAATCAGTATCTCGCGCCACCACCATTAGTTGTGAATGATCTCTACTTTGAAAACAAATATCACAAACATTCAGATTATTATTTTTTGTGAAGTATTTAAAACAATCTTGGCAGACGCTCACATTTCGACGAACCTGCGGAATTAAAGTAGCTAGCTCGCGCACGTACTGTTCATTTTTTCGTAAAAGAAAATATACAAATCTTTTAGCTTGTCTCGGACCAATTCCAGGAAATTCTCTAAAATATTCTGTTAACTTATCGATATCGTTCATGCGAATTTCATTTTATTTAAAAGGCATCTATACCAGCGCCATGTTCTGATTTATCAATATCCTTGAAAGATGTTTTTGCATTATCAAAGTATAGTTCAACCATACCTGTGGCACCGTTTCTGTGCTTTTCGATAAGAATTTCTGTGATGTTGTTTCTTTCAGAAATGTCTTTGTACTTACTTTCGTTGTGAATAAACATAACAACGTCGGCGTCTTGCTCAATAGAACCAGAATCTCGAAGATCGGATAGACGAGGGCGACCTCCACGAGCTTCCACTGCACGAGAAAGTTGTGACAAACAAAGCACTGGCACATTTAATTCTCTTGCCATAGATTTCATAGCTCGAGAAAGTTCTGTTACCTGTTGCACCATGTTGTCGGAGTTTTTGCTTTGCGCAGGAGTAGCTAGCTGTAGGTAGTCGATCACTATCAATCCAAGATTTTTTTCACTCTTCAACCTTCGTGCCACAGAACGCATTGCAAGAACACTTTTTCCAGCTTCATCATCGATATAAATAGGTGCTTTTGAAAGTGTATCCAAAGCTTTGCTAATACTGTCAAAGTCATCGCTGCTTAATTGTTTTCCTGTTCGCAGTTTCCACAAATCCACCTGTGCTTGCGCAGAGAGCATTCTATCGATCAATTGTTGAGATGACATTTCGAGAGAAAAAATTCCAACAGAAATATTGTGATTCACAGCAGCACGACGCGCCATATCGATAGCAAGAGATGTTTTTCCTTGTGAAGGTCGAGCAGCCAAAATAATTAAGTCAGATGCTTGGAATCCAGAAAGCATTTTATCCAAACTAGCAAAACCAGTCGGCACACCTCGAATTGAATCTTCTGAATTACTCAATGTTTCAATTCTTTCCCAAGTTTCGCTCAAACCATCTTTAATGGATTGCATTGAATTACCAGAAGGGAGATTTGTAACAGCAAAAACTTTTTTTTCTGCCATATCCAAAATTTCTTCTACATCTTTGCTGTCGTCATATCCAAGTCTTGAAATCTCATCTGATGCTTGAATCAAACCTCGCATTAAAGATTTCTTTTGAACAATTTCGGCATAGTATTTTACGTTTGCAGAAGATGGAACACTTTCTGTTAGTTCTGCAAGATATGCTTTTCCTCCAACTTGATCAAGCATTCCTTTTTCTTGTAGCTTGTTCGACATCGAAAGAATATCGATTGGTTTTCCTTGAGCCTGCAACTCCATCATTACCTCGTAGATTTTTCGGTGTCGCTCTGCATAAAAAGATTCAGAGTGAATAATATCGAAAACTTCAAACAAAGCTTCTGGACGGAGCATAATAGAACCCAAAGCAGCTTTCTCGCTTTCTAGTGATTGTGGGGGAATTCTTAAACCATCTTTAGACATAGTGCATAGTTTAGCACAAGCCAAAATCTCATCATTTCTTTATCTGGGGCTAAGTTGTGCTTAATGTGGGGAAAGTTAAACTAAGCTTATTTTTGGGCCTTCTGGAGTGTCTTTAATGTCATATCCTTCATCAATTATCATCTCTCGTAAAGCATCGGCTTTGATAAAATCTCCATTTTTTCTAGCTGTTTCTCTTTCTGCAATTAAATTTTTAATAGTATCTGGAACATTGATCTGAATTTTTGAAGCCAGGTTTGCAATTGATTCTAAGTTTAGTCCTAAAACTTTATCAAAATCCAAAACAGTTGCTCGTTTATCTTTTTCAGAAACAGCAGAATTTTTTAATAATTCCCAAATTAATGCAATTGCTTGTGGCGTATTTAAATCATCACTTAATAATTTCAAAAATCTTTCTTTGTAAGTAGAATTTATTTCTCCGCCTTTATCAAAATTTGAAATTTGAATAACTAATTTTTCGAATGCAGTTTTTGATGCAGTAACTGCTTCCCAAGTAAAATTAATTTGAGTTTTATAGTCTGCTGTGAGAAGCCAGTATCGATAGGCTAGGGGAGAGATATTTTTTTTCAAAAGATCGTCAATGTAAACATCGTTTCCTAATGATTTTGAAATTTTTTCATTGTTTATCAGAATGTGTTTAAAGTGAAGCCAAAAATTTGCCAACTCTTTTCCATTTGCAGATTCTGATTGAGCGATTTCGTTGTTGTGGTGAACTGGAATATGATCTACTCCTCCTGTATGAATATCAAAAGTTTCTCCTAAATATTTTTTTGACATTGCAGAACATTCAATATGCCAACCAGGGAAACCAATACCCCAAGGTGATTGCCATTCTTGTTGTCTTTTATCTTCTGGCTTTGAAAATTTCCACAAAGCAAAATCAGTTGGATTTCTTTTTTCTTTATTTATTTCTACTCGAGCACCTTCTTTTAGATTTTCAATATCAATATTTCCAAGTTTTCCGTATGGAGGGTAAGTAGAAGTATCAAAATAAATTCCATCTGCAGTTTGATAAACATGACCTTTTTGTTCAAGAACTTGTATCATCTGAATTTGTTCAGGGATGTGTTCAGATGCTTTTGGAAATAAAGTTCCTTCTGTATTTATGTTTAAAGACTTTAAATCATTAAAGAAAAATTTTGTAACTTCTTCTACAATGTCTTGCGCGCTCAGCTTCGCTTCGCGCGCTTTCATTTCAATTTTATCCTCACCATCATCATTGTCATCTGTAAGATGCCCAACATCAGTAATATTAATCACTTGATTCACTTTAAAACCTTGATACAAAAAATATCTTTTCAAAATATCTGAAAAAACATACGCACGAAGATTTCCAATATGAGCTCTACTATAAACAGTCGGTCCACAGTGATACATCGAAACAACACCTTTTTCTATTGGCTCAAATAATTCTATTTCTCCTGAAAGTGTGTTGTGTAGATAAGTTTTCATATTTTAAAACCACTTCTTTTGCTTAAATAATCCAAACATCATTATAGATAATACAGACATAATCAAAATAATTTTCCAGAAATCATTCGCTGTACCAATAATTGGCATGTAGTTTGCGTTCATTCCAAATATTCCAGCTACCAAAGCTAGCGGGAAGAAGATGAAAGACATCAATGTAAGATTCTTCACGATTTCATTTTGTTTTGTTGAAAGTAGGGAATCGTTTGTTTGGCGCAATTCATGCAAGTATTCTTTTGTGTTTTCAATTTTCTTTGAAACTTTATTGTATTCGCCTAAAATCGCATGCAAATGATATTTAAATTCTTCCTCAAAAAATTTCTGTCCAGCGATTTCAAAAGATTTCAAAACTTCTTCATGAGAACTTATCGCTTCTTTGAAAGTCAGAAGTACTCTATTTAGTCTAGAAATCTCTGTCACCATCTGTCTTTCTTCTCCATGGAAAATTTTTGTTTCAGTTTCAGCAATTAGATCTTGAACCATTTCTATTTTGTGAATCATGTTTCTATAAAAATGTTTTGCCATGTAATAAAAAACAAAACCACCATGATTTGCTAAATCACTTTTATCCAAAATCGATTGCACTTCAAACATTTTTGAAAAATCATGTAGAGCATCGATGCTGTCGTAGTGAGTTGTGATGATAAAATTCTTTCCAATTATAAAATCAATCTCTTGAGTTTTTTTGGTTTCTGTCTCGTCTGCGTTTGGAGAATATGAACAAGGGAAATGTAGTATTAAATAAAGGAATTTTGGATGCACATCCACATGGGATCTGATTGAAGGACTGATTAATTCATTTGCAACTATCGGAGCAATATCAAATTCTTCTATCAGTTGACGCACTTCTGTGCTCGTAGGATTTTCAAGGTCCACCCACTTAACATCTTTATAAATTGAATCTGTTCGCATGAAAATATTTTATCATCCTTTTGTTTGACTGGCACTAATACTTTTGCCATACTTATTAGACTTTATGAAAAAATATTTTAAACAATTATCGAAGAGTTTATTCCTTGCAACATTTTCAATCGTACTAGTTTTAGGAATTTTTGGAGTAGGATTTTTTATCGGAAACGAAAGCAAAAGATCTGATTCATCTAGCTTGAATGCACAATCTCCAGCAGACTTAGAAGAGTTTTGGCGAGTATGGGCACTAATAGACGAAAAGTTTGTTCCAGCTTCTAGTACTGTGGCCGTAACAGACGAAGAAAGAATGCAAGGAGCTATCAAAGGAATGGTGGATTCTCTAGGTGATTCGTACTCCAGATTTTTAGCTCCAGAAGAAAATAAAGAATTCAATGAAAGCATCAGTGGAAATTTTTCTGGTGTTGGAATGGAAGTGGGGAAGAAAGATTCTCTAATAGTAGTAATCTCTCCTTTGAAAGACACACCTGCTGAAAAAGCTGGAATCAAAGCTGGGGATGTTATTTTACAAATCGATGGAGAAGTAACTGCCGAGATGTCTGTTGATGAAGCTGTTAATTTGATTCGAGGTGAAAAGGGTACAACTGTGGAGCTTGTGATTGCTCGAGAAGGTGAAAGAGGTTCAATGGCTATAAAAGTTGTTCGTGAAAATATAAAAATTCCAACATTGGAGTACGAAATGCGAAAAGATGGAATTTTTGTAATCTCACTATTCAATTTCTCTGCGGGTGTAGAAAATGATTTTAGAAAAGCTCTACGAGATTTTGTACTTTCAAAATCAGATAAATTAATTTTGGACATGCGAGGAAATCCTGGAGGGTATCTAGATGCAGCTGTGGATATTTCAAGTTGGTTCCTGCCAGCAGGAAAGATCATTGTACAAGAAGATTTTGGAGCAAACACATCACCAAAAATATTTAGAAGTAAAGGTTACGATATTTTTAATCAAAATTTAAATATGGTGGTTTTGGTAGATGGTGGATCTGCAAGTGCGTCCGAAATTGTTGCAGGAGCTCTAAAAGAACACAATGTGGCTAAACTTGTGGGAGAACAAACATACGGTAAAGGTTCTGTTCAAGAATTAATTCCGATTTCAAAAGAAACTTCTTTAAAACTAACAATTGCACGATGGCTTACACCAAACGGAGTTTCAATCTCTGAATCAGGACTTACACCAGATGTTGTAGTAGAAGCAAAATCAGATGATGCCGATGATGATTCAGACATGCAATTAGAAGAAGCTGTAAAAATTCTGTTGAAGAGATAAAATAAAAAAATCCCCGGCAGCATTACGTGTAGTAATGCTGCAACAGGGAGTTTGAGTGAAAGATATACTGCTCACTCTGTTGCTCTGTGCTGTTTCAGGATACTCAGTCCCAAAAGCAAAGGTGCAATGCTCAGGATGAGTCCGGTGGGGATTAGGACCTCCCAAATCTTCATCCCGAAGATTTTGGGCTGTACTAAGGTCATCATTTGGCTGCTTTCTTCGAACAGAATCGGAGAAAGCATCAGTACGATGGCCATAACGAATGTTATTAAAAAAAGAACTTTCTTCATTTATCTAGTATGGTTTTTGTTTTGTTGATGGTGATTAAATTTCACCTACTCTATTAATACTATATCACAATATACTAGATTAGTCAATTAATTTGTAATTCTCCACTACCTTGTCATCGTTATCTTTATCTGCAACAATGTGAAAATGACAGTATCAAAACCAGATCAACAATTTAGTTTGCATCCATATACAACAAACTGGAAACGCCGTTACCAGCAAGCTGAAAAAAAAATACGTTCAGCACTCAATGAATCTATTGAAATTCACCACATTGGAAGTACCAGTATTCCTGGACTGTTATCGAAGCCTGAAATTGATATTGCAATTGGAGTAGATGATCTTGCAATAGTAAAAGACTGGGTCACAAAATTTGCAGATATTTCGTATTTGTACTATCCACGTTTTGAAAAGGAAACACCTAATCGAAGATATTTTCGTAAAGGTAATCGTAAGAGACCACTTGTGCATGTTCATATTTATAAAAAATCAGACCCAGTTTTTAAAGATATGATTGTATTTAGAGATACACTTTTGCAAAACACAAAGCTCCGCGATCAATACGCTGCAATAAAGAAAAAACTTGCAAAGTCTACTAAATTTGAATGGATGCCGTACATGGAAGCCAAATATGAATTTATTAAAAAAGTAGTAGCTGAAGAAAAGAAAAAACACTGAAGAGAATAATTACATTCCCAACAGTGCAGTGTTTCCTAAGAGTTGATTTGTTACGTGCTTCTTACCCAACTTATATTCAATCTTTACTACCTCATCCAGTACTTTATGAAAGTATCCTTCTTGCATTAATTGATCAGTAAGTTTTTCAACTGCTGCGCAAGTTTCTACTCCAATAACATCTATGAGTGAAGTTGTATCTTCTGAATCGGTTGCCTTTTTAAAAGCGTCGTAGAACTCAGGAGTCTTGTCAAAAAATCTCAGATCGTTTGGATCCAACAAAGTTCGACAAGAAAGCAAATTAACAGGTGGAGGAGGTAATGGAATTCCTCTCCTACTTTCTGCAACTTCACCTTTCCAGAATTTACCGAACACTAACTTTCGAGTTGTGTAAGTACATTTTAATATCCAATGCACCCAATCAAATACTGTTTTAAAGTCTTTTATTTGATTAAGATTTTCAAATTCTATAATCAGGTTTTCGCAAAGTAGGAATCCTTGATTACTTGGAAGTTTACGTCGATCAATTCGGAGAATTTCCGTATGAATCGCCGCCAGTAAATAAACCTTCTCAATTGCGTGCTTTCCTACTTTGTAAGCACTAAAGTTGAGTAGTCCAGCTTCATGTGAAGGTTTCGTGAAAGGACAGTGTGTAGCTATACTTTCCATGTATGTTTTTGCTTCTTGATTTAAAGCATTCAATGATTGTCTGTACATTCTTTAGAAAAAGTACATTTAAAACATTAATTTGTCAATACTGCGTAAAAATATTGCATATGTTCACTGATTTGATAATATCCTTAAGGAATGGCTTAATTAAAAAAATTAACCAATTGAACAAACCATAAAAACATAATGAAAATACCAGTAGGTAATGATACAGTTGCCACAGTAACTGCTCTCGCGCCCATGCCGCGCAACACAGAAGACGATGTTATATATCGCCTTACCATCAACCTGTCCATCAGCCGTGATGATGCCACCGAACTTTTCAAGGAGCTTAAAAACTTCCTTGCTTTGGCGGCGGATTCACCCAAAGTTCTGCTGATTCCGGCGCCACTGATCGATGAAGCCTGGCATACTTTCATCCTCTTCACGAGGATGTACCAAGCGTACTGCCAAGAGCAATTCGGGCGTTTCATCCATCATCGGCCAGCTACTGAGCACGAAATGCTCCATGGTAGTAAAGGTGAGTTGGCGGACGCCATTGCCGTCACAAAGCGTATGATGGAGAAAAGATTCGGCACCTTGAGCGACTACTGGACCTATCCAGCAGAAGCATCTTGGTCCTCCGATCCTTCCTCCGGCGATCCTGACTGAACTGTGTGGACTTTTTTGTTATTTAAACCTTGAAGGGTGTTTCAGATTTTCTGTGACACCCTTCTTTTTATTTAATTTGAACAAACCCCTAAAATCTGATTAAATAGAAATATGAAAGTAATTTTGCTAAAAGATGTTCCAAAAGTGGGGAAGAAGGATCAGATTGTAGAAGTGAATCAAGGACACGCTATAAATCTTTTGATACCTAGAAAGTTGGCGAGACCAGCGAGCGCGGGAGATATTAAAAGTATTCAAAACAAAACTGAAGCTTTAAAGAAAAATAATCAAGAGAAAACTCAAAAGGGTAAAGACATGCTAAAAGTTTTGAACGGCGAGACTGTTTCAATTTCAGAAAAGGCAAATGAAAAAGGTCATCTATTTTCGAAAGTTCAATTGGAAGAAGTATTGAAAGCTATTTCAGATCAAACAGGAATCCAAGTAGAAAAAGCATGGATAAAAAACTTTGATCAAATCAAAAGTGTTGGGGAATTTAAAATTAATTTAGAAGCGTTTGGAGAAAAATCTACGCTCTTACTCAATATTAGCAACAGGTAATTTTCGAACTGAACCGTCGAACCGTCGCTTTCTTGTTTCTGTAAAAACTACCTTTCCGTCTGCAAGTGCAAAAAGAGTGTGATCTTTTCCAAGACCAACATTTTTACCTGGAAGAATTTTAGTTCCTCTTTGACGCACAATAACCATACCAGTCGTAGCTTTTTGACCAGCGTAAAGTTTTGTTCCAAGGTATTTTGGATTTGAATCTCTAAGGTTTTTTGTTGAACCTCCTGCTTTAACGTGTGACATATATTTTTTAGTTTTTACTTAACGTCCCTTTAGGGTCGAAATGTTTTAGTTAAGTTGTATGAGATTAACGCATTTTTTGAAAGAAGGCAAGGGGATAAGGGTGGTAATCGGGATAACACTCATGTGCAATGTCTATGTTTCGGGATATTTGAGTGGATCTGATCAAAACCGGCCAAAATTGTTGATTTTTGAGCCCAAAATAATGCCCTCTGTGGAGGCTAAAACAGGGTCTGAATCAGGGGAAGAAAAACCCACAAAAAGCCTCGTAGCGTCCAAATCTGGCACCAAAGTGTACTTTGTTTGGTGTACTGGAGTTAGTCGAATAAAGGCTGAGAATAAGGTTTATTTTGATAGTTTGGATGAAGCTCTAAAAGAGGGCTATAAACCTGCTCAAAATTGCCCTGGCATGTAAAATATGGCTTTGTTAAGGCTTCATACAGAATCCACACTTTTTTAAAGTGATTGACTTTTTACCTGTCTTGGTGTTATTATGTCTGCGACTCAGTTGTTCAATATAACTGAGCTTTATTGTTTTAGACCTCTTAAAAAAGAGATCATCTAAAGCCTGCGTCCGAGGAAGATGGTTGCATACGCAGTTTGTCCTTAACATTCAATCTATAATAAATCTTGCGATGGGGTTGGCCTTATTCGTTGCAACAGTAACTATGGGAGATTCAATTGTCCCAACAAGTTCAGCAGCAGTATCGGCAGCAACTCCAATAACAGAAGAAATTGTTGAGGTTAAATCTGAAGTCTCAGAAAAATCCAACAACACAATTTTAACAACCGAAGCACAAGTGAAAGCGTATTTTAAAGATGCGCCGATCATGGCAGAAATTGCCTTTTGTGAATCACGTTTCCGTCAATATGACGAAAATGGAAATGTATTAAGAGGAGTTGTTAATTCACAGGACGTAGGAGTCTTGCAGATTAACGAAAAATATCACCTTGATACAGCACAAAAACTTGGTCTAAATGTCTACACGCTTGAAGGTAATATGGCTTATGCAAAGTATCTATACGATACTCAAGGTACAAGACCATGGAATCATTCAAGTCCGTGTTGGGGTAAACACCGAGAAGTTGCGCTTAGGTAATAAAACAAAAAACGTCTGAATTAAATTCAGGCGTTTTTTGTTTCTAGGTTTTTATTTAAAAGAAAAACCTAGTCTGTAATACGTACAGACTAGGGTTGAGTAGAAAGATTTACAAAGCTTACTTTTAAGAGTTGGGAACAATCCCACTTTCCTTATACAACTGAAAAAGGAAGATTGCTTTATGATTTTCTGCTTCTGCACCAAAAGCTCGTTCCAGCATTATAAAATTTGCGTGAATCCAGATGGATGTATCGCGAAAGTCTTGCTCAAACTTACTTATAGCTGGGAAGATTGAATCAAACTCTGTGAACTCTCGACTTCTATGAGCGAGTGCTTCACCTGGTTTGAATCCTCCGTCTGCCAGTGCTTTTTCGTATTCGTGCGAAATATCAATTACGAGCTTGGTGTAGGATTCACCCAGCAAAGCTGATGTAATGCGATTTTGGAAATTATGAGTGTCACGTTCCTCTTCGCAGAATTTTTTAGCATCAGTCCAATTGTATCGTTGAGTCAGAAACTGACGAGCGTGACGACCTTCGTGAAGAAGAATCAATCCTTGCTTTAAAGTGCTGGTGGGTATGTGACTTTTTATTATCATCATAGGACCATCAGGCATAAAACGTGCTCCAGATCCTGCGACGCTATAGTAATCTCTTCGCCAATCAAATCCGGCATCTTGATCACCTTTGCACATCATTACAAGACCGAAGTAATGCTTCTGATCTTCACGAGCTCCTTGGAGAAACCGGCCACCGTTTGGGTGAGGCTCTGCCAGCAGTACCGATTTTTCGATGAACTCGCAAATCTCGATTGCCTCAGGATCTTTTGTTTTTTGCGCAATATCTTTTGCTGCGGTAAACCATTGATTGTATAACTTCGTACGATCGAGTTCTTCAATGACTACCATATGAGAAGATTCATTTTCGAACGAAACCGTTGAGTGTTTTTTCTTGTCGTTGTGGTTGATGACGAGGATTATGATCGCAATAATTACGACCCCAGCAAGTGTAAGCAATGGTGCTCTCATTTTTTTGATTTAGATGAACATTTGTTCGAAAATAAAATAACACTTATTTTAATTATGTCAACACTATTTAAAAATGGTTCAACGGTGGGGAGTAGGGTGCCCCATTATTTACTTTTTAATTTTAAAAACTTTTGAAAGATGTTGAGATGAATATAAATTCCTACAGAAATCGCACAGAGAATTTTTGAGAGGTATTATTTGCAGGAATAATAATTTGTGGTGTTATTGGTATGAGGAAAGCCAACTGTGGATAACTATATACTATGTCGCACAATATATCTTTTGCGACATAATGTATTATATTAAATAAAGCAAACAAAGGCTTTATCAATAAAGATTGTTTTATATCTCTATTACTTCCTCTACAATGATGTTTTTATATACATCTATCAATAATGACCTTCATCTAAAAATATTGCTTTACAACTCCCCTAGTGATTTTCCAAAAAATTCGAAGCTTAAAATTCGCTTGTACGCGTTTCAATATTTTTTAGAGGATACTTGGTAGGGCTTGAGCTTGAGTCTGGGTCTAAAATTTTTATTTAATACTAGGGAAGTCGGACTTCCCTTTTTCGTTGATTTTTAGACAAAAGGAGTGTAATCTGTTTTTTGAAAAAAAGTAAAAATGAAAAGAATATTAATTTTTGAAGACGACCTATCAATCATTCCAAACTTTCTGTATTACATGGAAGAGGAAGGATTTGAGGTTGCGCATGTCGCAAATGGTGCCGAGTTTACTAATCTTTTTTCTAAAGACAAAAATTGGGATGTTATCATTTTTGATGCATGGATTGATGCTGATATGGAAACTACCTACAAATTTGTGGAATGGGTTCGTGAAGAACTTAAAGATCAAGTAAAGCTTGTCGCAAATTCATCTTCTGGAACGATGAATAAAAGACTAATGACATCTGGTTGTGATGTTCAGTCTGGTAATTTCAAGCTGGGAGGAGGTTCTTTAGTCTCTGTAGTTAAGAGTCTTTTGAATCTTTAGTTTATTATTTATTAAATCTGCACTTCGGTGCAGATTTTTTTTTATTTAGTTGATTTTTAAATTTAAATTGTGTAGGTTATCTTTAAGAAAGGATCTTAATATGAAAGGAAAAAAGATGGTTATAGGTTTGGATCTTGGAGATGTTTTATTCGATAGAGTGTCTCCAAAAATTGAATTCAAAGGAAGTGAATTGAGACAGCTTCATGAAGGATCATTAGAATTCCTTCAGGAGTTAGCGTTCTTGAAATCTGATGTAAAAATCATCAGTCGAATTGATCATGGTGATGAGTGTCGGGTGTGTATGAACCTTTTTGGTCATGGTATTGTCCCAGAGCTCATCAGACCTGAGAATGTCCGGTTTTGCTACAAAAGGATCGATAAAGGTCCGATTGCTTTGGACGAAAAAGTGACGATCCACATTGATGACAGACTGGAATGCCTCCAATCTATTCACAATTGTGGAATACCTCACAAGGTACTCTTTACGATGTCGAATGATGAATCCGAGCAGATTCCAAATTACGACATTCCTGGATTAAAAATCGCAAGAAACTGGAATGATGTGAGAAAAATCTTGCAAGAAGTATAACTCACAAAATTCTAAACTTTAAATCTGCACTTCGGTGCAGATTTTTTTATTTTTTAAAATTAATTTGTAGGGTAGTCTCCTGTCTTGAAAATATTTACAGCCTTCACTACTACATCAATTGCAAAACCGATTAGAGTTAGAAAAACATTCCAAATCCATTCAAAAACTGGCGCACCAAAATTCATCCAAAGATCTTTTACATTGTATCCAAGAAAAGCTAAAACAATTGCAGCGATAATAATTATTCCAACTATTTGTAAAAAACCTCTCTGACTTCCCTCTTTATTTAAAAATTTTCCTGTGAATTTTTTCATGTAAATAATTATACTTTATTTTTTAATTTATTTTAAAGCTGTGGCAAATAAGTCATTGGATCAATGTACGCATCTAGTGAAGCGGCCGGAGTCGATGCTCCCGTAGCAGAACACCCTGTTCCACCGGGTTTAAATTCACTAAATTTAACAACGCTCACACCTTGAGAAGCATAAAGTGTAAGGTGTAAATGTGGACCTGTAGAGTATCCAGTATTACCTGAAAGGCCTAATAATGCCCCTGTATCGACAGCTTCCCCTGGATCAACTAAAATGCTTGATAAATGGGCATAAAGGCTTGTAAGGCCGTTATTGTGCTTTACAAGGACCCATTTACCCCAAGATACACAGCCAGGGAAAGCATCAGTGTTTCCAGTGGCTTGAACAGTTCCAGAAAGAACAGATTTCACTTGTGTCCCAGTTGGAACTCCGAAATCTACTCCGTTGTGAAATGGTCTTCCATAAACACTCGGATTTGTTTTTGCAAATTGTGTTCCTCCGAATTGTTGAGTGATTGTGATTTTATCTAATGGCCAAGATAAAACTCCACGACTCGGTGCAGGGAAACTATCTGGATCAACTAAAGTTTTGATTTGTGATTCGAAATCAAGCATGGCTGCTTCGAATTTTTTTCTTTGTTCAATTTTTTCGTTTAGAATTTGCTGTTGAGTTTTTAGTTGTTGTTGTTTTTCATTTAAAAGTTTTGCTTGTTCGTTTGCTGTATCTTTTACAACCTCTTGTTGACCAGATAGTAATTTCTGACTTGTTTGAAGTTCTTTTATTTCTTCACTTTCTTCGGAGTGTTTGATTCGAAGTTCGGCGTTTAAATCTCTTAATGTATCTAGATTTTCTGATATTTCATCTCTAAAAAATCCAAGCGCTTCTACTTGGTTCCAAAATTCCGACAAATCTTTATAACCTAAAATACTTTCAATCAAAGATTCTGATTCTAAAAGATTTATTTCTCTCAGAGATTCTGATAACACTTCCATTTTTCTATTTGCGAGAAGTTGTTTATCTGAAATTTCTAAATCTATTTTTTCCAAAGTAAGTTCGCTTTTTTTAATTTGGTTTTGAGTTAATGAAATATCTTTTTGGATTTTATTTTGAGTTGCTTTCAAACTTTTAACTTTTGCATCGATTGTGCCAGCTTCTGCGCTTGTTGTAGAAACCATTTGTTGCAAAGCATCGATTTCTTTTTGAATTTGATCTCTTTGATCTCGCAGACCATCTATCTTCCCTTCTAATTCTTGAATTTTTTCTTCATCGGCGAAAGCGTTTTGAGGATTTGTAAAAATAAAAAATCCACTAGATATAAAACTTACAACTACAAATAAAAAAACTAGTTTTTTGAACATATACTAATTGTATTGTATTTTAGCGTGTTGTAAATCGGTACTAATCTTCGTGTTTTAGGATGATTTTTAGCATTGCTTCTGCGATAGCTTTTTCTGAATCTGGTTTTGAGAAATTTTTTGCTCCTTCTTTCATGGAATCACTGATAGTTTTTGTATCTAGTATTCTATCAATCTCTTGCATAAGGACTGTAGGTGTAAGGTTATTTTCTTCAATAACGATTCCGGCACCGGCTCTAGCGTATGCGTAAGCATTTTTTCTTTGGTGATCACCGTTTGTTTCTGTGATTGGAATAACTATTGCTGGAATCCCCCATTGAGCGACTTCAAAAAGAGTTGAACCGCCTCTTGTGATAACTAAATCTGCAATACCAGCAGACATTCGCATTGCAACATTATTTAGATAAGGAAAGGCTTTGTACTTACTCAGAACTCTTTCATCAGTCACAGAAACCTCTGAAGTATTTCTTACCTCTTCAAAATTTTTAGAACCAGTTTGATGAATCACTTGGTATTTTTCTAAAAGTTGAGGAAGAATATCTATAATTGAATCATTAATACGCTTAGCTCCTTGTGATCCTCCTAAAACTAAAATTGTTTTAAAGTCAGAACTTAAATTCAAAAAATCATAACCTCCTTCTGTAGCTTTCATCTTGATTTCTTGGCGGATTGGGTTTCCTGTCCATGCAATTTTTTCTTTATTAAAATATTGACCAGCTTCTGAATATGAGATTGCAATTTTTGTTGCAAATTTTGATGCCCACAGATTTGCGCGTCCTGGTGCACTATCGGATTCATGAATGAAAATTGGAATTCTAAGTATTCTTGCCGCAAAAACTACAGGCACACTACCGTATCCACCTTTACTGAAAACTATATCTGGATAAATCCAAAAAACCGTCCAGATGGCTTTTATTGTGCCAATAATTGTAGGAATAATATCCAAGAAATTTTTTGCTTTATCATCAAGTCTCAACTTGCCAGCATAAACTTTTTTGAAAGTAATTCCTTCGTCGTATAGTGCTCCGGCATTGTATGGAGCTGGTGCTAGAAAATATAATTGAGGTTCGATTAATTTATTTTCACGAACAACTTTCCTGATTGCTTGAGCAATAGCAATAATCGGATAAAAATGTCCCCCTGTTCCTCCTCCTGTGAATATAATTCTCATAAATTAATTAGAGTGTTTTTGATTTCTTGAAATATTTAATAAAATTCCACATGCACAAAGTGTGAAAAATAGTGCAGTACCTCCGTGACTAACAAAAGGAAGTGGTAAACCAGAAATTGGAATCACCCTCATCATTGTGCCCATATTCCAAAAAGCTTGTACGGATATTAGTATAACAACTCCGACGACGACTAGTCTACTAAAATTATCTTTTATATTTCCTGCAATCTTTAGTCCTCGCCAACAGAATAATGAGAATAAAATAATTAAAAATGTTGCTCCAAGAAAGCCAAACTCTTCAGCTGCTACTGCAAAAATTGAGTCTCCTACAGGTTCAGGAAGAAAAGTAAACTTCTGTAAACTTTGACCAAATCCTCTACCTGCGAATCCACCAGAACCAATTGCTGTGACAGAGTGTTGGCTTTGATAACCAACTGTTTGTAAATGTTCTCCTGGATTTATAAAAGAAACAATACGGTCTTTGATATATGGGCGCATCATTATTAGTCCTCCAAGTGCGACAATTGCGATCAATCCTAAAATCATAAGGTGTTTTATTCGTGCGCCCGCAACCCAAAACATTGTTGTGCCAGCAAGCATTAAAACAATCATGGTGTCATTGTCTTTTTGAAAAATAATAGGCAGAGCCGTAATTCCTGAGATTAATGCAAAAGTTACAAAACCACCTTTAAAAGTTTTGATTCCATTTTTACCCATTGATGCAATCATTGTGGCTAAATAAAGAATGTAAGTAACTTTTAAAATTTCTGAAGGTTGAAATGATATTGGACCTAATAAAATCCATCGTGTAGCACCTCCAGAGTGTAATCCAACTCCTGGTATAAACACTGCTAGCATTAAAATTATTGAAACGATCCATGCCCAGAAAGCATATTTTCTAAAAAGCATGATTGGAAGTTTGGAAAAAATAAAAGCAAATACAGAGCCTAAAATAAGACCTAGAAATAATTGATTGGTAAGAATTGAAAAATATTTCACTTCGCTTTTGGCGGTGATACCCATAACGGCAGAAAGAAAAATAACAAATCCGGAGATTGTTAATATAGTTACAATAAGTAAAAAAGGAAAATCAACTTTTTCTTTGCGAAGCATTTATAAAGTATAACTCGTTTGTCTAAAATTTCCTTGTGGATTTAGTGTGGGTTTTATTCAGAAAAGATTTTTGTGCGGTTTAGTTTTAAAAGAACTGTTGGAATTGGAAAGTTTTCTGTTAATGCTCGAATGTATGTGCCAGATGATACTAAGATTTTAATTTTTAATGTTTGCAATTGAGTGTTTGAATTCTGTGTAAAAAATTCAGACCATCTTTCCAGGATCTCTTTTTGTCTGAAATCTCCGTTAACTTTGTTTATAGATTCAAATATATAGTTCTTTATTTCTTCTGATGATGTGCTTTCAAAACCTAATATTCCAATTGATTTAATTTCAACATCTCTGCTGGGTCTTTCGATATCCATGTTGCCTTTTTTGAAATGTTCAAAAAGTTTAATCCCGAAAACAGTTTTAGATGAAAACCAAGGATACTTTTGAGATTTAATATTTGGGAATTCTGATAGGCGGGATAAAATTTCCTGCCGGGAAATTTTATCCCGCCCTACTTCCTCTGTAATAATCCCCAATACATCTCCCGTATCCGTACTCACACCCAACAAAAAAGTCGCCTCATATTCTTTATCAAAACCCAAAAACTTTTCTCGTTGATTATTTTCGTCTCCAACCATTATCAGCATTTCGCCTTCTGCCATTGGATCTAGACGTCCGGCATAAGAAAGCGTAGCGTCTTTTAATTCTGGTTTTTCTAGACGTAATCTGTCTATGAGCTCTAATGGGGTCTCCCCTACTTTTTTATAGATTTTTTCCATGTTGATAACTACAATTTAAGCATTTTAAAGCTTGAAAATAAAGGATATTTGGAAATTTTGACATTAAATCTGTTTCGTGTTAATCTATCGGGCAGATGGACCTTATACTAGTAACCCTGTCGGGAGTAACACTAATCGTGCTACTCATCACTGCAAGTATTATTCTTGTGAACAAAGCCGTAAAGAAAGCACACAGATTTTATGTTCAATATAAAATCTATAGGCTTCTCTGCGAGGTCACCGGCGATATGAAGCGTAAAGGAAACACTCCTTCTCGTACACATATCGTTTATGCGGTGGCGAAAAAAGTCTTGTCCCCAAACTCCTTATTCACTGAAGAAGATGAAAGGATATACAATGGAGCCAATACTTTTTTCATAGTAAACAACGACAACAGTCATACAACAACCGCATCTTTTACTTACATTGTCGAAAGAGGTTTTTTTCCTTGGCAAGAAAAAGAGAAAAAGTTTTCAGTTTCAAAAACAGGAAATCAATTTCTTTTTAGGAATGAAGCGGGCGACTTGTTTGAGCACCTACTTCCAAAATTTTCAGCGAAAGCTGAAGAGCTCTTGGAACTGGCAAAAAAAGTCAAAAAAAGGACAGAAAACAAAGCACTGGCTAAACATATCAGGCAAAACTCGAAAAGAGTTGCTCTTGATGCTGTTTAGTCTTTAAAAAGTCCTTATATAAGCGCGTCCCCTTGGAACGCGCTTTTTTCTTTTGCTTTATTTCTACATTTACATCTTTAATTATGTGTGGTATTTTTCCTAATGGAAAGCTGAACCTAAACCCAATAGAATAAGAGAAAATGGAACCGTTTCGAATTGTTTTTTTAATTATCGTGAGTATTTTTGTAATGCTGATACTCTTTTTGAATCACGAGAGAAAACAAAAAATCTCTGAACCCAACACTTACTCAGATGTAAAACGCTACATTCATATTTAAAACTCTCAACAAAACAGCCACCCTTTCGGGCGGCTGTTTTTTCTTTGAAATTTTATTTTAATTTTTTACAAAACTGGTTTTACTTCAGCACCGTCACAGCTAAGATTGTTTATCTTTGCTCGAGTCGTTTTGTAAACAAAGCCTGTTGGTAAAAGTTCTGTTACATGTCCGGCATCTACCCATGGTTGTAGGATTTCAGCGGCATATTTTGATTGGAAACCTTTAACAGCTTCTGTTGTTTTAGGACCAAAGAATCCAGTTAATTCTACAATAAATCCTTCAGTGTTAAGGAAAGTTTGTAGTTTTGTAACTTGTTCTGGATTATTTGCATCACCTTCTTTCATGTAGTCAGTAAGGTATAGAACGGGACACATTTCAGTTGTGGCTCCTAGAACTTCACCTTCACCACTTGTAAACGCTCCTAGAACTGAACCACCTCCCCCACTTCTTCTAGATGATTGTCTTGATTGTTGAGCTTCTACTTGCGGCTCAGGTGTTTCCTCGTCTTCATCAGGAATAACCTCAACTACAGTTGGTTCAAAATCAAATGTTGTAATAGCTGTATCTGTTTCTAGGATTACAGTGTCAAAGTATGCACTTACTCCTTCGTCGTTTAGTGAAGTATCACCAAGATTGATAGCGAACGCTCGAATGTTTGAACCTGGGCTAAGTGTATCCATGTCTGCAGGAATTGCAGGACAAGCGAATGGTGATTCAAAACCAGGCGATGTTCTTGTTGTTACTGTGTAAGGCAGTGTCGGATCAAATGTTACTGATTCAAAGAAGTCTCCAGAACCTGAAGTTGCAACTACATTGTATCGACAATCATAGAATTTATTATCGTCTGATACACCAAAGTTTGCATAAACGTTTAGGTAAACATGTTGGTAATCAGTCTCCTCACTCTCTGCTCCCGTTTTGAAATCAAATGTTAATGAAGTTAAATCTGAAATTAACATTTGTGGGAAATATTCTGCAACAAATTTGTCTGATGAATTTGAGTTACCGATTGGCAATACATATAGACTTCCGTCGCCTGTTGTTGCTGCATCTTCATTAAATTCAAAAGGTGTATCTGTGCTTGTGTCCCTGTTAAACATCCAACCTAATTCATTTTCTGCAGAAGCTGTATTTTCTTTTACAACAACTGTTGATTCTGTTTTTTCAACAACTTCTGGTTCTTCTGGAGTAGTGTCGTAGTAATAATGAACCCCTTCGCTCCAATCACTTTTGTTTCCAGCTTCGTCGATTGCTCGAACCCAAATAGTCACACCGCCTTGTTCTTCTAATGATGGAGAATGATTTCTTGAAGTGTTTGTTGTATCTCGACATCCACTTACAAATTTTCCATCAATTTCACTTACATCGCTACATGTGCTTCCTCCAAAAGTGTGCTCATCGTCGTATCCGTAAGCAATTTGGTAAGTGATGTTTGTTGCGTCTGTAGAAGTTGTCCATTCATTTAGAATTGGTGTTGTTTCAAAAGTTTGTTCTGCAATAGGAGAAGTTACAGAAGGAACTGTAGGAGCGACCATGTCGATTGTTATTTTCCAAGCATCTGTCCAGTCACTTTTGTTTCCTGCTTCGTCGATTGCTCTCACTTGCCAGTACCAAACTCCGTTTGCGCCAACTGAATGAATTCTTGAATCTCCCAAGAATAATTGATCACCACTTCCATTAAGTTTGTTATTCCAAACACCTGAGTCTAGAACTCCATTTCCGTCTGTACTTGGGTTTTGTGAAGATTGAAATTCGTATTCAACTGCATCAATAGAATCTGTCCACTCAAAGTAGAAGTTGTTAATGTTTTGAAATGCGTTATCTACTGGAGTTTCGTGTACAGGTGCATCAGGTGCTGTGTTATCAATTGTGAAATTGAATGTTCCTGTTGTGGCGATATTTCCAGCTTCGTCTTCTGAGTTGTATTTAATGTAATAATCACCATCTGTAAGAGTTGAAATATCTATTGTGAATGATCCAGTGTCTCCAACAATACTTTTTTGATTGCTTTTGAATACTCCTGCAACTCCAACTTTGTAAATGTTCCCAACAATTCTTTTTAGTTCAAAATTGTCAGTGGCACTAAACTCGAAATCTATTGAATCGCTATTAAATGTTGTTACTACTGGAAGATTGTCAAAATTGATAACTGGTTTTGTGTTGTCCACTGTAAAAGTTCTTAGAGCACTACCCCATTGAGTATCAGAATCTAGAAATTGTGCTGAGAAAACGTAAATTCCATCTGGATTTGTTTTTGTATCGTAAACACAATTTTTATCTAGAGATGCACCTAGTAAGTCTGCACCTGGAGCTTCGTAACATACGTTATGTACTAGATTTGGTAGTCCGCTTTCAAAAGCATCTTTCCAAACTCGAATGTAATAACTTCCCATTCCTTCGTTATCTGTTGCAACAACGTGTCCTGTAATAGTTCCTTTTACGTAGCTATTTTCTGCAGGTGTTGGAGCTTCAAAACTTACAACAGGAGATTCTGGTAGTAGGTTTTCGAAATCAAAATATTGATCACCGTCAGTTGTGTTGAAAGTAATTGCATCAATATAGTGTTCTTGAGCAGCTGTAGGATTTGTTGAACCTGAAATAATTGCAATACCAGCTCGCGCGCTTGTATCAACCATTAAATCCCAAGTTGCGTATTGAGAAGACATTAGTTCATTAAAAGCAGAAGTTGAATATGTAACTTGTGTGTCTGCTCCAATAAGTTTGTTGTGTCTAACTGTAATACTTCCAGCTCCTGTAAGAGAGTTTTCTACCCATGTATTTGGTGTTGTAGCAGGGGCAAAAACAACTGAAGCTGTTTCATTCCAATTTTTTCTAAGGTAAATATTTAAGTATGTATCTGTTCCAACTTTTGAATAAGTTTTCCATTTAATTTCTTCGATTTCGTTTAGTTTTAATCCTGTTTCGTAATATCCAAGAAAGGCTCGGTTTACTCCGGCTCCTCCTGTTCGGTCCATTTTAATAACATGAGAGCTTCCGTTTGCTGAAGGAATTCCAGCTGAAACTGCAGAAACTAGCTCGATGTCTGCATTCCCTGTTGTTTCTGTGCTCCAACCTTCGATGAATGGATTGAAAGGAATTAGAGTTCTTTCAACGATATCGTCAGGAACAATTACGAAAATAGTGAAGTGATCTAGATCACTAACGACTACAGAGTCGTTTACAACTTCAATTTGAGTAGATTCTACAGATGTTGAGTCAACATTTAAGTCTTCAACATTTTCTGCGTAAACAACTTTTGAAATATCCTCAACTCCTTCTGGTAGTGGAAGTTTTAGGTCATACTCGAAAGTACCGTTTGCCATGTCTGAAGTGATGTCGTAAGCAACGTTGCTTAATGCTCCAAACTCACTCATTTGTTCTTCTGTTAGTAAAACTTCTTCAATAGATAGACTTCCTGCAATTTCAGGAAGTTTTGTGAAAGTTACTTGCACTTCGTCATTTGATGCAAATTTATAAGTCACACCTAGCTCAACTTTTTCTACAAAAGTTATAGACTCAGAAGTTGGTGTTACAAGTTGCATTTCGATTGGTTGAATTTCAATTTCTTCTTCAAGAATTGGATTTACCAAATCATCTACAACTTGTTCTACAAAATCAGAAACAAGATCAACAGGTTCTTCCTCTGTTGTTGGAATAATCACTTCTTCGACAACAGTTTCCTCCTCTTCACTTACAATTTCTGTTTCGATAATTTCTTCCACAACCACTTCTTCTTGCGAATCTTCTGCTGGTGCCTCTACCTCTACTTCAACAGTAGGCGTTTCAATCACTTCATCTACAACCTGAGCGATTGTAACTAGTGGTGAAAAAACGATTGTTAGTATTAGTAAAAAACTCAAAAACGAACTTCTGTATGAACTTTTCATAAAATTCTATATTTAAATGGTAATTAAAACCCTCTCAATTGGTAATAACCTAACAGTACCATTTATTCAGTATAAATCAACGCAGTTTGAGATTCGTCAATACTTGCGATTTCTCCATAATATTGAGCTGCAAGGTAATTTATAAAAATTGCACAGAGTGTTATCACTAAAATTAGGAAACCATTAAAAATTAAACTCTTATATTGTACTTTTGGAGCGACAAAAATCTTTAAAATTATTGAAATTAAAATTAATCCAGCGATTGCATATAAAATATAGCTAATAGTTGTCCGAGGTGATGCATAAATTTTTTCTGTGAAAGCTCCTAGTACGTTCTCTCCTTCATTATTAATAGTTGAAACTTCTTTCTGAACAGTCGCTACCATTGATTCTGGTTGTGGTACACCGAAAAATTGCACAACGAATGTCACATTTTTTCCTTTATATACTCCTTCTGCTGTGGCGATTCCGATTTCAGTAAATTTCGGTTGAATGATGTTTGCTTTGTGTGTAGGACTTCTCATCCAAGCTCTGTGGACCTCTGATGAATCAACGAAATTCACTGCGAGATTTTCTCCCGCAATCTTGTATTTGTAACCTGCTAAATTTAGATAGTGCCATGGTTGGTTTCCATCTGGGTCCACATGTGCGAAATATCCTCGTGAAGCCATGTCTTGAGCTTTTATTAATGCTGCATGAGTTAGGATTGGATTCTCTACTAATTCAACTAGTTGTTGATCTGCTCTTTCATTGTTTACCTTTGCAATCAAAACTGCAGGAAGTACCGCTCCAAGATTTCCAATTCTTGATCTGAACTCTGGACTAATTAAAAATGCGATTGCAAAGAATTCTAAAAGTAAAACAATAATTAGGATTGTAGAAATGCTACTGTTTTTCAGAGAGTGTGGTTGATATTTGTTTGATTCACTAGGAACAAAGAATTTTTTTAGAGGTTTCAACATACAAAAATTTTATCACGATATTAAAATTTTGCAATAATTACTCAATTTTGGCAAGTCTTGGGTGTGCATAAAAGAAAAAAGAGGGTGCTTGCGGCGCCCTCTTGCTTGAAACGTCAATTTACACTAACGATTCAAAACCCCTTGATTCATCACAACTCCAAAGATCATGATGATTCCCGAGGCTTTACAGTAAAACACTCCGTTCAGCATAGGTAATTGTCCATCTGCGAAAGAGGTAAAAAGCACCCCGGGAGGTCTGTGTTGAGCAAATTTCTCATTTAACCTCTTGCTGTATATCTCTGAAACGACCCTCTGACCTACAGTCTCCAGGTATTTTTTGTACTCGGAAACAATAACGGAAGGTCTTAAACCATCACGAATTTTGTAGAAATTCATGGTTAAGTCTGGGTGATTTTTTTGTTCTGCGGTAGCTTTTTTCAAAACTTCACGCATTCCGAAATGCACCTTCGTGACTTGAACCTGATCGAGTTCTAGTACCTCCAGCTCAGGCCACAATTTTTGCGCCACATCCAAAAAAATCAAATCGAGATTTGGATTTTCATTAACAGGATTTTTTTTGATGCGAATCAAAAGTGCCGATACTATCATCATGGTAATTGATAGTCCTGAGATAACACAAAATTTTTCAAAATTGTTTAAATATCCAAAGACGACAAATTGAATTGCTCCGAATGATGATCCGGAAATTCCAATTGCTGTAATCGTTGAAAACGAAAGGGCTGCAAAGAAATTATTATCTGGATTGACCCAGTTTCTTTTTGCAGTTATCAAGAGTGCTACAGAAATCAGCACACTGTTTGCAATAACGTAGATGACTTTATTGATATCTTCGTCTGTAGTTAACAGGAGTGTGATATGTGATATCGCCGAAATGGCAATAAACAGGCACAATAAAAGGTTTTTTGGTGATATTAAAGAACGGTTCATTTGTTGGGTTTTGGGTTTGTTCGGGTTTTCCGAAATTCCGAATCACAATACAACAAAAAAATGATTTAGTCTATGGGAGATAAGCTTTTATATTGATGAGTCGCGTTTTTCAAAAATATCAAAAACATAAATTGTGTCAGTCTTTTCATCATAAAACATATTGTATGGCTCGACATCCATCATGTTGTTTTCATTCAATCGTCTTTGAATTATTTCTACTCTATTATTCAAACTGTCTTTCATTTCTAGGCTTCTTGTTTCATTAAGTACTTTATTCAACCTAGGTAAGTCCATCCACTTAGACACAAAGTAGGTCACATCCTTTTCTTTATCTTCGTAACCCAACTGAGATTCAACCACTTCAACTCCTTGAACCCAACGCAAAATTTCTTTAACATATTTTGAATTTTTGAACTCTCTTACACCTCCACTTTCATCTTTGTATTGATTATGACCTGGAATCGTTTTTACAAAAAATGCTTCGTCGCCAATTTCTACTTTCAAGTATGAGTTCGCTTTGTTGTCTCCGTATCCTGAAGCTCTAACCTCATCATAAAGCGGTGTTATTTTTACATCACCATCTTCAAAAACTTTTTCTTCACGCAAATCTGTATGTGCCGCGATCTCTTCTTCTAATTTTAAAAAGATTTTTAGTGCTCCTGGGTTTTCCGCGATAATGTCTTTAAATTCAGGTGTGTATTTAATTTGTCGAAGTCTTTCCATGTTAATTTATTTTTTAAGCAGCTTCTTTGAAACTCTCAGGAACCATGTCTAGGTGTGCGACGTCATAAACATAGATTTTATCAGCCTTTTCGTCGTAGAAAACATTCCCTTCGTGAAAATCTATAAATCCATTAGCTTCAAGTTCATCTGACATTTCGTTAAATGTTTTAATTAGTTCCTCGCATTTCAGTCTATGTTCCGGAGACAATGCTCCTGGATCTTTGTCATACTCATTTAAAACATCTACAAGTTTTGGTAGATCTAACCATTTTGAAACAAAATAGGTTTTTCCGTTGCCTTGATATCCAAGTTGAAAATCCAACACCTCAACATTTTCAAACTTTTTTAAGAAATCTTTTAGTTTTACTAAAGATTTAAATTCTTCTACTCCGTTTACACTTTCAAAAAACCCAGGAATTGTTTTGACAAAAAAATTATCCTCACCAATTTCAACTTTTAGATAGCTATCCATTCTTATTGGTTTACTTTCAGATATTTCCGACATATAATTTTTATCTTCAATATATTCATAAATCGGAGTCACAATCACATCACCATCTTGAAAAACTTCATCTACTTCTAGAGTTCCATTATCAATTTTCTCTGAAATTTCTTTTTCTAGTTTTAAAAAAGATTTAATCTTGCCGGGATTATCTCGCACAAGCTCTTTGAAATCCGGCGTGTATTCAATTTCTCGTAGTTTCTCCATCAAATTAGGTTAGCATAAATTTATTAATTTTTTCCTACCCCACAAACCCCACCAACAACCCCAGCGCCGCGAAAATCACAGCTAGAATCCAGTAACGCATAGTCACTTTGTAAGCGGGCCAACCGATAGCTTCAAAATGGTGATGCACAGGCGCAACCAGGAAAATCTTTTTGCCGCCACGAACGCGTTTTGAAAGAACTTGCAACAAACTCGATCCGGCTGTCGCTATTAAAAGAAAAGCCACTATTGGCAAGATTCCGATTCCCTTTCCGCCAGCTAAATCATCTGTCATAAAAGCCAAAATCGAAATCACAATCGTCAGCGCCATGGAACCAGTCTCCGACATATAGAACCGCGCCGGAGGCACGTTAAACCAAAGAAAGGCTAAAATTCCTCCGATCATAAGCCCACAAAAAGCTGCGAGGTCATATTGTCCTAAAGAGAATGCATAAATGCCGTACGCAGCAAAAATGGCTGTAAAAACACCACCTGAAAGCCCGTCTAAACCATCAATCACTCCACCTGAATAAATCACAATCATTGTCAGAAGATAAAAAGGTATTATCAACCATCCAAGCTCAAGCGAACCAAAAAACGGAATTCCAATCGCTGTCACATCTAGTTTTAGATAAAACCAACTTCCCACAAAAAGTCCGATTGTAGAAATAATCGCTAAACGCATTTTCAAAGGAAGTCCTCCCGCCAATCTTCCTCCCCAACCTTTGATTTCCAAAACATCATCAATCAATCCCACAAATGCTCCGATAAAAAGTGCCCAAAAAGGAATCCAAGTTTGATTTCTAGAAATGAATTCTATTTTTTCAAAAAGTGTTAAATCAAGTACGCGAGCGAGTGTCCAAATCAATGCGCCAACAATAAAAGCCGAAAGCCAAATCACAGCGCCACCCATTCGTGGAGTTCCAATTTCTTTGTGTGCGTGAAGAGAATTAAAAATTGGAGTACCGTGTCCATCTACGGCAACAGTCTTTACTTTCTTCTTCCACATCTCATGTTTATAAAGAAAATTTGTGATGAAAGGCGTGATCGCGATTCCGACGAAGAAAGAAAGTGTTGTGGGCAGAATAATTTTTATAATTTCTAGAGGCATTTTGTTTTTAATTTATTGTTTTAACAAGAAATAATCTAATGTAGCTTTTGAAAGTCTCTCTACATCTTTGAATCGGCCTTCTTTTGAAGAACCCAAAACTACTATCACCACAGGAGTGTTTAGGCCTGGATCTATCACCACAGCCAAGTTTCCACCTGCTAAATCAGTATAACCTGTTTTTGAACCAATGATATTTGGCAAATCACCAACGATTTTGTTTGTGTTGATGACTTTGTGTTCGTATCCTTCGCGAGATTTTATCACTACATAGTCCTCTCGTGTCGCTTCAAAAATCTGTGGTTCATTTTTCAAAACATATTCAAAGAGTCGGCTGATGTCGCGAGCAGAACCAGTCGCGCTTGCAACAGTTTCATTTTCTTCATCTAGTCCTGTTGGGTTTTTGAAATTTGTTTTCTCCATTCCGATTCGCGAAGCCACTGCATTCATTCTATCTACAAAAGAAATCAGAGCTTCGCCTGGAGCTAATGCGATTTTTTCTCCTCCCGCCACAGCTATCGCTTGTGCTGCGCCATTTGAAGAAGAAACCAAAGACACATTTAGCATGTCTTTCAATCTAAAATACGAACCGATTACAAAACCAGAATCATTTCCAGAAACTAAATCCGAAGAATGCACTCTCACTAAATCGTCTTCGCTCAAAATATCCAGCGCAGTGATAGCTGTGACAACTTTTGTTAGAGATGCGAGAGGCAAAGCTTCATCAGGGTTTTTTTCGTAAAGAATTTTCCCTGTTGCGACTTCTTTTATGATTGCTGCACGTGCTGTCAGTCGTACTTCTTCGAAAGGATTTACAACTTCTACAACTGGTGCCGGTACTACTTCCTCTTCTTTTTCTATTTCACCATTTGCGCTTTTTGCCCACACAAAAGAGATTACCAAAATCAAAACAAGACCAGCCACAGAAGAACCGATGATTATAAATTCTTTTTTTTGTTTCTTTAAAATCTCTTGAATCATTTTTATTCAGTATTTTCTTCGTCGGCTGTGTCTTCGAAATCTTCTGGATCGTCCTCCATTTCAATATTTTCTTTATTATCGCCCGAAATTGTATCATTTTTACCTTGATTCATAAACTCTGCAATGTCGGAATTTATTTTTTCAAAGTCCGGAAGATTTTCTCGTGAAGTAATTCCAAGATGAGATAAAAGTTCGATACTTGGTTTGTACAAATATGCTCGCTCATCTTTTGGATCTGTTTCTCTGTCGATCAATCCACGAATTGAAAGCGCTCGCAAAATAAATTGCGAATTTACTCCACGAATATAATCAATCTCGCTTCTTGTGACAGCGCCACGATAAAGGATGATTGAGAGAGTTTCGATATTTGCTTTTGATAAATCTCGAGAAAGTTCTTCTTTTAGAAGCACAGCGATTTTTTCACTCATTTGAGCGTGTGTAGCTAAAGATAATTTTTCACCAGCATTTACCAATACTATTCCGCGGTTTTCTAATTCAGTTTGCAAAACAACCACATTATCGCGCACAACACTTTCATCGATGTTTAATATTTTAGAAATATCCCTGAAGCTCATTGGCTCGCCTTTCCAAAACAAAATACTTTCTATTTGTGCTGATACTGATAATTGTGTTTCCATAATTTTATAAATTCATTTCTATAAATCCTTACAAATAATTCGGGGTCGAAATATCTTTCGTTTCCATTTTGATATCTTCGTACGCATCACTCTGAGTTACGGCGATCATTCCCTGCTTTACCAATTCTAGCATTGCGATAAAACTAACTATAACATTTACTTTCTCTGCTTTTCCAACTCCTGCAAAATCTTTGAAGCTCATTTGCAAACTGCTTTTAATTCGAGAAGTTAATTTTTGCATTGTTTCTTCTAGCGAAACTACTTTACGCACAATCGCTTGTGGAAGTTTTTCCACTTTTGGAATTTTTTGCAACACTCGAAATCCAGCTTCTTTCAAGCTTTCAATTGAAATATTTTTTGACGGCGCAAATATCACCGTGTCATTTGTCGGCACGAAGTTTCTTTCAAAAAGTGGACTCTTTCCAAAAATTTCTGAGAGTTTTTCTCCGGCTTCTTTATACTTTTGATAAATCTTCAATCTCAACTCCAAATCTTCTACGTTTTTGTTTTCCTCTTCGGTCAGTGTGAGTGTTGGTAAAAGAGATTTAGATTTGATCAAAAGCAATGTACTAGCGATAACTATAAATTGTGAGGATTGATTTATCGGCATTTCCGGATGACTTTCGAGATATTTGATAAAATCATCCGTTACTTGTGCAAGCGAAATGTCGTTGATCAATAATTTTCTTTTTTCAATAAGAGACAGTAATAATTCCAAAGGTCCTTCAAAAACTTCTGTTTTGATTTTGAAATTATCTTGCATCTTTTAATTTGGGTATTAATTAACTTTACCTGCGAACTTGATTAATACTTCTTCATCTACGATTCCTGGTGCTGTAAATCCAAAGTCGTTCATGTTTAGTTTAAATTCTGCGCTGAATGTTTCGGCGCTCATCGCATTTACTGTGAATCCAACTTTCTTTGTAATATCTTTCACTTTCAAATCTCCGCTCACTTGGTATGTTCCTTTTCCGATTTCTGTTGCGTTTGATAATGTGAAAATTATTTCTGGATATTTTGCTGAATCAAAAAATTCTGCTTTTTCCATCAAGTGAGTATCAAGCATCGCTGTGTCTGTTTTTACAGAAGCAGTTTGGATAACAAGTTCTCCTGCCACTGGTACTCCTGCTTCATTTACTTTTACATTTCGTACTTCGTATTCTTCAAAAACTCCTGTATGAGATTTTCCTGGACCGTATCCAACATAACTAAAACTTGTTAATTCGATGTTTCCATCTTTTGCGCCTGTTATTGAAGTCGCTTGTGTTTGTGTGTTTGTGTCTTCAACTTGTAGATTCTGTACGTCTTTTGGAGCCTTTGGGCTAAAAATTAAAACTGCTGCTGCTCCCAATAAAATTAAAACTACAATAATTGCTGCTATTTTCATAAAATATAAATTAATTAACCCAATAAATACAAGCCTAATTTTAACAGATTGTGGAGTGGTTTACAAAACTTGGTTTAATACAAGCCGTAACCGATCTTTTGTCGCACTTCTTTCATTTTGGCAAGTGCGTTTTTGCGGGCGATTTTACCTCCTTTTTTAAGAATCTTTAGAATTTTTTTAGGGTTTTTTAAGTAGAACTCTCTTTTTTCTCGGAAAGGTTTAATAAAAGCTTTCAAATCTGCAGCTAACATTTTTTTTGCTTCTTGATATCCCATTCCTGGAGTTTCGTATTTCTTTCGCAGTTCTGCTACCTCTGATTCATTCAAAATCAATTTATGAATATTAAAAATATTATTTGTGTCTGGATTTTTGGGAGCATCTACTGGAGTTGAATCTGTTGGGATCACCGCTACCAATTTATCAATCTCTTCATCTGTCGCAAAAAGTGAAATTGTATTTCCATAACTCTTGCTCATTTTCTGCCCATCGATACCCGGAACTGTTGCAACTTCTTTTTGAATAATTGCTTTTGGCAAAACAAAAGTCTCTCCGTATGTTCGGTTGAATTTGTCTGCGATATCTCGCGCGATTTCTAAATGTTGTTCTTGATCTTTCCCAACTGGCACAAATTCCGCACCTGAAAGTAAAATATCTGCAGCCATAAGAATCGGATATGTGAAAACACCCACATTGATTTCGTGGTTCTTTGCTTCTGCATCTTTGAAAGAATGAGCTCGCATAATATATGGCATTGTACTCAAACAAGAAAAAGTCCAAGCTAGCTCTGTCACTTCCGGTAAATCACTTTGTTTAAAAATATTTGTTTTCTTTAAATCTATCCCAGCAGAAAGATATGCAATTGCAGTTTCGATAATTTGATTCTCGAGAGTTTTTTTATCTTGCACACTTGTAATAGCATGAAGGTCCGCGATGAAAATTGAAGAATTATATTCTTTTTGAATATCGGCGAAAGGCTTTATCGCTCCAAAATAGTTTCCGATATGAATTATCCCTGTTGGCTTTACTCCTGTGATTAATTTTTTGCTCATTTATCTATTCTAGTTTCTTAATAAAGGAAACGCAATAAAGGCTGAAGCTCCCTTTCCAGTACCCTCTGATTTAAGCCAAATTCGCCCCTCTTGCGATTCAACTATCTCTCTGGCCACATACAAGCCTAAACCACTTCCTGCAACAGAAACATTGTATGAATTCTTTCCTCTTCTAAACTTTTGAAACAGTTCATCAATCTCTTCTTGATCAATTCCCACACCAGTATCTTTGATTGTAATAATCAAATCATCGTTTTTTTCTGCTAATGATAGAGTGATCTGTCCTTGTGGAGTGTATCGAATAGCATTATCCAAAATTTTTGAGACAGCACTCTCAATTTTTTTGAAATCTCCCAAGACTTTTGCTTCAGAAGTTTTGTCATAAGTAGTTTTGAAAGCGATTCCGGTGTTATCAAACACATCTTTGAAACTATCTGAGACTTTATTTAAAACTTCCACTACATTTACTGGTTTTAAATCATAAACAGCTTGGCCCTTTTCTATTTGTGCTACATCAAGGAAATCATTTAGCAAAGAACCTAGATTTTGACTTGAAAGAAATATTCTTTGTAGAGGTTCTTTTAGATTTTCAGGTAACTTCCCAAATTCTTCTTCTAAAATCATCGAAGAATATCCTTGAATCTTTGCTAACGGAGATCGGAGTTGGTGTGAAGCCAGAGAAACAAATTCTGTTTTTAAATAATCCAATTCTTTTAATTGAACATTCATGTTTTTTGATTTTGCGACCAGTGATCGCATTGTTTCAAATTGTTGATTTTCTTGAAAAGAATTTCTAATCAAAATAATTCCAATTAAAACTGAGATTGCAAAAAGAATTTGGTCACTTAGAGTTTCTGTAAATAAAAATACTGAGGTACAAATTGTTAATACAATTAAAACGAGTAGAAGTGTTTTGTTTGTCCGTTTTTTATTTTCATCAGGCATTGTGTTTGTGTGTAAAAGTTAAAGCAATAATTGGTACCAGCATCCAAACACCGAATGGAACAATTGAAGTTAAATATTGTGAAAAAGGCAAACTAACTCTCCAAAGCGTATCTAGGGGGATAACATGATAATAGATAGTCATGATTGTCACAACTGTTGATAACCCTAAAATTATAGAATCAAATAATCTCTTTGAAGTTTTATATGATCTACCTGTTGTGAAGTTCTTTTTCAACAAAAAATAAAATCCTGCAAAGATCACAACGTATGTAATCACCTGTGAAATAGCTGTATCTAAATCGATATAAGGAAAATAAAGAAAAAATAATGTCGCAGGATAAAATGTTAAAAGAAATCTAGCTAAAATATATTCACCTTTAGTGAAAGAAAGAAAAACTGAACCGATAAATATTGCGAGTACAATAATTATATCCAAAGTTAAAAATCCAAACGAAAACATCCGTTTAATTATAAACTCATTATCATCTGCTAGCTAGTATCCTTCTGTGCGTAATGTCTCGATCGCTTCTTTTGCCTTCTTCGAAATATTTTGAGGGATGTCGATAAAAACTTGAATCAACAAATCCCCCACACTTCTTCCACCGACCGGCACACCTTTTCCTTTTATTCTCAAAACTTCCCCGTGAGTAATTCCTTTTGGAATTTTGATTGTCATTTTTTCTTCCAGTGTATCTACTTCGTAAGTTGTTCCAAGAATTGCATCAGACAATTTCAATTTTAAATTTGTTACCAAATGAATTCCTTCTTTTCGAAGTGATTCATGTGGTCGCACATGTATACGCACATAAAGATTTCCAGGTCTTCCACCTTTGTCTTTTGAAGGTTCACCTTTTTCTGTGATTCGTAGAGTCTCACCATCATCAATACCAGGTGGAACATTGAAAGAAATTTCTTCTTTGCCACCAGACACTCTATTTACAGTAATTTTCTTCGCTTCGCCGAGAATTGAAGCTTTAAAGTCTATTGTAATATCCATCACAATGTCGGCACCTTTGCGAACTCTTTGAAATCCTCCATTGAAAATAGAACCAAATAAATCGTTCAAATCAAACTCCACTCCACCTTGAGAATAGTTTTGAGCAAATCCGCTGAAATCAAATCCACCGAATCCCCCTGCTCCACCACCATTTTGACCACCAGAAAAACCAGACCCAAATTGATCATATTGAGCTCGTTTTTGCGGATCAGATAAAACAGTGTAGGCTTCGTTTAATTCTTTGAACTTCGCTTCGTCCCCAGTTGGTTTATCTGGGTGATGTTGTTGCGCTAGTTTTCTAAACGCTTTTTTAATTTCATCTTGCGAAGCAGTTTTTTCTACACCTAACGTTTTGTAGTAGTCATTTGCTGCCATTCAGCTTAATTATTCTCTCCTTCTTTTTTAGCATCCTCATCTTTAGGATTCTCATCTACTTCAGCGTCGCGAACATTTTCTGCAGGATTTTCCTCTGGAGCTGATTGAGTTTGATTTTGTGACATGTGTTCACCAATCTTTTGCATTTCAGTTGAAAGTTCTTCTGTAGCTTTTTTGATTGAATCAATATCTCCAGATTCTTTTTCTTTTCGAAGAACTTCGATTTTTGAAGTGATATTTGTTTTTAGTTCTTCTGGAATTTTTCCTTCTGCATCTTTCAGAGCTTTTTCTGCTGTGTAAGCTAATTGTTCTGCAAGATTTTTTACATCAATCAATTCTTTTTTCTTTTCATCTTCTGCTGCATGAGCTTCTGCATCTTGTTGCATTTTTTTGATATCTTCTTCTGTTAGTCCTGAGCTCGCTTCGATTCGGATTGATTGTTCTTTTCCACTAGCTTTATCTTTGGCTGTTACTTTCAAAATTCCGTTTGCATCCACATCAAAACTCACTTCCACTTGTGGCACTCCTCTAGGTGCTGGTGGAATTCCATCCAAAACAAATTTACCAAGACTTTTGTTGTCAGTTGCCATCGCTCTTTCACCTTGTACAACGTGAATTTCTACTTGTGTTTGATTATCTCCTGCTGTTGAAAAAGTTTGAGATTTTGAAGAAGGGATTGTTGTGTTTTTTTCAATCAACTTTGTAGCTACACCTCCTAGAGTTTCAATACCAAGTGAAAGTGGAATAACATCTAACAAAAGAATATCTTTTACATCTCCTTGTAGAATTCCTCCTTGTAGAGCAGCTCCTAAAGCCACCACTTCATCAGGGTTGATTGATCGATTTGGTTCTTTTCCAAAAAACTTCTTCACTTCTTCTTGAATCAATGGCATTCTTGTTTGTCCTCCGACTAGAATCACGTTATCAATATCAGCAATTTTGAATGTAGAAGATTCTAGAGTTCGCTTTGTGATATCAATTGCTCGATCTACATATTCTCGAGTAATTTCTTCAAGTTGTGTTCGTGAGAATTTCAAAGCTAAATGCTCTGGTCCATTTGCGCCAGATGTAATGAATGGAATATTGATTTCAGTTTCTTTTGCTGTTGAAAGTTCAATCTTTGCTTTTTCTGATTCTTCATAAAGTCTTTGCATTGCCAAAGCATCTCCAGAAATATCAATTCCAGATTGTTTTTTAAATTCTGCAACAATCCATTTGATAATGTTTTGATCGATGTCTTTTCCTCCCAAGTGACTATCTCCTCCAGTTGATTTCACTTCGATCACATCGTCTCCTACTTCCAAAACAGAAACGTCGAATGTTCCTCCTCCAAAATCGAATACAACAATTTTTTCGTCTTTTTTATTATTAAAACCATAAGCTAGAGCTGCGGCTGTAGGTTCGTTGATGATTCTTTTCACATCAAGACCGGCAATCTTTCCAGCATCTTTTGTAGCTTGTCTTTGTGCGTCATTAAAATATGCAGGCACAGTGATAACAGCTTCTGTAACTGGTTCACCTAGTTTTGCTTCTGCGTCTGCTTTTAGTTTTTGTAGAATCATCGCAGAAATTTCTTCTGGTCGATATTCTTTTCCAGACATGTGTACTTCTACACCTCCGTTTTCAGATTTCTTAATATCATATGGAATTGTTTCTTTGTCTTTTGAAACAGAAGCTTCATCGAATGCGTGTCCGATAAATCTCTTAATACCAAAAACAGTGTTTTTTGGATTTGTAACAGATTGTCTTTTGGCTGTAAGCCCAACAAGTCTTTCTCCTGTTTTTGAAATCGCAACAATAGAAGGAGTTGTTCTGTTTCCTTCTGAGTTTTCGATAATCACAGGTTCACCTCCTTCTACAAAGGCTACTGCTGAGTTTGTTGTTCCTAAATCTATTCCAATTATTTTTCCCATATAAATTTTAAAGTTAACCTCTAATTTGAATCTAAGGACCCTACTTTAACATGTGCAGGTCGCAAAACGCGATCTTTGATCTTGTACCCCTTTAGAATCACCTCTACAACCTTCCCGTCCTGCGTGGCGTCTTCCACGGGGACATTCATAGCGGAGTGGTGTGTGTTTGGGTCAAAATCTTTTCCGATTGGATTGATGACTTGTACTTGATTGTTTTCTAATACAGAAATAATTTGTGAGTAAATATATTCAATTCCTTTTCGCCATTGTTCTGGAGCTGATTCCCAAGCAACTTTATTTTTGAAAGCCATATCGAAGCTGTCTAATACCGGAAGTAAATCCATTGCAAAACCTTCTGCTGCTCTGTCTCTAAATTCTAAAACTTCATCAGCATTTCTTTTTTTCAAATTTACAAAATCAGCTTTTGATCTTTGCCATCCGTCCAGATATTCTTGCTTCTCTTCTTTGCACGATTTTAGTTCAGCTTTTAGTTTTTTAATTTTGTCTGTAGCGTCAGAAAGTGAATCAAAACTGTCTTCATTATCGTAAATGATTTCGTCTTCGTTTTGTATGATGTTGTCGTTGTTTGTGTCAGGCATAATTTTTTAACTTACCGCCCAAAGTATAACGGCAATTTTATCGTTTGCTCCACTGTGCAGATTTTCGAGCTTTCTTCAAACCGAACTTTCTTCTTTCTTTTACTCGAGGATCTCTTTTCAAGAATCCTTTTGCTTTTAGATCTTTTCTTAATTCAAGATTGTCTTTGATAAGTGCTCTAGCAATTCCTAGTCGGATGCTTTCAGCTTGAGAGTTTACACCACCACCATTTACTTTTACAGAAACTGACCACTCACCTTTTTCGTTTAGAGCTTCTTGAACGATTCTTTGTAGAGTTTCTGTTTTGAAATAATCAGAAATTGCTTTGTCATTGATTACAAAAGAAGTTTTAGATGCAGGAGTAATTCGAACTCGCGCAACTGACTCTTTTCGTCGTCCAATTCCTTCAATATATACATCTGTTTTTGCTGTTGCCATATAATTTATTCTGTAATTTCAATTTTCTTTAAAAGTTCTGGTCGGTGTTTGTTTGCAGGAAGCATTCCTCTGATAGCTTTTTTGAATACTTCTCCGTAACCTTTTTTAGCAATAACGTTTGTCATTGATTCGTCTTTTAGTCCACCTGGGTATCCAGTGTATCGTCGGTAAACTTTTTTACTTTTACCTGAAAGTTTCTTTTCATCAACGATAACTTGTGATGCATTAGTAATATGAACACCATCTGTTTGAATGATATGTGCTTCGTAGTCTACTCTGTCTTTACCCATAAGAGTCATAGCTGCTTCAGTTGCAACTCGTCCGATAGATTTTCCTTTAGCGTCGATTATTTTCATATTATTTTACAAAAGATATTTGCGCCATCTTTGAAGCGTCTCTTACACGAATTGGTAGTTTGATAATTCGAGTGTATCCACCATTTCTTTCCATGTATTGGGGAGCAATATTTTCAACTAATTTTTTAGCAATTTCTTCGTCATTTCCAAGTCTTGAAGAAAGAAGTCTTCTTGTAGCAAGATTGTCTACTCGAGCTTTTGTAACCATTTCTTCAATGTATGGTCGTAGTTCTTTTGCTTTTGCTTCAGTTGTAACTATTGTCTCGTATTTTATAAGAGAACGAGCAAGAGACCGCATCAGTGCATTATACTGATTTTTTTCTCTTCCAAATTTTCTTTTTGAATCGTGGTGTTTCATCGGTGGGTTATAGACTATCGCAGACTAGGATTATTGTAAAGACTATTTAAGGATAATTCCGTGATTACCCAATATTCTTTTGATTTCTTGAAGACCTTTTTCTCCTAGACCCTCCAAAGCAAGGATATCTTCCTCCTTTTTTCGAGCTAGACCTCCAACAGTTCTGATACCAGCTGTTGTTAGAGATGAGATTGTTCGGGCTGATAAATCAAGAGTTTCAACTCGAGTTTTTAGGAAATCTTCCATTTCGTCTCCTTTTGATTCGTTGTCTGAAGATTCTTCAGAAACTTCAGTAGCTTTTTCTTCAAAAATGAATTCTTCTTTGAAACCAACAATGGCTTTAAGTTGAGAAATCATAATTTCGATTGAATTTTCAAGAGCTTGTTTTGGAGAAATTGTTCCGTCAGTTTCGATTGTAACAATCAGTTTGTTGAAATCTGT
>JBAYWG010000003.1:0-67020 GCA_041674225.1 Minisyncoccota bacterium | reverse complement strand
TGATGTGGTTTCAAGTGATATTAAAGGAAACACTCACGCTGCGATTGCAGATCTGGCTTTCACTCGTGTGGTTGATGGAAATTTGGTAAAAGTACTTTCTTGGTACGACAATGAAATGGGGTACACAAACTCTTTGATCGAGCATGTGATTAAGTTGGGTCAGAAGTAAAATGTTTGAAAAGAAATCTTTAAAAAGGGAAATTAAAATTGGTTTTATTGTGAGTTTTTTAATTGTTGTTATCCAATTTTTATATTTTTTTCATTGTGTAGAAGTGACAGAAGGATGGGGTGTAATGTCTTGTATTCCTATACTTTCCCCTGGCATAATACCTGTTATAGGATTTATTTCAGTTCTAGAAAATTTCCCAGTACCAGCGGGTATATTTATTATTTGCATTTTAAATTTAATCTTTTTCAACTTACTGATTTCGTGGGTGGTTGGTTTATGGAAAAAGAGATGATTGATTTTAGAGCTGTGATAACATAGGCTTATTGATATGACAAATCCAGATACAATGAGAAATAACAATATTATTCACATCGCTGCTGATCATGCGGGTTTTGAACACAAAGAAGCTATAAAAGAATGGCTTGATAGTGAGGGTTATGAGGTTGTGGATCATGGCGCTTATGAATTTGAAGGAGAGGATGATTTTCCTGATTTTGTAGCTCCTGCTGCTAATGCTGTGGCCGCAGACCCACAAGAACGAGGAATTATAATCGGTGGTTCTGGGCAAGGTGAAGCTATTGTTGCAAATAGATTTCCAGGAGTGAGAGCTGTGGTTTTTAATGGACAATATATGCCAGCTGATGGAAGAGAAGTTCCTGAAGAAATTATCACTGCTCGACATCATAATGACGCAAATATAATTTCTCTTGGTGCAAGATTTTTGAGTGTGCGAGAAGCTATTGAAGCTGTTGAATTATTTTTAGATACAGAATTTTCTGGAGACGAAAGACATGTTAGAAGAATTGAAAAAATTGACGATGGATACCACAGTTAAAATTATTCCGGCGATAATGCCAAATGATTATGAAGATCTAACTTCTAAAGCAAATTTAGTGCGTAATAAAGTAGAGTGGGTGCAAATTGATGTGATGGATGGGAAATATACAGGATCATATTCTTGGCCTTACGGTGTGCGTTGGAAGCATTTTGCAGAAATTATAAATGAGGATGAAGGATTGCCTTATTGGAAAGAAATCGATTACGAATTGGATTTGATGGTCTCAGAGCCTTATGTGGAAGCTATTAAATGGGCAAAGGCTGGAGTTGGTAGAATAATTTTGCACTGGAAAACAATTTCAGCAGGGAATTATGAAGCATTGATTGATGAATTGAAATCAGTTGGAATAGAAGTTGGGATAGCTCTATTGCCAATTGAAAGTTACACAGAAATTGAATCAATTTTAGAAAAAATAGATTTTGTGCAATTTATGGGAATTAAAAAAGTTGGATTTCAAAATGAGCCATTTGTAGAAGGAGTTTTGGATAATATAAAAAGTTTTCGAGACAAATATCCAGAAAAAATAATTTCTGTTGATGGTGGTGTGGATTTATCTACAGCACGAAAATTAGTTGATGCTGGTGTAAATCGTTTGGTGTCCGGATCTTTTGTTTTCGAGGGAAGTCCTGAAGAAAATATCAAAGATCTACAAGAATCTTTATAAAATGAAAGAAATTTTGAAAAAAAGTTTAGTGCTTTCTTTCTATGAATTGAAAGTGAAAAATCATAATACCTACTTGGGTTTTTTGTGGTATTTTTTGCAACCTTTGTTAATGTTTGTTGTTTTGTTTTACGTAAAACACAAAGTTGTGGATCACGAGATTGTTGATTTTGTTCCATATCTTTTTATTGGGGTGATAATGGTACATTTTTTTATTTCTAGTACAAATCTGATGATGAAAGCGATTACGAGTAATTATGAACTACTTAATTCTCGAAAAATTGAACCCGAGATTTTCATTCTGTCTAAATTTTTTATGTCACTATGGAATCATATTTTTGAGACCTGTATAGTTGTTTTAATACTTAGTTTTTTGGGCTTTTTACATAGTTTTATGTACTTTTTAATAGTTCCATTTTATGCAATTTTTATTTTAGGAATAGGATATTTTTTGTGTGTGGTGTCTACAAAAGTTTTTGATTTAACGTATATTTGGAGTTATTTATGTCAGCTTCTTTGGTTCGTTTTACCTATTTACTATGTGGCGAATGAAATGATTTTTATAATTAAATATAATCCAATTTCATACTACTTGGAATTGGCTAGAGCCTTTACCTTTGATTTAAAAAATATTTCCTATGATATTGTATTGCTTTGTTTTGTGATAAGTTTGGTATTTTTTGTTATAGGACGTTTAGTTTTTGTAAGTCAAAGAGAAATAATTTCAGAAAGAATAAAATGATTAAATTAGATTCAATTTCAAAATTTTATTATTTAGAGAATGGGAAGTCTAGTGTTTTTTATTTTATAAAAAATTTATTTTCTAAAGATAAAAAAGAAAATTATATTGCTTTAAAAAACATATCATTTGAATTAAAGGATGGTGAGGTATTTGGTTTGATTGGAAAAAATGGTTCTGGAAAATCAACTTTGCTAAAGATTATTGCTGGAATTCTAAAACCAAATGAAGGCCAAGTTAATGTTGAAGGGAGTGTCGTTTATTTAAGCGGTTTTTATCATGGTATGAATAAAAATCTTTCAATGAAAGATAATATATATATTATTGGCACGTTGAATGGTTTAAATAAAAAAGAAATTTCTAATCGCATGCATAGCATTATTGATTTTAGTGAACTTTCAGATTTTGTGGATGTGCCTTTATATAAATTTTCCACAGGAATGATGGCGAGATTTTCTTTTGCAACAACGCTTTTTACTTTACCACAATCACCTGATGTTTTATTGATTGATGAAGCACTTGGAGGAGGGCTCGATAATTCTTTCAAGGAAAAAACCATAAAAAAGATTAAAGAATATATTGATTCTGCAAAAATTGTAATAATAGCTAGTCATAATTATAAATATATTTTGAATAACTGTTCGAAAACATTATGGATGGATAATGGACAGGTAAAAAATATAGGGAATACTAAAGAAATCATAGATGAATATCAAAAATTTATACAATAGATTTTAATTGCAGGAGTCAGGAAAATTAGTAATATTGAGATAATGGATAGTAATAAACAAACATGTGTATTAATTGTTGGAATGCATAGAACTGGCACATCTACTTTGGCTGGAATTTTGAATATTTTGGGTGTTGATTTAGGTAAACGACTACTTTTACCTTCGAATGATAATCCAAAAGGGTATTTTGAGCATTCGGACATCACTACTTTAAATAGAGAGTTTTTAAATTCCTACGGATTAGATGATGATGGAATTTTGGGCGAATTGCCAACAGATTGGCTTTATGATGAAAAAGTTAAAAATTTTAAAGAAAAAATAAAAATTATTATTAAAAATGATTTTAGTGGAACAGAACTTTTTGGTTTAAAAGATCCAAGAATTTCTATTTTGTTACCTGTGTATATCGAGTTATTCAAAGAGTTAGAAATAGATTTACGTTTGATTATTTCTAATCGAAGTGTTCAAGATGTTGCAAATTCTTTGAATAAAAGAAATGGTTTGTCTTTCTTTGATTCAGTGATGGCTTATAAATATTATTATAGGATTATAAAAGCATATTGCGAGAGTGTTTATCATATTCATGTTTCGTATGATGATTTATTTTTAAATCCTAAAAATGTAGTAGATAAAATTTATAATTTTATTAATCATCCTAAATTTTCTTCGTATGAAAATTTTGAAGAAGAGATAGGTAGATTCATTGAACCAACCTTAAGACATAATAAGGTTTCTGGAGATGATTTTATTTTAACATTATCAAATGTAATAAAAGATTTAGAATCAGAAAATCGGACGATTAAAGATATCAGAAAACAAGATTTTGCTATTTTGACAGAAAACCATAATTTAATTGCAGAAAAAAATAAAATAATATCTGAATTGGAGCAGAAAAATAGAAACTTTAAAATTGATTCAGATAGTGTTGTTGAAGATCTTAATTTAGAAATTTTAAATCTAAAAAAAGTTAATGAAGATCTTAATTTAGAGATCTCAGATTTAAAAGGTGCAACTCATAATCAATATACGCATATAAATTATTTAGATTCATTGCTAAAGGATAGGGATGCTCATATTTTAGATTTGAATATTAAATTGACTAATATTGAAAGAAGTACTGTGTGGAAAGTGGTTAAGAGTTGGGATTTTTTGCTGTCATTGTTTTTCCCAAGAGGTTCTATGGTTCGTAATGGATATGAAAATTTAATAAAATTTTTTCAGAATATTCTGAATGACTTTATACCTCATCGTGCTGTAAAACTTTTAAAAAAATCACAAAACAATTCACAAAACAATGATGAATCTTTTTGGAAACAATATGAAAATATTAAACCAGAAACTGATATATTATTCATCAATCATGATGAAAGCAGAACAGGAGCCCCTCGTATTGTTTTTGATGTTGCAGAAAGCGTTAAGGATAAATATAAAATATCAGTAGTCTCTTTGGCTCGCGGTTCAATGGGTGTAGATTTTAATAATGCTTTTGGCCCAATTATTTACCCTGATGAGCTTTATCAAAACTTATCAAAAATGGATTCAGCAAGAAAAATTATTGAAAAAATAAAACCAAAAATTGTTTATGCAAATTCAATTGGATCACATCCTTTTGCAATTGTAGCTAAAGAGATGAAAATACCTGTAATTTTTCATATTCATGAGCTTGATATTGCAATAAATATGATGTTTAGAGGTAAAATTAGAGATGAGTTTATGAATATGGCAGATATTTTTATTGCAGTATCTGCTCCCGTTTACAATGTTTTAGTTGAAAAATTAAAGTGTCCAATAGATAAAGTAAGATTGATTACTGCTTTTATTGATAAAGATAAAGTAATAGAAAAAAGCGAATTGATTTCACAAAAAAATGTTTTAATGGAAATTAATAAAAATGACGATGAAATTTTAATTTTTTGTTTGGGTATGTTTATTTATAGAAAAGGAGCTGATATTTTTATGAAAATATCTAAAAATTTAAAAGACAAGGGTTTAAAGTGTAAATTTGTTTGGATTGGAAGCAAACCTTTTAAAGAGCCTTTTATGTCTGATTTTGGGCTCTACTCTTCTTACTTTACTTTAATTCAGGAAAAAATTAATCCCTTTCCTTATATGAAAGCAGCTGACATCTTTGTTTTACCGTCTCGTGAAGATCCTTTTCCACTTGTTGTTCTGGAAGCGATGTCACTTGGAAAGCCAACTGTAATTTTTAAAGATGCTGGTGGTATTTACGAAGCAGTAAATGATTCTGGATTTATTATTGATAACTTTGATATTGAAAAATTTGAAAAATCAATAGAAGATTTGATTTTAAATGAACACAAAAGAGTGGAAATGGGTGAAAAAGCGATTGATTATCAAAAAAAATATAACAGTGATTTAATCCTGCCGAAAATAAAAAACTTGATAGAAAATTTATTAACCTAATGATATCTGTAAAAGATAAAAAAATATCTCCAATAATAATAACTGGCTCAGTTAGATCAGGTACAAGTGTTATGAGTGAGTCCTTGATGAAGAAGGGGGCTGGTTTTGATGGTTATACTGAGGGTTGTTTTATAGATATGATGGGATTATTTCTGAAGGTTTTTGATAAAAGATATAAAGATAGAGGAACTCAAATGAAATTTGTGAACATAATGCTTAAGGATGTTCCAAAAGATTCTTTTCAGGAATCTTTTATAGAATGGTTTTTGAGTGAATATAAAAAATATTCTAAATATGAGGGTGTTTGGATTGACAAAACTCCGGCAATCGAAGTTTTGTATTCAATTCCACTATTGTATAAATTTTTACCTGATGCAAAATTTATTATCATGAAGAGACGTTCTATTGAAAATATTAATTCAAGACTTAAAAAATTTAAGGGGATATCTTTTAATGTTCATTGTGAACTTTGGGCTGAAATAATGAATAAAATTTCTGATATTAAAAAAAATGTTCCTAATGATAGATATATCATAGTCGATCAATACGATATTTCTACTAAACCAGAAGAAGTGGCAGAAAAAGTTGGTCTTTTTTTAAATTTAAATTTTGATCAAATAAAGAAAATTGCTAATGTTTTTAAGAATAGTAGACCTGAACACACTGGAGGTGATGAAAGTAAAATAAGATCTTTAGAAGAAACTAATTGGACTGATGAACAAAAGAAATATTTCATTGATAAGTGTGCTCCTGTCAATGATGAATTTGGTTGGTCTTTGGATGAGAATTATTATAAAGGTTAGCGCTCTTTAATACTCAAAATACTTAACATAAAAGCAGATGAAATTGTTTGAACACCGATTACTATAAAAGTGAAACCGATTACTGCACTTTTTATTTCATTAAGAGCACCAAAATCAGAATTAATCCATTTTCGGAGAATTAAGAAATAAATTATCAAACCAAAAATTATTCCTAGTAATCCAATAGTGCTCGCTTTTTCAATTGAAATATATTTAAAAATTTTATCCAATAATTCATTTTTTTCTTCAAGGTGATTAATTGCGTAAGCTTTTGCAAAACCGGCAAATATTATCAATTGATAGCCGATTATTACCAGTAAAGAGAAAACAAAAATTGGGTGATCGATGAGCGTTAGTCCAACTACTTTTAAGTTTGTAAAATACAAAACAATCATGGAAATTATTCCTACGCTAAAACAAATAATTCCAGGAACAAAAAATAAATAGTTTGGAGAATAAAGAAGCATAAAACGTAAGTGTCTCCATCCATCTCTGAAAGATTTTAGTTTTGACTCACCAATTCGTGGGTGATAGCTAATGGCAATTTCCGATATTCTCAATTTTTCTCTCAAAACTTTTATAACCATTTCGCTGGCGAACTCCATTCCTGTGGTTCGTAGATTTAATTTTTCATAACATTTTTTTCTAATAGCGCGCATTCCGCAATGAGAATCTCTAACTTTTGTTTTGAAAAACAGTCTTAATATAAAAGATAAAAGGGGATTACCAATGAATTGATGTAATGCTGGCATTGCGCCTTTTTTAATCTCGCCAGTAAATCTATTTCCAATGACAAATTCACTACTTTTATCTAATTCAGAAACAAAATCCATAATTTTTTCTACTGGATAAGTTTGATCTATATCCATTAATAGTAGATATTTTCCCAAGGCCTCTTTAAATCCTCGATTGCACGCACTTCCGTATCCTATTTTCTTTTCAAAAAATACTTTTAGATTTGGATTTGTTTCCTTCATCTTTTTTAAAATCTCACCAGAAAAATCATCGGAGTTATTATTTACAACAACTATTTCAAAGTTAAGTTTTCCATTCAATTCATTTTGAATATCAGAAATACACTTCTGAATCGATTGCTCTTCATTGTGACAGGGGAGAATTATACTCAGTTTTGGCTGGTTTTTGTTTTCCATTGGAAGTATTATAAGTATACATAAATATGCTTATTTTATTAATTTTAGTGCCATTGGTTTGGATTTCGCGTTTTAAAGACTATAGATTTGGCGCAGTTTCAACAATCTCGGCAATGATTGTGGCACATACAACTATTGCATTGTTCTCTCAGTTTTTTGGAATATTTAGTTTCAAATTTCTACTGACGGTGCACTCTTTGATTGCCATCTTGAGTTTGGTTTATAACTCAAAGATCATTTTAAATTTTTTCAAAGAAAAATCTCCTGAAAATTGTTTCAAAAAAATACCTTGGGTGTTTATTGTGACTATTTTAATAATTGGATTTCAATTTTATTTAGTTCATTCTGGTTATACTGGAAAAATAAATACATACACCTCTGTGGTAAATGTGGAAAATTTTAATCCAAATCAACCATATTTTTCAGATGAATGGATTGCTGTTGGAATGTCTGAAAAAGTGATTGAGACAAAGAGCTTGCCATTTACTAACTTTTTAAACGAAAAGACTTTCCAAAATTTTCTATTTGTTTTCCATTCTTTAATAGCAGAAATAGACTTGTTGTTTGATTTGGATTTATTGAACGATTATTCGATTATTTCGATTACATTTGCTCTTATTTTAATAACTTTTATATATGTATTACTTCGATCTTTTGGAATATCGGTTTTAGTTTCTGCGTTATCAATATTTTTCATTTCATATTTACCAAACGCCTCGAACCTTCCACTTCTTTGGTATCTACTACCATGGAATATTGGATTTATATTTTTCATTGGGTATTTTATCGCAATGCAAAAACATTATCTTAAAACTGCTTTTGCTTTGAATTTTGCGACGATGATTTTCTATCCTCCTTTAGTATTACTTGCTTTACCTAGTTTTATTTTTGCATCTTTTGAATTAGAGGGTATTAAAAAGAGAATTCGTTTTTTGAGTGTTTATATAGGAATAATTTTAGTTGGACTTATTTCTGCAATAACATTTATTTCTTTTAGCAACGAATATTCTTTCTCAAAAGTTGCTTTAACTGTTTACAATTATATTTTCAGACCTTTGAACAGTTTTTTGGGCGCTCCGCCATTGTTTATTATTTGGCAAGTTCTACCTTGGTTTATTACACCCTTTGCTTTCTGGGGGCTTTGGAAAATTAGAAGAAAAATTAAATATATCTCAGTACCAGTATTTATTGGTTTGATAATGTGGTTTCTTTACTCTATTAATCTCCAGACATTTTTAATGGATTATCACAGAACTGTTGCAATGACTGCAATTCTAATGTTGATTATTTCTGCTTTTGCTTTGGAAGATTTGAAAATTATCTTAGAAAAGAAATTCCCGAGTTTGGCATCAAAAACTTTAAAAAATTACTCATTGATTTTGTTGGCAATCATATTTTTTTCTTTAAGTTTTTCATTTACTCAAAGAGAGCCTTGGAAAAATTTCAAAACTTTAAACTATGAACCAGCGCCACCTGCGAATCATTACTTAATTGAAGACGACATAAAATTATTTTCAAACATAACAAATGAGAAATTTTTAGCGCCACCATGGAAAGGTTTGGTTTTAGCTGTCGCAACAAAAAATTTACCTGTAGTATCAAAGCCTTCGACTCTCACAATGAATCTTGTAAACTATGATCAATTTTTGAGATTGGATTGCGCAGGAAAAAATAAAATTATCGATAAATTAAAAATTAAGTATTTATACATACCAAAATCTAAATGTGAGAACTTTGAAATATTGGGAACAAGTTCTGAGGGATTGTCATTATATTTGGTAAAATAAATACATGAGTAATCTTTCTGATGATAAAATTTGCGAACTAGAACAAACAGCTAATCGAATTCGGCAATCAATCATAGCAATGCTTGTGTCTGCGGGGTCTGGCCACACTGCAGGACCACTTGGAATGGCAGATATTTTTACATATTTATACTTTGGCGGAATGTCTCATGATCCTAAAAATCCAAAGTGGACTGATAGAGATCGTCTAATTCTTTCGAATGGTCACATTTGTCCTGTGCTTTACGCTACGATGGCGCATGCAGGGTACTTTCCTTTAGAAGAGTTAGAGACACTCCGACAATTCGGTTCTCGCTTACAAGGACATCCTCACCGAGAATTTCTCCCGATGCTGGAAAATAGTTCAGGTCCACTTGGTTCTGGGCTTTCACAAGCTCTTGGAATGGCGCTGGCCGATAGAATTGATTATGGAAAACAATCTAGAAAGTTTTTCTTTTGTTTGACTGGTGATGGAGAATTAAATGAGGGACAAAATTGGGAAGCAATAATGATGGCATCGAAAGAAAAAGTTCATAACCTAATTGTAATCGTAGATAGAAATAATATTCAGATTGATGGTTTTACAGAAGACATAATGCCACTGAACTCTTTGAGAAAAAAGTTTGAAGCATTTAATTTTCATGTGCAAGAAATCGATGGTCACAATTTTGAAGCAATTTCTGATTCTATTAATCAAGCGAAAGCTGTTTATGATATGCCGTCTGTAATCATTGCTCACACAATTCCTGGAAAAGGTGTGCCATTTATGGAGCGAGATTATCGTTGGCACGGAGTTCCTCCTGGAAAGGGTCCGGAAGATTTTTATAAAAAAGATGAACAGAATGCAAAAGCTATAGATGAATTGAGAAGTTTGGGAGGAAAAATAAAATGTGGAGATAAATAATTATGTTAATCACTGAGCAAAAATTAAGAAAAGATATCTTTGATGAAAAAAACGAAAGTGTGGCAATTCGTGTCGGCTTTGGTTTGGGATTACTTGAAGCTGCAAAGAAAGATGAAAGAGTTGTTGGTTTGTGTGCGGACTTAGTTGAATCAACAAAGATGGAGGATTTTGCAAAAGAATTTCCAAAAAGATTTTTCGAAGTTGGAGTAGCAGAACAAAATCTTGCATCAGTTGCATCTGGAATGGCGGCGATGGGAAAGATTCCTTTTATCTCTAGCTACGCAATGTTTAGTCCGGGAAGAAATTGGGAACAAATTCGCACAACTATTTGTTACAACGATGTTCCTGTAAAAATTGCAGGATCACACGCTGGAATTTCGGTTGGACCAGATGGAGGAACTCATCAAGCTGTTGAAGATATTGCGCTGATGCGTGTTATTCCGAATATGATTGTAATTTCTCCTTGTGATTCTGTGGAAGCAAAAAAAGCTACACTGGCTGCTGCGGGAAATGATAAACCTGTTTACATTCGATTGGCACGTGAAGCGACACCTCTAATCACAACAGAAGAAACTCCTTTTGAAATTGGTAAAGCATCAAGACTTTTTGAATCTTCAAAAACAAAAAATTCAGTAACAATAATTGCAACCGGTGCATTGGTTTTTAATGCTTTGAGAGTTGCTCAGAAATTTGAAGCAGAAGGAGTTGGTGTGATAGTTATAAATCTTTCTACAATAAAACCACTAGATAAAAAAACAATTTTAGAAGCGGTCAAAGAAACAAAAGCAGCAGTGACAGTGGAAGAACACCAAATTGCTGGGGGAATGGGAAGCGCTGTGGCAGAATTTTTAGCACAAACATTTCCTGTACCGATGGATTTTGTTGGCGTGAATGATGTGTTTGGTCAATCTGGAAAACCTCAACAGCTAATTGAACATTACGGAATGGGTGAAGATTCTATTTATAATGCAGTAAATAACGTACTGAGAAGAAAACATGATTAGAAAAAATAAAAAAGAAATAGATCTTTTAAATAGGTTGGAAAAAGATATTCTGACCCCTGTTACTTTTATTCAAGGATATTCTGCAATATTAAAAAATTCTGGTGAATTATCAAAAGAGGCAATTCAAAATATTAATAAAATTGAAAGATCATCTGAGAGAATATTAGTTACGACACAATCACTTCTGCTTGCATACGAAATTGAAAGTAAAAATCAAAAAATAAAATTAGAGTCTGTGCCTGTGATGACTACTACATACGAAGCGTTGGGTAAATTTATTCGTTTAGCCAAAACTCGAAAGATAGACTTTTCTTTAACTGGGCAAAACACTAGTAATGTAATCACAAATAAAAAGTTTTTTGTGCAAGCTCTTTCAATTTTATCTCAAGAAATTTTACTGGGATTGGAAAAAGGGAATATAGATGCTCTAATTAAAAAAGAAGGTGGCGATATTGTGATTACTTTTAAGGTTGTGTTTGATCAAAAGAATCAAAATAAAATTTCTGACACGCCGGGATATCAATTGGCTGAATTATTTTTGAAAAAATCAAAAAATAAAATTACTTCTTCAAAGAAAGAAAATATTCAAACTATTTCAATTAGATTAATTACTTCTGCTTAACTTCCTGTTGTGTCGTAGGTACATAGTCCTATATTCCCAAGTTCTATTTTTGTGGCTCCACCAAAACAATTTGCAGAACTTCCACTACCTTCAACGATCCAATTCAATTCATATTGTGTACACGCGTCATCTAAACATCTGTAAGAAATTCCAAAATATTCTTGCCCGGCGACAACTGTTTTCTCTAAACTCGGTGGAGTCCCAGGTGCAAATTCACTTATTGCAGTATTCACGTTTGTGTTTTGACTATGAGGCCCTTCTACGTAACAATTTCCTCCACCTGGCAAAGTTGGATAACCAGAACCCAAACAAATTAGATCCATATTGTCTGCAGTATCGTCTGTGTATTGTTTAGGGTAATAACCATATTCGCCGTGATATAAACCAAACGCTGTTACGTATTGTCGTGCTAGTTCGTTTCTTTTATTGTTTTTTGCACCGCCTCGCGCATCTGTAAGTCCAGCCACAACAACTGAAGATAACAAAGCAATAATCGAAACTACCATTAGTAGTTCAATTAATGTAAATCCTTTTTGTAAGTTATTTTTTTTCATATTATCTGATTGGTTCACCACCTTGGTTTAACATTTCTACATATTCATTAAATGGAATTTGTTGTCCGTATTTGTTTACAATAATTAATTCCTCATCGTTATTTATTGATTTATCGATGATAAAAATACTTAAACCCAAAAAAACTACAATAGCTGAAATTAAAATAATTAAAGCCTGCTTTTCGTCTTTAGCAACTCTTTTGCTAATCAAAAAATTAACCATTGCAGGAGTTGTTGGTTCTCCTAATAGTTTTCTTGATCGAATATGAAATTTAGAATCTCCATATTCTTCTTCAAATTGAATATCTTCGTCCGGCATGACTTTAGTATATATCTTTTTTAGAGTTTTTAAATTTTCTGAGGTGTAAAACTTTTTGGTGCATCACGTAAAAATAAGTCTAGTTTATCTTTATGTAATAAACCTTTTTGTGCTCCAACGTGTTGTACAACCGACATTGAATTAATTGGACCCCAAGATAATGCTTCTGGAATCTTTTTTCCTAATGCAATTGCCGATGTAAAAGTTGAAGAAAATGAATCTCCCGCACCTGTTCTGTCTACTGGCGGAGATGGATCTGGATACATTGGGATAAACCAGTATTCCTGACCATCATAAACATAAGAACCATTTGGACCGTCTGTAATAATGACAATTTTTGGACCGATATCGCGCATCATTTTCAAAAGATTTTTTATATCAGATTCTTTTGTATCTAGAATCTTTTGAGCTTCTTCTTTGTTGCAGAAAAAAAGATAAGAAAGTTCATAAAGATCTTTCAAAGTATCTTTTCCTAATTTCATTTGAAAAGTTCCAGGTTGGAAGGCTAGTTTTGTTTCCGGATGTTCTTTTAGATACCTCGCAATTTCTCCATGATAGGGAAGAGAGTTTTCTCCGAGCGAAGAAAGATAAATAAATCTTGGAGCAGGTTCAATTTTAGGAAATTTATAAGGAAATTCTGTGTGCTTTACGAGAATTGTTCGCTCTGGTCCAAATCTTAAAACATAATGATAGTTTGAAGCTAAACCTTTGTGTTGAGTTACAAATTGCGTGTCGATTCCATTTGATTTCAAAGTTTGAATTTGTTCATTTCCAAAAAAGTCATCTCCTACATCTGTTAGTAGTGCAGTTTTTAAACCAAGTCTATGAGCAGAAACCGCTGCGTTTGGACTATTTCCAACAGCTGCAATAACGTCAACATTTTTGTATGGTAGTTTATCTCCAAATTTCATGCAGAGTTCTTTGTTTTTTTCTGGATTATCATTTTCAATCCAGGCGTCTTGTAATTCTATAAAAGCGTCGGTGACAATATCTCCAATCGCTAAAAAATCAATTCGGTTTTCATTATTCATAAAAAAATTATAACAAACTTTTTAACTTTTATTTTATTTAATGTGATAAAATATTTTTTATGAATAAATTGCGAGATTATGTTGCTGATGCTGAAAGAAAGGGAATTGCTGTGGGACATTTTAATATTTCAAACTTGGAGGCTTTGCATGGAGTGTGCGCCGCCGCGCGTGAGCTTAAGCTGCCAGTGATTATCGGGGTTTCAGAAGGAGAAAGGGAGTTCGTCGGAATTCACGAAGCGGCGGCGCTAGTGCAAGTCTATCGAGAAAAATACAACCAACCGGTATTTCTAAATGCTGATCACACGTACAGTGTTGAAGGTGTTAAAAAAGCGATTGATGCAGGATTCGATGCGGTAATTTTTGATGGAGTAAAACTTTCATATGAAGACAATATTATCGCCACAAGAGAATGTGTTCGTTATGCGCGAGCTTCTGGACGTGATGTTTTGGTCGAAGCTGAGCTTGGAAACATCGGACAATCTTCAAAAATTTTAGATAAAGTTCCAGATGGTGTAGCAACAGATGAAAAGTTTCTTACAACCCCAGAAGAAGCAAAAAGATTTGTAAAAGAAACAGGTGTAGATCTCTTAGCACCAGCTGTTGGAAATATGCACGGAATGTTGAGTAAAGGAAAAAATCCTAAATTAAACATCGAAAGAATTTCTGAAATCCGACAAGCTTGCGGAGTTCCTTTGGTACTTCATGGAGGTTCTGGTACTTCGGACGCAGATTTTCAAGATGCAATTAAAGCTGGTATTTCGACTATACATATCAATACTGAAATCAGAATAGCTTTCAAAGAAGCTCTGAAAAAAGCACTAAAAGAACAAAAGAAAGAAATCGCTCCGTATAAATTTTTGCAACCAACAGTTGATGCAATAAAAGAATCTGTAAGAGATCGGTTAGAGTTGTTTAATTTTATAAAATAAAAATGTCATCAAAAATTTTAGCTGATAGGTTGAAAGAAATTATTCAAGGTGATGTTCTTGTTGATTCTCAAACTTTAGAAAAATATAGTCGTGACGCGAGTCTTTTTCAAGTTCGACCGCAAGTTGTAGTTTTTCCAAAAAATGAAAAAGATTTAGAGAAAATTGTAAATTTTACTTTGCAAAGTAAAAATGATTTTCCAAACCTTTCAATTACAGCTAGATCTGCAGGTACAGATATGTCAGGAGGAGCAATAGGTGAGGGAATTATTTTAGATTTCACAAAATATTTCAATCATCAAGAAGTTGATTTAGAAACTTTGCGTGCAGTTGTGGAACCCGGAGTTTATTATCGAGACTTTGAAAAAATTACTCTACCTGAGCATGTTTCAATGCCAGTTTATCCAGCTTCAAAAGGAATCGCCGCACTTGGAGGAATGATTATGAACAACTGTGGAAGTGAGAACAGTTTGAGATACGGACAAATGAGAAATTTTGTCGAAAAACTAAATATGATTTTAGCAAACGGTCATGAATATAATTTCCAAAAACTTTCTATGCTTGAGCTGGAAGATAAAATGCGTCGACAAGATTTTGAAGGTGAAATTTATCGAAGAACCTTTGATTTGATTGATAAAAATTACGATTTGATTAAATCTGCAAAACCAAAAACTACAAAAAACAGTTCGGGGTATGCTCTATGGGATGTGTACGACAAAGAAGCTGGAACATTCGATCTAACTCAACTCTTCACAGGATCTCAAGGTACTCTTGGGTTGATGACTTCTGCAGAAATACGAGTGATAGAAATGAAAGAACACAAAAGACTTGTGACACTTTTCTTTAAAAATTGGGACGACCTACCAAAAACTGTAAATAAACTTTTACCAATCGGTGCGCAAAGTATGGAGACTTTTGATGATGTGACTTTGAAACTGGGTATTCGTTTTATGCCAGAGATTGCAAAAAAGACTGGAACAAATTTTATTAAATTTTTATTTAAATTTTGGCCGGAGTTTATTATTAGTCTGAAATTGGGTGGATTACCAAAATTGATTGTGTTGGTAGAAATTGCCGAAAGCACAGACAAAGAAGCTGACAGAAAAGTAGAACAAGTTGTAGAAGCGCTAAAAGGCGACGCTCTTCATTATCGAGTTATTGCCGATATAGAAGAAGCTGAAAAATATTGGACTATGCGTCGAGAGAGTTTTAATCTCCTTCGAGAAAAAGTAAAAGATAAACAAACCGCTCCTTTTATAGATGATGTGTGTGTTTTACCAGAAAAATTACCTCAATTTCTCCCTAAACTTCTTAAAATACTTAATAAAAATAAAATCGCAGTTAATATCGTCGGTCATGCAGGAGAAGGGAATCTGCATATTATTCCCCTGATGAATTTAAAGAAAGAAAGTGAAAGAGCTAAAATCCCAATAGTTTCTGATGAGGTCTACAAGCTAGTCCATGAATTTGGTGGAACAATTACCGCAGAGCACAACGACGGTATTATTCGTACTCCTTATGTGCGACAAATGTTTGGCGATGATATATATAAACTCTTCCAACAAGTCAAAAACATCTTTGATCCAAACAACATCTTCAACCCAGGAAAGAAGGTTGGGGGTACTTTGGAATATATGAAAAGTCATATTGTGGGCAAATAGATAATTGAATAAATATTGCCAATTTTTAATCTCTGTGTATAATCAAGCCCACTAATAAATATATAAATAGCATGATTTTAGAAGCACAAAAGCGAGATATTAAAGAAGATTTGAAAGCTCTTAGAAAAAGCGGTTCTTTTCCTGCTGTTGTATATGGTCCAAAACAAGAAGCTATTTCTATTAAAATCAACACAATTGCTTTCCTAAAAACATTGAAAGAAGCTGGAGAATCAACAGTTGTAAATCTTTCTGTGGATGGTGACTCTCATGAAGTTTTGATCCAAGACGTTGTAAAAGACGCTGTTCGTGGAGATATGATTCACGCAGACTTTTATGCTATTGAAAAAGGAAAGAAAGTTTCTGTTCATGTTCCTTTGGAATTCGTTGGAGAATCAGCTGCCGAAAAACTAGGCGGAGTTGTTGTTAAGGTACTTCACGAAATTGAAATCGAGGCTATGCCAAAAGATCTTCCTCATGAAATCGAAGTTTCAATTGATGCCCTTGTTGATATGGACTCACAAATTCACGTTAGCGACCTTGTAATGCCATCTGGAGTTACACTTCTAACAAACCCTGAAGAAGTTGTTGTTCTAATCCAAGCTCAAAGAGAGGAAGAGGAAGAACCAGTTGTTGAATTCGATCCATCTGCAGTAAAAACAGAAAGCGAACTAAAGAAAGCTGAGTCTGAAAAAGAAGAAGCCTAAATCAAATTTTTTAGGTATAATGTTTACCTATGAGTAAGCAGTCTGTTAGATTAGTAAAGTTTGTTGTCGGCTATACCGTATTTTTTATTTTAGTTTTATTTTTCCTATTTTTCGCCGCCAAATTACTTTTTGCACAATCTGTAGAAGAGGTTTGTAAAAATCCTGAAGATAGTGATACAAAAGCTCTTTGTGATGAATATCAAAGAATTAGTGAAGAAGAAAAAGCACTAGAGGGTTCTGTTCAACAACAAAAAGCTCAATCTGCCACAATTCAAACTGAGCTTTCAAAACTAACAACTCAAATAAAGCAAACTCAACTTTCTATTGATAAAAAAAATATTGAGATTAAAACATTGAGTGGAGATATTGCTTTGAGAGACCAGACTGTAAATCAATTAAATGAAAAACTAGAAAGAGGTAAAGACAATCTAGGACAATTGATTAAAAGAAAAAATGAATTAGACGATACATCTTTAGTTGAAATTATTTTGTCGCAAGAAGATTTTTCTGATTTTTTTGTAACAATCGATTCTTATAATCTTTTGCAATCTTCACTAGAAGAATTATTTGCTGAAATAAGAGATATTCGTGGATTAACAGAAGAAGAAAAAGCAAAACTAGAAAGAAGAAAAGCTGAAGAGCAAGATGTAAAAGCAGAGATTGAGGCTCAAAAGAAAAATGTTCAAGCAAAGGAAAAAGATCAATCGAGTTTACTTTCATATTCAAAACAAGCAGAAGCTACATTGGAATCTTATCTAGCGGAAAAAAGATCGAGAGCTGCGCAAATTCGTTCTGCGCTTTTCCGATTGCGTGACACTGCTGGTATTTCTTTTGGAGACGCTGTGAAATATGCGAACGTTGCTGGAAAGGCTACAGGTGTGAGACCGGCTTTAATTCTTGCGATTTTAAAACAAGAATCTGATCTGGGAAACAACGTAGGAACATGTAACAGAGCGGGTGATCCTGATACTAAAAAGTACACAGCTATTATGCCTGGACCACTTCACTATGCGAATTACGTAGCAAATGGAAAGTCATGTACTGGTGCAGCTTCACCATGTTCGTGGAGAGATGATCAAACTACTTTCAAGGAAATAACTGCAAAATTAGGATTAGATTATGAGACTACACCGCTTTCTTGTCCGATTGCTTCTGTTGGTGGTTGGGGAGGAGCCATGGGACCTTCGCAGTTTATTCCAGCTACATGGAAGTCTTATGAACCAAAAATCGCAGCAGCTCTAGGAATTTCTACTCCAAACCCATGGAATCCAGAACATGCTTTCACTGCTACAGCGCTTTATTTACGAGATTTAGGTGCTGCAAATGGTGGTTATACAGCAGAACATACTGCTGCGGCTAAGTATTATGCAGGAAGTAATTATGCTGGTGGACCTGGCCAAAGTTATGGAACATCAGTGCTTTCTCATGCCACAGGATTCCAAACCCAAATTGAATTCCTAGCCGATGTTGACTAAAATCAATAAATTAGCTATATTTTAGCGACTATGAAAAAAGATATTCACCCAAAAAATTTCGACCAATCAGAAGTTAAATGCGCTTGTGGAGCTACATTTGTTGTTCCTTCTACAAAGGCAAGTCTTGATGTTGAAATCTGTAGTTCTTGTCATCCTTTTTATACAGGGGAGGCGAAAGTATTAGATACTGCTGGACGAGTTGAAAAATTCAACAAAAAACGAGCTGCTTCTACTAAAAAATAAATTTAAAAATACGTTGCATTGTGTGCGGTCCTCGGACTATATAACTTCGTTATATAATCCTGCGGATGCACACTCAGCAACGTTTTTTAAATTTATCTGTAAACAAAAGCAGTTCATATAATAAATTTTTCAACTCTGCTAATATAGGCATATGGAAGAAATTGATTTAACAAAATATAAAGAAAGTCAGAAGACCCAATTTTTGGCGTCTGAATTTGAGCGTCTGGAAAAACAAAAAACAGAACTAGATGCAATCTCTGATGATGAATCAATGCGTGAAATGGCTGCAGAAGAAAGATCTCAAATAGAATCTCAACAAAAAGCTCTTATTGTCCAAATGGATGAAATTTTGAAAGAAGAAGCGCTTGAAGAAGAATTTCCAAATGAAATCGTGCTCGAAGTGAGAGCTGGTGCTGGTGGAGATGAGGCTTCTATCTTTGCTCACAACTTGGCAGAAATGTATCAACGATATGCAGACAAGCAAGGTTGGAATGTGAAAAAAATTCATGACTCACAATCTTCTGTTGGTGGTTATAAAGAAGTTGCTTTTGAAATTCGCGGAAAGGATGTTTATAAAACTCTACGATACGAAACAGGGGTTCATCGTGTACAAAGAATTCCTGCCACAGAAAAGCAAGGAAGAATTCATACATCAACTGCATCTGTCGCTGTCCTACCGATTCGAAAGAAATCTAAAATGGAAATAAAACCAGAAGAATTTGAAATGGAATTCTCAAGAGCTGGTGGCGCTGGAGGACAAAACGTAAACAAAGTGGAAACTGCTGTGAGAATAATTCACATTCCTACAGGTCTTGATGTGCGCTCTACTGCCGAAAGAAGCCAGCAAGCCAACCGTGAGCGAGCTATGACTATTCTAGTTGCCAAAATTGAGGCACTTAAAGAAGAAGAAGAGGCTAAAAAATATTCAGCCGAACGAAAAGAACAAGTGGGAACAGGGGATAGATCTGAGAAGATTCGTACTTATAATTTCCCTCAAAACCGTGTCACAGATCACAGAATCAAAGAAAACTGGCACAATCTGGACGGTATCATGATGGGAGACATTCAGGACATCTTCGACAAAATCACAGAATTTGCCCAAAACTCATAATTGCTTAAAACTCTTGCGATATAAAGGACTTTCTGATAAACTCGTGCCTACATGACTAATGGAAAAACAGTTAATAAAGATATCGTAGAAGCCCTATTTAAAGTAGGTGCTCATTTTGGTTATTCAAAATCTCGACGACACCCTTCAACAGCTTCTTTTATTTTTGGTATTAAAAATAAAATTGAAATTTTTGACTTAGAAAAAACTTCAGCTCAACTGGAAGTAGTAAAAGAATTTGTTGAAGAATTGGGAGCTAATGGAAAACAAATTCTTTTTGTTGGAGGAAAGAGAGAATCTATTCGACCAATCAAAGATGCAGCTGAGAAAGTTGACCAACCATATGTTGCTGGTCGTTGGATCGGAGGTACACTTACAAACTTTGAAGAAATTCAAAAAAGAGTTTCTCGTTTTGAAAAACTAACAATGGAAAAGACAAAAGGTCTTTTGGCAAAATACACAAAAAAGGAAAGACTACTTATCGACAGAGAAATTGATAAACTAGAAAATCGTTTTGGTGGAATCGTAAACATGAAATCAAGACCAGGAGCTGTATTTATCATCGACGTTAAAAGAGAATACAACGCAGCGGCAGAAGCTAAGCTAGAAAAAATTCCAGTTATTACACTTTCAAATTCAGACTGTGATATCGACGGAATTCGTTTCCCAATACTTGGAAACGACAGCTCAGTTGCTACAATGAATTACATCCTTGCAGAATTAACTTCTTCATACCAAGCAGGGGTAAAGAAAAAGAAAACAGCTCCTGCTGCAAACACAAGATAGTTATCGGTTTTATTGGGTTTTTTAAAAAATAATTTTCAAATTTTTATGACTGTGACAACAGCGCAAATCAAAGAGTTGAGAGAAGCTACAGGTGTTTCTATGATGCAATGTAAAGGTGCATTAGAAGAAGCTGGAGGAGATATGGATAAAGCGAGAATCATCTTGCAAAAACTTTCTTCAAAAGCAGCTTCAAAAAAAGCTGACAGAGATTTGGGTGCTGGAACAGTTTCTTCTTATGTTCACGGAGGTGGAAATGTTGGAGTTATTGTAGAACTTTTGTGTGAGACAGATTTCGTTTCAAAGAACGAACACTTCCAAGCTCTAGCAAGAGATCTAGCTATGCAAGTAGCAGCAACAAACCCTCAATACGTGAGAGTTTCTGAAATCGACGAAGTTGCAAAACAAAAAGCCATAGAAGTATTTGAAAAAGATATTCAAGACAAACCTGCTGAAATGCAAGAAAAAATTCTAGAAGGAAAATTGGCTGCATATTTCAAAGAACAAACTCTTTTAAACCAAGACTATATTAAAGATTCTTCAAAAACAGTTGCTCAACTGATTGAAGAAGCAGTTCAAAAACTTGGAGAGAGAATTGAAGTTGGTCGCATCGCTCGTTTCTCAGTGGTAGAATAGTTCAACATGACTTTAATAAATATTTTTGCTTTTTCAGCAATCATAATGCTTGTGATGGTATTGTTTAAAATGCTGGAAATAAAAATTGGTCGTGATATTATTTCTAATAAATTTCGAGAAGCGTTGGACGAATTGATCATTGATATTTGGAAGATAAGTGTTGCGTGGATTCAAAATAAGCGAAAAAAGATTTTTCACGAATTGAAAAAGATACCGATATTTGTTTTGCATCTATTGATTGGTTTTTGGGGATTTGCCTTGCGTAAAACTCTGAAAGCAGTTAGTTTAGTGCAAGGAAGAACAGATGGTTCAGCAAAAGGATATGTCTCTGAGCACTTACGTGCTGTAGAGAGATACGACGCTCAGTTGAATCAAAATAAATAAATTAGAGACCGCCACTTTAGCTCAGTTGGTAGAGCAATTGTTTTGTAAACAATAGGTCGTCAGTTCGAGCCTGACAAGTGGCTCCAATATGAATTCCGATATAAATGAGGAGTATATAAAAACACCAGGATTTAGTGCAGGACACGCATTTCATTTAGAGGGAAAAGACAGAAAACTTTTTCGGTTACTAGAGATTTTACCAGGAGCACTTTCTTGGGGAACAATTCTAATCATTGTTATTTTTTCTATATTCAAACCTGTTTGGGCAGCGTTTTTCATTATTGCTTTCGATTTGTACTGGCTTTTGAAAACAATGCATCTTTCATATCACCATAGACACAACTGGAAGCGTCTTTTGCATAATATAAAAGTTGATTGGTCAAAAGAATTGGAAGGTCACAAATACGATCATATTTATCACATGATTATTTTGCCTTTCTATAAAGAAGATAGAGGTGTGGTTGAAGGTGGTATTGAATCTCTTTTAAAAACAAAATACGACAAAAAGAAAATTATTGTTGTACTAGCCGCTGAAGAAAGAGCGGGTGAAGAACCTTGGGCTCTCGCGCAAGAAATGAAATCTAAATATGAAAATGAATTTGCTCATTTTCTTACAACAAGACATCCTGCTGACACTGTAGGAGAAATGGCCGGAAAGGGTTCAAATATTTCTTATGCTGCAGAGAGAGCAAGAATAGAAGTTCTTGATCCAAATAATTTGGCTTACGAAGATGTTTTGGTATCTGCTTTTGATGTCGACACCATCGCTTGGGAACAATATCTACTTTGTCTAACATGGCATTTCCTTACAACAGAGGATCGTTTTCATGCTTCGTATCAACCAGTTCCACTTTACAACAACAATATTTGGGAAGCTCCTGCAGTTTCTCGTGTTGCTGCGATGTCTTCAACTTTCTGGCAAATGATTCAACAAGAGCGTCCAGAAAAACTTACAACTTTTTCTTCTCACTCAGTTCCTTTCGCTGTTCTTCACAAGATCGGTTATTGGCAAAAAAATATGGTATCTGAAGATTCAAGAATTTTCTGGAATCTATTTTTTGCGCATGATGGAAATTATAAAGTAATCCCAATTTCATATCCTGTTTCTATGGACGCAAACTTAGCTCCTACATTTTGGCAGACAATGGTAAACATTTACAAACAACACCGACGATGGAGTTGGGGAGTAGAAAATGTGCCTTACATGCTTTTCAATTTTATTAAACACAAGAAGATTGCTCTAAAGGACAAAATTAAATACAGTCTAATTCAGATTGAAGGTTTTTGGTCTTTGGCTACAAACCCGCTTGTGATTCTGCTTCTAGGATGGCTGCCACTGATTTTAGGAGGTTCAGAGTTTAGAACAACTGTACTTTCATACAACCTTCCGATTATCACAAGAAACTTAATGATTTTAGCCATGGGAGGTCTTGTGCTTTCTGCTGTGATTGCTTTCACATTGATTCCAAAAATGCCGGAATACATTAAGTGGCGAAAAACAAAATGGTTTATCATGGGTGCACAATGGTTGTTTATTCCTTTTACAATTATTATTTTTGGAGCGATTCCAGGATTGGATTCACAAACAAGATTGATGTTTGGAAAGTATATGGGATTTTGGGTTACACCAAAACACAGAAGTGAGTTAAAATAGATTCAATAATGAAACCTTTATCAAAAAAACAAAGATCTTCTTCTTTAATTTTGCTTCTAGTTATTTTTTTAGCAGGTGTGCCAATTCTCCTAACATATTCTTCTGGATATAGAGTTGATTGGGATAATTTTTCTTTTGTTAAGACTGGAGGTATTTTTGTACACTCAGATTTATCTGGAGCAAATGTGTTTATCGATGATGAGTTTAGTGAGTCTGGTGGAGTTTTATTAAAAAATATTTTAGTACAAAATCTAAAATCAAATGAGACTTATAAAATAAGGGTAGAGAAAGAAGGTTATGCAACTTGGTATAAAGAATTGTTTGTACATCCAAATCTTGTTACTGAAGCGCGTGTTTTGATGTTGCCAACAGACATTCCTTTTGAAAAAATAGATAAGTTTAGTATTGTGGCAAATACAGATCCAAAGATAAAAGCTACATCAACAAAAGTTGCAAATGAAGAATATGATGAAACTTTAGATATTTTTACATCTACTACAACACCAGATAAAAATCTTTTAGTTTTTGAAAAAGAAATTATTAAATCAACATCTACAAAAGCTACTTCGACAACTCAAATAAAAATCCCTGAATACTTAGAGAAATTAAATATTAAAGATTTGGAAACTAAAAAAGGTTTGAGAGAAGATAGTAAAATGATAGCGTGGCTTGAGGCTGGAGATATTCATATGGTATGGACAGGGGATTACCAGTCGACCCCATTTTTCTTCTGTGATATTCGCGGTTGTCGAGATCAAATAATAATATCTTTAGACAGTGATATTCGAAGTTTTGATTTTTTCCCAAATAGAAACGATGTGTTTGTTGTGGCTACAGGAAAACATGTTTTTGCTGTAGAAGCCGATGATAGATCAAAACCGAATGTTCAAACTATTTTTAAAGGTGTAAAACCTGATTTTAAACTAGATGGTAATACAATCTTTGTAAAAGACGGTCAAGACTTATATCGAGCTGAAATTTGATAAACTTCTAAATCATGAACGAACCAAAGGGTCATATTCATCCACTAAACCAAATAATGCATCAAGTTTTAGAAGCTTTTGATGAGATGGGTTTTGATGTATTTCAAATTCCAGAAATTGAAACTGAGTTTTTTAACTTCGACGCGCTGAATGTGCCAGACTCTCATCCTGCACGAGATGAGCAAGATACTTTTTGGTTGAAAAATGTTCCAGGAAAATTGGCTCGAACTCAAACTTCGGCTGGACAAGTGAAAGGTCCTAGAGAGCGTGGAGTGCCATTGAAGATTCTTTATTTTGGAAAAGTTTATAGAAACGAAACTACAGACGCGACTCACGAAGCAGTTTTTCATCAGTTTGAATGTACTGCGATTGGAAAAGATTTAAATCTTGGTCATATGAAATATACAATTGAAAGTATTTTCAAAAAACTTTTCGGAGAAAATACTACAACGCGTTTGCGCCCTGGATATTTTCCGTTCGTAGAGCCAGGAGTGGAAGTTGATATGTCATGTTTTAAGTGTGATGGAAAAGGTTGTTCTGTTTGCAAAAATTCTGGATGGATTGAAGTTTTGGGAGCGGGAATGTTGCATCCAAAAGTTTTGGAAAGAGGTGGGGTTAATCCGCGAGAGTATCAAGGGTACGCTTTTGCTTTCGGATGGGATCGAATCGCAATGATGCTTCACGGAATTGATGATATTCGTTTGTTGCAATCTGGTGACTTAAGATTTAATAATCAATTTTAATATGAGCATGCGAGTTTCACACAATTGGCTTCAAGAACATTTAGATGGAAAACTTCCAGAAGCTAAAGAGCTGGCTGATATTTTGACTGCTGGTGCGTACGAAGTGGAATCTATAAAACAAGATGGTGATGATTTTCTTTATGAAATAGATGTGCAACCAAACAGAGCACATGATTCTTTTGCACATTATGGAATCGCTAGAGAGGTAAATGTTTTGGCTGGTATTCCTTTGAAAAAATATCCAAACGAATTGAGTCGAGTAGATTTTGAAACAGAATTTTCTGTGGAAGTGAGTGATAAAAATTGTAAGAGATACGTGGCACGAGAAATTCGTGGAGTTAAGTTTGGGCCGTCTCCAGATGTGTTGAAAAAAAAGTTGGAAGCAATCGGACAAAGATCAATTAATAATATTGTGGATTGTACAAATATTGTGATGTTTGATTTGGGACAACCAATGCATGCTTTTGATTCTGATAAATTGAGTGGAAAGAAAATTTTAGTTCGAGGTGCCGATGCAGAAACTAATTTTACAACTCTTGATAATAAAGAAGTTAAATTTGCAGGAAATGAAATGGTGATTGCAGATGAAAGTGATGTTTTGGCAATTGCAGGAATTAAAGGTGGAAAGAAAGCTGAAGTGGCAGAAGGAACTGTGAATCTTTTGCTTGAGTCAGCAAACTTTGATGCGGTGACTGTGCGTAAGACTCGTCGAGCTCTGGGAATTGATACTGAATCTTCAAAAAGATTTGAGAGAGATATCACACCTCTTTGGTCAGAAATTGCGATGAATCGACTTACAGAAATGCTTTTGAAGTATGCTTCGGATGACAATACAAAAGTTGGAAGTATTGTAGATATTTATCCTAGAAAAGCTGGGCAATATAAAACTGGTGTTTCAGTTGAAGAAGTAAATAAATATTTAGGAACAAATATTTCTGAAAAAGAAATCGAAGATATTTTCGGTAAGTTGAATTTTGAATATAAAATTGTAAAAGCAAAAGATAATTTTATTGAAACTCTAAAAAGTTTAGAAGGAAAGCCTTATAAGTTTGGATCTAGAGTTCTTTATGATTGCCCAGAGTTTTTTGATTGTTCTTCTTTGACTTGCTATGCAGCTTTGCAGTCAGGACAATCAATTCCAAGAATTTCTATTGATCAATTAGTTTGGTCAGAAAAAATTAGTAAAGAAGATTTGGAACCAGGGGATATTATTTTTTCTAATGAACACGTGGTAAGTGAATCTAATCAAAATAAATTCAAAGATAATCCAGAGATTCAATCAATGGTTGAACCGGAACATTCTGTATCTAAACAATTTATGGACGGTACAAAAGTAGAAATACCAATTGATCATTTAGGTGTTTATTTAGGAGATGAAAAAATAATTCATTGTACTAGTTCAGATGATAAAGGTGTTGTGATCGAAGATGTAGATAATTCACCTGAATTTAAAGACGTTGTTTATTATGGAAGAATTTTTGATGAAAATGAAAAAAGATTCGTAGTGGCAGTTCCTGACGAGCGAATTGATATTCGTAGAACTGTGGATTTGATTGAAGAAATTGCGAGAGTGTATGGATATAAAAATATTCAAAGTAAAGAAGTGAAAAGAGAAAGTCCTGTAGTTGTAGATAAAACTCATTATTATTTGCTAGAGTTTGCAGATTTTCTTTTGAATCTTGGATATACAGATACAATGACATATACACTCCGAAGTGCGGGTGAAGTGGAGATTTCAAATCCATTAACAAAAGACAAAGGCTTCATGAGAAAGAATATTTCTGATGGACTGAAAGAAAGTTTGGATTTCAATACAAGAAATGTTGATCTACTTGGTTTGAGTGAAATTAAGATTTTCGAAATTGGAAAAGTATTTTGCGTTGCAGACGAAGCTTGGACTCTTGGAATTGCTAGTTCAAACGCAAAATCTTTAAAACTAACAATCGAAGAATTAAAAACAAAATTCAGTTTGTCTGATGGAGATTTTCAAATTGCAGATAAAGTAGCAGAAATTAATTTAGATAAAGTAATTAAAAAACTACCAGAAGTTTCACCAACAAGTTTTTATAAACTTCAAAAAGATTTTTATCCAAAACAATATAAAGCATTTTCTGTGTATCCTTTTATTGTGCGCGATGTTGCTGTATGGGTGCCAAAAGAAATTTCAGAAGATTTTGTTTTCAATTTGATTAAAGAAAATGCTGGAGAGCTTGTGGTGCAAAGTCGCCTGTTTGATAAATTCGTGAAAGATGAAAAAGTTTCATACGCGTTTAGAATTGTTTTTCAGTCGCACGAAAAAACTTTAACTGATGAAGAGATAAATAAAATTATGGAAAAAGTTTCAGAGGTTTTAAACAGTCAAAAAGATTGGATGGTGAGATAGTTGTCGTATAATAAGCTCATGTATTTTTTGGATGTGCCTTATTATTCTCAATATCAAAATGTGTTAGAACCGAAGTGGCATTCTCGTGCTTGCGGAGTGACTTGTGCAAAGATGATTATCAAATATTTTTATCCTGACAATGATGAAAGTATCGATGCGTTAATTGATGAAGGTGTAAAAATCGGAGGGTATGGTGAAAATGGTTGGGATCATGAAGCGCTTGTGCGTATTTTTAGAAACCGTGGAATTTTTGCATACAGAGAAGAATTTAAAAGTCAGTTGGTGAGTCTTGGAAAAAATTCTGGAACGCCGAGTATTTATGATGCAAAGATGGCGAAAGCTGGGATTAAAAAAATTGCACAAATGTTGAAAGCAGGAAGACCTGTTGTTGTGTCTGTGTCTGCGGGATTTGATCAAAATAAATCTTCGCATTTGATTGTGATTACAGGTTTTGAAAAAGATGACGATGGGGATATTGCTGGGTTTATGTATAACGATCCGGATACAAAGAAGGGGATAAAGAAAAATTTGTTTGTGGAGAGGGGGAAGTTTGAGGAGTTTTGGAGGAGGTTGTGTATTTTTGTTGCGTAAATAAATTAATATTACTTATTCGTACCCACGATAAAACAAAAAGGAGACATAAATGTCTCCTTTTTGTTTTTCGTTTCGCTCGCCGTTTGGGACGGCTCCGCAATGTACTCACAAGTAATATTAATTAATTTATGCAGCTAAAAAGAAAAATCCCGCACAGCATTACATAGTATTGCTGGTACGGGAGGTTTGAAGTTTTAAGAGGTTTGAACTCTGCGGTTACTTCACCGAGTGGGTTTACCACTATTCTTTGAATTTCCAGACCACTGTGACGCAACCTGTGAGGGAGTGATCACTCTGGACTCCTTCCCCAATGGGGTTCTGTTCGTTGGGCCAAAATACGACAGCTTGTGCACTCTGGAACATGTAAGCTGTGCCCATTTCTGGTTTGTCGACATGGGAGAGGACTCCTCTCAGTGTGACTTTCCCCGTGGAATCACGGATAACAAACACTTCGTTGTCCAAGACTTCGATCTCGATATCATTGTTGGGTATCAAGAGAGGATATCCAGGGACGTAGAATTCCCCCTTCCAAAATGAGCCCTCATTCTGAAATCTCCAGTCTGCTGAACCTAAAACCTTCGTAACGAGGTCGTTTTTGAGTGTGAGGCCTTTGACAGGATAGAATGAAATGCTGGATAGTGTGGTTTTCATAGTGGTATTTTGTAGTTTAAGTTTGATTTGAAAGATAACAACGGAATGTTGCGACCTTTCTTCCAAACTCAACTACGTTTCAAAGAACTTATTTTACTCTTGTATTTTAACATATTTAAGCAGTATAGTCAAGTATACAGAAAACCGCAATTTTGGTTGTATTAGGTTTAAATGAAAGATCTTAATACTATTTATACTTGCGGTGCGGCCGGCATGGTTGGCGAAGACTGGCTGTGTACTTTGGATAATTGGAATCGCGGTTTCAATCCTGTTGGTATCAATGTCTTTAGTGATGCAAAAGACATCATTCAAAAATTGGATTTCTCCGGTGTGGGAGTTCCTAAAGGAAACATTGTCTTGATTTCCAGAAGTGAATTCGATCCGGTGAAGACGACGTATAAGCAGATTTCTGAGGAGACGAGTGCTTTGGGATTTTCGAGTCACAAGACTTCTCCTGAGGTAGCTCTTCTCTTGAGTTTGGAGATGCAAAGTCTTGGCATTGAAAATATGAAGTTTCGACGGATTATTATGATGCACGAACCGGTTTTGGATTCGGAGGGTCAGAAGATTCATCTTGGCATGAAAAAACAAGCCAAGCAGTTGAATCTGAAAGCTTACATCGATCAAAAGCAGTATGTTCTGACATCAGAAACTGCTTTTGCTTTCTTTCAGCCAGCGGGCTGATACTCTAGCTTTCGGGCTAGATTTTTATTTTAGAGGGGTAGTATATAAATTTAAAAAGAAAAATCCTGTACCAGTACTACCGAAGTAGTCTGATACAGGAGGTTGAAATTTTTATGGACTGAGCTCAAAGTATTTCTTACTTGCGAATACCGGCAAACCACCAGCTTTCAAGCCACCCTCTGCCACTGCAAGAAACATCCACGACCTGTTCACCATCCCAAACGTCGAATGTTGAGAAACACCATTTCCCATTGTGTTCCCAGTGAGTTCCATTGGGATGTTCTTCGGCGAATATGGGATCATCTTCATTTGCTTTGGCTTGAGAGTAAGAATCAGCGGGTTTGAGACCTCGTAGGTTGAACTCCTGAGCTAGGTCTTCATGTGTCAGTACACGACCGACCTGAAAGAAGATCACCTCCACCTCATCGCTTTCGCCTCGGGGCATGGTGTTGATAATTGATTCGTTGTCAGCATATAAGCTTCGACCAGTGGCTTTCAAGGTTTCTTGAGGAGTTCGGGTGCGATCTACTCTGACAACTTTATGAATCATCTTTTCTTTAATTTCGGGCACTATCCCATCCTTGCTCATTTGAAGTGTTCCTTTCGTTGGTATATTGTTTAAGATCTTACATTTATATTATGTATTATATTTAACTTTTGTCAAACTAAATTTTACTAAAATTAATGTTTTTACACCACAAAAATACCTTGTAAATAAGGTGTAGTTTGGTAAAATTAACGGACATTTATGGCAGATAAAAAACCATCTAAAAGCAGTTACGGTGCGGATCAAATTCAAATTCTTGAAGGTCTAGAACCTGTACGAAAACGACCGGGAATGTATATCGGTACAACAGGTCCAGATGGTCTAAACCATTTGATTACTGAAATCTTCGACAACTCTCGTGACGAAGCGATGGCAGGTCATGCAAACAATATTGAAGTTGCATTTCTTGCAGACAATATAATTCGTGTAGCAGATAACGGACGAGGTATTCCAGTTGACGTTCACAAAACTACAAAAGTTTCTGCGCTTGAAACAATTATGACAACTCTACATGCCGGAGGAAAATTCGGTGGAGACGAATCAGGATACAAAGTATCAGGAGGTTTGCACGGAGTGGGAGCTTCTGTTGTGAACGCTCTTTCTGTTTATACACGAGCTGAGGTTCACAAAGAAGGTTCAAGATATGTTCAAGAATATAATATTGGAAAACCAAAAGCATCTGTTAAAAAAGTTGGTTCAACAAAATACAATGGAACAATTATAACTTTCCAACCAGATCCAACAATTTTTGAAACAGTTATTTTTGATTACAAAAGAACTGTAAACCACATGCGACAACAAGCGTATCTTGTGAATGGTTTAAAAATTTCTGTAGTGGATGCGAGAAGTATTTCAATAAAAGATGTTCCAGAAGGAGTTCAATATTTATCTGATACTGAAATTGAATCACCTTCAAAAAGTTTTTATTTCGAAGGAGGTCTTCGTTCACTTGTTGCATACCAAAACAAAAGTCAGTCTCCAGTTCATAAAAATATTTTTCATATCAAACAAGATGTTGGTGATGTGAATGTTGAAGTAGCTTTGCAATATGTAGATGATATTTCTTCTAGAATAAATGCTTTTGCAAACACTATCAGCAACCCAGAAGGAGGAACACACGTGACAGGTTTCAAAACTGCTCTTACAAGAAGTTTGAATAATTATTTAAAGAAGCAAAAGACAAATTCAAAAGATCAAGAAAGTTTTACAGGAGAAGATGTGCTTGAAGGTCTAACTGCTGTGATTTCTGTGAAAATGCCAGAGATTCAATTCGAAGGTCAAACTAAAGCAAAATTGGGCTCTGTGGAGGCTCGTGGAGCTGTAGAAAGCGCCTTTGGTGAAGCTTTTACATATTTCCTTGAAGAAAACCCAGATGATGCAAAAGCAATGATTCAAAAGGCGATTCTTGCTGTGAAAGCTCGAAAAGCTGCAAAAGCTGCGAAGGATTCTATTTTGAGAAAAGGTGCTTTGGAAGGAATGACACTGCCCGGAAAATTGGCTGACTGTCAGACTAGAAGTGCAGAAGAAGGTGAGTTGTTTATTGTAGAGGGAGATTCTGCGGGTGGTACTGCAAAAGTTGGACGAGATCGTCGAACACAAGCTGTGTTGCCATTGAGAGGAAAAATCTTGAATGTGGAAAGAGCTCGACTAGATCGAATGCTTGGTTCAGAACAAATTAAAAATCTAGTTGTGGCTCTAGGAACTGCAATTGGAGATACTTTTGATATTTCAAAACTTCGATATCACAAAATTATTATCGCTACCGATGCCGACGTCGATGGTGCTCACATCGCTACTTTGCTTTTGACTTTATTCTATAGATATTTCAAACCGATTATCGAAGGAGGATATTTGTATATTGCTCAATCTCCACTTTATAAAATCACAAGAGGAAAAGAAGTTATTTATTTGTATTCTGAAGAAGAAAAAATTGCTCACTTAGGTGATGAGGATATGCCACAAGAAGAAGAATTAAATGAAGATGGAGAAGTCGTAGAAGAAGAGGCAGAAGGAAAGGCAAAACGAACTCCAAAAATGCGAGTACAACGATATAAAGGACTTGGAGAAATGAACGCCGACGAGTTGAAAGAAACTACGATGGATAAAACAAATCGTATTTTGAAACAAGTTTCAATTAATGATGCACAAGAAGCCGATGCTGTGTTTGATATGTTGATGGGAACAGATGTGCCAGCTCGAAAATCTTTTATTACTACAAACGCGAAAGAAGCGGAGATCGACTTATAGAGAAAAACAAAAACGCCCGATTGGGATTTGTATCAGCAGATACAAATCCCAATCGGGCGTTTTTTCTATATATACTTTACCAGATAAATTATCTTTCAACTTCTAAATCCACAGAGTCATCGTTGTTTGATTCGCTTTCTTCGTCAGTGTCGTCATCAGAGTCTACTTCAACTCGAATGTCATAATCACCTTCGTCAATATTTTCAAATTCAACAGTGATTTCAATTGATTCACCAGGTTCTAGAGAATTATATTCTTTTGATCGGAAAGTGTTTCCATTGTCGTAAGGTAGATTTCTAACTTCAAATCTCCAGTCTTCGGTTTCATCTCCACCTTTGTTTTTAACGATAAATCGTATAGCAACGTCATCACCGTCTTCAGCTTCATCATCTTCGATAAAGTTGTTTCCAGAAAGTCGTCCTACTTCTAGATTACTTATTACAAAGTCTGCATCATCTCTAGAGTTGTATGAGTTGTCTGAATTATTTGAAGAACCTCCACCATAAGCAGCACCTGTAAGAGTGATTGTTCCGATGTTATTTGTTTCAGAAGCTTCTGAAATTATATTTGTTGGATCAAGTTGTACTACTACGTTTTGGTTTCCGCTAGCTTTTGCATTAAATGTTAGTGTGTACAAAATAGATTGATTTGGTCCAAGAGATGGTTGTAGTGGAGAAGACAGTGTTTCCTTTGGGCTAGTTGGAGTGTTGTAATTGAAAGTCCAGTTACCAGTACTTCTTCCTCCGTTGTTTGAAACAGTAAAAGCAATTCTATTGTTTCCAATTGGAGCAATACTTGAGATAGATAAATCAGCTGGTCCTGTTACAACTGGAGTGTAAACTACTGATCTCGGTTGAGACGTTGTAGTTGTTGGTCTTGGTGTTTCGATTTGTTCAACAGGTTCTGCTGAAATTGTAGTTCCGTTTTCACCAAAAGTTCCAGCATTGATGTCTCCATTTTGGATTGTCACCACTACGCTGTTTGAAGCTAGGGGAGCTGTGTTTCCTTGAGAGAAACTTACATTAATTGGCACATCAACAAAAGCATTTGCTTTATTTAGAGTAGATACAAGAGTTACAGATCCAGGATTTGCTCCTAGTGTAAATGGATTATCACAAATTAGACGACGTACGCCGCTAGCTGTTTCGATATCAACCTCCACATTATCAACACATGAGTAACTAATGCTATAAGCACCAGCTTCATCTATATTAGAATCCCAGCTCACAACAAATCTTTCTCCGTTAGTTAGACTAACGTCACTTGCTGTAACTGAAATCTCATCTTTGCTGACTACGTTTTGGATTGAAGAACCAACATTGGCTAAACCACTGAAGATTCTTGGTACAAATTTGATAATTAGGGAAGCAAGAATAATTAGAATTATAATAACTCCCAAAACGAATAATATTTTTCCTATAAAACTTTTTGATGTTGTATCTGACATAACCTCATTAATATATCAGGTTTTTGTTTATCTGTCAATTATTTCATATTGACTAAAAATGCTTTAAATGGTAATTTTTGAACATGACAAAAAGTTGTCAAAAGCCAAATAAATCAATGAATTCCTGGGTAAATACCCACATTCTTAACGTTTTCGCGGGTATTTACCCTGTAAATGTTTTATTTAGCCGAGACAATTTGATTGCTTAAAAGCCCTCCTAATTGTTCTGAAATTGTCCCGGCTGAATGAAAGTCGGGTTTTCATTTAGTATTCAGTTCTTTAAAAAACAAACAAAAACTAAAAAATGATCAATAAAACGATTAAGGAATACTATTTATTGGTATTTCTAAACAGTGCATCTATGGGGTTCATTGCTTCAACATATGCAATGTTTCTTATATCAAATGGACTCAATCTTTTTCAGGTTAACCTGGTAAATTTTGTATTCTTTCTAACTTTGTTTATCGCAGAGATTCCAACAGGGGCTTTTGCTGATGTGTTCGGTAGAAAGAAATCTTATTTGATGTCACGACTTATTATGCTTTGTGGTTTTCTTGTTTATTATTTCTCAAATAATTTTGCAGGATTTATCACGGCAGAATTTGTTATTGCGGTGGGTTGTACATTTGCGAGTGGAGCTTTTCGAGCTTGGTTTGTGGATAAATTGAAACATCATGGATATACCGAAAGTCTTCGAAATATTTTTTCGAGGTCTGCGCAGATTAGTCAATTAGCAGTTGTTGCTGCTGGTTTATTTGGAGCATGGATTAGTGATATTTCGATAAAGCTGCCTTTCGTTTGTTCAATTATCACGTTTGGAATTTCTTTTGTAGTAGCAATATTTCTCAAAGAGGATTATTTTGTTCCACAAAAATTTTCATTCAGAGATGGTTTTGACGCCATGAAAAATACAGTTAAGTCTAGTATTAATTATGGTGTTAAAAATAAAAATGTACGGTTCGTACTGCTTGTGGTGATGGTAATGGTATTTTCAGTACAACCATTGAACATGTATTGGCAACCATTTTTTGCAGAGAATCTTAGTGGAAGAACAGAACTTGGTTTTGTTTTTGTTGGAATACCTTTAAGTTTGATGCTTGGTGCATTTTTTGTACCGAGACTTCTTAAATTTATTCCAAATGAAAAACTCGCGTTGAGTTTTTCCCAAATTGGAATAGGGCTCATGGTGGTTGTGACATCTTTAATCGGATTTCCAGCTTCACTTGTAATGTTCTTTGCACACGAAGTCTTTCGTGGGATGTTTAATCCTTTGAAGGATGCATATTTACACGATCAGATTCCTTCGAAAGAAAGAGCGACGATCGAATCCTTTGATTCAATGTTTCATCACTTCGGTGGGGCAGTTGGTTTGTTGGTGAGTGGCTTCTTGGCTGTTAGGTTAGGAATCCACTGGACTTGGTTTAGTTTTGGTTCGTTTCTAATTGCATTTACTGTATTGGTAATTTGGATTAGTCGTTCTCGAAAGTAAATCATTTTAGGTCATTAAAAACAGAGTCTGACCAACTCTTTTTATTTAAGTTGTTAAGAATTATTACGTCTCGTGGGGATAGGAATAATGTACATTTACATTTAATTTACACATAATATATACATGTCTAAAATCATTTGGGTGTTCTTTTTTATAAATCTATCTTTATTTTTTAGTGGAGTTTCTTTTGCACAGGTTGTAGGCAATGAAGTTCCAGCTCCGGTTGAATTTCCAAAAGATAATTTATCGGACTTTTTTGATACTAATTTTGAAGTGGACGAAAATGTTGTAAATCAAGCAACAGAAATTTGGGAAACAAATTCTCAAGTAGAAGATAAAAATTCTCTACAAGCAAGTGAGACAGTATCTTGTTTTGACCATTATAAATTTGGATCTGTTCAAGCAAATATTAAAACAAACATTCCTGGAACTGTGCCAGGCGTTACAGTTCCTTTTTTTGGTGATGTTAAAAATGAGAATCAATATCCAATAGTTAATGGAACTTTGTATGTGAAAATTTTTCGAGTGAATGATGATGAAGGTCAAAATTATAATGGCCCAGATGTAGTTGATCAATTTATTGTGTTGAGGGATTTAAATTTGAAAGCTAACGAGTCTAGACCAATTGAATTTGAATGGAAGGTCCCAGCTTTTGCGAAGAGTGGTAAATATCAAGTAGCCACATTTTTTGTAGCTAACCATAAATACAATCTACTAGGTCTTTCATTTACTGATGATGTTGTTGGTAATACTGCTGAGTTTAATGTGGTTGATGGTCAAAATATTGGTGTTTATTTTGATAAAAATAGCGTCACAATAAATGATGCCCCATATTTTTTTGCAGCTTATCCTCCAAGGGTAGATTCTCAAAAACCTACAAAAATTAAAGCGACTGTTGTAAATAGTACGAATGAAGAGGTCACTGTTCCTGTTGCATTCAAGACATTTTATTGGGATGCAATGCATCAAGAAAATAATCTTCAAGAAAAAGAATCGTGGGTTACTGTGCCCGCTCGAAGTTCTAAGGAAGCTTCTTTTGATGTTTCAGATAAAAATTATCCAGTATATCTTTCTGAGATTGTACTAAAATACAAAGATACAAAATCAATTTTAAATCCAAGATTTGTTTTGAGTGGGGCAGACAGACTTAGAATTAACTTTCCTGCCGTTAAGCAATATCCATTAATTAAAAATCAGGAAGTTGAATTATTTGCGTGTTTTCACAATACAGCAGATAGTGTTGTACAAGGAAGACTTGTTATACAAGTGTTAGATGAAAATAGTAACTTGATTCACGAACATGAATTTTCTGGAAATATTTCTGGAGACATGATGGCAACACTGGATAAATTTGTGCCAAAGAGTAATCATTCAACATTTATAATTAAAGCGTTTTTGTATCAAGGCGATGAATTAGTTGATGAGGATACGGTCTATTACAGATGTGAACAATTCAATGCTTGTGGTTCTTTTGAAAATTCAGGATCGTACTTGATGAATTTATTAAAAAACAACATCATTATTAGTGTTGCTGCTGGAGTCTTACTTGTGGTGTTAATTTTATTTGGACTTTTAATGAAATCAAAATCAAACTCTCAAAAACTATTAATATTTCTAATAGTTTTTTCACCTGCTTTTTTCTGGGATATTAATCAAGTTAAAGCTGAAAGTGTGGTTTGGACATCACCTAATCCTTCTTTTGTTTTCACTAATACAGTTACTCCAGATGGAATCACTAAGGGTACTCCTATAGAAGCTCTAACAAAAGGAAAAGTTCCTGGTGCTCTGAAAAACGTTACCGCGACTGTCAGATATAGCACCAGAGTTTTAAATTTAAATACAGGTGAAGTCGTTGCTTGTGGATCATCTGTACCTGCTGGAACAAGATTAAAATTTGAGTTTATTCCTCATCAGAATGAAGATGTTTCTTGGTTTGGAAGTGGAGGTACATATGACTCTCCTTATGGAAGTTGGAAATCAGGTGGTGCTGCACCTTCAAATTTGTGTGTAGAAAAAAATTATATTAGAGAAGAGAATAGTGCTTTTGCTGGAATAATTAAAACTTATACAGATCTTTCTGTTAATCCACCCAATAAAGCTATTAGTGGATTGCCTACAAGTTGCGCTAGTGTTGGTAGTGATAAAGATTGTGTTATGGATGTTTTGGGAAATTACACTGCGCTGTTTCAATTTAGTAGTACATATGGTGTGTTTCATTATGGTATCAGTAATACAGGAGGAGGAAGTTGGGGAAATGGAAATCTTGCAGCTAATAGTTGTTTGAAACACGCTTCTCCTTCTTTAGTTACAAATTATTCCAATAGTAATATCGTAAGTTCTTGGCAGATTCTAAATTATTTAATGGGAAATACAGATTTACCAATTAAATTTCAAAAGTATTCTTTTACAGGAGGATTAAAAAACACTCTTCAATTACTAAAACCTGCACATGAGACACTTATGTCAGAATGGAGTAAGGTATCGAGTCATCTTATGATCTCTGCACAACAAATATCTTGTCCTATTACTGTAACTCCTGATGCTTTGATACCAGGATTATTTTTGCAGTCACCATCTGTTTCTAGAAATGCTTGTGTGAGCAATCCAGTTGGAAATGAGATACCTTATACTTTTAAATCTGTTAATGCAGGAAAAAGAATTCGATTTTTAATAGATTGGAATAATGATGGTTTTGTTGATCAAATACTACCAGCAAGTGGATACACAACAGCTTCATCAGTTAGCACAACTCGTGTGTGGACTGATTCGGGTAGCAAGACCTTTAATGTGAGCGTGCAAGACAATGAAGGTAGTTCATCATCCAAACTCGTCTTTACCAGCAAATCTGACTGTGAAATTTTGAATCCTCTTGATACTGAGGTGGATATTGAAACTTCTACAACACAACAAGCACCAGGCAGGTTGTTTGATGGTGGAATACGGCAAATTCTTACAAATAGAAGATGTATGTTAGACATAAGCTCTGTAAATGATGCAACAACATGTGTTTTGACTAAGGATGGTCAGGAGGCAGTCAGTGTGGATGTTTCAGGCCCTCTAGAGTTAGATCCAGGACGGTATCAGATTTCTTGTAAACAATTCAGTGGGCAAGTTTTGGCATCAGAGGTTGTTTGCTTATTGAGTCCAGAGGTGAGGGAAATATAGCTTTATTGCCTAAAATCTGAGGTTGTGGTAATCTCTATGGACTATGTCACAAGATAAATTAGTTAAAATTAAATGCCAAGAAACAGGGCATATTCGATTTACTCGAAAGAATCGGAAGACTGTTGAGAAAAAACTTGAATTGAAAAAGTACAATCCGGTTTTACGAAAGCCTACAGTTTATAAAGAGATTAAGAAGTAATTTTTTAGGGTTGGAGAGGGAAAAGGAGCGGGCGCCGCAGGCGCCCGCTCCTTTTCTTATGGCCTTCTGTTTGTTAAAGTATCTTCACTGGGCTTATAGTTTCAATGGTAAAACATCGGTCTCCAAAACCGCAGTTCGAGGTTCGAGTCCTCGTGGGCCCGCCAAGTGTGATTTTTCGTTTATTTTGTTGTAAAATTAGGGCATGATTTCAATAACGCAAAAACCAACATTACTTCAATCAATATTATCTACTTTAGACCAAACTAATTCAGAGACACAAAACACAACGGAAAGTGTTGCAAAACTTTCGAAAGGAAAAATTTTGTTAGTCGATGATGATACTTTTCTTTTAGATATGTATTCGAAGAGACTAAAAAATGAAGGCTATGAAGCAATCACTTGTAGCTCAGCTGATGAGGCTCTAGAAGTTTTGCGTTCAGGAAACAAAGTTGATTTGATGTTGATCGATATCATCATGCCTGGAATGAGTGGTTTTGAATTTATGCAAACAATGAAAGAAGAAAATCTTGATCAAGGTGCGATTAAAATTGTTCTATCTAACATGGGCGACCAATCAGAAGCAATTGAAAAAGGAAATAATCTTGGAGTCACAAAATATCTCGTTAAAGCAGAATCTACTCCGAGCGATGTGTTGGGTTTGGTAGATAGGATGTTGGCCTAGTTTTTAATCCACTTAATATCTTTATTTCTCTTAAACCAAGTTCTTTGGCGTTTGGTGTATTGGCGAATTTTGATTTCAAGTTCCGCAATCATTTCTTCGCGAGAAATTTCACCTTTCAAAAATCGTGCCATATATCTGTATTCCAAGCCAAGAGATTCCATTCGCTTATAAGACAATCCTTGCGCGTGTAAATTTTCTGCTTCTTTGATCATGCCGGATTTGATTCTTTTCAACAGGCGAGTGTGAATTCTTTCCTTTAAAATTTCATCAGGCCAATCAATTCCAATCCACTCAACATCAAACTGATTTTTCTTTTTTGTTTTCGGTACTTTTCCCAAAGCTTTCACAACCTCAATCGCACGCACTAATCGCACTTTATTTTTTGAATCAATTTCCTCTGATCGTTCGGGATCGAGTTTTTGTAGTTGTTTGAAAAGTTGTTCAGTAGATTTTTTCTCTAATTTTTCTCGAAGGATTTTATTTGGAGGAACTTCTGGAATATCTATGTCATATACAAGTGCATCAATATAAAAACCAGTTCCACCGACAATTATCGGAGTTTTTCCACGTGACAAAATATCACTGATTGCTTTTTGTCCAATTCTTTTAAAATCAGCAACGGTAAAAACTTTTTTTGGATTTGCGACATCTAAAAGAAAATGTGGAACACCGCGCATTTCACGTTTTGTAATTTTTCCACTTCCGATATCTAAACCTTTATAAACTTGTCTTGAATCAGCAGAAATAACCTCACCATTTTTTTCTTTGGCAACTTTTACCGCCAGATCACTTTTCCCAGAAGCTGTGGGTCCGACAATGACAATAATTTTAGGTAGTTTGTTTTTCATTTTATAAAAGTAAACTGACATATATATATCATCAAGTCAATTATATCTTGCGTAAAAATACTTGGTTAGATACTATAACAGAGTGATACACACAAATTCATTCTTTAATTGGTTTAAGAATTCGGAAATCCGAAGGGTGAATTAGCGTTGTATATATTCTAAAGACAAACCGCTATCCCTTCGGATGGCGGTTTTTTGTTTTTAGAAGGAGTACATTAACAATAAAATAAAAGTAAAGGAGAAGATAAATGAAAAATATAACGTTTCTCGGTCCGGTTGGAGCAACATTTTCGCACGATGCATACAACATCCTGTCGGAAATTTATGATGCTCCCAAAACAGATGAGACAAATTGTGTTCCTGCAAATTCAAATTCAGAAATTTTGGGTTTGATTCGCGGTCATGAAGGGTACGGAACAATCGCGATGGAGACATTGGCGGAAGGTAGAGTTGCAGAGCCGCTGGAATCATTCATTGAATTGGTCTCAATGTATAAGAGAACGGAGGATTGTCCGTTTCGAATTGTTGGAGCAATCAAAATGAATCTACACTTTTGTTTGATGACAAGAGGTGGTGTTTCGGAATCTTCAATTGAGAAGATTGTTGCACACCCCAAATCACTGGGAGCATGCAAAGGTAATATTGCAAAAACGACTTTGCCGACAATTTCTGTCTCCAGTAATGGTGAAGCTGCTCGACTTGTATCTGAAGATGAAGGGTATTCAATGTTTGCTGCTTTGGGTCCAAAGTCCGCATCAGAAAAATACGGTTTAAAAATTATTGATGAAAGTTTTGAAGACAAAGAAGCATTCACGACATTCTTTTTGATTGCACCCAAATCACATGCGGTGTCAGTTGGAAAAAATAATCGAGTGCTTATTGTTTACGAACTTGCACATGAACCTGGAGCATTGGTTCAATCACTTTTGCCGTTCGCGGAAGAGGGTTTGAATTTGATTCAGATTCACTCAGTCCATGTGGGTAATAGGATTTATAATTTTGCAATCGAAATTGAAGTCGCAGAAGAGCAGTTGGATGCATTTGAACGTGCTGTCGGAAGGTTTGAATCAAATGTTACAAGTCATTTGTGCTTCGGTCCTTTTGAAGTTCTTTCAAGGTGAGATATAGGTTAAAAGCCGCACGACTTCGTCGTGCGGCTTTTTTTCTTTGTGCCGAGAGAGGGAATCGAACCCTCACCCCTTACGGAACACGATTTTGAGTCGTGCGCGTCTACCAATTCCGCCACCTCGGCAAGTGTTCAAATAGCTTACGAAAAAAAGCTCATAGTTGCAATCTTTTTGAGGTTTCAAACTTTGTGCTAAAATGTCCTCAATATGTCAGAAACACCACATTCAGTATTCCATAACAACGCCGTTTTCTTTATTGAGGTAGAAAAAATTAGACCGAATCCATTTCAACCTCGGCAAGAATTTGATGAAGCAAAGCTTCGCGACCTTGCAGATTCTATTCGTATGTACGGAATTCTTCAACCACTTGTTGTTACAAGAAAAGAATATCAAAAGGACGATGGAGGAATTGGTGTTGAATATGAATTGATTGCAGGAGAAAGAAGATTACGTGCTTCAAAGCTTGCTGGGCTTCGAGAGGTGCCAGCTTTGATTCGTGCCAAAGAAGATGATGACAGGGTAAAACTTGAATTAGCAATTATCGAAAACTTACAACGAGAAGATTTGAATGCTGTTGATCGAGCACGATCATTTCAAAGACTTGCTGAAGAGTTTAAATTAAAGCATGTTGATATTGCGAAAAAAGTTGGGAAGAGTCGTGAGTATGTTTCAAATACAATTCGTCTTTTGGCACTACCGGAAGAAATTTTAGCTGCGCTTGGTGAAGGAAAAATTTCAGAAGGACATACAAGACCATTGTTAATGCTTTCAAGTCGGCCAGAAGAACAGAATGTTTTGTTCAAAGAAATCGTTTTGAAGAGAATGACTGTGCGTGATGCAGAAAAAATTGCACGAGGTATTGCGCAAGAAAAAATTCGACGACCAGAGAGAACATTCGCTCCGGATATTTTTGAAATGGAGAAAAAGGCGAGTGATGCACTGGGAACTAGAGTTCATATTGAACCAAAAGAAGTTGGAGGAAGAATTAGAATTGATTATTTCAATGAAGAAGATCTACGAAATATTTTAGCTTTGATAAACGAAAATAGAGAAAAAGAAGCATCTGTTGCTAATCCCTCAGACACACAAAACGACGAGATTTTAGAAGTGGATAATTCTCCTTCAGAGCTAGATGACGAAGAAGTATTTTCGATTGATAACTTTACAGTTTAAGCCTTTGTTGACTGTTTTGTTTAAAAATGTAAATATCTCACGGTAACTCGTTCTTTGTTTCTTTGGGGCTGCAAAATTCAGCGGGTTTCTGAATTTTGCAACCATGTTGCTCGACTTAGAAATGCGCAGCATAGAACGGTTTAGTGGAATGGTATTTTCCGATAGATTTTTCCCAGAAAATCTAACCAGAAAAAGGAGATCAGTTTTCTGACGAGCCACATTGTTGCCTGCGTATTGGTTCGCTTCATCATGCGCACGCCAACAAATTAGGGAAACCCTCTAAGCGGATATTAGCCGGTATTGTGAGATCAACACAATACCGGCTAAATTTTTTATTTTTGACGTCCTCTTCGAGTCTTCTTTTCTTCAGCTAAAATTTCTAAAGCTCTTTTTAAATCTACTTCATAAACACTATCTGTTTTTAGGGAACGAAAATCTCCATCGTGCATTACGTACGGTCCAAATCTTCCGTTGTTGGCGAGAATGTCTTTTCCTGTTGTTGGATGTGTTCCTAGATTTCTAGGCAATGATAAAAATTTCAATGCTTGCTCCATTGTTATGATGCTCGGTTCGATTTCTTTTGGAATACTTGCTCGACGAGGTTTTGGATTTTCTTTTGTCTTTTCTCCAATTTGTAGATATGGTCCGAATCGTCCATTCAATACTGTGATAGGAAGTCCACTTTCTGGATCTGTTCCAATAGGTTCATCTTGTTTCCATTCTTCACCTTCGATTGTTAGAGCTCCATCACAGTCTGGAAATTTTGCACAAGATAAAAACTTCCCAGCTTTACCAAGTTTGATTTGCATTAAACTTTTGCATTTCGGACATTTAAACTTTTCATCGGCGTCCCCTAAGTTTGTAATTTTTTCAATTTCATCTTTTGCATCAACATCCTTCATGAAAGGTGTATAAAAATCACTTAAAGTTTTTTTGTATGTTCTGTCACCAGTTGCAATTTCATCTAATTCAGATTCCATTTCTGAAGTGAAATCATCAGAAATATATTTTTCAAAATGTTGCTCTACAAAACTAGAAACGACATCTCCTGTGTCTGTTGGAATTAAAGTTCGTCCCTCTTTATTTACATAACCACGATCGTTTAGTGTACGAATAATTGCAGCATATGTTGAAGGTCGTCCGATGCCTCTTTTTTCAAGTTCTTTAATTAAACCAGCTTCTGTATATCGTGAAGGTGGTTGAGTTTGTTTTTCTTCATCATTGATTTTAACTAAGTCTAGTTTATCTCCGACTTTAACTTTTGGAACTTCCGTTTCTTCACTTTTTGCTGCAGGGTCAGCTTTCATCCAACCTGGAGCTAATGTTCTTTGCCCGTTGATATTAAAATCAGGAATAGAATCTTTTTCTACATTAGCTGTAATTTTTGTTCGTAAAAGCTGTGCATCAATCATTTGACTTGATACAGTTCTTGCCCAAATCAAATTGTATAAACGTTTTTGTTCTTCAGTTTGTCCGGAATTATCTTTTGCAAAGTTGGTTGGTCGTATTGCTTCGTGAGCCTCCTGCGCACTTTTAGATTTTTTTCCATAAAGTCTTGCAGAAAAGTAATCAGCACCGAATCTTTTTTCAACGGTACTTTTTATTTGACCAATGGCTTGTGCTGACAGGTTGGTAGAGTCTGTACGCATGTATGTAATGTGTCCAGCTTCATAAAGTTTTTGTGCGAGTTGCATTGTTCTAGAAGGTGAATAACCAAGTCGAGTTGATGCAGCTTGTTGAAGTGTTGATGTAATAAATGGGGGACGCGGAGCTCTTTTTGCTTGAGTTTCTTTTATATCTTTAACAAACCATTTTCCTTTTTCTCCTTCTGCTAAAATTCGTTCAACCTCTTTTTTGTCCCCAGGTTCTTCAACACAAGTGACAACAAAAGAAATATTCTCCTTTGATTTAACATCTGCTGTGATGACCCAAAAAGTTTCAGCGTTGAATGCACGAATTTCTCTTTCTCTTTCCATAAGAATTCGTAGAGCAGGTGATTGAACTCTTCCCGCAGAAAGTCCATAACGAACTTTTTTCCAAATTAATCCAGAAAGTCCATAACCGAAAAGTCGATCCAAAACCCTTCGAGCTTCTTGTGCTTCTTTTAGATTGATATCAATTTCTCGAGGATGATTTATAGCTTCTTGAATTGCTTCTTTTGTAATCTCATTAAAAACAATTCTCTTTGAACCCTTTAGTCCAATCGCTTCTTTTAAGTGCCACGCAATAGCTTCACCTTCTCGGTCGGGGTCGGTCGCTAGGAGTACTTCATCAGCTTTTTTTGCCAAACTTTTTATATCATCAATAATTTTTTCTTTTCCTTTTACAACTTCATAATTTGGAACGAAACCTTTTTCGATATTGATAGCTTTCTTTTGATTTTTAGGAAGATCGCGAATATGTCCAACAGAAGCAACCACCCGGTATTTTCCGATTTCTGAAAGATATTTTTCAATTGTCTTTGCCTTTGCAGGTGACTCTACTATTACTAATTTAGACATAATTTCGCGAAGTTATTGATAATCGCTCATCAAGTAATACTACACTAATGTATGTTTTGGCAAATTTTTTGTGGGGATGTGGTTTTTAGATGGTGTCATGTTATAAATATAGAATATGGAAAGAAAAGATTTTATAGAAACAAAACCAGGGATTTCTAATTTTGAAAAAAGAGAAATTGCTCTAGATAAGTTTCCAAAAATGTTAGAAGAAAGACATGATGCCCTTAACAAAATACACAATTTAATACTGAATGGAGAATATTCAGTAGAGGAATTATTTGATTTTGAAAAAACTATACATGCTGATTTGGAATTGATATGGATGCGTCCCGAAATGTTAGAAAAATTTGTTGGATCACCTGAAGAATATCAAGTTGTAGTCGCAAAGGTTGAGACAGGGCAAACTTCAGATGCACACCTACACGAGGTAGGGTCTTCTTCGTTTGTGGTTTTGGGTGATAAGTCTGGATTTATAAAACCAGCGGACTTAGTTTATCGGACTGGTTATATTGATTTTTTGCAAAAGAAAGCAATTCTAGATAAAGAATATAAATGTGAAGATGGTTTAGAAATGGACATCCCATCTAATCAAATTCATCAGTTTGAAAATAAAACAGAAAAACCGGCTCATGTTTTAATTGTGACTCACCCTATTATTTCAGTTAAAGAAGGTGAGGTTGATATACACTTTGCGAAGTAAGAATTATTTTAATTGAATAATATTTTCATTTCTTTTAATGATTCCTTTGATTTCTAAAAGAGAAATTGTTTGGTTGAGTATATTTATTGGTAGATCAATTTTTGAAATTAATTCTTCGATATTTTGCGGAGAATCTAAATTTTTAATAATTAAAATTTCTGCGTCACTAAAATCTTTGAAATCAAATTCTCTTTGAATATTTTCTTCTGTAGCAAATCCTAAAATTTCCAAAATATCTTTTGCGCTGTTTATCAAATGAGCACCGTCTTTTAAAAGTTTGTTTGAACCAGTTCCATTTTGAGAAAAAATAGAATGAGGAATTGTCATGACTTCGCGATTGTAATCGAGTGCTAGTCGAGCTGTGATGAGTGTACCAGATTTTTCTTCGGCCTCTATTATTAATACGGCGTCAGTAATTCCTGCCATGATTCTATTTCTTTGTGGAAACATCCAAGGCAAAGACGGCATCTCGGGTTCAAACTCCGAGATTAGACATCCGCCGTTTTCGATAATTCTTTCTGCAAGACGATGATTCTTGGGAGGATAGAGGGAGTTGGGCGCGAGGCCGGAGCCTGGCACTGCTAAGCAATTCAAGCCATTTTCAATTGCTGATTGGTGAGCGATGCTGTCTATGCCGAGCGCCAACCCAGAAACTATTGTGATCGGGTATCCACGCAATCCTTCTATTATATGTTCACATGCCAGCTTGCCATAAGAACTGAATTTTCTAGAACCCACTACAGCAAGCAATTTTTGAGAGAAATCCGGCACTTCTCCTATATACCAGAGCTTATCAGGCGGGAAAGGTGTCTCAAATATCTTCTTTGGCCAATAATTCTTACCCAACAATTTGCATTTTTTTAACATTGGCTATAATTTGCCATTTTTGTTATTATGTAGCGATAAAAAAATACTAAAATGTTAGATACAAAATTCATTAGGGAAAATAGGGAAATCGTTGAAATGGCGATGCAAAACAAGAAAGTTAAGGAGGTTGTGAACCTTGACGATCTTTTAGCACTTGCTGACAAAAAGAAAGAGCTTGGACAAAAGCTGGATGGAATCAATGCTCAAAGAAACGAAGCTGCGAAAACTCAAAATATTGATTTAGGTAAACAATTAAAAGAAGAAGGTGCTGTGGTGGAAACTGAACTTGCAGAAGTAGATAAAAAATTTATCGCATTGATGCTACAAATTCCAAACATTCCTTCAGCGGATACTCCAATTGGAAAAGATGATTCTGAAAATAAAGTTATCCGACAATGGGGTGAAGTTCCACAATTTTCTTTTGAACCAAAAGCTCATTGGGATATTGGAAAAGATTTGGACATCATTGATAGTGAAAGAGCTGGAAATGTTTCTGGTTCACGATTTGCATATATTAAAGGAGGTTTAGCACGAATGCAGTTTGCTCTTGTGCAAATGGCTTTCGACACTGTGACAGATGAAGAGATTTTAAAAACTATCGCGGAAGAAGCTGGATTGAATGTAAGTACAAAACCTTTTCGTTTAATTGTTCCTCCAACTTTTGTAAAACCTGCTGTTTACAATCGAATGGCGCGACTAGAACCTCGAGAAGATAAATATCATTTGGAAGCAGACGATATTTATCTTGCAGGAAGTGCAGAACACACAGTGGGTCCAATGCACATGGATGAAACTTTTGCTGGTGAAGAATTGCCAATCAGATATTTAGGATACTCAACATGTTTCCGAAGAGAAGCTGGTTCATATGGAAAAGATACAAAAGGAATTTTGAGACAACATCAATTTGATAAATTGGAAATGGAATCTTTTACAAAACCAGAAGATTCTCTAAGAGAACAAGATTTCTTGGTAGCAATTCAAGAATACATGTTGAGAAAATTAAATCTTCCACATGAAGTGATGCTTGTATGTACAGGTGATATGGGTCTTCCTGATTATCGACAAATCGATGTGAACACTTGGATGCCAGGACAAAATACATATAGAGAAACTCACTCAGCAGATTTGATGACAAGTTTCCAACCTCGACGTCTAAATACTCGATATAAAAATGCAGAAGGAAAATTAGAATTTGTTCACATGAATGATGCAACTCTTTTTGCGATTGGAAGAATGTTGATTGCAATAATCGAAAACTATCAATTAGAAGATGGAACTGTAGCTGTGCCAGAAGTTTTGAAAAAGTATATGGGTGGTACAGAAATAATAAAATCGTAGTACACTATCTAGGATGCAGGAAAATCCTTATCAATCTTCGCGAATGCGAGACAAAAGACGAAAGGAGAAAAAGATTAAATTAATCTTGGCAATTTTTATTTTTGCAGTTTTGATTTTGGGTTTAATTTATATTACGAACGCAAGTTTTTTGAGAATTCAACAGATTGTTGTAAATGAAACTGAACATGCAAATAGAGTGGAAGTTGAGGATTTAATTAAGACACAGTTAGAGGGTAGATATTTAGGACTTTTCGCAAAATCAAATGCATTAATTTTTTCTAGATCAAAAATATCTCGAGCAATTAAAAATAATTATTCTTCAATCGAAAAAGTGGATGTGGACTTGAAAGGTTTGAGTACTATCGATGTTGAATTAACAGAGTATATTTCGACAGCTCTTTGGTGTGACGTGCCCGTAACTCCTTCAAATGTCTCTTTGTATGAAGGTTCAGAAAGTGCTGATTCAGAAGAAGCTCAGTCTATAAAAAGCTCTGCGATTCCACAAGTTTTAAATAGTTTTAATAATGCGAATTGTTATTTTGTAAACGAAGACGGAGTGGTTTTTGCAAAAACTGAATATGATAAAAGTAGTGAGGTGATTAAAACTTTTGGTTTTATAGAAGTTGATCCTTTAAAACAAAGTTATGCTAATAAAAAAACTTTTCACAATCTTATTGAGTTTGTGAAGCTTTTGAGAAGATTGAATATTACAGCGGATGAAATTTGGACTAATGATGGGGAGGTTTATGCGATTGTCACAAAAGAAAGAGTTAAGATTTATATAGATGGTGAGGGAGATATTTTGGAAATTTTTGATAATTTAGAAACAGTTATAAAAAGAGACGCTATTAATCAGGCACAGTTTGCAAACATCGATTATATTGACCTTAGATTTGGGAATAGAGTTTTCTATAAGCTGAAATAATCTTGTATAATAATAGATATGAATTTTTTATTAATTGCTCCGCATTATATTTCTTGGCATTACACTAAAGCCATCTCTGACTTAATTGGAATATTCAAAAACTTTATTTGGTTTATTTGGAATATGTTTTCAATTAAGATTCTCTTGCAAACTCTTTTTGTTCCTTTTCAAAAGTTAAGTGTGAAATCTACAAAAAGATTTGATATTCAAGATTTTTTCTCTGCTCTTGTGACCAACTTGCTCATGAGGCTGGTTGGTTTTGGAATACGAAGTTTCTTTATTATTTTGGGATTATTTTCTTTGGCTTTCTTTATAATATTCTCATCTATATTTTTTATAATTTGGTTAATATTGCCTTTGGTTTTGTTGGGAATGTTCGTTCTCGGAATTATTTCAACCCTTAAAATTCCAAATCTATGAAATTTCACCAATTAGCACAAAAAGTTTTTGAAGTTTATCCAGCCATACTTTTGGATAAAATTATTCCGCGAGAGTTTAGAAAAAATGTTCGTAAGATTTTGATGTTTTTTATTGCTGTAGCTTTCATAATTTCTTTGTTTGGTCTTTTTCCAGATTATACTTTTAACATCAGAGGATTGCTGTTTATTACTTTCAGTCTTTGGATTGCTTTCTATCTTTTGGACGCGATGTTTTTTTCGTATTACTTTTCAAAAAATTCAATGGATTTTGAAGTTGCAAAAATTATTGAAAATACAAAAACAGATGACATTACAAAAAGTTTCTTAAACTCTGATATTGGGCAGTTTGCGATGTTGCGAGTAGGGATTTCACAAAAAGAAGTTAATCGATTTTTATCCGAAAGAAAGCATACTGTTTCAAAAGATGAATATTTTGTGATTGAAAACGATAAAGATCCTTTTATAACAGTTGCGGAATACGCTCGTTCAATTTTGCATTTTGATATTGAGTTCGCCGCATTTCTGCGAACTTTTGGTGTAGATGGAAATATTTGGAAGGGAACTCTTGATTGGATTTCTCAAAATCAAAAAACTGTTATTGAAAGGGAAGCTTGGTGGCACAGAGATCGTCTTTCTCGTGTTCCTTCGATTGGAAGAGATTGGGCTTATGGACAGATTTATAATTTGGAAAAATACGGTTATCCGATTTCTAACGACTCAATTTTCCACAGTATTTCTGGAAAGCTTAGTTTGTTTGAAGAAAGTGTAAACAATTTGGAAAGAATTTTGGCAAAACAAAGTGGTGCAAATATTCTTTTGATTGCAAATGAAACTATTTTGGCGATGCAGTGGGTTTCTGCTCTTGGAAAAGAAATTGAAAATGGAACGGTGCGACATGAGATAGAAGGAAAGAAGGTTTATGTTTTAGATACGGATTCAATCATTGATTCAATGAAACAAAAAGTAGATTTGGAAACTGAGTTGAATTCTGTTTTGGCTCAAGTAATAAATGCTGGAAACGTTATTCTTGTGATTAAGGATTTACCGCATTTTATTGCGAGTGCGAGTGCTTTGGATGTGGATGTGAAAAGTCTATTGGCGAATTCTCTAACTTCAGAAAGATTGCAAATTATTGCGGTGGCAAATACTCATGCATATCACGAGACCGTAGAGACTTCTCACGACCTAACTAGATTTTTTGAAAAAATTATTATTCCAGAATTGGAACATGATGCCATTGTGCAGGTGATTCACAACGAAGCAAATATTATTGAATCTAAAATGCCAGTGTTTTTTACATATCAATCTTTGATTGCTGTGGTAAAAAGTTCTGAAAGATTTTTTGCTGATGATTCTTTGTATGACAAAGCTGTTGATCTATTAAATGAAGTCGCAAGTGATTCTGCGGTCGGAAGAAAGATGCAAATAATTACTCAAGAAAAAGTTGAAAAGGTTGTTGAAAACAGAACTGGAATTCCACAAGGAAAAATCGGTGATGCGGAGCAAACCAAATTGAATAGTTTAGAACAGATTTTACATCAGAGAATTGTCGGGCAAGATGCTGCGATAAATGCTATTTCTTCTACCATGCGTCGTTCTCGAGCAGGACTTACAGATTCAAAGAGACCAACAGGATCATTTCTTTTCCTTGGTCCAACAGGTGTAGGAAAAACTGAAACTACAAAAGCTCTTGCAGAAGTATTTTTTGGAAATGAAGAAAAAATTATTAGAGTGGATATGTCGGAGTATTCATCAGAAAATGCTCTAGAAAAATTAATCGGAACAGCGAAAACTGGCGAGACAGGATTTCTTTCTTCGAAACTTCGAGAATCTCAATACGGAGTTTTGCTTTTGGATGAGTTTGAAAAAAGTGCAAAGACCGTTCAGGATTTATTTCTACAAGTTTTAGATGAAGGATTTTTCACAGACGGAAGAGGTGAGAGAGTGAATGCGAGGAATTTAATTATTATTGCTACTTCCAACGCTGGTAGTGATTCTATTTATGAATCAATTAGAAACAAAGAAGATATTATTTTGGATCAACAAAAAATAGTTGATGAAGTGGTAAAAAAAGGACTTTTCCGTCCGGAGCTTTTGAACCGTTTTGATGGAGTGATTGTATTCCATCCTTTGGATCAAACTGCTTTGAAAAATGTTATCAAACTTATGTTGGCTGCTCTTAATAAGAGATTGGAAGATAAAAATTTGAGTATTATTGCAACAGAAAAATTGGTGGATTATTTGGTGAACGTGGGGGCCGATCCACAATTCGGAGCCAGAGCTGTAAAAAGAACAATTCAAGATTTGGTTGAAAAGAAAATTGCCGACGCGATGATTAAAGGTGAAGTTGCGAACGGAGACAAGATAATTTTAGAACCACAAGCAGACGGGACTTTATCAATTGATAAATTTGTTGCTTAAATGAATTTAGGAAATTACAAAACAATAAAAATAATTTTGATTTCAATTGTCTCTGTTTTTGTTCTGTACTTTGCTTTTATTGGAATCAAAACAGTTTCTGTTGAGTTGTATGCACTTGGCGCTCAAAAGTATCAGGAAATATATGCTCATCGAAAGATAAGTTTTGGTAGAGGAATTGTTGTGCAAGATGGTTTGGGTGGTCCTTATGCTGATGATTTTGAAACAGATCAAGTAAGTTTTTTGAGAAAGTATAGAATTGCTGAAGGAGCAAAATTTCCAACAATTGGAGCAAAATATTTTTTAGTTGGAGATGTTGAAACCGGTCAAATTATTTTTAGTAAAGGAGAAGACGAGTCTGTGCCAATTGCTTCGCTTTCAAAATTGATGACAGCTGTTATTGCAGATGAAAATATTGGCTTAGAAAAAGAAACAGTTATTTCTAGCCGAGCTATGAGCACTTATGGTGAGCAGGGAAATGTTCGTCGTGGTGAAAAATATTCTATAGAAACTCTTTTCTATCCTTTGCTTTTAGAATCCTCAAATGATGTGGCAGAGTCTATTGCTGAGTTTGATGAAAGATATACTTTTATTTTAGACATGAATACAAAAGCTAAACTTTTGGAAATGACTAAAACTTTTTATGAAGATCCTAGTGGGTTGTCTTCAAAAAATGTCTCTAGCCCAAACGATGTATTTAAATTAGTACAATATATTTCTAAATATCGAAATTTTATTTTTGAAGTTACGTTAAATAAAAGTTTTAGATTGGGAAATAAAGTTTGGTATTCAAATTCTAGGTTTAAAAATTACGACGGTTATTCAGGTGGAAAAAATGGATATATAGATGCTGCGGGTAAAACGAACGTTGCTTTGTTTGAAATAGAGTTTGAGGGAGATCACGGTGAAAAGGAACACAATAAAAGAAAGATTGCGATTATTATTTTGAACACAAAAGATATTGAAAAGGATACAAAAAATATTCTGAACTATTTGCAAAAGAACGTCCGATATGAATAAATAGAGAACTTATGACTTCTCGGAATTTTTGGAAGCAATTAAATAAACCAATAATAGTTTTGGCCCCAATGGCGGATGTGACTGACGCTTCTTTTCGTCGTTTGTTTGCAAAGTATGGAAAGCCGGATGTAACTTGGACAGAATTCGTTTCGGCAGATGGGTTGGTGATGGCACCTGACGATAATGTGGATGATTCAGGACTTTCTTCAAAACAAAAATTATTGAAGGATTTGGAATATACAGAAGCCGAGCGTCCGATAGTGGCTCAGCTTTTTTCTGGAAAGCCGGAGATGATGGAGAAGGCAGCGAAGCTTGTTCAGGATTTGGGTTTTGATGGTTTGGATATAAATATGGGATGTCCTGATAGATCTGTGGAGAAACAAAAAAGTGGAGCATCCTTAATTAAAAATCCTGAGTTGGCGAAGGTGATTATAAAAGCGGCGCGCCAAGGCGCGCCGCTACTACCCATATCAGTCAAAACTCGTATTGGATACAACAACATCTCAGAAATGGAAGATTGAGTTTCAGAAATTCTTTCAACAAAACCAGATGCTTTAACAATTCATTGGCGAACTAGAAAAGAAATGTCAAAAGTTCCTGCACATTGGGAGTTGGCAAAAAAGGCAATTGAACTTCGAGATAAAATTTCTCCAGAAACAATTCTGCTTGGTAACGGCGATATTGATACTTTAGAAAAATCGAAAAGTATTATTGAGGAAACTGGAATTGATGGAGTGATGATTGGTCGGGGAATTTTTGGTAATCCTTGGTTTTTTAATAAAGAAATTATTCGTGATCGAGATATTAGTTTAGAAGAAAGATTGAAGGTTTTGATTGAGCATACCAAATTATTCTCGGAGATTTTATTTCATAAAAATTTTGCAGTGATGAAAAAACACTACAAAGCGTACGTTGAAGGTTTTGATGGTGCCAAAGAACTCCGAATGAAATTGATGGAGGCTAAAGACGTGGGGGAGATCGAAAATATCATTGGGGATTTCTTGAGAACAAAGTAGTTGACAAAAAATATGACAGGAGTATATTTTTAGTCAGAGGTCCTTTTACACAGAACCGAACAATAGAACCTTACCTTAATAGGTTCGGATGTACGAAAGTATGAAATTGAGTCATCGACTCGGATTGTTAAGAAAACAGTTATATGGATTAATTACCCGTTGATCTGAGGCCCATTTGCCGCATAGAGTAATAACAAATCAAAGTACATCGAGAGTAACTGAAAACTTTTTCTCGAAACTTATTTCATGCCTCATAAAGCATCAAAATCTGACCTTGGTCGCTACGTTTAGTTGTTTTTCTAGGAAACAACAATCAACGAAAGCACAGGTCTTTTTCTTTTATTTGAGCCTTATTTCAGAGTGTTGATTGGATGTATGATTTAAATACATTGCAAACTAGTTGACAATACTTTATATGCATGATAGGATGTTCCTTGGACAGTTTCGACCTTAACCTTTGTGTAAAGCTCGAGATGCTCTAGTACGAAGCTTTATTCGAGTAGGATAAAGCAAAACAAACTAATATTACCCATGAACTACAGGCCAATTCTATACGAATAGCGACTTAATCGTCGCAATCGCTGCCGGTCGGAACCGCCAGCATTTACAAGATTTTATTGAATTCGGGAAATTTTCCGGCAATCCCGCCGGATAGAAAGGCATCGCCATGAAAGAGGTACAAAAGCCTCCGTAGCTACTGTTTTAATTATCTTTTTTTTAAAAAAAGATAATAGCGTTTCGGATATATAGATTTGTCGCCAATTTAACCCAGCCCTTAGCGTTCGCGCTAAGGGCTGATTTCTTTTTATTTAATTATTTAAGCCCAGATTACCATTTATGCTATAATCTTTTTATCAAGCATATGGCTAAGAAAACTGACGAAAAAACACAAGCGGATCGAGTTGCTCTGTACACAAAATATCGACCGGCAAAATTTAAAGATGTTTTAGGACAAGAGCACGTTACTTCTGTTTTGGCAGAATCGATTAAGCTTGGAAATATTTCGCACGCGTATCTTTTTTCTGGAAGTCGTGGAATCGGAAAGACATCTATTGCAAGAATTTTTGCTAAAGAAATTGGAACATCTGCCGACGACTTGTATGAAATCGATGCCGCCTCAAACACCGGAGTTGATGAAATGCGTTTGCTAACAGAATCTGTTTACACTCAACCTTTTGATTCACAATACAAAGTTTATATTTTGGACGAAGTGCACATGCTTTCAAAACACGCTTTCAACGCGCTTCTAAAAACTTTAGAGGAACCGCCTTCACATGTAATTTTTATTTTAGCTACTACAGAACCAGAAAAAATTCCGGAAACAATTATTTCTCGTTGTCAGACTTATACTTTCAAAAAACCTAATCAAAAAATCTTGAGAGACATGATTGAAAAAACTGCAGAGGCAGAAGGTTTTTCTTTGGAGGTGAGTGCTGCGGATTTGTTAGGACTTCTTGCTGACGGATCTTTCCGGGATGCACAAGGAATTTTGCAAAAGGTAATTAGTTCTTCAAAAGACAAAAAGATTTCAGTTGAAGAAGTGGAGAGAGTGACTGGCGCACCAAAATCTGAGTTGGTAAATGATTATATAAAATCTTTGGCAGGAGATGATATCGACGCTGGTTTGAATTCTTTGGCAAAAGCAGCTGAATCAAATATCGATATGAAAGTTTTCTTGGAATTAGTTTTGAGCAAAGTGCGTGCGATTATTTTGATGAAAATTTCTGATTCACGAAAAAAGCAATTCACAGAAATTTTCTCAGAAGAAGACATGAAGTTTTTGATTGAAATTGCTGAGGATAAAGAGATAAAAATAAATTCAGATATCCTCCTGCAACTTCTAAAAGCTCACGATTTGATCGGACGAAGTGCTGTGCCACAGCTTCCTTTGGAGTTGGTTTTAGTGTATAAAAAGAGCAATGAATAAAAGAATTTATATAAAAGATTTAAGTTTAAAAAAAGGAGACGAGGTTGTAATCGGCGGTTTTGTTGATGTGATTCGACATCAAGGAAAGATGGCTTTTATGGACTTGAGAGATATGACTGGAAAGGTTCAGGGTGTTGTTCTTCCTGGCGTGATTGATAAAGAATTGATTGATCAAATTCGCTCTGAGTGGGTTCTTAAAATAACAGGAAAGGTTAATGAACGACCAGAAAGAAATAAAGTTGAGGGTAAAATGAACGGAGACATTGAGCTTGAAATTTTGGAAATTGAGATTTTAGGAAAAGCTAAAGAATTACCTTTTGAAAAAGACGCTGATGTAAATATTGATACTTATCTTGATCACTTGCCGTTAACTTTGCGAAGTGAAAAAGCAACTGCGGTTTTTAAAGTTCAAGCGAATATTTTGAAAGCGATGCGAGAGTTTTTGAACTCAGAAGGATTCACAGAATTTCAAGCGCCAAAATTAATTGGTGAAGATGCTGAAGGTGGAGCCAACTCATTTAGTCTAGAATATTTTGGACACACAGCTCACTTGGCACAAAGTCCTCAATTGTATAAACAAATCATGGTTGGAATTTTCGAAAGAGTTTTTGCAATCGGAAACGTTTACCGTGCAGAAAAGCACAGCACTAGCCGACACATTAATGAATACACGAGTTGTGATTTAGAAATGGGATTCATCGATGATCATACTGATGTTATGAAAATGGAAACACAGCTTTTGAGTTACGTTATGAAAAGCTTGAAAGAAAATTGTGTAGATGAATTTAAATTATTTAATGCAGAAATTCCAGAAGTTCCTGAAACAATTCCTTCACTTAAATTTAGAGAATCACAAAATGTAATCAAGGATGAGTTTGGAGAAGACTGTTCAAGTGAATTAGATTTGGAACCTCAACACGAAAGATGGCTTTGTGAATATTCTAAGAAAAAATTTAATTCAGATTTTATATTTGTTACACATTTTCCAATTGAGAAAAGACCTTTTTATACATACGAAGATGAAAATGATTTAGGATATGCAAAAGGAGGAGACTTGTTGTTTAGGGGTGTGGAGATCACAACTCTTGCTCAACGAATTCATGATTACGATATGTTGATCGAGTCTATGAAAAAGAAAGGTCTTAATCCAGAAAAGTTTAGATTTTATCTTCAGTCTTTCAAATCAGGAATGCCACCACATGGAGGTTTAGGTTTAGGATTAGAACGTCTGACTGCAAAACTACTTGGCCTAGAGAATGTGAAGGAGGCTACTTTGTTCCCGCGAGATATTAATCGGATAGATAATTTGTTGTCTCAGTAGTCCAGGGTTTAAATAAAAAGGTTTTATTAAATTTCAATAAATTAGTGAATTTTTAGCGAGATCTAATTAATTTATTTGGCTTATAATCAAAATCATTATTTAATTTCATATCTGCATTAGCATCGAAGTCGTAGTAATTGCAAAACAACTCTTCGCCAGGGTTAATATCTCTAGATGCAATTGAAAATGGTTCTGAACTGTTGGTTGAGTCATCTTCTACTATATTAGGATTTTCTGAATGATTGATAAATCTCTCATCGTCTCCACAAGATACATAATAATCGCCCTCCAGGCTTTTGTAGTTGTGTTTCAGGAATTCTTTTCTAGCAGGTTCTGACAATCTCAACATGTCGTCTTCATAAAGTATTTGATCAAAGCCCGGACAGAATCTCCAGGTCATTGTGCCTTTTTTAATAAATTCGTCAGCGAATAACCCTAGACCTGCATCTGGAATGGTACTTTTTTTAACTTTCGTTTTGACCATTAACATATTAATTTTTGAATCTAAATAAAAACTTTTGACATTACATAAATCTATGTTCTTATTGTAAACATAATAATAAAAAAAGCAACCTAAGAAGTAGTTGACTTTTTCTATTTTTTGTGTAAGAATTAGTATCCGAAAACATGTTCTATTGAAATGAGTACGAAACAGATTGTGCTTACAACGTTTAAAGCGCTTGCATGGGATCAGTTTTTTGGGTATTTGGATCGTTTGATTTTTTACCCAATGCTTCTCTGGCTTGCGTTCAAGTACGGATGGTTTATTTGCTTTATTGTAACTGTACCTTGTTATTTCCTTTTCTCAATTATTATTGTGACGATTCACTATCGTGCAATGTATGAGCGCGGCGTAGATCTTTTTGGTATGCATGCCATGCAAGAGATTGCGGAAAGCACTCGGTCACCAAAGTTTGGCAAAAACATCATTTTGTACCCGTTGCACCAGATGAAATTTCTTTTAATTTCTTTGATGCAAAATCAATACCGTATTACAGGACACATTATTAAAAGAATGTACGCCAAGATTCAGACAAAAACTCAATCTTGGCTACTGCACAATAAGTGGCTGCTTTATTCGGTAGGAACACTCCACGTCTTTGATCCCCAGTCTGTTTTTATGTATACGCAGAAATGTGAACATGAAAACGACTTAGTAAAAAAAACTGTCACCAAACTACTTCCAATGGTTTGTTGGCATATCGCTTACTGGTCAGGGGTGGCTTATTACATCTCTGAAGGTGTGACATTGCTACGAAACCTTTAACCAATCAATCTCTTATAATTCGAAAGTTTAATAAGAGATTTTTTATTTCAGTTTAAATAAAAGTGTTTATAAAAAGTTTGCAATTAAAATCTAATAATCTAATATTAGTTTATAGTGAATAAATATAATAAATTGCTAATAGTAGTCTTTGTTATTTTTATGCTCGTCTCAATTTTTTGGATTTATGAAGAGTATATTCTCCGTGATAATTTTGAAGTATTTTATTCTGACGATGGTATACCCATCCTAGAAGAATAATTCAGAAATCATATGATAGAAAACATTCAAAAAATTGGTCTAGAAATATGTGAATGGGATTCAGCGAAATTCCTTCTCTTCTCCGACAATGTTTTCTCTCCTCTGATTTACTACTCGCATTTATTTCCTGCAATTTTATCTATACTGTTTGCTTTCTTTGTTTTTTTGAGTAATCCAAAAGGTGCTTTGAATAGACTTTTGTTTTTATTATCTATAACTTTTGTTCTGTGGTCTTTAGTTGATTTAATGTTGTGGGCTACAGAAAGGGTAGATTATATTATGTTTGCTTGGTCATCTTTGATCTATTTAGATGTATTAATTTATATTTTTACTTATCTATTTGTGTTTTATTATTTGTTTAGAAAAGAACTACCAGTATCTAATTCGGTTTTTATTTTTATTTTATTTTTACCAATAATATTTTTAGCTCCGACAGCCTTAAATTTAACTGGTTTTGATTTTACTAATTGCGATAGAGAAGCCATAGAAGGTCCTCTATGGTTGTATGCGTATCTAGTTGAATTACTAATGGTTGGTCTAATCGTTGCCGCTGGTGTTAAATCTATTAAAAACATTGAAGATAAAACAAAGATTTCAAGAAATATTTTGATGTGTTTTGGTGCCCTAATGTTTTTATTAATGTTTTCTTTTGGAAATATTTTTGGAAGTTTTGCTTTAGATTGGTCTGTCGCTCAGTATGGACTATTTGGAATGCCTGTTTTTATTGGTATCTTGTCTTATTTGGTAGGAAAACATGGTGCGTTCAATACAAAAATATTACCAACTCAGATATTGGTTTTTAGTCTATGGTTGCTTACATTCTCATTATTCTTTTTACAAACACTAAGCTTGGTAAGAACTATTGTTATTGTAAACTTGGCACTAACTTCTATTTTAGGATTTTTCTTGATAAGAAGTGTTAAATCTGAAGTTCTAGCAAGACAAAACCTTCAAAAAGCCAACGACCAACAACAATCACTAATGCGGTTCATCAACCACCAAGTGAAGGGATTTTTGACACGATCACGACTAATTTTTGATGCGTTGAAAAATGATGAGTATGGAGCGCTGACAGATGAGGCGAGAAAGTTGGTAAATGTTGGTTTTGATACAAACACGCAAGCTGTGCAAATGGTGAAGTCACTTCTTGATGCGTCCAACTTGCAAGACGGAACTGTAAATTATCAACATGTGAATTTTGATTTCCGTGCATTAGTGAGTGATATTATTTCTCAACTAAAACCTACAGCTGAAGCAAAAGGTCTGACATTGAATTCTCAAATTGATTCATCAAAAGAAATGATGGTGAACGGTGACTTAACACACTTAGCTCAAGCTGTGAGAAATTTGATTGAGAACGCAATTCAATATACTGGCGCGGGAGCCGTGAATGTTTCTATGAGTGTGGAGGATAAAAATGTTGTGTTTAAAGTTTCTGACACTGGTTTAGGATTGAGTGATGAAGATAAAAAGGTTTTGTTCCAACAAGGTGGGCGAGGAGAGGAGGCTCAAAAAAGAAATGTAAACAGCACTGGTTATGGTCTTTTCATTACATACAAAATTGTTAAAGATCACAACGGTCACGTGAAAGCATCATCTGCTGGGCGAGATAAAGGTTCTACATTTGAGTTTAAGTTGCCGTTGGTTTAAATCTGTTATATTGTTCTAAACAAATCCTAAACAAAGAAAGGAAATTGTTCTATGAAATATATAATGTCGATTTTGGGTAAGCGTTTCGCTCGAAAGTTTCTTGAGAGCCGTGGCGTTGATTCATACGAATCAGATCTTGATGCGGAGGAGTGTTATAAACTCCTTAAGTTGAAAAAAATCTTTGGAGTTTTTTATGTTGGCTTGCTTTGGATTTTTTCATTATCCGTTGCTAGTCTCTTTTTTGTGGAGCTTCATTGGATTTATCCTGTGTGCCTCTTGTTGTTGTGTGTGAATGCATTTATCGTGCATTCTGTTCTCAATAAAAGAGTCCGCAAGGACTATGTTATGGAATTGGCTGAGGCTTGGGGCGCTAGAAGGAAAATCGTCATCTGCGATCTGACTGGTCGTCATAATGTTGATAAATTGCCATGGGAAGTGGAAGACAAAAAACCGGAGACGGTGTGGAAACTTGTGGATCAAGCAGATGAAAAGCCTAAGACGGTTTGGACTCTTTCGGAGCCTTTGGATTGATTTCGACTTGCGTTTTAAAGGCGGCACCTGCGGTGCCGCCTTTTTTCTATACTTGCTAGAACCAAATTTTTAGTGCAAAATGTCTCTTGTCGCGAATTTGCCCGATCGTCTAATGGTAGGACACTGGTTTTTGGTACCAGGTATCAAGGTTCGAGTCCTTGTTGGGCAGCAGTCATGTGAGACAGATCGTGTCTCATGAAATCGCTATATTTTGCAACGGATATTTAGAACGAGTCATGGGCTCGAACTTTTGTGATTTTCGCTGAATTTGCAGAAGTCTTATTTTAAGCCGTTTCTGTAGTTCGAGTCCTGATCCCGTCAGATTTTTTTTGCAAATCTTGTTTGTATTTTGGAAATTTCTAATGATACAGTCAGTGTCTGTGGGACTTGCTTTATGATAAGTTTACTTTTTGATATAATTGTTATTATAAATTTTATTATGAGTCCACACTTATTTAAGAATAGAAACATTTTTTCATTAAAGTCAGGTTTGCTGATAATTTTTGTTGCAATAAGTTTCTTTAATGTTCAAAGCGCACACGCCCTTGTTACCAATCTTGTTGATTTCAATACGACTACGGATCTAACAGACAACTTTAATTCAGATGGTTCAGTTCAGTTCACAAATGTCTCATCAGGCGGTATCGGAGATACGGGCGCGATAAATGTACCTCTGGGTACCACAGATAACTGGACTACCAAGCAAGGATACAGTGTTGCTGGCGATGGAGATGTCTATACATTCAGTGCTTACTTTAAAATTCAAGCAAATGGCGGATATGGCGGATTGGGATTTTCAAATGCAGATACTAATACGGGGGACTTCACAGGGCAGCCGCTAAAGGGTATCGGTATGTCATTTCATGGTGGAGGTGGATCTTTTGTGAATAATAGAACATATACGGATGTTTCTTGGCCACCCGACCTTGTTGTCGGCAATTGGTACAAAATGATTTTTAAAGTTACAGCGCAGGGCAGTAATACTTATGACCTTAATTTCCAAATATGGAATTCGGATGCTGCGGGCGTCTTGGGTACCATGAAGACAGAGAAAGTATTGAACGGTGTCGTTAACGCCGATCTCGGAGGTTCAAGTATTATCCATGGTTTCTTTGCCGCCGCAGGTTCTCGCATGGGCAAGATAGATGACTTCCTTATTCAACTCGAAGGAGGCGCTGCATTTGTTGAGGAGGGTGCTCCTGTTGTAGTAACAGGTACTATTGCTGGAGTTGGAAGCACTATTGCTGCAGTGGGTGGGGAGGTGGTTGATGATCAGGGAGTTTCTGTCACTGAAAGAGGTGTATGTGTCAGTACCTCAACTGCTCCAACCATCTCTGATACTTGCGCGAATGATGGGACGGGCGAGGGAGAATTTGTCGGATCACTCACCGGTCTGGATGAGGGTGTTTTGTACTATGTAAGGGCATATGCCACAAATGCAGAAGGTACGAGTTATGGAGTTGAAAAGACCTTTACCACAACCAATGCTAATCCAACGATAGCGACACTCTCACCGCTCGATAACGCTACTGCCGTAGCTCTAGATAGTGGGCTAGCTATTACCTTCAATGAGGCTGTAGTTTGGGAATCAGAACCTGATAGTGTTACGGTATATCGAGCTCTCGATGATTCTGTCTTCTTTGCACAATCAGGTGGCGGCGGAAGTGGAACACAAGTACTCACTATTGCGTTTCCACAAGATTTTGAATCAGAGACAGAGTATTATGTAATTATTGATAATGATGCGGTTAGTGATATTGCGGGGAATCATTTTGCAGGAATCACAAGTTCCTCAACATGGAGTTTCACCACACTAGCATCAGTTCCTGAGCCAGGAGTCGAAGATGAGGAACGGTCGCAGAATCGATCTCGTAGCGGATCTTCCGTTTCAAGTCGGGTAAAGAATCTCTTAGAGATGGGTAATACGAAAGGTGCTCAAGAACTGATTAATCAGTATCCAAATGCTTTTCAGGATCAGGTAATTATCTCGCCTGCTGTTCAATTAGTAGGTGGTACATGTTCTCTTGGAACTATTAACAGGACTCTTCGAGCTGGCTCACAAGGAGAAGATGTTCGATCTCTGCAGAAGTTTCTTAATTGCGCAGGCTTCCTACTTGCTTCGACGGGTGCCGGGTCTGTCGGAAGTGAAACGTCATTATTTTCAACTAGAACATATAACGCACTCGTTAAGTTCCAAGAAGAATATTCCGTCGACATACTTGCTCCGCTCGGACTGACAAAAGGAACAGGTATTTTTGGTGAATTATCTAGAAGTAAAGCTCAGTCTTTCGCCAATAATTAGAATTGACCAGTCAAGGGCGACCGAGACGGTTCGAATCCTTTTGCGGCAGCAATCATGTGAGCCCGACCGAGACGGCTAAAATCGCCGTCGAGGTCATAAAGTTTTGAAGACCAGTCATGGTCTCGAACTTTGGGTAAATCACAGATACTATTCAAAAATTGCATACCTGCTGAGTGCAGTAGCCAGAACAAAAAATCATCTTACCAAAGAGGTGATTTTTTGTTAAAATGAAATCCTACCCTCTTATGTCCATAAAGATTCCTAAAATAATAATTTTCAGTGTCATCACGTTTACTCTTTACGTGATCCTTTTTGGATTTTCTCAGTTCGGAATGGGTGCAAATGGACAAGCCGTGAACTGTCCATTTTCTGGTCATTCAATGTCTATTTGCAATATGAATATCACTGAGCATATTCAAGAATGGCAGGCAATGTTCACCACGCTGCCATCAAAGGATGCCATCGCAATTCTTTTCGCACTATTCCTTTTTGTTGCTTTGCAAAAATTGACTCCATGGAAGACCTTCTCATTTCCTGAAATAAAAAATGCACACACCTACTTTTTACTTAAAGACCGTTTTCGCATATTTGACCCGCTTAAAGATGCTTTTTCAAGAGGTATTCTAAATCCCAAACTTTTTTAAGTTTTATTTTGTTGAAAACACGCCTGTTGCGTGTTTGGTTTGTCATTATTAAGTCTAATTTTTAACATCACGCATGAACAAAAATATTATAATAGTTGGTCTCGTCGCACTGATACTTGGTACAGGTATTGGATACATGATTAACTCTGTCAAACACGGCTCGCATGATAAGAGCAGTTATCATGACACCAAAGCTCCTACAACAATGGAACACACGATGTCTGGGATGACAGGAAGCCTTAATGGAAAAACAGGTGAAGCTCTTGAGATAGCTTTTCTTGAGGGAATGATCACACATCATGAGGGTGCGGTTGCTATGGCAAAGGAGCTTAAGGCTGGCACAAAGCGTCCAGAACTTCAGAAAATGGCAGACGATATTATCAATGCTCAAACTTCAGAGATAAATACGATGAAGGGATGGCTTAACCAATGGTTCGGAAGATAAATATTATGGAAGAAAAAACACAAACAACTCAAAAAAATAATCTTGCGATGCCGATTGCTGTAGTGATTGCTGGAGCACTCATCGCTGGTGCGGTTCTCTATAGTGGAGGCAAAACACCTACTGCTGGTCAGCCACAACAACAGGTAGCACAAAAGCAAACAGGTGATCTTGAAAAGATGACGCCAGTTTCATCTAAAGACCATATCCGAGGTGACATAAATGCTCCTGTGAAAGTTGTTGAATATTCTGATACTGAATGTCCGTTCTGTAAGAGATTCCAAACAACCATGAATGAGGTAATGGATACGTATGGTAAAGAAGGGAAAGTAGCTTGGGTGTATCGACATTTTCCAATTGACCAGCTTCACTCAAAAGCACGAAAAGAAGCTGTTGCTATGGAGTGCGCCAATGAGTTAGGAGGAAATGACAAGTTCTGGGAGTATGCAGACCGTTTGTATGAAGTGACTCCTGCAAACAACGGACTGGATTTAGCTGAACTTCCAAAGATTGCAGAATATGTCGGATTAGATAAGTCAAAATTTAGCACTTGTCTTGCAAGTACGAGATATGACAAACACATCCAAGATGAAGTAGAGAACGCACAGGCAACAGGTGGCAATGGAACGCCTTGGAGTATCGTGGTCGGAAAGGATGGTAAGAAATATCCGCTCTCGGGTGCGCAACCGATATCTGCCATTAAGCAACTTATTGACCTCGCATCTAAATAGTCATGATTCTCAATGCTTTACAAACAGTATTTCGGAAATCTGTCTACGGGATTCTTGCACTTTTCGTAAGTGCGTCGGCGTTTGTTCTTGCCGTATGGCTCCCAAACATCCGACTGGTTGCGGGCGTAGTCATTTCACCCGATGTTCCTTTGTTAAGTAAGATTGAATTACCACTGAGTCTCTTGGGTTCGATTGGAACTAATTTCACATTGTTGTCCGCCTCTTACACGGTTTTAATCTCGATTCTTTTTGGAATATATATCGCAATGATGACATATTTCCTTAGACGTCGAATCAAGGATGTTACCCAAGGAGGAATCGCTACGGGATTCTTGGGTGTAGCAAGCGGGGTCTTGGGTGTTGGGTGCGCCGCTTGCGGTTCGTTTCTTCTCACAAGTCTCACGCTATTCGGTGTAGGAGGAGTGCTGACATTCCTACCACTCGGTGGAAGTGAATTTGGAATCATTGGAGTAATCTTGCTTGGTCTTGCCGTCTATATGACTGCAAAGAAAATTCAAGACCCTCAGGTATGTAACATTCAGAATTAAAAGTTATGAAAAAATTAATTAACAAAATATCTCTCGAAACGATTCACTACGCAATCCTGCTTCAGGCCGGTATTGCAATGGCTGGAAGCCTGTTCTTCAGCGAGGTCATGGCTTTACCGCCGTGTGTACTGTGCTGGTATCAGCGTATCGCCATGTATCCGATAGTGATACTGACAACCATCGGAATTATCCGAGATGACAAGAAGACGTATATATCAGTATTGGCACTCGGAATCCCAGGGCTTGCGATATCTATCTATCACAATCTTCTGTATTGGAAAATACTTCCAGAAAGTGTTGCTCCGTGTACACTTGGAATATCTTGCACGACGAAGTTCTTTGAGTGGTTTGGATTTATAACCATTCCATTTATGGCACTTATGGCGTTCACTATTATTACGATACTTGGACTTATTAGCTTAAAGAAAAATACATATGAAAAATCTTAAAATTATTATCGGTATATTCGCACTTATCGTCGTTGTCTTCCTGATTGCAAAAGGAGGCTACAAAAAGTCTGAAGACACAGCGGAACGTTCAAACACCACTCAGTCTTCCGTACTTGAAATCAGAGCAAATGACTGGGTGTTGGGAACGAGTACTGCAAAGGTCACCATTGTCGAGTATCTAGACTTCGAGTGTGAAGCTTGTGGTGCGTATTACCCAATTACTAAAAAGATCAAAGAGGAGTACAAGGACGATGTTCGACTTGTCATCCGATACTTCCCATTGCCAGGACACAAAAATTCTAGAACTGCGGCATACGCAGTCGAATCAGCTGGAAAGCAAGGAAAGTTCTTCGAAATGTACAACATCCTATTTACCAAGCAGTCTGAGTGGAGCGAACAGCAAATGGCAAATCAAGACCAGTTTGAGAAATATGCTCTGGAAGCCGGCGTGAATATCGAACAGTGGAAAAAGGATGTGACGAGTGATGAGGTGAAGAATCGAGTTGAAGAGAGCTACAAAGAAGCAATGGGTCTCAATCTGCAAGGGACACCCTCATTCTTTCTCAATGGAAAGAGAATTCAAAATCCAAAAGGCTATGAGTCATTCAAGGTCTTAATTGATGAAGCCATTAAAAATTAACAGACAGTAAAATATTTATGGAACATACACCAACAACAGAAAACAAGGAGAATTATGTAAGTCTTAAATTCAAAAAGCCGAAACCGCTTTATATTGCAATCGGAGTTGCGGTACTTCTTATCCTCATCGCTCTCTTTTTTGCCAAAGGCCTTTTTGTAGCCGCAACAGTAAATGGCAATCCGATTAGTCGCTTTGCGGTGATTTCAGAGCTTGAGAAGCAGGGCGGTAAACAAGCCCTCGAAGCCCTTGTTGATAAGAAAATAATTGGGTCTGAATTGAACAAGAAAGGTATAAATATTCCTAAAGAGGAAGTTGACGCTGAAATTGAGAAAATAAAAGCCCAGGTCACTACTCAAGGCGGAACACTTGAAATGGCACTCGCGCAACAGGGACTTACGGAAGAATCATTGCGCGAGCAAATTACCATTCAGAAGAAGCTTGAAAAGCTACTTGCTGATAAAATAGCAGTGACTGACCTAGAAATAGACGCTTACATCAAAGATTCAAAGACCGCCCTTCCAAAAGATATGAAGATGGAAGATTTCAAGAAACAAGTTGGTGAACAGCTCAAGCAACAAAAGTTTCAGACAGAGGCACAGCAGTGGGTGTCAGATTTGACCGCAAGTGCAAAGATAAAATATTACGTTAGTTATTAAATAATATATAAAATTATGAATATCAAAGCATCGATACAGGCATTAAAAGATCACGCGAAAGAAGAGGTCAGAATCCATAGAGAAATTATCAAGGAAACCAAAGGCGATGGAAAGCATTTGGTCAAAAAGCATCTTGCTGACACCGTAGAAATTCACAAGAAATTTTGGAAGGAGCTAAAG
>JBAYWG010000002.1:0-106604 GCA_041674225.1 Minisyncoccota bacterium | reverse complement strand
TTCTTCTTCATCACCTCTTGTTACAAAACTAAATGTCTGTGTTGTGTTTGAAGATACATATCCTGTGCTTGGCACTGTTTGATCTACTGATCCATCATTGTCCCAGTCTATTAAATATCTAAGCTGTGAATCTTCAGGGTCTTTATCAGCATCAATTGATGTTGCTCCATATGATATTGTTGCTCCTGACACACAGCTTTTATCACCATTGTTTACAGTGATTGTTGGAGCGTTTGGTGGTGTGTTTGTTCCTGAGTCTGCAACATAAATAGGACAAGAGATTGATTGAGATGGGATTGGGATTTTTATTGGATCTGGTGTAGCTGTTGGTGTTGGTGCCAAAGAGAATCCTCCTCTACCACCCCTTACAAAATTATTAACTGCCGCTGCAACTTTGGAAAGAGGCTTCTCGGTTGCGTAACATTTTTCTTCAGGATTATATATATTTGTTAAAGTTTTAAATCCATAATACAAATGACTATATGTTTCAGCAAAATCAAATTTGGCAACTAACGTTGCTTCTTCATTAATTTTACATTCTACATTTCCATTTGCTAAAGTCTGACATCCTGCAACATCAGCTAATCCTGAAATAGTTTTTGTTGGAGGATTAACAGAAAAGTCCATGTAGTTTTTTAATCTATAATATTCTTCAGCTGAATTTTTTTCTGTAAAAAAAGCCCATTTTCCACGGTGTGTTTGCTGACTTATTCTGTAGAAATTCTTTTCCTGACAAATTGAACCCGGACTTCGTCCCCCATCTATATTCCAACTACCATACGGCGAGTCATAAGCCGTTCCTGTACCAAACCAAGCAACATCAGTGTATTCATGATTAATAAACTCAAACTTAAGTTTTGTACCAGGTGCAACTTTAGATCCACAAGAAAGTACTTGTCCAGTGTCTATATTTAAAACACGTGAATTATACCTAATTTGAATATTTGGCTTATCAAGCATATGCATTCTATAAGCACTCTGAGCATTTCTAACTTCAAAATTCTCATTCAAAGTTTTACTCCACACCACACTCTCTGCTTGCACAAAAGACGTCGGCAGAATGATAGTAACTAAAACAAATACAGATATGTTTATTTTTAGAAAGTTTTTTATCATATTAAACATTTAACACTTCTTCTTTATTGCTCTTTTTTTTCATAAATATTAGTGCTAGTAAAATCAGTAGGACAACAGCTCCTGATACAATCATTTTTATTTGATCAGTAAATAATCCAGTATCTTTATCAGCGTAAATATCACAAGTTTTAAAATCTGAACAAGAATATCTTACAGTATCAGTTTCAACAACTTTTCCGTCTTGTAATAATTCTGCAGTTATTGAGAAACTTCCGTACAACTTCTCTGGTTTAAATTTACTTGCAATTCCAATCATTTCTCCACCAACAACACCACTCCATTCATTTGAATAAATTTCTTTTCCACCTTCATCATTTACAGTAAGTCTTAGAGTTCCATCAACAAAGTCATCGGCTGTATTGTGAATACAAGCAAACAAATCAACTTCCTCATTTGGCATCAAAGGATACGTACTTACTGCTGGAAAGTTTATTCTAAGCTTATTTACACCATCTCTCACAAAACGAATATTCAAAAATGATTTTGTGTCTTTATAATCAAGAGAAATTTCAGCCAAGTACACAGAATTTTCTGTGTTTGTAACATTAAATGAAACTGGAATACTTCCATTTGCCGCCACTGATACAACTTGTTCTTCTTGTTTAATTAAATTACCAGAATGCATTGAATCCCAAGAATATAATTTCAAAGTGACACGCACGTTTTCTGTAACACTCGTCATGTTGTTGATTTGAGAAACTATATTTACAGTACTTGTGGCAGAGACTCTCGGCGGAAACGCCGCAAAATAATAATCCTCTCCATCAACTTTAACGCTATTTTTATCTAGATAAATCAAACCACCTTTTCTTGTATTTACTTTAAAATTAGCTGTATTTCCTACTATGTCATCCGTAAATGAAAGACCTAAGAAATTATATTTATCATTACTAATAAAGAACGTAGCAGCTTGATAATCCCCTCCTTCAGTCCAGGCAGGAACTCTCCACTCAAATTCAATATCTTTACTCTCATTTGCTTTTAATGTGATACCTCTCAATGCAATAAATTGATCTACAACATCTTGGCCATTAGAATTTTTTTCGACTCCACCCATTTTAAAAATTTTTATGTAAACAGTACCATTTACTATTGGATAGTTATTGTTGTTTGTAGCTGTTCCTGAAAAAGCAATCATACTTCCAGGAACTGTTGAAGCAACATTTGAATTTATATTTACTTGTACAGAGTTGAAATTATAATAATCAAAACAACTTGAGAGACCTTCTTGTGTGGTAGTATCATTCTCAACCTGTAATTCTTCACCAAACTCAGCAAAAATTTCGTCCAACTCTTCTTGGGTTAAATCTTCAATAAATATATCCGGTTCTGTTTGAGCTTCTAAAACAAATGGTGTTACTGGTAAAAAAACTGTTAACAAAAAAAGTACACTGGAAATTAAAATTTTATTTTTCATATCTTGCAATTAATAGTATTAGAATAACTTTTTAATAACAATTTAGTTATGCACAAATCATTAAAATATTTTCAATAAAATTGTTCATGATATAATTTTTACATGGCCAAAGGACGCGACGCGCGAAAAGAAAAAAAGAAACCAAAAAAGACAGATACTAAATAAAAAAACCGTGCGCTTGTAAGGCGACACGGATTCTGGAAATTTGGAAATCACAGTGAGTCATTAAAGACCCACGTTGTTTTATTTCCCATTTTTCGATAAAACAAACAGAATAAATCCCAATCTGACATATCTGGATGATCTTCTGATGAAATCTTGTACGAATAGCAATGTTTGCCATCACACATTCTCACCCTAAGGAATCCATCTCCTTGGAGATAAATATGGAATTTGCGAAAACTGAGGCATTTCACTTTATAATCATATGGCGTTTTCACCATATTGATTTTTTGCTTTATACCCACTTCGGTTTTGAATTCTTCCAAAAGATTGGCATGAACTCTTACTTGAGATTCGTTATTTGAACTATATCCTTGAAGTATCAGAGACATGGGTGGAGTTTTTTTCGTTTCGGAAAAATCTTCCAACCTCATCTCTTCTTCTCTCACAAGCGAGAGAATTGGCGGCACATCCTCAACCAGTAAGTCTTTAGACTTACTCACAACACTTAAATTTGGCATAACAAAATTGGTTTTGAATTAAAGAACAAAATAAAAATACGCACATCATATGCGTATCTTTACACAATTGACCAAGATAGTAACCTATTATTTAATTTTTGTCAAAATCTCATTTTGGATTTCTTCTATACTTTTACTTCCATCAATATCATGAAATTTATATCGAGGGTTTTCGCTGTAATAATCCAACATTGGTTGCACCTCTTCCATGAACCAATCAAGTCTTTTTTCTATTTGAGTGGTATCATCATCATTTCTCTCTCGTTCCAAAAGCCTGCTTACAAGTAATTCTCGAGGAACATCCAAAGAAATAATATGCACATCTTGATAATCAAGATAATCCAACGCACTTTCCAAAACAGGAAGTTCTAATTGTCTTCTTGGAGAACCATCCAAGACTATATGAGTATCTTCTTCTAATTCATCAAAGAATGCATTAGTCCAATTCCATACAGATAAAAATACAGGTAGAAGACCCCCACTAGTTATTGTTTCTGTAATTTTACCAGGAAGGTAATTTTTATTTTCTGCAAAACTTCTAAAACGATTACCTGTTTCAATATAAGAAATTTTTCTAGAATCATTTTCTTCTAAATATTTTTTTAAAAGTTTTGCTTGTGTCCCCTTTCCAGAACCAGAAGCTCCAAAAAATATAAATGCTGTTTTGTTTTTCATAAACTTATCTTAACTTATTAATAATTTTTTCAACAATTTCTTCTGGTAAAACCGAAGTGGTATCTATTACCAAGTCATAATGACTAGGATTTACATGATCTTCAATATTGTAAACTTTTTTGTAATTTTCTATTTGCATTTTTTCTCTTTCCAAGGTTTCATACTTAGATTCTTCATAAGACATATTTTGTCTTTCAACTATTCGATTTATTCTAACCTCGTCGTCACATGTAAGTAATATTTTGAAAGCGTCTGGAATAAAAAACGCTGCAATATGACCTTCAAAAACAAAGCTATCATTTTTTAACCCAAAATCTTTAGTTCTATTATCTAATATCTTTTCAGCTACTTCTGGGTCTTTATTTTTTTCTGTATTGTATTGAAGTATATCAATACCTTTTTCTTTAATAATTTCTCGTACAAAATTACCCACTGACATGTACTGAAATCCCAACTTCTCTGCAAGCATTTTAGCCACGGTACCTTTACCAGTACCGCTCAAACCTCCGATTGTAATTTTTGTGTGTTTAGTCTCCATTGTGAATTAATACTACAGTTTTACTTGGTCTAATATCTACGACCCCATGAACAGATTCAAATTTATGTTCAGTTCCTTCTTTTGTTTTTACAATCATTTCACCTTTACCCACAACACTTACAAGTGGTGTGTGATTTGGCAAAACAGTAATTCTTCCAGAAGTAGTCATGATTGAAAGCGACGAAGCATTACCTTCAAAAATTTCCTCTGTCGGAGATACAATGTGTAATGAAAATGCTGACATAACTATTTTTTAAGTTCTTCAGCGGCTTTTATTACTTCATCAATTCCTCCTCTCATGTAGAAAGCATCTTCTGGCAGATCATCATACTTACCTTCAACAACTTCTTTGAAAGAACGAATTGTTTCTGAAACAGGAACATAAACCCCTGGAACGTTGTTGAACACCTCAGCTACGTGGAAAGGTTGTGACAAAAGTTTTTGAATTCTTCTAGCTCTTTCTACAAGTAATTTATCTTCATCTGTTAGTTCGTCCATTCCCAAAATCGCGATGATGTCTTGCAAATCTTTATATCTTTGCAAAATTGATTTTACTTTATTTGCAACTTCGAAATGTTCTTTACCCACAGTTTCTGCGTTCAAAATATTTGAATTTGATTCCAAAGGATCCACAGCAGGATAAATACCAATTTCAGTAAGCGCACGGTTTAGAGACACAGTAGAGTCCAAGTGAGTGAAAGTTGTTGCAGGCGCAGGGTCAGTGAAGTCGTCGGCTGGCACATACACAGCTTGAATTGAAGTGATTGAACCATCTTTTGTAGATGTAATTCTTTCTTGAAGGTATCCCATTTCAGTTGCAAGAGTCGGTTGGTATCCTACAGCAGAAGGCATTCTACCTAACAGAGCAGAAAGTTCTGAACCGGCTTGTGTAAACCGGAAAATATTATCAATGAAAAGAAGGATGTCTTTTTTCTCTTGATCTCGAAAATGTTCTGCCATCGTAAGTGCAGAAAAAGCCACTCTCGCTCGCGCTCCAGCTGGCTCTCCCATTTGTCCAAAAAGAAGAGTTGTATTTGGCAAAACTCCAGAGTCTTTCATTTCGTGATACAAATCGTTTCCTTCTCGAGTTCTTTCTCCAACTCCAGCAAAAATTGAGTATCCTCCATGACCTTTTGCTACGTTGTGAATTAATTCTTGAATCAAAACTGTCTTACCAACCCCAGCTCCTCCAAAAAGTCCAACCTTTCCTCCTTTAAGAAATGGGCAAAGCAAATCGATCACTTTGATTCCTGTTTCCATAATTTCGGCCTGTGTTGATTGGTCTTTGAAAAGTGGTGGCGCTTGATGAATAGAGGCTCTTGGAGCATCTGCTACTTGTAGCATTCCATCAATCGGTTCTCCGACAACATTAAACATTCTTCCCAAAACTTTTGGTCCAACAGGAACAGAGATTGGTGCACCAGTATCAAAAACTTTTTGACCTCGCATTAATCCATCAGTACTTCCCATTGAAATTGTTCTCACTTCTTTCAATCCAATATGTTGCTCAACTTCAAAAATAATTTTATTACCATCCACTTCTGATTCTAATGCGTTAAAAAGCGCAGGTAATTCATTTTCAAATTCAATATCTACAACTGGCCCTACAACTCTTGTTATTTTTCCTTCTTTCATACTCATAAAATTTATAATTTATTTCATTGCTTCCGCAGCACTTACGATTTCAATAATCTCCTTGGTCACCGCCTCTTGTCGAGCTCGGTTGTAATCTCTAATTAATTTATTTTGCATTCGACCTGCATTATCACTCGCTCTTCTCATCGCAACCATTCTTGCACTATGTTCTGAAGCGGTTGATTCTAATAGAAAATGATTCAATGTCAAAGCAAAAAGCTCTGGCAAAATTTCATTTAATACACTAGTCTCATCCGGTTCAACAGTGTAAGAAAACTTTTTTCCTCTATCATGACTTGCAATAAAATCCGTTCCATAAATATCCGACATTAATTCTTCTTTTATTGGCAAAACTTTTACCCTCACAGAATTAAATGCCAACGCAGATTCAAACTGATTAAATATACATGACACACTGTGATAAGTTTTATCCATACTAAATGAATCAATCACCCAATGTGCAACTTTTCTCAACTCATCTAATCCTAATGTTTCAACGGCGTCAGATACTTTATAAACTACAGGAAGATTGTATCTTTTTGCAATTTGTAAAGAATACTTTCCAATAGCCACACATTCAATTTCTTGTCCTTCGTGATTACCTAAAAAATGTCTAACTCGGCGATCGATTCGTGAATGATATTGACCACACAGTCCGCGATCAGATGTAAAAAGAATTAAAATCCTTTTTCCAGAAGTTCTTTCTTCAAACAGAGGATGTTCCAAATGTTGTTGCGCAGAAAGACGCACAATCAACTCCATAATGTAATGTCCATAATGAAGTCCTGCCAATCTTTTTGCGACAGCTTTTCTCATTTTTGCAATTGAAATCAACTCCATTGTTTTTGTAACTTTTTTTACATTTCCAATTGAACGAATTTTTTGCTTTATAACTTTTGTTTGAAGAGCCATGTTAATTTTTATTTTTTATCAGCGAAATTACTTAGAATTTCTTTTACTTTTGATTCTGATTCTTCATTCCAATCTTTCTCAATCATTTCGCAAGTTTTCTCATCTGCATTCATAAACGCAGATACATTTGATTGCCATTCAGGAATTTTTGAAATTTCAATACTATCCAAGAATCCATTGTTCAAAGCGTACAATAAAACAGATTGCACAGCCGCTCGAACTGGTTTAAAAGGTTCTTGTTTCAAAATTTCAATCGCTCTTTTTCCTCTTTCTAGTTGTCTTTTTGTTGATTCGTCTAAATCAGATCCAAATTGACTGAAGCTTTCTAGTTCACGATATTGCGCAAGAGAAAGTTTTAATTTACCTGCATTTTTCTTTACAGATTTTTGTTGAGCAGCACCTCCAACTCTAGAAACAGAAAGTCCAATGTTGATAGCAGGAAGAATTCCTTTATTGAACAATCCTGATTCCAAGAAAATTTGTCCGTCCGTAATAGAAATTACGTTTGTTGGTACATAAGTTGAAACATCTCCAGCTTGAGTTTCAATAATAGGCAGAGCAGTAATAGATCCTCCACCGTTTTCTGAATTTAATCTACAAGATCTTTCAAGCAATCTTGAATGTAGATAAAACACATCTCCCGGATATGCTTCTCGTCCCGGCGGTCTTCGAAGCAATAGAGACATTTCTCTGTATGCAGCAGCGTGTTTACTCAAATCATCATAAACAACCAAAACATCATCACCTTTGTTCATGAAATATTCAGCGATTGTTACTCCTGTGTAAGGCGCTAAATATAAAAATGAAGGTGAATCAGATGCTCCAGCCAAAACAACCGTTGTGTATTCCATTGCTCCAGCTTTTTCTAAAAGTTGAACAAGTTGCATAACTTTTGATTGTTTTTGACCAACAGCAACATAAACGCATTTCACTCCTTTTCCTTTTTGGTTGATGATTGTATCGACAGCGATTGTAGTTTTTCCTGTTTGTCGATCTCCCAAAATCAATTGTCTTTGTCCACGTCCAATAGGAACCAAAGCATCAATTACTTTAATACCAGTTTGAAGTGGGACAGAAACTGACTCCCTTTCGATTACCCCCGGTGAAACTTTTTCCAATAATTGAGGTTCTCCTTTTGTTAAATCAGATTTTCCATCAATCGCTTCAGCTAAAGGATTCACAACTCTTCCCAAAATTTCATCTGAAACAGGTACAGACAAAACTTGATTTGTTCTTTTTACTTCGTCCCCTTCAGAAATACTTTTATAATCTCCCAAGATAACAGCTCCGACGCTATCAACTTCTAAGTTTAAAGCAATTCCGCGTAGTCCGTTCGAAAAAGATAAAAGTTCCATTGATTTACAATTGAACAATCCTGAAATTGTAGCAATACCATCAGAAATACTGACAACCTTACCAATTTCATTGTATTCAGTATCAATAGAAAGCGCTTCTATCTTTTGTTCTAATCTTTTTACTAATGAATCACTCATAAATTCTACATTTCATTGAAACGATTTAATGCACCACGTACACTATCGTTCCATTTTTTTCCTTGATAATAAACCACCACTCCACCTAAAATATTCTCGTCTAAATGAGTACTAGTTTCAACATCTGCAGGGATTTTATATTTATCTTTTATATTATTAATTTCAGAATCGCTCAATTTTTCTGATGAGAAAATTCTACACACTTTGTAAAATTCTTCATTTTGAATATTTTTTTTAAAACTTTTTCCGAAATTAGGCAAAATAGATTCTAAATTATATTTTTTTAAACTATCCAAAACCATTTCTGATTTTAAAGAATTTTTTCCTGAAGTTTTTTCTGCTAGTTTTCTACCAATACTCATATTATTTTGATTCTCCTCTTACAACTTTTTCAGTCAAAGAAGAAACTAAACTCGTCATTTCTTTTTCAACGTCCTGACGCATCTTGTCTTTTTCTTGAGCTATATCATGCTCTGCTCTTTCTTTAATTTTCAAAGCATTTGCTCTACCTTCCAAAATTGCTTTTTCAGAAATATCGTCTGCATGACTTTTTGCTTCTGACAAAATACTGTTAGCCTTTAATCTCGCTTCCTTTATTAATTTCTCTGATTCTTCCTCAGCTAAATTTAAAGAAATTTGTGCTTGCGAAGCTTGTGCTAATCCATTTTTAATTTCTTCTCGTCTTTTGTCTATAAGATTTTGAATCGGTTTAAACAAGAATATTTTGAATAATAAGAAAATAATTAAAAAGTTTACAAAGTTTGCCAATGCAACTTCTAAATCAAATCCTATTTTTGTAAGTATTCCTGCTTCCATAAATTAAATTAGGAAGAATGCAACGAAAGCGTAAATCGCTGTTGATTCAGCAAGCGCCACTCCGATAATCATTCTTGTAAACAAAACTCCTGAAGCTTCTGGGTTTCTTCCCATAGCCTCAAGCGCCTTTCCGATAAGGTAACCTTCGCCAATAGCTGAACCAAACATTGATAATGTTGTCATTCCTTTGGCGATTAATGCTGCTGATACTGGATCCATAAAATTTTTTAAATTAATAATTATCTATTACTCTTCTGCCTCGATTGTGGCCAACATATAATAGGAGGCCACCAATGAGGCGAAGACTACAGCTTGAAGAACTCCTACAAATAGATTCATTGCCAACCAAATTGATGGCACAATGACAGCGAAAAATCCCATAATGATTACAGCTAAGACTTGTCCAGCGTACATGTTTCCAAAAAGTCGAAGAGATAAAGAAATAACTTTTGTAAATTCACCAACAATATCTAGTAATCCAATACAGAAATCTATGATTGCCATAAATCCATCACCAATACTTTTTTTAAATCCTTTCCAAACTGCGCCAAATTTAAAAAATTGTTCTAGATATAAAAGAATTCCCTTTTCCTTTAATGAAATGAAGTTCACAATCACAATCGCCGCCAAAGCAATTCCAAATGTTGTATTAAAATCTGATGTTGGTGTACGAAAAACCCCTTCTCCATTTAAAGTTAATTGTTCTAATCCAGGAATAAGTCCAATTATGTTTGCAATTATTAAATAAAACATTAGAGCTCCAATAACAGGAAAAGCTTTTCTAGTTTTGTTCTCGTCATTAATAATATTTTGAATTAAATCAAAAGCCCCAAGGTAAACTGATTCAGTTGCAACCTGCAATCGACTTGGATTTTCTAAAGAAAATTTTCTAACAACTAAAACTCCGAACAATAAAACAATTACAGAAATCATCATTATAAATAGTGTTGAATTGGCAATTGTAAAACCATACAAAGAAAAAACCTCTGCAGATTTTATTGGTGTGATGTCTCTAATTATCCCGATCATAATGTTTTTGTTTCTTTAATTCCAAAATATCTTTATCTAATTTTGTTAAAATTTTATTTATTTTTCTCCAACGGATCACTACTATTACCCAAGACAAAACAAAAGTAAAAGGCAGTGCATACCACACCGCCTTTTTCCCCCAAAATTCTATTGAAATAAAAACTGCAATTAGCGCTGGTACCAAAAATATAAGCGCAATTTCCAAAGCAAACCAAAACAGCTTTGTTATATAGCCCTCTCGCTCTTTTTCCATTCTGATTATATCGTTTTCAGCGTTGCCAGTATTCATAAAAAACTCCCATGAAAAAATCACGGATGCTCATTATACACAATAGTTAATATTTTAGCCAACAAAAAGGTTACCTATTCTTCCAATCTTTTTCTTGACGCACCAATAAATCTGTTTTATTTAAATCTTCTGAAATTAAATCTTCTACCACTTTTTCTAAACGGATACCTTGAGATCCTTTTACCAAAACCACTGTCGACGGTTTCAAATTACTCAAAACTAAAGTTGAAACATCTTTAAAATCTTTAAAATGATAAACTGAATTTTGATCCATACCAGACTCAATCGCAGATTCAGCGATCGATCGTGCTCTAATGCCGACAGTAATTAATAAATTTATTTTTGATTTTTCTACTTGCTCGCCAATTTTTTTATGTTCTGACGCAGAATACTGACCAATCTCCAACATATCTCCCAATACAGCAATTTTATTCCCATTAGTTTCTATTTCTGCTAAAACTTCTACAGCTTTTTGCATAGCAAGAGGTGCAGCGTTATAAGTATCATCTATTACAATACTATTATTTTTTCCTAAAATAAGATTCATCCTTCCTTTTGGCGGGTCAAATTTTGCAAAAGAATTCACCATATCCAAAAAAGGAACATTTTGCGAAATCCCTACGGCAATCGAAGCTACCACGGGCAGAATATGCTGTACTCCCAACACTTTCGGCAATGACATTGGCACAGAGTTTCCGGAGTGTGATATTTTAAAAGAAATACCTGCAGGCAATTGCACCCCATCGTTTTCCATATAAATAATATTTTTGTTTGAATAAGAAACGGTAGCGGTAGAATCGCTTCCGTAAGTTAAAACATTTCCATCAAATTTTTCTTTTGCAGCAAAAACTAAAGGATCGTCAGCATTCAAAATCAAAGTTCCATCTTTCTTTAAAAAATTTATAAGGGAAAGCTTTTCTTTTATCACAGCGTCAGGTGAAGAAAAATATTCTACATGCACAGGAATTTTTGGAAGAGATGTTATCACTACAACATTAGGCTTCAACCACTTTGCAACTCTTGGAATATCTCCAGGTCTATCAACTCCAACTTCTAATACTAACCATTCTGGATATTTATTTTTAAAAGGAACACATGCCCCAATAAAAATATTTTTTATCCAAAGGAAAGGATCGTTCCATGCATTTTCTAATCCTAGAATTGTCAGTGGTGTTCCAATTTCACTATTGAAACTTTTTTGATTCTTTCGAATTTTTAAATTGTTCGACAAAGCTGTAAAGATTGCATCCTTTGTAGAAGTTTTTCCAACATTACCTGTGATAGCTATTATCTTTGGTTTAAATCTAAATAAAACAGCTTTAGATTCTAGTGTCAGTATAGCTATTATGATTTTTTTAAATATTTCCTTTATCATTTAATTGTCGGTCGGGCGGAATCTCATAATAATTAATCAAAAACTTCGTAATGTCCATAAAGGGTTCTGTCAGTGTTTGTGAAGAATAGTCGGCTCCTGTAGGCTCTGTGTGATAAATAAACACTATAAATCTAGGGTTAAATGACGGAAAGTACCCAAAAAATGAGTGTAAAAATCGATCATCGTAATACCCTCGTCCACCTTTTACTGCTATTTGCGCGGTTCCAGTTTTGGCAGCGATCGAATGATTTGGTAAAGCAACTTCCCCACCAGCCAAAGCTTCATCCACAACATTGGTCAACATTCTAGAAATTTCTTCTGATGTACCTTGAGAAAAAATTCTTTCACCAACTTCTGGAGAAACTTTTTTAGTCAGACCACTTTCATATTTTATTTCTTTTACTAAATGTGGTGTCACAAGAAATCCCCCATTACCAAGTGTTGCCAGTGCTCTAGTGATTGAAATAGGACTCACAGCAATACCTTGACCATAAGATGCAGAAACATATTCAATGTCTCGATTGTTTTTTAAGTTTTCAATCAAAGGGTGTGCTTCGTTTGGTAAATCAATTCCTGTTTTTTCAGCGACTAATTTTTTCAAATAATCTACGAATATCTGATTACCAACCTTATTCACAACAAAAGCAACTCCTGTGTTCAAAGACTTATTTAAAACGTCTTGCATGGTCACTACACCTCTAGCTTTTTTGTCATAGTTACGAATAGTAAAACCATTCAAGGTCAAACTTCCAGTGTCTTCGTATTGAGTTTTTGCTGTGACGGCTTTTGTTTCCAAACCAATTGCCATTGTAAGTGGTTTTACAATAGAACCCATTTCATAAACATCTTCCACCATTGGATTATTAAAAATTGAAACATCATCTACTTCACGGAAATTATTTAAATCAAAAGTCGGATAGCTAGCCATTGAAATAATTTCACCTGTGTAAGGATCCATCACAATTGCACCCACTGTTTTAGAATTCCATTTAGCCTGAGTTTCTTGAAGTTCTTCTTCAACAAAAGATTGTACAGTTGGTTCGATAGTTGTCACAATTGAACCATCAGAATCACGTCCTTTGAAAGCATCTCCTATTCCAGAAAAAATCTCCACGAAAAAGTTTTCATAGTTATCTTCTTTATTTCTATTCAAAAGATCTTCATATTGTCTCTCTAATCCATACTGACCTTTATAAATTTCATCTTTCCAACCCATGAATCCGATTACATTTGATGCCAAATTTTTACCAGGATAAAATCGCCATCGTTCTTTATTGATTCCAACTCCTTTAATTTTTAAATCTAAAATTTTGTCAGCAGTTTCTTGATCTAATTTTTTTTCTACTTCAGCATAACGAGAATCTGGTCTCTCAAATCTTTCAGTGAAAGTTTCAGCATCCACATCCAAAACAAAAGAAAGTTTGTTATAAACATCAGCAGGTTCTGTGATCAGACTCGGATTAAAAGAAACAGTGTAGCCAGTTTGGATAGTCGCCGCATCAATTTTTTCGCCGTCTTTAGTTGTAAAAGAAATACTTCCTCTGTTAAAAACGTTCGGAACTTTTGTAACATATTTCTTCTCGGCCGCGTCCATGTATTCTTGGCCATTTATTATTTGCAAACTATACAATCTAAAAATCAAAACAAAAGCTACAAATAAAACGCAGCCAAAAACTACTTTTATTCTTATATTGTTATCTTTGCTCATTAAGAGATAGTCCAGAATTTGAATTTCTTGCTACAAAAACTGGTTCTTCTACATCCACCAAACCAATTCGAGATGCATACTCTTTTGTAAAGTTTTTATTTTCTTCGATTAATTTAAATTCCAACTGACTGATTTCTGATCGAGTGTCTACGACAAGCTCTTCTATTTTTCCAAGTTGGGCAGTATTCATCACAGTCGCATTTATAAGATATACATAAAACAAAGCAAAGAAAGCAATTGAAGCTAACAGTGTCCAAAATATAGTATTTTGGGAAAGAAATACGTTAGTTTTTGCTTTTGCTCTTGTTTGATTTCTGTAATTCATAATATTTTTAAAGTTATTTTTTTTCAATGATTCTTAATTTTGCACTTCTTGCTCGTGGATTTTCTTTTGTTTCTTCTGGAGTTGGGATTGTTGGCTTTTTTGTAATTAAATTTGCAAGACCTTCATCGTATTTTGCTTTTGCAAATCTTTTTACAATTCTGTCTTCCAAACTATGGAAACTAATCACCGACAATCTCCCACCCTTTTTTAATCTGTTAAAAGATTTTTCTAAAGTAGTTTCTAATCTTTCTAGTTCGTCATTAACTGAAATTCGTAAAGCTTGAAAAGTTTTTGTAGCTGGATGAGTTTTTCCAATTCGATATTTAAAAGGAACTGACTTTTTTATTATGTCTGCAAGTTGTCCTGTTGTTTTAATTTCAGAAATTTCTCTTGCTTCCACAATTCCTTTTGCAATTCTTCTTGAATAAGTTTCTTCTCCGTATCCATAAATAATTGTTGCCAATTGTTCTTCATTAAAATGATTCACAATTTTATAAGCATCTAAATCATCTTTAGAAACTTCAGATTGCATTGTCATTTTCAAAGGTTCATCTCTTAGAAATGAAAACCCTCTTCCTGAACGATCCAATTGATCTGAACTCATTCCTAAATCAAGCAAAACTCCATCAACTTCTTCAATTTCATTTTCATTTAAAATTTCATCAATCTTGTCGTTGAAATTTAATGAAGTTATAAGCTTGCAAGGAAACCCTGCCAATCGAGCTTTTGATCTTTCAATTGCTTCAGAGTCGGCATCGATTCCAATGATTGTGCTACCTGGAGCCACTTTACAAATTTGTTCAGTATGACCACCTCCTCCCAAAGTCCCATCGACATAAATGCCTCCGGATTTAGGTGAAAGACCATCTACTGTTTCTTTTAAAAGAACTGTTATGTGTCTCATAAGATTAGATTGCCCCGATCTGTCCAAGCTTTTCAGCCATTTGATCGGCATTCTTCACTACTTGAGCTTTATATTTATCCCATTCTTCTTCCTGCCAAATTTCGATTCGATTATACAAACCAGCGAATACAACTTTGTTTTTTAAACCAACAACTTCTTTTAGATTTTCTGGGATCAAAATTCTTCCAGCTGAATCAACCAAAACTTCAGAAGCACTTCCCAACATATAACGGTTGAAGGCTCTTGTTTCAGCTTGACCAACACTCAAAGAACTAAATTGTTCTGCAATTTTTTCCCAATCTTTCAAAGTGTAAAGGAACAAACAGTTATCCAAACCATGAGTGACAATTATTTTTTTTCCAACCTCCTTGCGAAATTTCGAAGGAAGCGAAACTCTGTTTTTGTCATCCAGTGTATGTTTGAATTCGCCAATCAGCATGATTTTATCTTTATTTTAAGCGGTATTTTGAGGTTAACTTGCGATTTCCCACATCATCCCACTTGATTACTATTGTACCCCACTATTACCCATTTAGTGCAATGTTTTATCCACATTTTCAGTATTACAACCCATAAAAATCTTTCCTTGACTAAATTGGTGCAAAAAAGTAGTTTACTAATAGAAAAACTCAACCCCAACAAAAATGAATGATGCGTTTATCCACTTAGTACTTTGGCATTTTATTGCAGACTTCTTCTTTCAAACTAGAGAAATGTCTGAGCAAAAATATTTACCAACAAAATCTGGTTTCAAATGGTGCACAATTCATGTCATCGTTTACACCACAATCATTAGTGTTGGGACCAGTAATTTCTCAATGCTTTTCATTGCTGGAATATTCTTTCCTCACTGGATTATTGATAGATATTCACTCGCTGCAAAGTGGATGAAATTTATCGGGAGAGATAATTTGTTTTACTCCATAGATCCTTTACAAAAAAGTTTTGGAGCTGTGATTTATGTAGTAATGGACCAAATACTGCATATATTGTGTCTCAAAATTCTACTAGGTTTTCTATAACTCAAACTTCCCTTGCTTTTATTAGCGAGGGATTTTTATTTGACTAAAATATATTTTAAATGTAATTTGCAATTAAAGAACCTGAACAAAGAAAAATAAAAATGATGCATGATCAAAAGACTATCGGCAACTTTAATTTGAACAAAATTGGAGTTCTTGAAATACCAGAAGATTTTTCATGGACTCAGTGGTTTCTGGAGTTTGTTGTAAACAACCGACACAGGACCTATTTTTACACCTCATCAAGTGTAATCGAGCTACCCGAACCTGGAAGTAAAATAGATGTGACCATCGTAAGTCAAATGATTGATGAAACCACAACTCAAGAAAGATTCGAGTTTTTATATTCTCAAGATCATTTAATGCTTGGTCAATTAGGTGCAGCACTATGCTTGACCCAATTATTCAAAGAAATACCAGCAGGAAAAGATATTTACTCTTTTGATCCTGATCAAGATAATCCACAAGAAGAACAACTAACCAAAATCTACAAAGGCACCAGCGAAGTTCCCTTTTTCGAATTCGAAAAGGTAAAATTCGTCGCTGATGGAAAATATTCAAAACAGAGCCTCTTCTTTTTATTCAATTGCAGTGAGTGATTGAACGGAAACACACCACCTCGTTACTTTTTGTAGGAGGTGGTTTTTATTTTCTTTAATTATCTCTAGGCTTCATCAAAGGAAACAACTGCGCTTCTCTCACAGAAGTCCCCGCCATAAACGCAAAAAGTCTTTCCCCAAAACCGAACCCAAAAGTCGGAGGCATTCCGTGTTCTAACATCTCCACAAACTCATCGTCTTTCATCATCGCCTCTTCGTCTCCACTCTTAATTAAATCTTGTTGAGTATTTAAACGATTGTGTTGTTCAATAGGATCATTCAACTCTGCATGAGCTCTCCCCACTTCACTTCCAGCTAAAATAACTTGGAACATTTCTGTTCTAAAATCATCTCCCTGTAAAGATTTTGAAAGTGGTGCAACAATTTTTGGATGATTAATCAAAAATGCAGGACCAGCAATCGCCTTTCGACAATATTTCCAAAGTGAATCTGTCATTCTCTCTTTATTTTTTCCTTCAAACTTCACTCCCAATTCATTCAACTTACTCATCATCTCTTCTTCACTAGAATTCAAAACATCAATTCCCGTCTTTTCTTTAATATGAGAAACATAATCAATCTCAGTCCATTCATCAGCTAAATCAAATTCATGATTTCCAACTGTAAATTTAGTTGTACCAAAAACTTCTTTTCCTAATGTTTGATAAAGTTCTTTAACCAATTCTCTTCCTTCATCTAAATTCATGAAAGCAGCGTAACACTCCAAGTTTGTGAATTCTTGTAGATGCTCAGCACTTGATCCTTCATTTCTAAATACTCTTCCAATTTCAAAAGTTTTAGGAAAACCAGCTGCCATCAATCTCTTTTGCCACAGCTCACCAACTGAGATTCTTAAAAACACATCCATATCAAAATCATTATGATGAGTTTTAAATGGCCTTGCTTCTGCACCTCCTGTTGTGATTTCTAAAGTCGGAGTCTCTACAGGAAGAAAATTATTCTTTAAGAAAAAACTTTGAGCAACATTCCAGAATGATGCTTTTTTATAAAACAAATTTTTTCTTTCTGTATCCAAAAGTAAATCCAAATATCGCTTTCGATATCTTTCGTCTTCATCTTTCAAACCATAAAAAGTATCCGGAATCGGTGCAATAGATTTTGTAAGAATTCTCCAATCTTTTACATCAACACTTTTTTGCCCTGACTTTGTAACAAAAACATTTCCACCCACTTCAATAAAATCTCCAATGTCCGCAGTTTTTTCAAAAAGTGAAATACCATTTGAATTTTCAATTCCAGTATAAATAGGATTATTATCAATACGAATTACAATCTGAAATTTTTCAGTTCCGTCATAAATATCTGAAAAGAAAATTTTTCCTTGTCCACGTAGAGACATTATTCTTCCAGCAACACGAATTTCCCTCGCATCTTTTTCAAGATCATCAAACTTTTCTAAAACTTCTTTAAGCTCGTGTGTGCGGTTTGTAATACTTGGATAAGCGTCGATTCCGTTTTCTTTTAAAATATTTATTTTATCTTCTCTAACTTTTTTTAAATCTTCTATTGAAGTCATAATCAAAAATTATACTCTACTCTACAGAAATAATCTTGTATTCTACACTTCCTTTTGGAGTATCAATTGAGACAGCATCACCTTTCTTTTTTCCAAGCAAAGCTTCTCCTAATGGTGAATCGTATGAAAGTTTACCTTCTGCCATATCTGCTTCTTCAGATCCAACTAGAATAAACTCTTTCTTTTCTTTGTCTCCACCCTTTTGGATCACCACTTTTGAACCGGCTTCAACAACATCACTTTTCTTGTGTTGCAAAATTTGAGCGTGTTTTAGCAATTCTTCTATTTGAGAGATTCTAGCCTCTACTTTAGCTTGTTCGTCTCGAGCTTCTTGATATTCAGCGTTTTCAGATAAATCACCCATAGATTTAGCATATTCAAGGTGTTCAGCGACTTCTCTTCGCTTTTCATGAATTAAAACCCGCAATTCTTCTTGCAGTTCAGTATATTTGTCTTGAGTTAAATATTGCTTATTTGGCATAATCTATTAGGACTTTATCATTAAAATAAGACATATTTATAACCTTTTTTGAGATAAAGTCAATCAACTTAACAACATTAGAAATATTCGGGTCTATATATGTTTATCCAGTCTAAAACCTGTCTCATGACAGCAACTCCTCCGATTAGATTACTTCTGCTTCCTTGCTCCAGCATCACCACAAAAGCGTATTTTGGCTCCTGATAAGGAAAGAATCCGACAACCGAAGAGTTCACACTCTCCTTAGAAACACCGAGCTCAGCCGTACCAGTCTTTGCAGCTATCTCCACATTACTCAAATTAAGACCTCTTGCTGTTCCATACACCACAGCATCTCTCATTCCTTTTTGAATAATGTCAAAATTCTGAGGTGAAATGTTATCTATGTTTTTTAAAATAGTTACAGAATCGTCAAGCTTCACAGTTGGTTCAATTAATTTTCCTCCGTTTGCAATCGCAGATACAGCTCGCGCAATTTGCATCGGCGTCACCTGCACTCCGTATTGTCCAATTGCTGTGAAATAAGTATCACCGAGTCGCCAATCATCTCCATCAAAATTTTCTATCTTCCATTTTGGATTTGGAATTGTTCCAGACTTTCCTCCCAAAAACTCATCATTAATATCATCACCAAAACCGAACGCTCTAAAATATTCCTCTAGTTTTGTGATTCCAATTCCCTTTTGTCCTGTTGGAGTGTATCCACCAGACACTTGATAAAAATAAACGTTTGAAGAATATGCCAACGCACCATAAACATTTACGTACCCATGAGCTTTCCAGTCCGTAAAAATAGATGGGTTCGAGGGATCGTATGGGTTTGGCACTTCCATATTTTTTACACTCAAAATTTCTTTTTCAGGAGAGATTACTCCTTCATTCAAAGCTCCAAGTGCAACGAATGGTTTCATAATCGATCCAGGAGTATACAAACCTTTTGTCGCGCGATTTAGAAAACGATTATTTGAATCATTAAGAAATGAATTTATTTTTTCTTTGTCTGACCCTTCAGTTAAAACATTTGAATCAAATTCTGGATACGATGTCACTGCCAAAACTTCTCCTGTGTTCACATCCATGATCACACCAGATCCACCCTTGAATCCTACTTGATTTGCAATATCTGCAATTGTTGAATAAAGCTTTGATTGTAGTTCAGCATCAATACTTAAAGAAAGTGTTTGTCCAGAAACAGGATCTTGGATTGTATTATCTCCCACCACGTTCATTGTTGCGTTTGTTTCAATAATCTTCAATCCATTTTTTCCAGAAATTATTTCATCAAAATATTGTTCCACACCTCCGAGAGCTTCAAAAGATTCTGTGTAATAAAACCCTGATGAATCTTTTTTAGGATATTTAACATAACCCAACAAGTTAGCAAAGCCTGGTTTATCGATATATTTTCTAAAACTAAAATCTATATCCTCATCTGTATTTTCGTTCCAAATCAAAGGCACATGATTTCTGTCATAAACAATTCCACGATCAGAGAAAATCAAAGTATGTCTCAAACTGTTTTCTTCACTAATTTTTGCAAAACTTTGCCCATTCACAATCTGCAAATTCCAAATTTTAAAAAGAAAAGAAAGAAAAATAAATATAAAAACTAAAAAAATCACACTAACAACTTTTTTTGAAATTGGTTTTTCAATACGACCTTCTAATTGATTTGTATCATAATCTGGTAAGTTGTGAGAATCCAAAAAAACTTCGTCCAATGCAATGTCTTTGGCTGAATATCTTTTTTGTTTGAATTTGTTAATTCTTTTTTGAAACATATTATTTAATACATGATTAATTTTTCTCTAACCTTATTAATCAAGAAAACTGAAACTAAAAATACTAATGTAAAAAAATAAGAAAAATTATCAAAGATTGCGACACTTCCAAAAATAGAATCCATCAACAATCCCAGTCCAACTACTTCATAAAAACTTTTAAAATAAAAAGCCGCACACACCATAAATATAATATTTATCCACCACGGTAATGTGAATATGCAAATAATTAAAAATATAACTGAAATAACCCTCCAAAACATAGTGACACTATTCTAACACACTGTATTTTTTAACCACTGATACAAAATTCATGTTTTGAAACGCCACAGGAATTGAGAAATAAACAGTTTTAAAGGTTGCAATAGGATCTTCTTTAATCTGCCCAACAGAACCGATCAAAGCATAATTCAATCCAGGAACCATTACAGCATCTCCAATACTTAATTCCAAATCTTTAGGAATCTTAATGATAAATTGTCCACCCCCTTTTCCTTCGGCTTCGATTTCAATATCTGCCAGTCGCACTAATGTCTTTTCTCCAGATGAAGAACGCAGCTTCACATTTGCAGTATAAGTATCAACACTTACAATGTCTCCAATATAAAGACCATAAATAAAAACTAAATCTCCAACTTCAATTTGATTTTCTCCTTTCAAGATAAGCAGTGTGTCGTACGGAGAAAAAGGAGGACGATTTAAAACTTTTGAAATCGCACCACCAGAATTTTTTTCTAATTCCAAATTGTAATCTTCAATTTGAGAATTTACAAAATTTTGTGCAATGAGAGAAATTTTTAATTTTGTTAATTCTTCTTCTAATGTAAAAATCTTTTCTTCTAATTCCTTTTTGTCTTGAAAAGAAGTTCCTAACGCAACAAAAGGTTTTGAAACTAAATTTTTTACCGTGTAAATAGGATTTGAAATTGTTCTTGCAATAGCTTGTGGCCACTTTATACTCAAAAATCCCAATAAAAAAATTACAATAACAGCGACAAAGAAAAGTAAATATGATTTTTTATTTTTCTTTCGGTAATGCATCATCATCTACCATTATAGCCTCTTTATACTCTTCTAGGTTTTCTAAAATCACACCAGTACCTCGCGCAACTGCGGTTAGTGGTTCTTGTGCTACATACACAGGAATCTGCAATTCTGATTCAAGCAACACATCTAGACCTTTTATTAGTGCTCCACCTCCCACAAGAAAAATTCCTCTCTTCATAATATCCGCAACAATTTCTGGTGGAGTTGATTCCAAAACTTCTTTTGTAGCTTCTACCAATGCGCCAATTGAATGCGCAATAGCTTCTCGTATATCAGAGTCGGTGATAATAACTTCTCTTGGTAATCCTGTAACAAGATCTCTTCCTCTAATAGGAGCTTCCAAAGGTTGTTCGCCTTGCACCATATTGCTTAGTTGAATTTTTATTTCTTCAGCAGTTCTTTCACCAATTAAAATTTTAAATTCACTTCGAATATATGAGGAAATATCATTATTTAATTTATCTCCGGCAATCTTTAAATTTTTTGAACGAACAATTCCTCCCAAAGAAATTACAGCAATATCAGAAGTACCTCCTCCAATATCAATCACCATATTTCCAACTGGTTCATTTATCGGAAGACGAATTCCAATCGCAGCTGCAGTTGGTTCTTCTACAATATAAACTTTTCTTGCTCCCGCATTTATTACTGCATCTCTCACAGCTCGAGACTCCACGTTTGTCACACCAGAAGGCACACCCACAACAACTCTCGGACCTAAAATAGTTTTATGTTCTTTAATAGCTCGCTTCACCAAGTAACTAATCATTTCTTCTGTCACTTCGAAATCAGAAATAACTCCGTCAACAAGTGGACGTATCGCTTGAACGTGACCAGGTGTCCGTCCTAGCATTCTTTTTGCTTCAGATCCCACCGCTACCACTTGACCAGTCTTTGTGTTAACAGCCACAACAGAAGGTTCATTCAAAACCACACCTTTCCCAGGAACATAAACAAGAGTATTTGCGGTACCTAAATCGATACCAATATCATTAGAAAGAGAGCGCCAGATTTTATCCAAAAGGCCTTTAAAGCTCCATTTTTCTTTCTTTTCATTTACCATATTTTAGTAGAACGCTATTTTAAAAACGCACCACTTACAATAGCAGATGTTGAGAATTCTGACACCTCTTGACTAGATCGGTCTACTACTTCGTGCGCGCCTGAAACTAAAGTCTTTTTGCTCACAATAATTCTTGTTGGAATACCAATTAGGTCACTATCGGCAAATTTTTCTCCAGCTTGTTTGTCTCTATCATCAAACAAAACAGAAAATCCATTTTTATTTAGGCTTTCATAAATTTTATTGGCTTCATCGAGTACTTCTGCATTATCAGTATTTAAACAAATCAAATGCAAATCAAAAGGACTCACACTTTTTGGCCACACAATCCCTTTGTCGTCAGATAAAACTTCTACAACAGTTCCCATCAATCTTCCAATACCAATTCCGTAACATCCCATGATAACTGGCACACGATTTCCCTTTTCATCTGTGAAAATTAATTCCAAAGGTTCAGAAAATTTTGTTCCTAAGCTAAAAATATTTCCAACTTCGATTGATTTCTTTTCAACTAATTTATCTCTGCTCAATTTTAATTTATTTAAAACTTCATCAGTCAAAACTTCTTTATTTACTGCCATTCCACTCTCTTCATCAATATAAATCAAATCTTCACCAGCATCTGTAACAGTTTGAAATTCATGAGAAAATTCTGCAAACACTCCACCTGATGCAAAAGTCTTATATGTTAAATGACCAATACCAACTCGATCAAAAATATTTTTATAAGCATCACTCGCTTTTTCATAAAATTCATTGTGTTGAGCTTCGTCTTTAGAAAAAGAATATAAATCTTTCATTAAGAATTCTCTTCCTCTTAATATTCCAGATTTTGCACGTGTTTCATTTCTAAATTTTGTTTGAAATTGATATGCATATTTAGGTAAATTGTTGTATGACAAAATATGATCTTTCATCAGACGAGTGATCGGTTCTTCGTGTGTAAAAGCTAAACCTAATTCAGTCTCGTTTTTTAATTTTGTTTTAAACCAGTTATCTACTACTACATCATCCCAACGATTTGTTTTTTCCCAAAGTTCTTTTTCTTGTAGTGCAGCCAAAGAGACTTCTTGTCCGTCGATTTTATTCATTTCATCACGCACAATTTCTTCAATTTTATTCATCGTCTTCAAACCAAGAGGAAGAAGAGAATACACTCCAGCCATTTCTTTATGAATAAATCCCGCACGAATTAATAAATCTGCATTTTTTGATACTTCATCTTTTGGTGATTCTTTTCTAGTCTTTGTAAAAAGTTTTGATTGTCTCATAAGCAATATTCTATACTATCTTTTGTTCATATAAAAGAAAAAACCGCGCGAGGCGGTTGTTGGTTTTAGTCAAAGATTGGTTGAAGTTTATATTTTTCCGACTCCGAACAAAGAGTTAGATACAAACCGAAGTTGCAAACAACCTTCGGTTTATCAGCAATTAGCGTCTCTGGTAAAACGACTACGGGAGGAATCATACTAGAGATTAATTCATGAATATATTCAGAATCACAAATGTACAAAACATCACACACCTCCTCAAAATTTCTGCAAGGTTTCTCAGATTTTTCACAAACGGTTTCGATTATGAAAATAATTGGCCGGTTTTCTTTAATGCGCTTCAATATATAATCTTCGAAAAGTTTCTCGAAATTAATCAGTTCATCAAATGAATCAACAATAACGATATCCGATTTTACCTGTTCACTCTCAAAAGCGAAGTTGAAGTATGCCTTGTTTTTCTGTTCATAAGTCAATTCAACAAAGACACTATAAATATAGTTAGTAGCAAGATCAGTGAAAATTCTTTTCATCTAAAAATGAAAATACACTATCTAGAAAAGTTTTACAATATCGCTAACAGTTACAGAAATCATGAGAAGCATTAGAAGTGCGAATCCGATTAAGTTTAAAGTATTCGCAATTTTTGGTTTGATTGGTTTTTTAATTATTCCTTCGATCGCAACAAAAAGTAATCTTCCACCGTCTAATGCTGGAAAAGGAATTAGATTTATCACAGCCAGGTTAATTGAAATAAATGCAGTGAAAGTAAGTAGATAAGAAAATCCAAATTGTGCAGCGTCTCCTACATGACCAACAATTCCAACAGGACCAGATACTTGATCAAGATTTGCTTGGCCGGTAATTGCTGTACCAATAAATAAAGCCAGACCAACAGCTGTTTCTTTCAACAAAGTAGCAGTTGTTTTAGCACCTTGCCATAGTGCTGGAAAAAAACTCAATTGCAAATCTCCCAATTCAGACATCACAATTCCGATTGTTTTCTTTCCCTCCACCAAACCACTTGTTGGCACAACAGAAAAAGTTTGTTCTTCATCATTTCTATCTACAACAATTTTAATTTCCTCTTCGGAATTTTCTGCAATGAAATTTTGAATATCTTCAATTTTAGTTTGTTCAGTTTTTAATAAACTGTTTTCTCCAGCAATTAAACTTTGAATCGTATCTCCAACTTGCAGTCCAGAATTTTCTGCAGGGCTTCCAGGAGCAACATGTGTGATGTGAGTTTGTACATTTTCTACTTTAGAAAAATTCTCTTCATTTACAATTGCAGGGAAACTCATCATGTAGCTAGCACTTATAAGCATCCACGCAAAAATAATATTGAAAGTAATTCCAGCGATCAAAACAGCCGCTTGTATCCATTTACTTTTATTTACAAAGCTATTATCAGCTTCTGGATTCAAAGATTCTTCATCTGGATTTTCTCCAAAAATTTTCACATAACCTCCAAAAGGAATTAAATTCAAAGCGTATTTTGTGCCGTTTTTTGTATAAGAAATTATTTTCGGAGGAAAACCAACAGCAAATTCATCTACGCGAATCTTTGCCCATTTTGCAATTGAAAAATGCCCCAACTCGTGGACAAAAATCAGTACACCTAAAATTATTAGGAAAATAATTATTGACATAGAATTTCTTCTTCTTTTTGCTTAAACAAAATATCTAGTTTCGTATTTGCCTCATCTACCATTTTCTGAACACTTTCTTTGTCTCTTTTTGCATCGTCTTCTGGTAGCTCTCCACTTTTTTGTGCAGCTTCAATTTCCTTAACAACAGTCGCTCTATCATTTCTTACAGAAATTTTTGCTTCTTCAGTTTTGTTTTTTGCTACCTTCACAAGTTTTTCTCTGTTCTCTGTTGTAAGAATTGGAAAAATTGCACGTACACCTTCTCCATCAGAAACAGTTGAAACACCAATATCAGCAAGAGTAATCGCCTTTTCGATTGAGCCAACTAGAGTTTTGTCCCAAGGAGAAATTCTAATTGTTCGAGAATCTTCCACAGAAAGACTAGCTACTTGATTTAGAGACATTTTTGAACCATAAGATTCTACAAAAACATTATCTAAAATAGAAATACTCGCACGCCCAGCCCGTAAACCTGAAAATTCTTTTTTTAACCAATCCTCAATATTAATAAGTTGTTTTTTGAAATCTGAAAAATCGTATGACATATGTTTATATATTAGCAGAAATCAGCTTTTTAGTAAAAATTAAATTATGGTCGAAGTATATTCGAGAATTTGTTTTACAGAAGCAGAATTGTCATTTAAATAATCCCCAACTTTATTGATGTTTTTTAATTTTTTAAAATATTCTTTTCTTTCTTCTGGAGTAGCAGAATTTGAAACTGCTTTTTTATGAATTTCTATTTCTAAACCTTTAATCAATTTGATCGCATCAAATTTACTAGCTTTTTCATCTTTTATTTTTTGCACTAAATTAGCAATAAATTTAATTCTTTTAGGTACACTCAGAGAAAGAAAATCTAATGCCTCAGAATTTTCTGTTGTACCGATTGCACTAAGAATCGAAACGCGCGAACGAATTGTATCTAGAAAAACTTCTGAAGATGGTGTCAAAATAAAAAAGTGAGTTCCTTTGGTTGGTTCTTCCAAAACTTTTAGCAAAGAATTTTGTGCTTGCTCTGTAATAAAATTAAAAGAGATTACAAAAATCTTTCTTTGACCTTCTTTTGTTTTATTCATTTGCAACTCTCGAATTCGCCGTGCGTCATCAACCAAAAATTTATCGTATGCTTCGTAAATAAAATGTGGATTGGCCTTTATCTGAAAATTTAAATCCTTCTCGCAAAAATCACATACGTTTTTATAAGCGTGATCCGTCTCGCCTTCCACAACATACGCATGATGCAATGTGCCTGTGTTTTTATATGAGTCAATTAAACTTTGCATGCTCAAATTATAGCAGTATGAAATAGATTATGTTTAATTGACATAAATCTAATATTGTGTTTATATATTGAAATGAAAAAAGATGTTCTTTTACTACTATGTGAGCTGGCAATTAACACTTCGTTCTTGCTATATGCAGTATGGATGTTTGGAGCAATAGTGTGTCTTGGCATTGATTTTTTTTCCAAATCAAGGTTAAGACTTTTTGAAACTTACGCAAAAAAAACTTATACTCCAGGCAAAACTGTGGGGACAGTATTTGTGATTTCATTTGGGATTTGCTGTGTTTTTAAAATACCATTAATGGGTATCCAGTTGTTTTAAAACACAACACAAGCACAAGGACACACTCACTAGAGTGTGTCCTGTTTTATTTAAAACCACATTACTTGCTTTTTAACAAAAAGTGTATTATAAAATTCAACAGCTCTAACTACGAACTTGTTTCGTAGACCGGTAGTCGAAAGACACAAAATGAGGCACTGACTGCACCGGACGTTAAGATCAAACTTGAGTTAAATCAAGTTTGAGCGAGCTCTGTCGGTTTTCACACCGACAGAGCTCATTTTCTTTTATAACAATTTAATTAAAGTACAAACACACAGAAAATTACTAATTCACAGACACTGCGCAGGCCCTTCAAGGCCGAGCCTGTAGCGGCGAGAGATTTTTGAATGCGAAGCATTTAAAAATTCTCGAACGCGCGTCTGTGAATTAGTAATTTTCTGTGTGTTTATCGTTTAGTGATTATTGTCTTCTTATAAGTATCCAAATGGTTCAAAGCAATTCCGGTTCCCTTTGCCACGCAATATAGAGGATCTTTTGCGAGTTGTGCTTTCACACCTGTTCGACGATAAACAAGTTCTGGAAGATTCCGGAGCATTGAAGAACCTCCTGTCATCGTAATTCCGTGATCAATAATATCTGCAGCCAATTCAGGTGGAGTTTCTTGCAACACATCTTTAATCGCTTTAATCATTTCTCGAAGTTCACGACTTATTGCTTTTACAATTTCATTTGTTTTTATACTTGTAGAACGCGGAAGACCTGTTAGATAATCTCTTCCTTTAATAATCATTTCCAATTCTTCTTCTAGAAAAACGGCTGAACCAACTTTTATTTTTATCTGCTCTGCAGTTTTATCTCCGATCGCAAGATTGAAAGTTTTTTTAATGTAATCAATTATTGCTTGATCAATTTTATTTCCGGCAACTTTCACAGAAGTAGAAGCAACAATTCCTCCTAAAGAAATCACAGCGACGTCAGTTGTTCCTCCTCCGATATCTACCACCATGTGACCTTGCGCTTCATGAATTGGAATTCCAGCACCGATAGCAGCAAGAATCGGTTCTTTCACCACGTATGCATTTTTTGCTCCAGCTTTAATAGCAGCTTCGATTACAGCTCGACGTTCTGTCGAAGTCACACCTGCTGGCACACTCACCATTACTTCTGGTTTCCAAATATTCCATTTACCTAGAGCTTTTGAAAAATAATAACTAAGCATCGCTTCTGTCACACGATAATCAGCAATTACACCATCACGCATCGGTCGATACGCCACAATACTTTCAGGAGTTCTACCAATCATTTCTTTAGCTTCATTACCCACGGCCAAGATTTTATTGTCTTGTTCTGAAACAGCCACAACAGATGGTTCATTCAAGATAACTCCCCTTCCAGGTGCAAAAACAAGGGTGTTAGCAGTTCCTAAATCGATACCTAATTTTGGTGTGAAAAATCCCATAGAGTTTTAGTACGCAAAGTCTAGCTTATTTTCCTACTTTTTGGAAGAATAGTGAAATCAACAAATTATGTATATTCTCGAGATAATGCCATTAACTAAAAGTATTCGGGTGGAGCACCTGTCTTATTTTTCGACCAAAGATATTGAGATAGGATCTTTAGTGACAATTGAACTACGGAAAAAGATTGTCAACGGAATAGTTTTGAATAAAAAACCAGCGCTCGCAAGCAAAGAAGAATTAAAATCTCAAAAATTTACTTTAAAAAGAATTCGTGGAATTTCAAAAAATACAATCCTACAAAATCAATTCATAGAAGCTTGTGGAAAATCGGCTGAACATTTTGCAACATCAACAGGAGCAATTATCAGCGCACTGGTTCCGAAAAAAATATTTGAAAATATAAAAGAATTAAAAAATCCACCATCTCAAATATCTCCCTGTGATTTAAATGAACAAAGTGAAAAATATGTAATTCAAGATCAGTTTGATGAAAGATATGCGAGTTATAAAAGTTTGGTTCGAGAATCTTTTGCGAGAAATAGTTCAGTGATTTTTATTTGTCCAACAATCGAAGACATAGAAAGAACCAAGAAATTAATTTCTAAAGGAATCGAAGACCACACCTTCACTTTCAACAGCGCAATGACAAAATCTCAACTTATAAAATCTTGGAACAATGTCATCGAACACAATCGACCGGTTTTGATTATCGGAACTGGAAGCTTTATCTCAATTCCACGCCACGATATTGGCACAATCATAATTGAACAAGAAAGTTCTAATTCATATCGAACTCAATTTATGCCGTATATAGATATTAGAAATTGCGCAGAAAATTATGCGAGCATTATCGGAGCGAGATTTTTCTTGGGAGATATTGCTTTGCGCGTAGAGACATTGTCTCGATATGACACTCATGAATTTTTAGAAGAAGGGACATTGAAGTTTCGTGCTCTTTCAACAGCAGAATCAAAAATAATCGACATGAAAAAAGATTATTCAAATTCTGGAAATGTTTTTTCAATTTTATCAAACGAAACTTTTGAGATTTTAAAGAGCGCAAAATCAGAAAACGAAAATACTTTTATTTTCACAGCACGCCGTGGATTAGCGCCATCTATTGTGTGTTCTGATTGTGGAACTGTGGTGATATGCAAAAACTGTAGTACTCCCGTAGTTTTGTACGGGAAAGATCCAACACAAGGTGGAAATATTTTTCAATGTCACACTTGCGGAGATGTGCGGAGAGCAGGAGAAAAATGTGCGCATTGTGATAGCTGGAGATTGCAAATGCTTGGAATCGGAGTCGAAGGTGTCGCAGAAAAAATAAAAGAAACATTTCCTGATTTAAATTTATTTATTTTAGATAGTCAGCATGCAAAGACTTCTAAACAAGCACGAGAAATTATTGAGGCTTTTTATGCAAAACCAGGAAGTGTATTAATCGGGACAGAAATGGCACTTCACTATATGAACGAACCAGTTGAAAATGTTTTAATTGCTTCGATTGATTCTCTTTTTTCAATTCCAGACTTTGCTATTCGTGAAAGAATTTTGAGAATTCTGCTTCGTCTACGTGCCAAAGCTACAAGAAGATTTCAAATCAGTACACGGCGTGCAGACGATACTATTTTTGAAAATGCTCGACAAGGAAACTTAGCGGATTTTTATCGAAATGAATTTTGTGATCGAAAAAAATATAGCTATCCGCCTTTTGTGCGATTGATAAAAATTTCTGTTGGAGGTACACCGAAAGCTGCCGAGAAAGCGATTTTGGAAGCAAAGAAATTTCTAGAGCCTTATGATCTTTTGGTTTATCCAGCTTTTACAGAAAGACAAAAAGGTAAAATGATTTGGAACGGAGTTTTGAAAATTGATCCAAAAAGTTGGCCTGACGAAACGCTCCGAAAGAAATTAATGACTCTTCCCCCACAATTCAAAATCATCGTTGATACTCCGAGTGTACTTTAATTTTTCGCAAATTGACTTTTATTTTTTAGAGGTGTATTTTGAGATTTGAATTCAAAACTAACCAATTAAGTACATTATAATGAGTCCAGGTATAAAAGATGCGTATGCTTTTGTAAACTTTATTAATGAATTGACTGATTCTATCACTGACTTATTAAATTTTCAGAAAAGAGGATTTGATATTGTGAGTCCAATTCAAATCTATGACAGAAAATTAGCAGGTTTAGTTATCTGTGAAAACTCAGGTGATGCGGGGATTCCTCCGGAATTCACAGTAGTTGAATTGATTGTGATAATTCCAAAGGGATTCAATTGGGATCCTTGTGGTAATCTTGAAGTAATTACCAAAATGGAATGGGATACTTGTGTAAAAAATCTAGTTCTTACATCCAGTTTTAAATCCACAACGGAATTTAAACCCGCAGAAGATAAGCAATTATTTTTCGCCAAGAGACAACTTGAGGCAATCGAGCAGCTGAAAAAAGTTATGGGAGGAATTTTTAACATTAACACCGAAATTCCACAACATGGATGGGAGGAATTGTATGCGGAAAAACAAGTCACCTATACTATTTCACCAGAATAACCACAACCCCTCCGGGGGTTTTTTATTTAATTGACTTTTTATTTTTGGAAGTGTAGTTTTGAATTTGAATTCCAAACAACAGTACAAATGAACAGTGTAGAAGATATGTTTAAGTTTCGTAATTTTTGCGAAAAACTCGAGGAAACAATTGCTCTCCTACTCCAGAAAGGTGAGATGATCACTAATCCGGTGTTAATCTTTGACCGCAAAATTGCAGTGATTGTACTGCAATACAATGTTGGTTTCGGAGGATATGTTCCAGAATACAAAATATTAATACTGATGAAAAAGGGTGTCACTTTTAATTCGATTCCTATTAAATCAGTCCGAGAGATTTCTGAATCTAACTCGAGCTATTTCCAAATAGTAAGAACAGAGTTGCAAACAGAGAAAATAAACAAGAGCGATTTACATCCTTCTCTGGGTCTAATCAAGGAAAGAGTAATTGAATTGTTTAGTCGCAAAAACGACAATAATCCTGCAAAAAGATGGGAAAAACTCGAAGCTAATGAGACAACAGTCTATAAACTGAAAGAATATAAAGAAAAACCAAATGGCGAAACTTGGTAACCCCTTCGGGGGTTTTTTCTTTTGAAAATTCCTATATACTAGGCCATATGGTAGAAATTGTTCAAGACGGACATAAAGCACTGCGGAAAATTGCAGATGAAGTAGCCGAAAAAGAATTCGGTTCTGTTAAACTTTTGAAAAATCTGGAAGATATGCGCGAAGCATTAGAATCTCAAGACGATGGTGTCGCACTGGCCGCTCCTCAAATAGCAATCACAAAAAGAATCTTTGTTGTGAGTCCAAAAATTTTGAAAGACGGATCTGCGCCAAAAGATCTACCACTTGTTTACATAAATCCTGTTATCACAAAAATTTCAAAAGATAAAAAGAAAATGGATGAAGGATGTCTTTCTGTTCGTCCGCTTTATGGAGTAGTAAAAAGATCTAGCCGGGTGACTGTGGAAGCAAAAGATGAAAATGGAGATGAATTCAGTGTTTCAGCTGCTGGACTACTTGCACAAATTTTTCAACACGAAATAGATCATCTAGACGGCGTTTTATTTATCGACAAAGCCACAAACATAACTGAACTAAAATTAAATAATGAAAAAAAATAATTACATATTTTTTGGCACGAGCGAATTTAGCGTTGATGTTTTAAATCAACTCAAATCTGCAGACTTAATGCCGAATTTAATTATTACAACTCCGGACAGTTTGCAAGGTCGAGGTCTTAAATTAACTCCCTGCCCTGTAAAAATTTGGGCTGAAGAAAACGGAACTAAAAACTTTCAACCTGAAAGACTTTCTGGAGATTTCTTTGTGCAACTAAAAAGTTATAAAGATGAGGACGGAAAAAATTTAGATTGGGATGCATTCGTTGTTGTGTCTTATGGAAAAATTATTCCCAAAGATGTTTTAGAAATACCAAAAAAAGGAATCGTAAATGTTCATCCTTCACTTCTGCCAAAATACCGAGGACCTTCACCGATCGAAACAGCGATTTTAAATGATGAATTAAAAACTGGTGTCACAATAATGTTGATTGATGAAAAAGTTGATCATGGACCTATTTTGTCTCAAGAAATTGTTGAATTTAAAGAATGGGAAAATAAAAATGTTGTATCTGCAAAGTTGGCTGAGGTTGGCGGCAAAATTTTGGCAAAAATTTTGCCGCACTACATATCCGGTGAAATTGAACCTGTTGAGCAAAATCACGCAGATGCAACTTTCACAAAAAAAATCGAAAAATCTGACGCAGAAATTAAACTTTCAGATTCACCTCGAAAAAACTTCCTAAAAATTATGGCCTACACTCCACACCCAGGAGCATATTTCTTTACAGAAAAAAATGGAAAACAAATTCGTGTGAAAATTGTTTCTGCACAATACAAAAATGACACGCTTGAGATTTTGCGTGTCATTCCTGAGGGAAAAAAAGAAATTGATTATTCTTTATTTATTCAACAGTAACTTTTTCCAAAACAATCGCTTCTACTGGCACATCCCTTTCATTCTTTTGAACTTGAGAAATCATCATCACAATATCCATTCCTTCAATAACTTTTCCAAACACAGCGTGTTTACCATCTAGGAAAGTGTTGTCTCCAACGTTTATAAAGAATTGACTACCGTTTGTGTTTGGACCAGCATTCGCCATTGAAATAGTTCCAACAACATTGCTCAAACCTGCAACAATCTCATCTTCAAATTGATACCCAGGTCCACCTGTTCCCCATCTCATTTGAAGTGAATCATCTTTTGTTTGAGGATCACCACCTTGAATCATAAATCCATCAATCACTCGGTGAAATTTTGTTCCGTCATAAAATCCTTCTTTTGCTAATTTTGCAAAGTTACCTGCAGTTTTTGGAGTTTGTTCAGCAAATAATTCCAAAACTATATTTCCTTTATTTGTTTGTATTGTTGCCTTCATATTTTTTTCGTTAAGTTCAGTTAAATTATATTTCTGCTCTTCCTTCACTTCTGCTACGTTATTATTATCAATTTTATTTGGTTCAACTTTGTTTGTAGCAAAAATAATTATTCCTGCCAACAATACCAAAACCAAAATCGCCACAACTACTTGTTTTAAAGTTCCCATTTTATTTTTGTCCTTTCAACATTTTTTTAAATAATCTTCCTCCTTTTTTAAACAAAGAATCTTTTTTGTTTGTTTTTCTTTTGATCACTTTTCCAATTTGATCTTTCAAATCATCCATTACTTCAACTACAGATGACTTTTTTGTAACAGCTCGGTAAAAATTTCCATCTGAACTAACATTTATTTCTCCTCGATACACATCACCTTTTTTATGATGCTTTGAAACTAAACCTAATTCAACTTCTGCCAAAATTTCTCTATCTTCTTGAACTGGTAAATATTTCTCAACCACACTCAGTTTTTCGTGAACTTGTGAGCTCACTTCTGGTGTAAGGTCAATATTTGTAGTTTTTATATGAAAATTTATTGCCATACTCTTCTATTTTATCACAAAAGCTTAGTCTTCAAAATCTATTGAAAAAAGCTTTGATGGAGAGTGGTGTCCGGAAACCAATTTTATCTTTTTTGCTTCTGGAAAATTTTCCCGAACTATCTCGATAAGTCTTTTATTAGCCAAATTTCGCTCAGCCGGCTCTTTAACCCACACCTCAAAATGATCTTCTTTTAATTTTTTGAAAATTTCATCTTTAGCTTTGGTGTGAACTTTTAAATGAATATACATGTCTCAAATATAGCAAAAATTAAGCTGGACATAAGCCTTTTGGATTGATAACATAGCAAAGTTGTTACATTCCCTTGTAGCTCAGCGGTAGAGCAATCGCCTGTTAAGCGATGGGTCGCAGGTTCGAATCCTGCCGGGGGAGCACTTTAGTACACCTTTATTTTAAAGCATATATTATTAACCCCTGACTGAAGGTTCGAACCTTGGTATACTTTTTATATGAAACAAAAATTAATACTATTAGACGGAATGTCTGGAGCTGGAAAGACCACACTATCAAAATCCTTATCAAAAGAACTTCCTAGAACAGCAATCGTTGGTTTTGATAAAATTAAAAGGTTTATATCTGACTTTGAAAGAGGAATTCAAGATAATCAAATAGCCCGAGAAGTAACCATGGTAATGGCAGCAAAATACTTAGACCTTGGATTATCTGTAATAGTTGAGAATCCATTTAAAACGGAGGAAGAGATTGATTTCTACACGACTCTTGCTCAAGATAGAAAAATTCATTGTTATAAATTTCAATTACATGCTAATCCAGATATTGCTCTTCAAAGAGTAGTAAAAAGAACTCAAGAAAATAACGGTGACCTAACAGAAGAACGAGCTAGAAATAATATTTCTATTTTTAAAAATCGTAGCCACTTAGGTTTCAAGGTAATTGATACTACAAATATGGAACCCAGAGAAGTAATGGACTCTGTTTTAATGGAGATACAGGACTAATGACATTCCAAACTGGTTCGAGCTAGCCCAAGTCCGCGGAGCAATTGAAAAATCCGATTTTATTAGTAGAGTTTTAAGACTTTGCTATAATGTCAAAATGAAATTCGATAAAAACAATCTAGAGGAGCATTTAAATAAATTCTTTCAAGAATATGAGAAAGATGGATTACTTTCAGCATATCTATGGGGCTCAATAACTACTGGAGAGTTTGATATTGAAACAAGTGACATAGATATTATCGCAATAGTTAAGTCAGAGAATTCGATTGACCAATCTTCTATTAAAGAAAAGATTAATGAATGTTTTGATGATTTCAAATATTTTGGATTTAATGTAATCAGAGAAGACGAGCTAAAAGAAGGTGTCGGAAAAGATAGCTCAATTACCACAGTGATACATCCAAGAATATTACTTTCAGATATGAAAGACTGGAAGCAAGTATTCGGAAAAATATATTCAACTGAAGACTTTACTAACAACCCTGCTATACCAGATGAATTAATTAGTCTGGAAATAAAGAAAATAATCAGAGACCAATGGGATGATTCAACAAATGTAGGAGATGGTTTTGTGCAATATCATCTCAAAGGAATCATGAGAATAATTTACTATTCTCAACTCAAGAGAAATGAACACTTCCCTTTTTCTTACACAAACATAAAACAAAAAGCTAACGAAGAAGAATCCCAGTTAATCGATATTTTTTATAAGAACAAAGATGCTGGATATTGTAAACAACACCTTTTAGAAAATAAGGACAAAGTGGACTCATACACGAAGAAAATGATACAAGAGTTTATAAAGTAGTTACCATCCCAATTGTCTTTTCCTACCCCACCACACTGGTTCGGACTAGCACAAGTCCGCGGAGCAAAATTGACGTTATGTAATATTTATTATATAAGTAAGATTCGTTCTTTAGTTTAAACATTAAAATAGAAAGGAGGTATAAGATGCTACCATCAGGAACACCATCGTCATTTGGTTTTCAAGTTTTGTGCCTAGTTCTCATTATCGTCATTGCTTTGGTTGTTGGTCTCACCATCAAGTCCATCGACAAAAACCGCAAATGGACACAGGAAACAACTTGGACACTCTCTTTGGTAACGGGCGCCTTAATTGCTCCGTTCATTGTCATGCTTTTCATCTGAAACAGCCCCACGAAGCTTCGACTTCGGTTGGGGCTTTCGTGTTTTTATTTACAAACTGGTTCGAGCTAGCCCAAGTCCGCGGTGCAAATACATTTGATATAATTTAATAATGCCTGACTATAAAATTATAGAAATTAATGATTCGAATATATCAATACTTCAAGATATGGCTAACGAATCTACACTTGATGGAGACCTTTTTATTCAAAAAACTATCGATGAATGGCGAAGTGGTGTAAACACTTTCTCAAAACCAAGTGAAAAACTTTGGGGACTTACAATAGATGATGAAATCATTGGATTAGGTGGTTTAAATCAAGACCCTTATACTGAAAATCCAGAAGTTGGTAGGGTGCGTCATGTTTATATTATGAAAAAATATAGAGGATTAGGATTATCAAAAATTTTAATGAAGCTCATTATAAACAGAGCAAAACAACACTTCACATCCCTGCGTCTTTCTACAAAAAATCCAGTCGCAATTTCACTCTATGAATCTCTTGGATTTGAAAAAACTGAGGAACATAAAGCAACTCACATAATTAAAGATTTATCTAAATAAACTGGTTCGAGCTAGCACAAGTCCGCGGAGCAAATTATTTGACATAGATGTTATATTATGTTAATTTAAAAAAAATGTATTTTATTCTATGAAAAACCAAAACTTGCAAGTTCTTAATTCTGAACTAACCGAAGCTGGTCTTCCGTCAGCATCAGAAATCATTGGGAAAAAATGTTCTGTAACTCGTCATGAGGAACACAGCATTGGAACAATAGTTTCGACCGTATCTGGTCTCAATTTTTATCGGCACGATAAAAATTCAGACGAAGATAACAGTTTAAATTTAGCTTGGGGTATTGAAATTCAACTTCAAAACGGTTTCGTGATTCAAGGTCCTTTAAAAGACGGCGCGTGTCAATGCGTCATGGGACCAGACGGCGACGCCGATGAAGCTCAGAATTTCGTATTCGAAATCATTGATTAACAAACCCAAAGGCCTGTTTGACTGAATGTCTTTCAGGCCCTTTTTATTTACCTACCCCGCAACACTGGTTCGGACCAACCCAAGTCCGAGGAGCAAATATTTGACTTTATATATTTTTCATTGTAATTTAACGAAGAAGTTATTTTAAAACGGCTAGTGGTTCTAGGAGGAACCCAGGTGTGCCAAACCATACACCAAATTATCAAAGATGTACCGAGTTCAATTAAACCTTTTTGCAAACGGTTTGTGGTATTACAATATCGTTGATGTAAAAAGAAACGCAGTGCCACGAGTTGGAGAAACAATAAAGGTCATGTTTTCTTCGATTAACAGCCGTGGTAGTGGTTTTAATACGACCGTCAGATTGATGGTGACCGAAGTTGAGCACAACATCCTCCTCAGCGTTCCTGAATTCGAACTAGTGGAGGTGAGAGTCATTCCTCATCCAACATCGACCAATTACCATCGCATCCTAAACAAGAAAACTGGTTATAAGCGGCTACCGCACTAAGAAAAATGTTTTCAACTGCGCCCTTTAGCTAAAGCAAGCTACAGGGCGCAATTTTTATTTCACACCACAATACTGGTTCGGACTAGCCCAAGTCCGCGGAGCACTTTATTTCGTCTTTATTTTAAAACATATATTTTTAACCCCTGACCGAAGGTTCGAACTTTGGTATACTTTTTGTATAAAAAATTAAATTATGTCCATAGAAAAACTTAAAAAACTTGAGCAAGAAGGAAAACATGTATTTCATGGTTCGCCTAATGGAAGCATCAAATCCTTAGAACCACGACAAGGAAGACATGTTCCTGATTGGTCAAAACCAGATGAAACAACCTTAGATGGTAATCCAGCAGTTTCAGCAACTCCATATGCAGAACTTGCAACTTTTAGAGCGCTTATAAATAGAGAAAATGTTTCTATAAATCACACAAGTGGTTTTGGCATAAGAGACGGTAATGCGGAATTTAGAGTTTCTTCAGAGGACGTATTAAAAGAGGTAAAAGATAAAAAAGGCTTTGTGTATGTTTTTGATAAAAACAACTTCGAACCATATAAAAGAGACCAAGTGGCAACTACTGATTCAATGGAATGGAGGTCCTATGAAGAAGTTGAACCTTCAGATGTTATTGAGGTTACATCAAAAGATATGCCTTCTTCTGACAGAATTAAGATTGTTGAGTAATTTTAGATTAAATAAATTTCAAAGTGCTGGTTCGGACCAGTGCAAGTCCGCGGAGCAAAATAAAACGTCTAAAACACGTTGATAAACATAGAGTCAACAGTCTGAAATCTCGTACCTGTAAATAGGGTTCGAACTTTTTACAATAGCATTTTAAAACCCGTCTTTGACCTACACTACATAGACTTGACATAATGCATATTTATTGCTATAATATTAGTAAATTTCGTTGGAATATATAGTTATTTTGATTCTGGAAGTAGCTTCATAACTGACTCTTTCAAAGAGTGATCAGTAACTTGTGAATCTACACCAAAATCAAACCTACTCTATTGTACAAATGAAAAAGTTCTTTACCATCGTGATACTTACAATCGGTTTCTGCAACACCTCCAAAGCTGAAGAAATGGGCTACGAATTTTCAGGTCTTGTTTCCACATCCGTGTGGGACAAATACCTGCTGTTTCAAGTCCCCGTCGTTGTCAGTGACCAGCCCAGCCTTCAATCGCTTCTGGTCATCAATCTGCCACACGGCTTCAACGCAAGCATATGGTCTTCTGAAGATCTCGGCGGAACATCGGCGGGCGACGAAATTGATCTCAACCTCGGTTGGGCTCACAAAATCCTCGGTTTCAACTTCAACACTGGAGTTGGTATCTGGAATGTGAATCCAACTGCATCGGTCTGGGACGACATCGTCACAGCTCACGTCACTTTCGGAAAAGATTTTGTTGTCTGGGATGAAGTTGCGACGAGCTGGTATATCCAACCTCGCTACTACCACACCAGTAACAATTTCCTTGGAAATGGTTGGAACATTTCCACGGGCATCAATGCTCGTTTTCCCGTAGCTGATAAAGTCTCAGTCGACGTCAATCCGTTTATGTCTTATGACGACGGGTTCGGAGTCACTCCTGGACTTTACTTCGGCAGCAATCTTACGCTGAACCTGGAATTGAATGACACCACAACGTTGTTCTTCTCCACCCGAGCCCTCACAGGCCAGGGCAACAGCGAGATCGCTGGTGGTGTCGGAATTTCGATGAAGTTCTGAAAGTATCACAAAACAATTCACCTAGCGGTGCAGATTCTCATTTGAGGTCTGCACCGTTTTTTCTTTTATCTGATAAACTCAATGTATGGCAATTTTAATTCAATTACTAGCTATAATTGCTTTGGGTATCTGGTTTTCTTCGTATCATTTTAATTCAAGAAAAACTATTCTCTTGGTTCAACTTTTAAGTTTTGTATTTTGGATTACACACTTTATTCTTATTGAGGCATACACAGGTGCAGCTCTTGCTAGCGTTGCAGCACTACGATTGGCTCTCTTTTCATTTAAAACCAATACAAATTGGATTGGTAAACCGATTGTAATGTGGCTATTTATTTTATTACTTGGTATTTCTACATATTTCACACTTGAATCACTTTGGGGTATTGCAGCGTTTGTGGGTGGAGTATTTGCGATCGTAGCAAGTTGGCAACTTAATACCAAAAAAATGCGCGTACTTTTTATACCATCACACCTAAGCTGGATTTTGTATGATATTTTTTCAGGATCAATCGGAGGAGCTGTAGCTGAAGGAATACTTTGTCTATCTGCAATCATAAGTTTATTAAGAAAAAGAAATTAATTACACAAAATATCTCGCTAAAACCAACAACTTACCTATTCTTTCTAAATGATATTCAGGATTTGGATACAAACTAACCCAATCAAAAGTTCTAAATGCGTCCCTGTATCCGAGTAATTGTAAAGCATAGTAAAGTGTTTAAAAAGTTGCGGAATAAATCATTAAACCAATAAAGCCGATTATTGAGATAATAATAAGTACAACAAAAACAGAATAAAGTAATGTATTGGATTTTATTTTACTATCCAATTCAACGCGCAACCTCGCTCGTTCTTGCACTTCTGATTCAAATAAGTCAAAACTTCCTCTACCACCTCTAATTGCTATAAACATTTTAAAAATTGGGATTATTTTTTGTCCTATGATTTCCTTAATATTAAAAGGGACAACTAGGGATAACATCACAAAACTCAAAATAATAATTCCATTTGTATATATGTTTTGAAAAAATACAACCTCTTGAACTAGTGCTAAATGTAAAAATAATACAAATGCAACACCAACAATAAAAAATATGAACAAGTAATATGCTCCAACGGGTGTCATAGATGGTTTACTCATCCTCCAATGATACTAAAATTAATTACTTATTTCTATGCTTTGAAACAAACTCCAAATCCCGAAAATTTCAACTTCCCTTTTTATTTCAACCCAATTCTGAGTTCTAAACTCGTCCACTAAAGGGAGCAAAATTGACTAAACTGAATATTTATTATATTTTATTGAAGAAGTTATTTCACAATCAACCAAAAACCAACGAATGCAAAGCGCGAGAGATTTTTTAAATGAAATGTCAAAGGAATTCAAAACCGACTCTTTCCAATGGCACTTCCTCGGTGAACTCAGAGACGCCATCAATGAAGAAGCCATCCTGAGTGAACGACAACAGTTTTTTGTTTACACTAAAGTAACAAGTATCTTTTCGAAACCCGTTACCGTTAAAGGTGACGTAGATGCTGATATCGAAAGCTACGAAATGACCCTGTCGCTCGCGACCTATATCAACAGTTGCCGTTGAATCCACAACCCTTTATCTCAACCAGGAAATCCCTGTCGTGAGATAGTGGGTTTTTTATTTCCTACACCACCACACTAGTTCGGATTAGCTCAAGCCCGCGGAGCATTGTTTGACATATTTATAAATATGTATTATAATATTGTTTAAAAGTACTTTCGCATTCTGTCCAAGTAAACAACATAAACTACAATACCCATGAACCACACTTTGATTTGTATCAGACTTGAAGATAGTCCTCTTGCCACAGCTCTCCAGGAATACTTATCGAGAATATCCAACGTCACACTCCTCAGCGAAGATGATGATGTGACAAACGCACACGTTCTTATTCATGATGGCAAGCAAGAGATTCGGGTGTGGCCACCGTTTGTGGAATTACACATCCACGTTCAACAGCACCCCGACAACCATCCGTGCATAGTTACATGTGCAGAAATCGTTGAAGGTGAGAACCTTTTTGAACAAATCATCGCTAAGCTTCGTTTCTAGACAGAGGCAGTGTAATTCGAAAAAGTTCTACCCGATACTTCATCCGCCCAGCTCCGACTAAGGATCTGGGCGGATTCTATTTTGTATAATTATTTTCAAATATTGTTACTGGTTCGGACTAGTCTCAGTCCGCGGAGTAAATATTTGACAAAGATTTATAATAATGTTTTTATCTAAATTAGAATGAAAATAGTCCGAAAGATAAGATACATTTGGAGCTTCTTCTGTTGGGGGCTTAAAGGTCCATTTAGTTTCAATGAGTACGTATACTTAATGGGAAAAGGTTCACAAAGGAAGGAAAATGCCAAAATCATGAGAGAGCGGTGGTTGAAAAAAATGCCAAAGGAAGAAGATTTTGGATTATAAATCACACTCAACCCAGAAACCCACTATTGCAAGATAGTGGAGTTTTTTATTTTCCTACGCTACCAACTGGTTCGGACCAACACATGTCTGTTGATTAAATATTTGACAAATAATTATAGAGTGTTATTATTTATTTGAAAGATTTTTTTACTTTTCACAATCAACCAACCGAAAACAGATGACGCAAAACGCATTCAACTTTGTAAAATCACTAGAAAGCAATTACGGAAGCATGGCAGATTTTGTTTCCAGAGGTGTGAATACACAGAAGTACCTGAACCCTGAACAGCAACTGATTGTCGAAGAGATGTTTACAGCAACAAAAACAAAGATCGACTATGATCGCATCGTGGATTACGAACTCAGTCTTCTACTTATGCAATTGATTATCTTTGTGAACACTCTATAACAATTAGGAGCTTGAACCCACTCAACAGGAACCCCTGCTTGCAGTGGGTTTTCTTATTGTTTAGTTTTTCTCTACCCACTAAACTAGTTCGGACTAGTACAAGTCCGCATAGTAAACATTTGACATATCTAATATTTATATTATAATTTTGATTATGCCCAAGTACCTTATCGCATTCATCAACTACCCACAAGGAATCTTCCAGAGCAACGAGGACCACGAGAAAGACCGTGAATACCATGAATTCGAAACGATTGCCTGCCCTGGATCCTGGTCGTTTTGGTTCCACGTCCATTCCTCGTTCCCTGGCACTACGGAAAAGCTCGAGTGGGTAAAGGCTTAGCATCCTGAAACTGAAGTTGCTACAAGACCTGACTGAGTTCAAATCTCTGAGGGTCTTTTTTCTTTTTAAAATATCATCTTTACTTTTAACCTAAAAAATATAATATGACGATTAAGACCAACTAGTACTTTAAAGTGCCAATGAAAATACATGAAATAATACAGGAGAGAAATTTTGACTTTCACAGTTTTATTAAACAATACTTGTCAGAGATTGATGATCACATCGAGAAGTGCGAGAAGTGTCACGATCGAATGATTGGATTCAGCCGTCACCTGCCAAAACTTAGAGCTCGAGTAACAGTTGAATTCCCTTCTGCTGAGAGCGAAGCTGAACGGACAAATCAACTAAAGCAACTCCAACGAGGACAATGTTTACCTTGTGGGTGTGAAGTTATTAGACCATCATGGACACTCGCACATGCCGCTGCAAAATTTTACAAAGCACTGGCAGAAATCGAAGGTAAATCCGAAGAATATGTGCGGAGTCTCCCAGATGATTTACCTTTTGCTGAAATGGAATTGGAAACGAAAGCTTTGCGCAGACTACGCGATAAATTCTGGATTCCAGATGGTTCAAGTAGATCTGCAGAGCAAAGAGATCTCGAGGAGGGTGAAAAAGTTCTTCAAATGCCAGTGACAATCAGAGGTTTCATCGAGAAACTCCAAAATATCAATTCTGGAATTATTTATGTACAGTGTCCTGATCATTGGCTTCCATAGAAGAGCGAGAGCACACTTTGCAGAAATGCGGGTGTGCTCTTTTTATATTATCTCCGAAGCAACACAACAATCCAAAACTTTCTTTACAATATTTGGAACTTGAATTTTTCCATCGTATGCATCCTGCAAATTAATCCATTCAGCACCAAGCGAATCATGCTCATCAGGCTCGTCTTTGATTTCACAATAGTCCGACAAAACCACATTGTAGTAAGTTCCTGAATGTTCAAAAAGTGTATTTCCCTGCGCTGGATGCATGTACTCAAGACTATCCTCCTCTTGAGTTAAAAACGAAAGTTCCTTAATTTCACAACCAACTTCTTCAATAAATTCTCTATGCAAAGCATCTTCAATTTTCTCCCCCTCCTCTATTCTTCCACCTGGCAGATCATACATACCGGTATAAGGACCTCTGGATTTTTTAATCAATAATATATTTCCATCTTTCATTGCAACTCCATACACTCCCATATGTTTTTGTATTGGTATATTTTCCATGAGATTAATTATAACAATTTAATTTTGTTTTTTCTGTTACAATTTCCTCATGTCACCAATCGGAATTATCACCGTCATACTCTCATTAGTCGTAACAGGACTTGGATTAAGTTCTCAAGTTAAAAAGAATAAGCAAAGAAAAAGTATGGAAGGATTATCTTTCTTCTACTTCTTTATCCTCGCAATTTCATATAGCTTTTGGGTTATCTACGGAATTGTTTTAAAAGACTTAGTTATCATTATTCCAATGTCCATCGGATCAATAATGTCTTGGGTTGTCGTTGTGCAGTTTTTTGTTTATAAAAATTGACACATGTAATATTATGTGATAATTTATTAATTGATTAGCTCTAATTCAACAAAAACGAAAGGAAAACAAAACTATGGCAACTGATGGACCTACCCCAAAACCTTGCGACCCCAAAATTTTCAAAGAAGGTAGTACAATTTGCACAATCTATGGGAGTTCTAACGCCGTTGAGGAATGGGTGCAAGCTGTCGCAAAAAAAGCTGGAGCTCAAGTCGACTGGCATTACGCCGGAGGAATTGCAAATGTGCTTCATCTCGGAGATGACGATAGTCGTCAAAGAACACTGGATGCTATAAACGAACTCAAAAGTGATTTAAGTGGGCAGCTTTTGAGAATTCTTGATCCTAAATCGGGCACTATCATTGTGGTCGAGTAAAGAACAAACCAACCCGCCAGCGTCGCTGGCGGGTTTTTTCTTTTCTAACTAGTATATAATTATCATCATATGAATATGGAAAGATATATTGAACCTGAAGCGGAACAACCGAAAGAAGAGAAAAAGAATTACAAAGGAATTAAACAAATGGCACAGACATTTGGAGCAGTTCTTACAATGGCGGCTTTAAATGCATGTAGTGATTCAGAAACACAAAAAACAGATGATGGATTTAAACCTGACAGATTTGACAGAGCGGCAGCGCGAGTCGATGAAAGTATTAATGAGGGTAGAATAGTAAAAGAAATTGCTTTGATGAAAGGTATAGAAATAGTTCCAGGTCAAACCATCAATTATAGAAAAACACAAAATGTGTTAAAAGAAATAGAAGTTGACGGACAAGTGTTCCCTGTTACCGAAGAAGACCTTCAACAATACGTAGACGGCGAAAGAGGAAGTGAATCTCAAACTAATGAAGCTTTGAAGGATTTTTAACAAAAACCAATCTTAGTATAAATTTAAAAGTGCTAAATTTAATTACCTTGAACAAAGCTTTATCTAGATTTCTAAAATATTTCTCAATAGGTTTTTCTACTTTTTTGCTTGATTTGTTTCTATTATATTTTCTTACAGATATTTTATTAATAAATTATCTAATATCTACAGCTTTATCTTTTATAGTTTCTGTATCTATACATTATTATTTCATCCGCAAATTTGTATTTTCAAGAACTACACGAGAACTAAAGACTGGATATTATATTTTTATAACTGTTACAGTAATTGGATTATTGATGGTGGTAGCATTAATGGCTTTATTTGTGGAAAAACTAAATTTTGATTTTTTGATTGCGCGAATTATTATTGCTGGAATAGTTGGTAGCTACAATTATTTAATGAATTTATTTTTTACTTTTAAAGTTGTGGGTAAACATTAATTGACACTATTTACATTATGTTGCTTTATGATAATGTGCTTTTTGAATGTTCATGAAATCACTTCAAAAAATAATCCTGCTGGGACTGATCGTATCGTCAGTCATCATGTGCTCATGCACAAAATCAAATCCCAAATTAACCCTTCAAGAAGAAAAGAAAGCGGAAGCAGTCTTTAATTTACTCAACGAGTATGCCGATCGTGGAGACATTCTCTGTTTCAATCCGGAAGACGGAGTGCGCAGAACAATTGCCATCATTGAATATGATACGGAAAACAAATGGGTAATTATTTATCTAGATGGGACCTCTGGTTACATTGAAAAAAATATTTATTCCGTGCACCGGAGTAAAGTGATGGCCGTAGCGGAGAAAAATACTCCGATGCACTTCGACATGATTCGAATGTTCGATCGAGCATATTTAAGTTGGTAAAATTACAAGCTTCACAGACCCGAGTCTGTGAAGCTCTTTTTCTTTTCAGCCTTGCGCACAATAAACTCAAGTGGTAGTTTTACTTTTAAAACAGCACCTAAACATGAGTAAAATAAACAAAATCATCACAAACAGTTTCAAGGAGGGTTTTATTGAATTTTTCATGCCTCTTTTTATACTATTTCGATATATCGTAGCAAAAGATGGTCAGAAAACTATCTCGATCGAAGCGCCAAAAATAAAATACAAACGAAAGGATTAAACAATGAAAATTGTAAACCAAAAAAGGAGCAGAGAAAGTGGGCACATCGAAACAATCATAGGAATGGTAATTGCAGGAGCAATAGTTGTATCCACACTTCTTATTATTAAAACTTTTTTTCCTGGATCCGAAGACTCAGTTATAGAGACTTCTAAAAATGAGAATGGTATATCGAATGGATTCTTAACGGCATTGATCTTACTCTTTACTGTTTTTTTTGGATTTTTTATAGCTGTATTTTTACGATACAGAAATTAAAACCCTCATAACAAACACATCTAATAAACCCACATTGCAAGATGGTGGGTTTTTTCTTTTTCACAACCTCAATAATTGACTTTTCATATTTTTAATGATATAAAACGCAAGAAATCAATTGGACATTAACAACATTTTTGTCGATTGAGCAAACCAATAAAAACAAAATAAACCGACTAATGAACAAAGCACTAATCATAATCACAACCCTTTTAGGGATCATCCTTATTACAGTTGCGGGGATCTACAACAACCAAATCAACAATGACGAAAACGCCAACAAATCCTGGGGTGATGTCGAAGCCACGTATCAACGTCGCGCAGACCTCATCCCTTCCCTTGTTGAAACAGTGAAAGGCTACGCCGCTCACGAAAAAGAAACGCTACAAGCAGTTACTGAAGCAAGACAACAGGTGACCAATATTCAAGCTGAAATTGGGACTGCCGGAGAGCTCGACGCTGCTGCGATGCAAAAACTTGTAGGTGCACAGGAACAAATGTCCAGCGCTCTGAGTCGCCTTTTGGTTACGGTTGAAAAATACCCAGACCTAAAAGCAAATCAAAACTTCCTCGATCTTCAGCATCAGCTGGAAGGAACGGAAAATCGTATCAATGTCGCAAGACAAAGATACAACGCGGACGTTGCGGCACTGAACAAATCTGTTCGTGGAATCTTGGGACGGATGGTCTCTGGAATGTCTGGTGTTAATGTGCGCCAGTCATTCGAGGCTACCGCAGGTTCAGAAATCGCGCCGAAAGTTTCGTTTCAATAAAGAATGAGAATTATTGTTTTCCTAGCCAGCATTATGTTGGCTACGAGCATTTTTGCAAAAGATGTTCCTGAACCTTCGGGTCATGTGACAGACTTAGCAAAAATGCTCAAAACAAATCAGGAAGCTGAGTTGGAAGAGTTGTTACTTTCTTACAAAAAGACAACCTCCAACGAAATAGCTGTGCTCATTATTGATTCACTTGAAGGAGAAGTTCTCGAACAATACTCTGTAAAAGTCGCTCAACAATGGGGTGTCGGAAAAAAGGAGAAGGACAACGGTGTCCTTCTCCTCATCTCAAAAAGAGATAGGAAGATTCGAATAGAAGTTGGTTATGGTCTTGAGGGAACACTTACTGACGTTCTATCAGGTCGGATTGTCGATGGAGAAATCACACCCGAATTCAAAGACGGAAATTTTTATGAAGGCATCAAAAGTGGTGTCGACATGATTATCAAAGTCATTGATGGAGAGTACACAGAAGAAAACGTCCAAGAAGAAATATCTTCGGATGTAAATCTGTTAGTACTTGGAGCATGCGCTTTTGTGATAGCTCTAATCGGCGCATTCCAATGGATAGCAGGCGGTATCTCTGGAGGAATTATCGGAGGTTTTATATTCTGGATTCTTTTCGGACCCGGATTTATCATCTTGGGGGTTATCCTTGGTGCGATCGTAGGTGTCATCGGGGGATTTATTCTCAGAATAATAGCTGAAAGTGAAGGAGGAGGATCTTCTTCAAGTGGAAGCTACTCTAGTGGATATTCATCTTCTTCGAATTCGAGTTTTGGTGGTGGAAGTTTTGGTGGTGGAGGCGCCTCTGGTAGCTGGTAACAATGAAAAATCACATCCTAAACATAGCGGACCTGGCACTCATACGAAACATAATTCAAATCGCTGAGTTCAAAACAGCAGGTGAAATCAAAGTCTGTGTGGCAAAAGAATCATGCCACATTGAGGGTGAAGATATCTCGGTATCTGTAGAGAAGAAAGCGGTTCACATGTTCAACGAACTGGGAATCGGTAATACTCGACACAGCACAGGTATCATCATTTTGGTTTCTCCTGTTGATCATCGAGTCGCCATTTATGGAGATGATGCAATCAATGCAGTCTTCAAAGATGGTTGGCCGGAAGTGGTGAAGCTCATCACAGAAAATGCAAAGAGAGACGACTTGGTGGTGGGAATCATCGAGGCCGTCAAAAAGATGGGTGAAGAGCTCGCAAAGCACTTCCCTCCTCATGACTCTGGAGATTGCAACGAATTAACAGATGACGTTGTTTTCTGTTAAGACAAAATACACCTCCGCATCGGCGAAGCCGATGCGGGGTTTTTTCTTTTCCAATCTAGTGTTTTTACACCATTAAATACTACTATATAAATGTATGTCTTTATAATTTATTTACAACCATCCCAAACAACATCAAATAACTGTCTTCTGAAGTGTGCAAAGGCTTTACTTTCAACAATAAATTGAAAGTTGTGTTCAGGCTCAGAAATAAAGGCTACAGAAGAATCAGAAATAACTTCGGTGAATTCTATCTGAGTATCTGGCGGCAAAGTTCTGGTGACTCTATTATCTTGTTTGTCTCTGGCAATGATTCTTTTAGCCAGCCCAGAATCAACAATTAGCTGTTTACTAAACAAACCTTTATCTTTTTTCTTTTTTATAATCTCGTCAAATAAATAATTATTTGTAATGTATTTTTCAAAAATAGATCCGTTTGTAATTATTTTGTATTCTTTTTTAGTGTGATCCAAAATATCATCCCAAATATTTTTAAACCCAACACTTCCATAATGAAACTTTATTTTAGGAATATCAAAAGAAGAATAATGTTTTGCTTCTAAATGATTTATTTCTTCTTCAACTCTCTCAAGTGCTCGTCTTTTTAATTTTAAAATTTGTCTTGGGGTTACGGCTCCATACAGAGTCTTCTTACCAACTTGTGTTTCAAACAAAAATCCATCATCAACTAAGTCTTCTACAATTTCGTAAACAGTAGTTCTCTTTACGCCACTTTTTTGAGCCAGAAAACTTACGGTGCATTCTCCGTTTTCTAAAGCCACTAAATAAATCTTGGAATGTTTATCTGATAAACCCAAACTTTTTAATGTATTCATAGATGTATCTATCATATTGGAAGTCTAGCATATATTCAAAAAAAGTGTCGCTTTTTTCGACATTTTATTTTTAAATAAATCACATAGGTGATGTAATTATAGTCGAAAGGATCCTCGAATATGTATTATGAACTCCTAGCTCATTTAGTTGGCGATTACGTGCTTCAGTCAGGATGGATGGGTTTGAATAAAAATAAACAAAGCTTCCCAGCTTTCGTTCATGCAATGTTTTATACTCTTCCGTTTTGTGTTTTGACCACAAATGTTTATGCATTGATTCTGATTTCAGGAACTCATTTCTTGATTGATAGATTTTCACTAGCAAAATACGTTTGCATGGCTCGAAATTATATCTGTCCAATTCGGCTTTGGTCTTCCGCGAATGAAATCGAAGTGCCGATTTGGTTAGGTTTTTGGTTAACTGTAATTGTAGATAATACTCTGCATTTAGTAATAAATGCTCTAGTACTATATGCTTTTACTTAGTAAAAAAGCCGCGGACCAAGGTCCGCGGCTTTATTTTTAAACTTTTTACAATTTCACCTTTGGCAATTTCACATCCCAAGCCAAACCAATAAGCTCTAAGAACTTAATCGTCTGATATGTTATATCAAATTCATACCAACGCATCCCATGAGATGCAGAATTTTGATCCGCATGATGATTGTTGTGCCAACCTTCTCCAAAAGAAAGTAGTGCAACCCACCACAAATTTCGAGAATTATCTCCGGTATCACTAAAATTTCGAGACCCCCACGTGTGTGTTGCAGAGTTCACAAACCATGTCGCATGGAATACCGCGACTGTTCGTAAAGCAATTCCCCACACCACCCAAGAGATCGCCAAATTAAATCCTCCGAAGAGTAACCCTGCAAAAAAGAGTAAGACCATCAAAACAATTTGAGGTAACCACCAATACCGATGAAACCACAACATTGCTTTTTCTCTCTTCAAGTCTTTTACTCTGTCTGTTGCATTGAAATCTTCCGGAACTTTAGTCAAAACCCAAAGCATGTGTGCCCAAAAGAATCCATGCACAGGAGAATGAGGATCCAAATCCTCGTCCGAGTGTTTGTGATGATAACGATGAGTATCCACCCAAACAAGAGGAGACCCTTGCTCAGCCAAACAAGCGAATGTAGTTAGAATATTTTTAAACCACTGGTGCGTCTTGAAAGACTTGTGTGTGAGCAAGCGATGGTAGCAGAGCGTAATACCCAAACCACCACTAACCCAATACAAAAACGCAAAAATAACCAGTCCACTCCAGCTGAAAAACTGAGGTAAAAAAGCCAAAGCGGCCAATAAATGCAATCCAATCATCCCAAAAACCACAGGCTTATAGGCATGGTGTTTCCACCAATATCTAGATATTTTATATTTATTCATCGATAATACCCTTTCTATTTGTTTAATTATTTAAGAACTTTGCATTTATTTTACACCATTTTAAAAACACCATTTGACATTATTGATTAAAAAGTTAATGTTTTAAAAAACTGAACATCAACCCAATTACCAATGCCAGAAGAACAAAAGTTCACTGTTAATAAAAAGTCAGGAAAAACTATATCTTTATCCTTCTATCATGTCGGAAAAGTGACAGCAGAAGATCTGGTCAATGCAATCAAAGAACATTTTCCAGACAAAAAACTATCGGAAATATACATCCTGCCTTGTATGATAGGAGTGGTCACACCAGACCCCAAACTGTAACTCGCGTTACAGTTTTTTCTTTTCAAAATCTTAACAAAAAATCTTCGTAAACTTTATTTCCTCAAATGTATATTTACCATCTAGTGCATTAAAAATAGGAGTTAGTTTATCCGCACCAACTTTTTTTAAAACCACATTAATCTCTTTAAACATTTTATTAAATTCTTTTGTATCTGGCTTTAAATATTCAATATCTTTTTTTGTAATAACTTTTTCTTCCAAAAGCTTTTCAATATGAGCTAAAATTGTCGAAACTTTTACCACTTTTTCTTCTGCCATTTCTTCTAAAGATTTTTTAGACTTAATCATTTTGTGAGTAATTTCATAAGTGCTTAGTTTTTCACCCACCTCATCTTTTACTTTATGTTTCTTTGCACCAATTTTTTCAAAAAATTCTTGGTGTTCATCTTGAAATTCATCAACCTCTAATCCATTCACATACATACAAAGCTTATCTGAATGATCTCTCAAATCTTTATCTAAATTTAATATTTCATCGTGCACAGCCACAGCCATCTTATTAAAACCTTTCAAAAATAATCCATCCAAAGTTTTTACCCGCGAAAGTGCCACATAACCCTGTCCTTCAATAAAAGAATTCGACAAATCTATAATCGCTTTATCTAGAGTCATTCCCTGGCTTTTATGAATTGTCACAGCCCAAGCTAGTTTTAGAGGCACCTGAGATATTTCTGCCAAAACCTTATCACCTTCTTCCACCGCCCAACTTTGAGGCGCAGCCACAAATCTTTCACCATTTTTTGTAAGAACCACAGGATAACCTTCTTCAAAACCAATAATTTCTCCAACAGTTCCATTTACGTAACCAGCGATAGGATTATTCTTTACAAACATAACCAAAGCACCTTTTTTCAAAGTTAATTTTTCTTGTACCAAACACCCTCTTTTTAAAGCATCCAAAAGATTTGGTTTCCCTTTTCCAATCATTAAATAATTTTTCCCTTCAGTATTTAAACTTTCTAGTTTCTTCTGATTGAAAGTATCAACATTTATATTGTGAGTATATAGTTTTGTAATATCAGGATTATCTTCTTTGATAATTCTTTTAGTTAAAATTTCCAAAGATTTTTGCGAAAGTTCTCCATCACGAATTTCCGAAAGTACTGTCGAAAGTTCATTGTCTTCTTGCCGAAATTGTTCAGATAAATAACAAGTGTGCAAATCACAATCTTTCCAAGCTTTAGATTTAAACGCAAAAGGAATTCTAGAATTTTCCTCTTCATCCATAAAAATAGTTTGCTCATTATAAACTGGTCTTTTTTCAATCGGTGGCAGCTGAAAAAAGTCTCCGGAAAAAATAATCTGCAATCCTCCAAATGGTTCTTCGTTTCTTTTAAAAATTTTTGCGACTCTATCTATACAATCCAAAGTAGATGAACTCAACATCGAAATTTCATCAATAATCAAAACTTTTGTTTTTTCAAAACGTTTCCACAAATATTCTTTCTGTTGCAAATTATCTAAATCATAATCAGTTAGAAAATCTTTAATTCCGATCCCAGCCCAAGAGTGGATTGTAGTTCCCTTTAAGTGAGTTGCAGCAATACCAGTAGAAGCAGTCACCGCCACATCCACACCGTGCTGTCGCAAAAAATTAATATACTCATTTAGAATATATGTTTTTCCTGATCCGGCAGGACCCGTCAAAAAAACATTCTTTCCCATTTTCAATATTTTTAGTGCTTCTGTTTGAGTCATCATGACCAAGCGATTTTAACATATTTGAAGGCTCTGCGTTCTAAAGGATTTTTATCATATTTTAGATATTTTTTATTTTAATGATATTTTGAGGATAAAGATGTATATTCAATGCATGTCCAAGAATTCTCGAAACGGAGGTAAATTTAGCGGTAATCATACGTCTTTGATTCCTGCCGGTATTTTGGTTTGTGATTATCTTTCAAAGTGCTCTAGTGTGTCCAAAATTTCTCCAGGAATAATCAAAGCGGGATTACCATCTCTTCGTGGCAAAAGAAGAATAAAAGTATCACAAAAACATCCCGCTGTTTTGCTTTCAATTAGAGACAACGCCAGCCAACAAGAGATCTATCTATACTCGAATAATTTTGAAAGAACTCTCAAAACCCTGCAAAATTTCAGTATTAAACACAACTTTAGTCTGACCCATGACGACCAAAAAATCGTCTTATAAAAGTGCGTATTTTAGTGTTGACAAATTTTTATTAATATTTATACTAATGCCCGACTTAACAAATGCTCTTTCTAAATTCTGGTCAACTGACCTAGAAAGACTTTGTTTTTGAACCCAAAAACACCATGAAAACCAATCTCGGAATTCCACATCAACGCATCGAAGAAGGCGAAGAGGAGTAATCCTGTCGCCACCAAAACTTCAATGAAGTCCAAGAAGCCCGGGCACACAATTGTGTGTGCCCGGGCTTCGTTTTTTTTTATTTTTTCTAATTCTACTTAAACAAAACCTCTCCAGTCATACTTTTTGGTTTATCCAAATCCAACAAATTCAAAATTGTCGGAGCAATATCTTTCAGTGAACCATCAATCATTTCAATTCCATTTTTTGTAATAATCGCAGGCACTCTGTTTAAAGTATGAGCTGTGTGTTTTTCATTTTTCTCAGAATCAAAATTCACTTCAGCATTTCCATGATCCGCAGTCACGAAAGCAACTCCACCTCTTTCATGCAAAACATCCAAAACGCGTTTCAATTCTCTATCAACAGTTTCCACCGCTGTCACAATCGCTTCAACATTTGCTGTATGCCCCACCATGTCTGGATTTGCGAAGTTTATAAAAATAAAGTTCACACCGTCTTCAAGTCTTTTTATCGCTTCATCGGCAATCGCTTCTGCTCTCATTTCTGGAGCTTCATCGTGAGTTCGCACATCTTTTCGACTCGGCAACATCACATGTTCTTCGCCGTCATGTGGTTCTTCTTTTCCACCATTTAAAAAATATGTAGCGTGAGGAAATTTTTCTGTCTCAGCAATATGAGCTTGTGTTAATCCTGCAATTGAAACTTCATTTGCAATTGTTGTCTCAATAGCAATCGGAGGAAAAGCTACAGCGCATTCATAATTTTTAGAATATTCTGTCAGTGTTGCAAAAAATAAATTCATTTCTTCTTTTCTGGCTAAAATTCTTTCAGTCAACATTCTAGCTCTATCCGCTCGATAATTAAAAAACAAAACAGCATCACCTTGTGAAATCGGCACTTCTCGCACAATGAATGGTTCAATGTGTTCATCAGTTTTTCCAGATTGATGTTGAGCAAGAATTTCTTCTTCTGGAGTCACCTGACAAATATTTCCTTCACAATGAAAGATTATCTTTTCAACTTGTTCTACTCTGTCCCAATTGTTATCTCTATCCATCGCAAAATATCTTCCAGAAATACTACAAATTTCCCCAATACCCACTTCTTGAATTACCTTTTTAATTTCCTCAATATCTTTTACAGATTCATAAGGAGAAGCATCACGACCATCTGTAAATAAATGAAGATAAACTTCTGAAATTTTTTTTTGTTTACAAAGTTTTAAAAATGCTAACAGATGATCCTGGTGTGAATGCACCCCACCTTTTCCAATCAAGCCCAAAACATGAAGTTTGGAATTATTATTTTTAGTTTGCTCAAACAAAGCTTCAAAAACTTCATTGTCAGAAAAAGAATTATCTTCGATAGATTTATTAATACGAACCAAATCAGTATCAATTACTTTCCCAGCACCAATTGTTGTGTGACCAATTTCACTATTACCAATCTGCCCTTCTGGCAAACCAACATGCAGTCCAGATGCTTCCAACAAACTATGTGGATATTTATTCCAAAGTTCATCAAAATTTGGAGTCTTGGCGACTGCAACAGCGTTGTGCTCAGAGTCTTCTCGATAACCCCAACCATCCAAAACAATTAGTGCTACTTGTTTACTCATATAATTATTGTGTGAAAACTTGTTTACCTCGGTACACAGCTTTCTTTCCCAACTCTTGTTCGATTCTTAGTAGTTGATTGTATTTTGCAGTTCGATCACTTCTTGAAAGTGAACCTGTTTTTATTTGCCCAACTCCTGACCCTACAGCGAAATCTGAAATTGTTGCGTCTTCTGTTTCTCCAGAACGATGTGACATAACAGCTGTGTATCCATTTTTATTTGCAAGATTGATTGAATCAATTGTTTCAGAAACTGTTCCGATTTGATTTACTTTAATCAAAATTGAGTTCGCAGTATTTTCATCAATTCCTCTTTGCAGTCTTGTTACGTTTGTTACAAACAAATCATCTCCCACCAGTTGAATTTTCTTTCCAAGTTTTTTTGTTAGAAGCGCATATCCAGCCCAATCATCTTCATCCAATGCGTCTTCGATCGAAATAATAGGATATTTTTTAGATAAATTTACATAGTATTCAACCATTTCTTCGCTTGAAAGTTTTTTTCCTTCTGTCGCCAAAACATATTGTCCATTTTCACAAAGCTCTGAAGCCGCAACGTCTAACGCAATTGAAATTTGTGTTCCAGCTTTGTATCCAGATTTTGTAATAGCCTCTACCACAAGTGCTGCAGCGCTTTCGTTATCTTTAAGAGATGGCGCGAATCCTCCTTCGTCTCCGACAGTTGTGTTAAGTCCTTTATCGTGAAGAATTTTTTTCAATGTATGAAATACTTCTGTTCCCGCTTGAAGTGCTCTGCTAAAAGTTGTGAATCCATGAGGAACAATCATAAATTCTTGAAAGTCTGTAGAATTTTCTGCGTGCTTTCCACCATTTAAAATGTTCATCATTGGAACTGGAAGTTGGATTTTATTTTTTGTTTTTGAAACTTTTGCAAAATATGTATAAAGAGATTGTTTTTGGCTTTTTGCCATTGCATGTGCAAATGCAAGTGAAACTCCGAGAATCGCATTAGCTCCCAGCTTTCCTTTATTTTCTGTTCCGTCAAGTGCGATCAGAGCTTCATCTAACTCTCTTTGATCAAAAGCTTTTCCTTTAATTTTTTTAAAAATTGCGTTATTTACATTTTCGACAGCTTTCAAAACTCCTTTTCCTGCATATCTTTTTTTATCACCATCTCGAAGTTCTACAGCTTCGTATTTTCCAGTAGATGCTCCAGAAGGAACAGCGGCTCGGCCAAATGAACCATCAGAAAGTGTTAAATCAACCTCAACTGTCGGATTTCCTCTAGAATCTAGAATTTCTCTTGCAATCACCTTACTAACTTTTGGAACATTGTTTTTCATACAGATTTTATAATTATTTTAAATAAACTTAACTTATTGGAGAAATAGTATACACCTATCTAAGAGTCAGCAAAAGATACACGTAAACCGCATAAAGAATCACAAAAATCACACCTTGCCATCGATCAAGTCTGTGTTTTTTTCCTGTAAACATCCAAACAAACAATAATATTGTCGCAAAAATTGTGACAAAAATATCAATATTACTACTTTCAGAAAAAGGTAGTGGTGCAATTAAAGATGTAACTCCCAATATCCAGAAGATATTAAAAATATTTGAACCAACAACGTTTCCAATAGCAATATCGGCTTTTCCTTTTGTCGCAGCCACAACTGATGTCGCTAACTCTGGCAAAGATGTTCCAATAGCTACCACAGTTAACCCAATAACAGCTTCACTCATTCCCCAAGCAGTTGCTAAATAAATTGCACTATCCACAACCCATTTTCCTCCCAAAACTAATCCGATCAAACCTCCAACAATCAGAAGCAAAGATTTTATAACACCATACTGCTTTGTATTACTTTCCTCATCTCCATACTCTTGAACATTTTTCTTTGCTGATCCAAAAATGTAATACATGAATACTGAAAAAAATCCTATCATCACCACCCCGTCAGACTTAGAAATGAAAGATGATTGCAATCCATCGATCAGAACGTCGTTTGCCATTACCCCCAACATCAATACAGCAAGCAAAGCAAAAGGAATTTCTCTCCAAGTTGTAGAACGTTGTACAGTTATAGGAACAATTATCGCAGTGATACCCAAAATTAATAATATATTTGCGATATTACTTCCTAAAATATTTCCAATCGCTATTTCAGAATTACCTTGCACAGCCGAAACAATATTCACAACAAGCTCAGGAGCCGATGTTCCAAAAGCAACAACTGTTAAACCGATAATCAAATCCGAAATCCCAAATCTTTTTGCAACAGAAGAAGAACCATCAACCAACAAATCCGCACCTTTAATTAATAATAGAAAACCTGCTATCAAAAAAACTATTGTTAAAAACATATCTTGGAATTATACATTATATTAATCTACTTGAGGTGGCCTAAAGAATATTCTTTCAAGAACACGATTTCTCTTATCTTTTCTTACGTGTTGAGCAAACTTAATTCCCTTTCTTTTTGCATTATTCAAAATACTTTTATTTTCAAAAGTTCTAACATTTCCACTATACAAAGCTCCTAACACATGAGCATTGTAATAAAGAAAAATCCCTCTTAGCCAAAACGGCGGAAATGCAAAAAACAAAATCTTCTGAGCCCAATTTGGAGTACCGCCAGAAACAATAAAATAAGTTTTTAGATAACAAAGTTTTCCCACTGGCTGTTTCAAAAAGTTTTTTTCATTCAAATCTAAAGAAAAAAATCGCATTCGATCTATAAAATTTTTCAGTTGAGCAGGTACAGAGAAATTATATGTTGGAGTTGCAATAACCAAAGCATCAGAATTTTTTATCTTTTCTACAAGTTCTGCAAATTCTTTTTCATTTTCAGTTGGTCCAGTGCTGTTTTCAAATTTAAAAGTCTCAATATAAATATCATTCAAATAGATTTTTTCAATTTCCACACCAGAAACAGAAGATGCTCCCTCAATAAATGAATTCAGCATAGTATCGGAGTTTCTTCCTTTTGATGGAGAACAAGATAGCGCAACTATTTTATGTATTTTCATAGAGACAAATTATACCAGTAAAACCCACAACCAAAGACTTTTACACAGTACACCAGATTGCATTGACAAAAATCATTTTATCGTTTAATATATATAGGTCAAATCTTTGCTGCAGGAACACAAGGTCAGGTGAGTTAGCCCAGTCTTAGCATTTGAAGTTAGCAGTAGTAAACAAAAAAATATGGAATTTGGAATTATTGCCCGAGTTACTGATCGAGGTTTCGGCTTCATCAAACGAGACGGTGCAGACAAAGATCTATTCTTTCACGCAAACGAACTAGTTGATGTTGCATTCAACGACCTTCGAGATGGTGATCGAGTTACTTTCGAAGTTACAGATGGACCAAAAGGCCCACAAGCTTCAAAAATCTCACGAGCATAATAAAATATGTTTGTAGAACACAAAAGACGCTTCCAAAAGAAGCGTCTTTTGTGTTCTGTGATAAACTATTAAAACTAACATGGCACAGAAACAACTACTTTTAATATCGAAACTTACAGACGCAAAAGCTTTTTTATCTATATTTGAAAGAGAAAATATCGCCGTTTATCAAACAGAAAGTTTCAAAGAAGGATTAGAATATGCAAAAGTAGCTCTCCCTGGTGCAATTGTTTTCTTAGTTCCTGTTTATTGGGAATCGATTGTTGGTTTTGTAAGAGAAATTCGAGAAGTTCCCGAAATGGAAAAAACTGGAATTTTATACATCGGAAAATTAATCGAAGGTGCTGAATTAACTTTCCTTCAACAACACGGAGTAAAAACCATGGCATTAGGACCTGTTCCAATAGAAGAAATCGCTAGATTTGTTTCTGAAATGGTTAGAGAGTTTTACTACTAAATTATTTACAAGAAGAACAATCGCAAGTATTGCATTTACATTTTGTAACTAATACCAAAAGTGCAGAAATACCTACTAATAAATACACCAGTCTTTCAATTGTTGGTGCTCCACCAAAAATAGCCATAACTAAATTAAAATTAAACAGACCTACAAGTCCCCAATTCAAAGCTCCTACTATTACAAGAACATACGCAACCTTCTTTAGAATTTTCATATTGAATCTAAAATTATTTTAAATAATTGAACTACACATGAAATTATATCATGAAGTAAAATTCAACTAGAACATTGTTAACTTGAATGTAGATGAGGCTTTTAGAGCGTTGTGCAATTTAGTTGTGAAATTATTTCTCTTTTGTAATCTGTTTTTTCTTGTTTGAAAATCGTAGAACATGATATTTGAATTATTTTTTAATAAATATAGTTTATTATTTATTTAAAGTATGTCAACTTTTCTAGTTTTAAATAAATGTGGATAACTTTTTTACTTTTTTCTAGTTTTCAATTATAATAATGCGTATATTTATTAATAACCTGTAAAAACATGCATTCCCTACAAGAAAAAATATTACAAAAAATTGGGCAAGAAGGCTTGAGAGGTATGACTCTTAGACAAATTGGAGAAATGATTGGTGAGAAATTTCCACAAAAAGTAAAGCACCACATAATGCAGTTAGAGAAAAAAGGTTTAATTAAAATAGACAAAGATTCTAAAACAATCACCCGCGCAACTTCTGGCACAAACAAAAACACAGGTCTTGTATCAGTCCCTATCGCTGGTACAGCCAACTGTGGTCCGGCAACTATTTTAGCTACAGAAAACATTCAAGGTTATTTAAAGATTTCAAAAAATATTCTGAAGAAATGTAAAAATATTTTTGCTATCCGAGCACAAGGGCTTTCTATGAACAAAGCTTTGATCGATGGAAAAACAATAGAAGATGGAGATTATCTAATCATAGACACAGACAGAAAAACTCCTAGAAACGGAGAGATTGTTCTTTCTGTTATAGACGATATGGCCAATGTTAAAAGATATATTTGGGATGAAAAAAATAACCAAGTAGTTCTAGCCTCTGATTCAACTCAAAGCATTCCACCAATATTTATTCACGAAGATGACAGCTTCATGATCAACGGTACGGTAATACAGGTCATTAAGTCGCCAAAATACGCATAATTTGATATATTCCATGCATGGAAGCAATAAAAAAAGGATCAAAAGTTATCGAAGAATTTAAAAGTTTTATATCAAAAGGTAATGCAGTCGACCTAGCTGTCGGAGTTGTTATTGGTACAGCATTTGGAAAAATAGTAACTTCTTTAGTAGAAGATATAATTAACCCAATAATTGGACTTCTAACAGGAGGTGTTGATTTTTCAGACAAAGTTATAGTTTTAAAGAAAGCCACAGAAGCTCAAGCTGAACTTACGCTAAATTACGGTTTGTTTATTACAGTATTAATAAACTTCATAATAGTAGCTTGGGCAATATTTTTGGTTGTAAAAGGTATTAACAAACTAAGAGAAAGTGTTGCAAAAAAGGAAGAGTGTCCACCATGTGAACCAGAAAAAACTCCAGAGGAAGTTTTACTGCTTAGAGAAATTAGAGATAAACTAAATAGAAACTAGTTTAATCTTTTCTTAAAGTCTTCAATAAGAGGTACAGATTGCGGATCTGTGCCTTTTATTTTTGCCAACTCTAGTGCTGTCCAATCAGCTATAAGTAGGCTTGAAAAAACTTTTTCAAAAGCAGTTTGCCCCGACAGCTCTAAATTTGTAACAACAAATCCCTTCTCTTCAAAGAGAGTACTCAAAACTTTCATTCTTTGTTCAATTCTAGGATTATCGTTTGTATCATGCAAAAATATAAAATGGAATTTATCAGAATATTTTTCATCGTCGAAACCTTGCATTTCGTTATGATTTAATTCTGGAAATAGATTATAAAAAGCTGGTATCTTCCCTGTTTCATTGAATTTAATTTTCCAATTATACGCAATAGGTAGATTTTGATTTGAAGCATAAATAACTGGCACTTTATCTCCAATAGAATTTGCCAAAGAATCTCCCTCTGATTTTAATTTACTTGAATCAATATTTCGTCCAACATTTTTTAAAGTCGAAATTAAATCTTCTTCTTTCATTATTTTCAAAAGTGCAAGTGTAGAAAACCCAATTGCAAGACGAGGTTGTAGCCCGTCGTTTGGCATTACTATGTGAGGTAATTGTTGAGCTACAGCAATTTCAAATAACTTTCCACCAGTTGTAATCACAGCCGTGTCGTAACCTTTTTCAAGTGCAAATCTCAAGAAACTTAAAACTTCTTCAGTATTTCCAGAATGTGAACTCGCAATCAATAAACTCTTTTTCAAAAAATCATCAGAATATGGAGGGAGATCGTAATCCTTGTGAACATATAATTCAACTCCAGGTTTTTGCATTTTCACAATTCCAGCTGCCAAATGAGATCCACCCATTCCACACAAAACAAAATGCTCGTAGTTTTCTTTTAATTTTTCTGCATTTCGAATTACAGGCTCGTAATCAAATTGTTTATTAAAGTTTATTATTGAGTCTTCCATGTTATTTAATTTAATTCTCGTAAAATTATTCTGGCTGGTCCTCCCTCTACTCCGACAAAATTTAAAGGCAAACAAATCAATTCATACAGACCGGCTCCAACATGATTTAAATTTATCCCTTCTATAATTGGGATGTTTTTTTCTAAAAGTGAAGTGTGGGGTCTTTGATCTTTTGAACCTTTTTGTTTTATTGAAAGATAATCAATACCAACTAATTTTACACCAATATCAGCCAACCAATCCGCAGTATCTCCGTCTAGATATACATAATCATTATAAAATTCTTTAAAACCTCGAACAGAATTAGAAGTTTTTATCAAAATTCTTTCACCTTTTACCACATCCCCTAAATCCCCTTTTTTCACAGATTCGCCTGGGCCGCGATGTGTCACATCTACCACCCGACACAATCCAACAAAAGTTTCTAGCGGGATTTGATCTAGAGTATTAGCACCTTGCACAGCGTGCATCGGAGCGTCTATGTGAGTCCCAGTATGTGTTCCCATAGTGATTTTTGATAAATGAGTTGTAGATTCTGGCATGTGGGCATGAGTCTCAATCTCAAGTGGAACGTTGTTTGGATAAACAATTGTCGCAGAATAAAGTGGTAAAGATATGTCTATAATTTTTTTATCAGAATAATTCATAATTAAATCGTACTTAATATTTCACTCGGGTCAACACCTTTTGGATATTTTTTAATTGGTTCATTTTCCCAGATTTTTAGGATTTTTTCTACAAAATTCCACTGAGCCATTATTTCTCGTGTTGATATAAATAAAGTTTGATCGCCTTTTATACAATCAAAAAGCACTCTTTCGTAAGCATCAGGAATTCTGGAATTTGAAGTTTCATAATTAAAACTCAATTCTTGCGGATCAACTTCATAAGTAAATCCAGATTTTTTTGACCAAAATTGAATTGAAATTTCTTGTTTTGGTTGGATTTTAAAAGTAACAATATTTTGATAATTTCTTTCATCTTCAGCTGGTACAACACTTGTCCATTTTTCTTTAAATACAACAGAAATTTCCGTCAGAGTTTCTTTAAGAGCTTTTCCGCTAGTTAAATTAAATTTTGCACCTTTCCAACGAGGATTATTTATTTCTGCTTGTATTGAGAAAAAAGTTTCTGTTTTAGTTTCAGGGTTGATTCCGGTAATTTCACTGTATCCAGTGTATTGGGCGCGCGGCGGCACCGGCTCGGCGAGACTAATCTCTTCCAGTATCGCCGCGCGCTTCAACCTTATATCCTCCACCTTCAAAGAACCCGGATCTTCCATCGCTATCAAAGCCAACATCTGTAAAATATGATTTTGTCCGACATCTCTCAAAGCTCCAACACCATCATAAAAACTTGCTCGATTATCTACGTCTAGACTTTCAAACATTTTTATATTAATTTCCTCAATCGCACTGGAATTCCAAATCGGTTCAAAAATTGAATTCGCAAATCTAAAAGTTAAAATATTCTGCAAAGTCTCTTTCGCCAAATAATGATCTATTCTAAAAATCTGATTTTCAGAAAATAACTCTCCAAGCATTTTGTCCAACTTTTCTGCGTGATTGTAATCATTTCCAAAAGGCTTCTCTACCAAAATTCTAGACCAATTATCTTCTGATTGTTGCATCAACCCAGACTGACTCAGATTATTAAAAGCCACTTCATATAAATTTGGAGAAATCGCTAAATAAAATATATTATTACTTTTATTTGTTTTCAAAAAATTCCCTAACTCTTTTAAAGTTTCTTCATTTGAAATATCTGCAGAAAAATATCTACTCTTTTTCAAAAAATCCTGCAAATGTTTATCATCAAACTTTTTATTAGAAACAGAATCTTTTACAAAATCCCCGAACTCCTCATCTGAAAGATTCTTTCTCGATACACCTATAATTTCAAAATTTTCAGGTAAAAATCCATTTTGATATAAATCAAATATCGCAGGAATAATTTTCTTCCGAACCAAATCCCCGGTTCCTCCAAAAATCACAATTTTAAATGGCACATTTTCTGACATATTACTTATTTAAATCTACTTCTAAAGATTGTATTTTTTGTTCTATTCGATGTTTTTCATTTTCCAAAGCAGGTGAAACTGTTCGAGAACCTTTCAGTCTATTTTTTACTTCTTCAAATTGCCTTTTCTTTTCTAAGACGCTTTTTTGTTGATTTAAAAATCTTGATTTAAAACGGCTTATCAAAGTCTCCTCTGAGTTCATCTCTTGAGTCAGTTTTTGCATTGCAATTTCCTCTTCTTTATTTTGATAATCAGTTTTTTGTTGCAATTCCTCTGCTTCATGAGACTTTGTTTCAACCAAACCCATCTCTGTTATTAATCTTCTTTTCTTTGCATTTAATTGTTCAATTTCTTGATTAACTCTTTTCAACTCAGATCGCAAGCTCTGCATTTCTTTTTCAGCGTTCTGAGTACTAAAACTAATTTTAGGTTTCGACCTCCCAAAATACATCTTTTTCGAACTCAATGTTTTTTGAAGTTCTTGTACATTCAAAGAATGTTTTTCCAATTCTTTTGTTAGATTTTCTAAAGTTTTGGTCTCTTCTGCTAATTCTAATTCTGCACGTGATTCATCCCCATGAAATCTTCTCTCTGAGACATTAAGTCTTTGAATTTCTCTATCGATAACATTCAATCTTGTACGTAAAACAAGTATTTCTTGCTCGACTTGTTTTCTTTTTAAAGTCTTAGCCTTATTGTCTCTAATAGTTTTACGATAATCTAAAACTTTCAGTACATTAGTATCCAATCCTCGACTTTTATTTAAATCATTATTAGAGAAACTCATAATTTTTATTTAGACTCCTCAGCAGAAACTCGGCCATAAACATACTGGCATTGTTCACACTCCGCACTAGGTATTGGCACTTCATCTTTATCTAAAGTCTCTTTAATTCTAAAAATTGTATCTTCCACCCACGCAGTATCTCCTTCATATGGAATTAGGGTCACATCGAATTCTAATTTTCCATCAAAACTTTTTGCATCTGTTTTTCCATTTGCATAAACAAAATATCCCAACTCAGAAACATTAAAATTTAATTTTCTCAAAAGCCACTGATACACTTCCATTTGTCTTTTGTATCCCTCTTTCCATTTATCATCCAATGTTATTTCTTCGTCCTTGCTCGTAGATTTATAATCTACGACAATTAGAGAATTATCTGGCTTCACCCAAATATCATCTATTGCTCCAGAAATTATCATTCCTGTGTCTGTGTGAGGAAATTGAATTCCTTCAAAGTTTTCTCGCCAAGTGTCCATTTTAGGATGTTCAAAAGGCACAGCATCAACTCCATAAGTCGTCATCAAAGGATGAGGAGTGCCATTTGCGCGATGAATATCAAATTCTTTTTTAAAAAGTGTATCTACCGCGGTGTTTAAAAGAAACGAAGGAAATTTTGGTCGCGCGATTCCCATTTTATTATCTAAATAAAAACATCTAGGACACTCTACAAACAAATCAATTTTCGATCTTGAAAGCTTCCAATTTGAGCCTCCATAATTCCATCTACTGTCTCTTTTCTTCTTTTGCGGCAAGTTTTTTAAATCCATTTACCAATTTTAACATAAAAATAAGTATCAAAGAAAAAGCGCCGAAGCGCTATGTTAAGGTTAATTTTAGGTTTTTAGGCCACTGATGCCTCCAGGAATTCCTCGTGAAAAACCAAAGGCTGACTGATGATTTCTTGTTTTTTCTTCACATAACAATGTGTTAAAACCGCAAGTGCAAAGGACTGTGGAATAATTGATGCTTCTGGAAATCTATTGTTTTTCTTTAAAAAAGTTTCAACTTCTACCACATCTGTACACGCACTCCTAAGAGATTTGTATACATCTGCATCATTATGATTTGCAAAAATTACACTCTTCATCGAACGACTCCAAATAATTTCACGCATTTCATTTAGTCTCTGTAGCCAATAGCCATTGTTGTCATTCCAACCCGCTTCCGCAGGTTTACCAAAATCAGTAATGATAAACATATCGTACTGATCGAAAGACAAAGCTTCTCTGTGAGTATATTCAAACAAAGAAACCCCATCGGCAAAAAGTCCAATCGTTTTAAAAAAATCGACTGTAGTTTGTGCCCAAACTCCACCATAAATTCCGATATTTAGACCTTTTTTGTAATGTGCTCATTTGCCCAACATCTTCTCATACTGATATTAAAGCTTTTATAAATAAATACTAGTACCCAACTAAAGTCTTCATTGTTTCTTTATTTTTCTAACATTCTGATAAGTTTCTTCGAACGCTTCTCCATCTCCACAATATAATCATTAAAATCAATCAATTTTTCTAAACCTCTATCAGACAAAACATAGTATTCATCGAAATGAACATTTTTGACAAAACTTCTATCATGAGACACGGCGATAATTGTTCCCATAAAATCTTTCAAAGATTCTTCCAGAGCCAATTCGGCTTCAATGTCTAAATGATTTGTTGGTTCATCTAAGATCAATGTGTTCACATTTGTCGCTGTAAAATATGCAAAAAGAAGTCGAGCTCTTTCTCCAGGACTCAAATTTCCAATTTTAGATTTTATGTCTTCATCACTGAAACCAAATTTAGTTAAATGATTGTGAACTAATTCTTTTTCAACTCCTAAATGATCTTTCAAAAAAGCCAGTAGAGTTTTATCTTGTGGAAGATTTTCGTGTTCTTGCATAAAATTCCCAAAATGAACTCCGCTATCTACACTCACAATTCCACTAATATTTTTTAGCATCCCTGTAATTGTTTTCAAAATTGTAGTTTTTCCAACTCCGTTTGGTCCAACGATACAAATTCTTTTTCCATAACGAACATCTAGATTTATCGGACCTAAAATAAAATCTCCCTTATATCCAGAAATAACATCTTTCAAAGCGATGTTCAAAGCGGGTGAATTAATTTGTGATTCAATTTTTAAAGAAAGCTCATTTCTTTCTTTTGGTTTTTCAACAAAGTCCATTCTCTTGATTCGGTTCATAGTCACTTTTGCATCATTTAAAGAATACCCCGCACGATTTCTTTTAAAGCCTTGAAGCATTTTATCGTTGTCTCCACTCTTCCATTTTGCCCCTAGGAGCCCTTTCTCTTGTTTAGCAGCCACAACACCCTTAAGACGAGAAACCTCTTCTCTTTGTTGTGAATACTTTTGATTCAGACTATTAAACTCAATTTGTCGTTCCATCAAATAATTCGAGTACTTTGCATTTGAAATTCTCAAAGAATGATCGTGCCAATCTATTTCAAAAACTTTATTAGTCACATTATCTAAAAATGTTTTGTCATGGGATACAACAATGAAAGCACCTTTGAAATTTTGAAGGTAATACTCTAACCAAATAAGCGCAGGGAGATCCAGATTATTTGTGGGCTCATCTAGCAAAAGTAAATCAACATCTTGTAAAAGAAAATTTGTTAAAAATATTTTTGTTTTCTGCCCACTACTTAATTCACCGATTTTTTTATCCTTAAGATTTTCTGAAAGCATAAATCCAGCAAACATAATATCCACTCTTCTTAAAAAATCTTTTTTATCTTCAGATTCTTTTTTCGCAGTTAAAAGAAAATCAACCACTTTTAATTTACCGTGACCACTCGGATCTTGAGGAACAAATCCCCTTTTTACATTTTTTTGTAACTCAAATAAACCGTTTGAGTAAGTCTCATCTCCAACCAAAATTTTTAATAAAGTAGTTTTTCCGGAACCATTGAATCCAGTTAAAGCAATCTTGTTCCCTTTTTCAATATTAAAAGAAATCTTATTCAAGACCGTCTTTTCACCGAAATACTTTGAGAGTTTTGTAATTTTTATCATTTATTTATATAGTAGCATCCAATCTCTCCAAAACTTCTTTTTTACCCAAAAGATAACTGAGTGTAAAAGGATCCGGTGATTGTTTTTTCCCAGACAAAGCTACACGCAATGGATGCAAGATAGCTCCAACACCGTTTTCTGCAAAGAGTGTATTTAGATTTTCTTTAATAAAATCAATACTCCATTTATCTTCCGGAATTTTTTCCAAAACATCTCTTGTAATTTTTAATGTTTCTTTTGTCTTTTCAAGAGAATTATCTTTGAAACAAATTATTTCCAAATTCATATCTGGTTTTTTGAAAAAATAATCAAGTTCACCTTCTGAAATCATAGTTTTAATATCTGCAAATTTTTTGATTCGTGTTTTTATAACTTCTTTTATAATCAAATTTGACGCTTCTACATTTTCTTCAAAAAGTTTTGTGTATTCTTCGTTTAAGAACTTCAATAGTTTTTCACGATAGTCCTCGTCAGACAAATTAATCATGTAGTGATAATTGATATCATTCAATTTATTGTAATCAAACTTCGCAGGGTTTTTACCCACTCTGCTCAAATCAAAAATATCAACCAATTCCTCGAGAGAATATATTTCTCTTTCTCCACCCGGATTCCAACCAAGAAATGCTAAATAATTCACAAGTGCTTCTGGTAAATAACCCTGTGAAAGAAATCCGCTCACAGAAGTGGCGCCGTGCCTTTTTGATAATTTCTTTTTATCATCACCCACAATCAAAGGAAGATGCGCATACAAAGGAACTTTTGCACCAAGCGCTTCTAGCAAAAGAATTTGTCGCGGTGTGCTTGTAAGGTGTTCTTCTCCTCGGATCACATGAGTCACACCCATTTCCATGTCGTCCACTACCACAGCGAAATGATAAATTGGATTATCAATATTTCTCGCGATAATAAAATCTTCAAAAATAGATGAGTCAAAAGAAATAGGACCTCTAACTTGATCATCAAAAATTATAGTTTTATTTGGATTTCTAAATCTAACAACTTTTCCAGAACCAGTCGAAGAATCCTCCGCCTCGTAAGCAAGTCCCTTTTTTATCAATTCTAATAATTTTTCTTTATGAATATCATTTCTCTCAGATTGTCGAAAAGGTCCGTGATCAAAACTTAAACCAACAGCTTTTAATCCATCAAGGATAAATGGCTCGAATTCTTTTTTACTTCTCTCTTTATCAGTGTCTTCGAATCTCAAAACAATCTCACCATTGAAATGTCTTGCAAAAAGATAGTTAAACAACATTGTCCGCATGTTGCCGATGTGAATTTCCCCTGTTGGAGATGGTGGAAAACGTGTAATTACTTTATCCATAAGTTAAAAAACAATACCACAATAAAGGCTTATTTAAAAGCTGGTTTGACTTTTTGTGTACAACGTTGTTATATGGTTAGGAATTTGTCTGCGCTTAAGACTAGCCATGACAACAAATGTTCACCAAACTTAAAAATGAATCCGTACCAACTATACAAACTCGCATCAAGAACTATAAGGATTGGGTCCTTCAGTGATAACTACACAAAGGAGACCATCCGATGTGCAAAGTCAGTTAAATTTTTTATCCTCTCAAACATACTATCGCTACTTATACTATTCACAGCATTCGTCTGGATTGCATGGGGAAAATGGGAAGTTTGGCAGCGAATGTTGGAATGGCACAGAGAAGACATCGGTCTTTTCAATGTACCAGCTGTTGTACTATTACTTCCACTTATCGCAATATTTGTGCACATCCACATGTTATTCAACTGGAAACATGCACACATCGGAAAAATGGTACTCATCGGAAACGGAATTCCCGTGTCTACCAATTGATGAACTGACATCTGTCACTCATCACATCAACGCTTCGAAGGCAAAATCTTCTTGGCGTTTTTTATTTTTTAAATTAAATCTCTGCTCCGGCTCCCAAATTCATTTCTGCTTTAAATTGTTCAATCACTTCAGGGTGTTTTCCTTCTCTACATTCTTGAACAAATTTTGCTGCGCTTTCACCATCTGTAAATGTCATTCTGATAAGAGCGTTTGCACACACTTCATCAATATTTATTTTTCCAACTGATTGTGATGGCACGACATTGTCTTGTTTTTGTTCTTGTTCGTAAGGCATCTCATAAATTTCATTTTCTGAAATTTGATTCATCTCAACCCAGTAATAAAACCCAGCTCCAATAATTAATAAAACTATAATTGCAATTATTTTTTTCATGTTTTAAATTTACCTCATTAATCAAGGAAGTCAAAATTTTAAAAGTCATGATACAATCATTAAATTATGGCTATAAAAAGAGTTCGGCTATTTGGTTTATCTTCATATATTCCAGATGCACCATTTTTATCAACCGAAGATTTTATTAAAAAATATGGTGCAAATAACGGTAACTTTGTATATTCTTACGCTTTATCACAAATTTTAGATATAAGTCCTATTGCAATAAGTTGGAATGAAAGATCAAAAGATAAATTTTCTGAAGTAGACATACTTGTAATGACTTTAGCAAACCAACTAGGTCCACATACTGATTTGCTTAAAGCTGCTGAGTTTTTAAGTGAAATAAATTTACCAGTTGTTGGAGTTGGTCTTGGAATTCAATATCCTTATAATCTTTTAAAAAAATCAATTACACCTAGCGACATTTCAGATGGAACATGGCAGTGGTTTAATCAAATTACTGAACACTCTAAAGAGGGTGTTCCAAACATTTCATTAAGAGGAAATTCTACTTATGATTTATTAACTAAAGTAAACAAACAAAATCACTGTGTAGTGACTGGTTGTCCTTCTAATTTTATAAATCCATCCGTAAATCTTGGAGAAGAAATTTCAAAAAAGGAAATTCCAGAAAATCCTAGATTTGCAGTATCTGCAGGTAATCCTGTACGACCACAATTTAATTTAATTGAAAAATCCTTAATAAATTTAATCAATGCATCAGACGGATTATACATATGTCAAAATCCAGAAATAATGATCAGATTGTCGAGACAAGATTTAAATAATGTTTCTAAAGAAGATTTTTTGAGTGCAAAAAAATTTATAAGTCCAGAGCTCACAGATGAGGATTTCATTAAATGGTTCAAGTTTAAAAGCTATATATTTTCTAGTGTTCCAGAATGGATAGACACATTAAAACATTTTGATGTTGTTGTCGGGACTAGAATTCATGGAACAATGACTGGGATTCAAGCAGGGATACCCTCACTTTGTATCTGTATAGATCTAAGAACTCTTGAACTTTGCCAAATCATGCACATACCACACATTGATTCAAGAAATTGTATGAACGGAGTCAGTAAAGAAGATATTATAAATACATTAAAAAATTGGGATTGGAAAAAATATGATTCTACGAGAAAAGAACTTGCAAATAAATTACTTAAATTATTTCAAGACAATGATATTACTGTGGCGGATTATTTTAAAAAAATAACTGAACAATAAACAAGCATTTATTCTGGCCGAGAATTCTGCAAACATACCTTCAACTCATTTGTTTCTGTCCAACCACATTTTCCTGTTGATTGTCTCTCACATTTAGCAGTTTGATAACAAGCGAACTCTTCGCGATACATACAATTAGTTGCAACATCATCCCTATCACTACACACCTCACTAGAACATCCTCCTACATAACATTTTGCAACTGGTTCCGGTGGAGTTACTGGATCAGTTTTCTTTGTAACATCAAAAGTAAATCCGTAATCACCAGGTGAAAGATTTATTTTTGAATTAGCAACAGGATTCACAGATGAAAGAACAACATTTACTCCATGAATTACCTTAGCCACACCCAAAGTCACAACGTGAATATTGTTATTGCTATTACCAACCTTCGAAATTACTTCAATTTTTAATTTAACAGTTCCAGCTTGAATACAAGTCACATCTATAGGACATCGACTATCTTCTTCAATTAAAAGTGGTTTGATAGAAACCGTTCCATAATCATAAGTCTCACCAATCTTTAAACCGTTATTTTTAATTGGAGGTTTTTCTTCAGGAATATTTTCGTCTGTTTTTATTTTGTCATCCACTTTAACTATATTTTCTCCCTGAATATTTTGAGGAGTTTTTCCTATGTTCAAAATATATCCACTCAAAACAAGAATTCCGACTACTAGCAAAATTGTAATTATATTTTTCATATTAAAATTGAACATTAATTGGAAATGAAATTGAGGCGTCGTTTTCAGGTAATCCAGAAGGATTATCTTTTCTCAAAATCAAAATCGCTGGGCCTGTAAAAGCTGAGGGCGTTTGCATCTCTGCAGTGAAATTCACAAAGTCTTCTGTCATCCATTCACCTTGTGCTGTTGCAACTCCACCACCAAGGATATTTCCCTCTAGAGTTTGAAGCTCCACAGGAAATGAAGCTTCAAAAAACCAGTAGCCTCTCGCCTTTCCAATAATTGTGAATTCCTTTCCTGTCACAGCTCCTGGATAAGGAAGCTCAACTTGAATTAAATCAGCTGAAGCATTTTTATACGTCGGTGCAATTACAGGTTCTTTGTTTGGATCAAAAGTATCGTCGTCGTTTTTTATTTCATCTTCAATTTGGTTCTGCTTTACAACCTCAGCGTCGTTGATAAATTTAAAAGTAAAACCGAGTATCACCAAGATTATTATAATTGATACAATTTTGATTGATGTGTTCATAATATAATTTTAATATTTTTAAATACAATCTTTCGCTTTCAAAAATTCCATTGCGTTTGGCACAGCACCATTTTTTATTTCACCAACGCGAGCACCTCCTAAAACACCCACAAAACAATTTTCCTGTTCTGCATTTATTGAAGAAGGAACAACTGATGGATCAATTCCAAAAGAAATCAGAGCTTGTTTTTGTGCGTCTGATAGAGAAAATTCTCCGGAAGCAGAAGATGATTCATTTGTTGAGTTTGCTTCTGAATTTGAAAAATTACCTGTTGCTGGCGAACCAAAAATAAGTGGTTTTATGTTGTATGGATCGGCGATGATAAAAATGATTCCCGAGATTATTAAAACTAAAAACACTACACCAAGCGCTACAAATAAATGCGTTAAAATTTGTTTCATGTATCTATTATAACACTCATCGGATTTCTTTACTTGAAACTCCAAAAGAAAAAGACCACTATACTTTCAATTCAATCTACATGATTGAATAAAAATATAGCGGCCATGCAACTGTATGTAAGACGCCGAACGTTTACACACACTATTGCTTGCTTGAACGTAGCAGTTCAGCCTAGCTGTACTGTCCGAACAAGGCCTGTTTTACTATAGTTTGTTTAAACTATTGAAAACAGCATTTCATAACTTTCTATTTTGTTTTGTAATGTAAAATCTTCCCAAAAGAAGATTGTTCTGCATATATTGTATCATATTTAACATATATGTCAAGTAAATAAAAAGCCCACTCCTTCGGAGTGGGCTGGGTTGTGGAGAATTTAATCGCCGAACGATCAGTTCTACCACATAATAAGTAGTCCTATTCTTAGAGCCGAGCCCTAAAATTATTACCACCAATTTTTAAAGTACATATTCTAGCTAATTGTATACCAAAACACACCTTATGTCAATAGGCCCCAAAACCTACATGACCATGGTTGAAAAGAGAGTATGAGCATCCAAATCGGATGCTCTTTTTCTTTTAATGTAAATATCTCCATTTTCTACAGACAGAGTAACAAACTTTGAAAAGGAAAAATTTGCTGAAGCGAAACTATTTGTCCAAATCTCTCTGCTTCCCTCTAATGACTCTGGATAACCTTTGTTAAAATTTATAATTTCACGATAAACTATCTCACAAGCCCTTTCTCTAATTAAATTGTTTGCATGCAATTTTTTTATGTCTGATGTCTGCAAATCAATACCTGTGTTAGCTAGCGACAGAACATTTGGAACACGAGTAGAACGATTTTGAGAAATAAAATCATCTAATTCCTTGTTTGCTTTTTTATATCTATCAGAGACCTCATTATTTCCATAAAGAGTGTGTTGAACATTGCTTAAAGAACTACTCAATTGTTCCAAATAATCTCCTGTGGTTCCAAACATTGTATTAGAATTTCCAGCAAGTTTCCAACCATAACGAGGTGTTTCCTTTATCCCAATATTTTCCTTATCTGCTTGATTAATACCTTCTTCAAAGAAAACATCAACGCCACCCATACCAGTAAAAGAACTTTGCATCTTTGCAATATTAAAAACCTCCCCTTCGTCAGTTCTTCCAACCTGCAAAACAAGTTGTAGTCCAAACTCTTTACACTGCTCAAGCACTTCTCTTGTAAATGGTACAGGTGGTGCTTCTGGAAGTTTAAAGAATCCAAAAGTTTCCGCGATTTCCGACGGTCCGATAAAACCTTCTTTATAATCCATTTCTTCAAAAATTTGGGCAGCTTCCTCAACACTTAGACCAGTTTTATTAACTTCAGGACTTCCTGCCTGAGCAGCACCTAATCCCTTTCTCTTTGGATTAGATAGAGCCTCTTTGGGACAAGAAACGTGTTTAATAAGTTCTTCTAGTTTTTGTTTCTCTGCTTGATCTAAAATTTTTCCAGAATAATAATATCTCAATGCAGCTTGAAAAGTTTCATTAACATCTCCTCTATAGAAACGGCAAAGAAAATCTCTCACCCGTCTCGGTTCCATACGGTCATCATAACTAAAAGGTTGTGGTTGATCAGCCGCAATTTTTCTTTTTGCAACCATTTCTTTTGCAGCTTTATGAAACTCTTTGTACTTTTCTGTAATAATTTTAATTCCGGGAATGTCTCCAAGATCTTCTGGACTCAAAGCTGCTTCATTTGTATATAAAAATGCCTCCTTAGGAATTTCTTTTTTGTTCTTTGTAGGCACATTAAACAGAGAGTCTGTTGCTTCATTAAAAGATTCTGCAGGCAATTCTGTTGGAGCCTTTCTATAAACCCAACGTCTAAGCTGCGCAGGATCTAATGCTTCTCTTTGCATAAAACCTTTTCCCGGTGGATTAATTAAAGCTGCAACATGTGTTGATTTTCTATCAGTCGCAATCTTCTCTGATGCATCCTCAGATAAAACAACTTGGCCATTTCTTTCAAGTGCATCCAAAACCTCATGAAGCCTAATCAAGTTTCCTGGCGATGAGGCGTTCAGCTCATCCAGAATAAGTAGTTTTTGTTTTCCTTCTTCTACTCTAAGACCAGAAGTTACACTACCATCCGCAAAAATATATTCTGGATCATCCGCTGTTTTTTTATTTGGATTAGGGATATATCTTCCCATAAGATCAGATGCATCCGTAGCTCCGTTTAAGTTTACATAATGCACTTCCCATCCTAAATCAGCCGCCATTTTACGAAGGGTCGTTGTCTTACCAATAGATGTTCCTCCTTCAATCAAAATTGGATCACCTTGCGCAAAACTCACAGCAATATCTCTCTGGAATGGCAAAGTAAAGTTATCGTTAATGTAATCTTCGTATTTTGAAGGATCAGGAGCATTTTCTCTATTTTGTGATTTTGATAATTCAACTCCTAAATACGATACTGATGTTTCAGTTTCTGCGATAGGCTTTATACTTTCGGGACTAAATTCGGGTGATTTCATATTATTCTTGATAAGTTAAACCAAAGGGTGCTAATAGATTTTGGTCTAAATTTTCTTTTGCAATTAAAACTATCACTCTAGAGTTTTCATAAACTGGATTAATCCATACCGTCTCCATAGACTCATTATTCAAGAAATTTATTTGCCCGGTTGGAAATTGAGTTGCGATGTCATAAATGTTTTTTGAATCTTCTATTTTTGGCATAAATAAAATATCTCCACCTTTTTCAAGTAAATTTAAAAAATCCATTATATTTTCAGAAACTCGAAACCCCTCCTCCAAGAAAAAATTATTATAGTCAGATAAGTTTTCTTTAGAAACTAAACAAAGAGACATTTCTTTTTGAGACAAAGCCACGCTTAGAAAATCGTTCAATGTCTCTTTTAAATCCATGCTTGTAATATTACTAAAAATTATTTCCTTCTGCAATTAATTGTTTTATGAGTGTTGCCAACGTTTCCGGGAGTTTATCAACTGTAATATTGGGTATGCTATTAGGGTAAAAATTTGATACATGCTCTGTTTGAGGACCAATCCCTAAACCAATTATTTTTTGATCAGTCATATTGGACACCTCTTGAACGACTTTTTTTAATTCATATTCTTCGGTTTGATATCTGTCAGAATAAGCAGGGAGCCCGTCAGATAGAACGATCAGAAACTTTTCACTTCCTTTTTGAACTCTAAGATCCTTTGATGCTTGAGATACAGCCCAACCATCATTATTGCCACGAGCACTTGGCAAATGCACCGCAGGAATCATCCCTTCCATACTAATTCTTTTTTCATCATCAAAATGATCGCCGAATTCTTGGTATTTATAAAGACTATGGTTAAAGCCAATAATTTCTAAATTAATTGAAAGTTTATTTAGCACTTCAGCCAAAACAATAATTGATTTAAAAGCTTCTTGAATCTTTTCACCATGCATTGAACCTGACAAATCAACCAAGATACTAAAATCGTAATCCTTTTCTTTTGGAAAAGTTCTTGTTTCCCATGATTTACTATCCACAACAGGAATGTTTTTAGCTTTCTCTTGTATTCTTTTTTCAATACTTAAACGCTTACCCTGCCTTTTGTTTGGTTCCCACTTATTTGCTCTACGTGCTGTAAATATCTCTCTCAGTTCATTTTCAAGTTCATCAATAATTGGTAGTAATTCATTTCTAGTTTTGTCGTAAAGACCAGAATCTTTTTCTACAGCATTTTTAAATAATTTCTTGGCGTCCTCCAAATCTTTTTCAAATTCTTTTGGAGGAGTATCGATTGCAGGAGGCTGCTCTGTTTCCTCAGTTTGACCACTATCCTCTAAATCTGCTGTTTCAAAATTCTCAGGAATCATTTTTGCCTGCAAATGTTCACTCAATTCATCTTGTAACTCCTTGAACAAATTTAAAATTTCTTCAATCATTTCTTGATACTCTTGTTGTTTCTTTTCAACATCAGCAATCAATTTCTCTCTCAATTCCATAGACATTCCTTCAACCTGTTCTGCTAAAAATGATGACTCCGCCTGACTAACTGCTTTTTCTTTTTCTTTTTCTATCTCCACCACATCCATATCCACTTCACCCGTAGCCACGTCGGTGTGAATATCAGAAACTATCTCTTTTTTTACCTTATGATTATTTTCAATTATTTCGGTTACAATCTTTTTTTCTTCTTCTGTCAATTTTGAATGCAACTCTTTAGGTATTTCACCATCGTTTTTATCAGACATTGTTTTCAATACTTGCAGAACTTTTTGAAATTCAATATCTTTTTTCATCAACTCTTGAAAGTGAGGCCAGATCTTTTTCTGATTTATTTCATGTGATTGTTTAGAATATTGAATGACAGTATTTTCATCATCTGCCTCTTCTCTGTCTGGATATCTCCACCAATAATCCTGAGCAGAAGGTAAGGTTTTTTTCACAACATCTTTCACCTCATCCGATAAATTTTGATCAATTTCAAAATCTTTTCCAGAATATTCTCTAAACCATTGTTTCAAAAGTTCAAATGATGCTTGATAAAAACTAGGCACATAACCAAGTTTTTTATAACTCTTTTTTCGTAAATCACTTTCAGCTTGTTGTGTTTCAAAGAAAAGTTTAGTTTGTTCTTTATATGTAGGATATGCATCTGTCACAAAATTATCATTTCTACCATCTTCAACGATATTAAAAAGATAAGAAAAACCTGGTTGTGACAAAATCTCATCAGACACAACTCCTTGGACTTTTGTAATTCTTCTATGTCCACCTTCATGAGATATAACATGCCGAAGGTATTCCATTGGTCTGGTCAGTAGATCGTCCGGATTAATTTTTATATAGTTTTCTTGATAGTTCCAATGCCAACTTCCACCCGGTTCATTTAAAAGAACAGGAATTTCAAAATCTTTTCCAATGAAATATGCCAAAGAAGTTAATTGTCTTTGTTTTTCTTGAATTTCCCTCTGTTGATCGGGATTATATCCTTGCAGAATTCTGTCTTGTTCCGGATTTCCCGTAGGATTAACAACAGGAGTCTCAAGTGATTGCTCTTGCGGAATAGCTAAACCAAATTTTTCCATAGTATTATTGGAATTCAGTATATCATTTTTATTTTAATCACCTCTACATTCCTATCGCATCATTTTATTTTAAAGAAAAAAGCCCCGACCTTTCAGGTCGGGGCTTAGTACCTACATCACCTCCTATTCACAGCACTCAAGACTGCGCGTACAGCAGCCACCGAAATGCTCTCGTCAATTCCAACTCCCCAACGAATTTCTCCGTCATCAAATTGAATTTGCACATAAGAAACAGCTTTCGCGCTAGCACCCACACCAAGAGCATGTTCGGATTGATTCAAGATTTGAAACCCTGTGAAATTTCTTGCATGCCAAGCATTAACAAAAGAATGAACAGGGCCATTTCCTTCACCAACGAAATTAAGAAGAATATCACTCTCTATCGAATGAACCGACACTTTACAGGAACTACTTTCAGAACTTTCAGTGAAACTAATCCAATAAAGTTCGTACTTATCACTCCTGTCAATATATTCCTCCCAAAACATTTCTTTCAAATCAACATGAGTAGCTTCACGCCCAAGAGCATCAATCCTTACTCCAGAGAATGCTCCGAATTCACGAATCAAATCTTTTGGAAGATGAATTCCGCAGTCGTTTTCTAAAACATGTGCGATACCACCTTTGCCAGATTGACCATTTACTCGAATCACTCTCTCATAACTTGCACCAATGTCTTGGGGATCGATTGTGAGATACGGAACACCCCATACACAATCTTCTGATTTCGACATGTACTCGAATCCTTTTCTAATTGCATCTTGATGCGAACCAGAAAAAGCAGTGAACACCAATTCACCAGCATATGGATGACGTGGATCTACTTTCCTTCCAGTACATTTCTCGTACACTTCCACAATTGATGCAAGATCAGAGAAATCCAATTCAGGATTTATTCCTTGAGTATAAAGATTGAGAGCGAGAGTTATAAGATCAACATTTCCAGTTCGCTCTCCGTTGCCGAAAAGTGTTCCTTCTACACGATCCGCACCCGCCATTAAACCCTGTTCCGTCGCAGCGACACCTGTGCCGCGATCGTTGTGAGTGTGCAAACTGATAATCACAGAATCGCGACGGGTCATATGCCGACAAAACCATTCGATCTGATCTGCATAAATGTTCGGAGTGGACACTTCCACGGTTGCAGGAAGATTCAAAATCATCTTCTTTTCCGGAGTCGGTTCCCAAACATTCATCACCTCTTCACAAATTTCAAGCGCAAATTCCAACTCCGTGCCGGAAAAACTTTCCGGTGAATACTCAAATAGAACTTCTGTCCCAATGAGCTGCTTGGAATATTCTTTGACCCACTTCGTACCCTGAACAGCCAGATCTACAACTTGAGATTTTTCCAAATTGAAAACAATTTTTCTCTGATCTGGCGACGTGGAATTGTACATATGAATGATTACTTTTTTTGCACCTTTCAATGACTCGACGGTCCTTTTAATCAAACCCTCTCGAGCCTGGACAAGCACCTGGATAGTCACATCATCCGGAATCAGATTGTCTTCGATCAAACGCCGGACAAATTCAAACTCAGTTTGAGATGCAGCCGGAAATCCAACTTCGATTTCTTTGAAACCACACTTAACAAGAGTTTGAAACAACTCAATTTTCTGAGATACATTCATCGGCACTGGTAGCGCCTGATTTCCATCCCGCAAATCGACACTGCACCAAATAGGAGCTTGTGTGATTTGTTTGCTCGGCCACATACGGTCGGGCAGATTAACAGCCGGAAACGGCTTATATTTTCCTTTTGGATCCATTATATTGCTTCCTTTCTAAAGAACGAGGTTATTTTTATGAAGATTAAGCAATTGAAGGGTGGAAGTCAATTACAATTAAACTCCATGTTAAAATTAATTTACTTATGAAAAAACACCGCATCTACACAACCAGCTTCGCAAGTGTTTATCCTTTTTATATCGCAAAGGCAGAGAAAAAAGGATGCACTAAAAAAGAGGTTGATAAAATAATTTGTTGGCTAACTGGACACACTCAGAAAGGATTAGAGTCTGAAATAAAAAAGGAAACAGACTTCGAAACATTTTTCGCAAAAGCTCCTAAAATGAATCCTAAACGTAAACTAATTAAAGGCGTAATCTGCGGAGTACGAATAGAAGAAATTAAAGAAAAAACAATGCGCGAAATCCGCTATTTAGATAAATTAGTTGATGAGTTAGCAAAAGGAAAAGAGTTGGATAAAATTTTGAGATCATAAATCATAGACAAAACAGTAGCATCGGCTCCAGCTCCTGGTCCATATGCTTTTTTCTCATTGTTTATTAAAAGAATATTATTTACTCCATCAGGAAGCCAATCAGCTTTCGCATCTTCAATATAGCCAATCTCTATGTTATTTCTATCAATTTTAACAATACATCTTTTTGAAATATCAAAATCAAAAATAGCAATATCTTCTTTTGTTATAACCCTATCAAAAATTCCAGAATGATTTGCAATTATTATTGTTTTCAAAAGCACGTCATTCATTTCACTTTTTATAATTTCTTCAAAAGTAACAGCTCCGGGTTCGGCATAACCTTTTTCCAAAACATCTTTTACTACTTCGTCTTTTGTTCTACCAGATACTAATCCATCAGAAATATAATTCAATGTTCCATTTACTACCGCTTTTATTTCTTTGATTTCTTGAGGATCATATTTTGAAATTTCTTGCAGCATTTTTGTTCCACCACCGACAGAAGCTGTATATAGAAATAATTTTTTATATTTATTTAAAACTTCCCAACAAAAAGCCACCGACGCTTTTTCACACGTAATTACAGGCTTACCTTTTTCAAGAAAATTTAATTCGTACTCAAAAGCTTTTTCTCCTTTTCCGCTAGTTGGAACACAAATGAAAGCTAGATCAACCTCATCAACAAAACTCTTCCAATCTTTTTGTTCTGCAACTTTATTAAAAGCATCGTCAAAAATACCCGATGTGCGAACAACATATTTCACAAACACTTTCTCATTAGAAAGTTCTTTTGCTAAATTTGAACCAATATTACCAGCCCCAAATATAATTGCATTTATCATAGTTCCAGCCTCCATATCATTCCCGGCTCACCATCTGGTGCAACATCTGGACCAACTCTTTCAAAACCAAGCCGATCATGAAAACTCCAAGAATCTTTGTGCGAATCAGGACTATATAGAATTATTTCAGTGAAGCCGAGTCTTTTAGCTTCTTCTATTCTTTTTATGCGAAGACTTTCACCAATCCCTCTGTTTTTATATTTAGAGCCAAGAATATAAAATTCAACAGGCTTTTCTGTTTTGGAATATTTGAGCATGTGTTCAGGTGCTTTTCTAAAACCAGCGACACCAACAATTTCGCCATTTTCTTCTGCTACATAAAATCCATACTGCTTTTGTTTGGATTCGTCATTATTTTCTATGAAAATATCCAGCTTATCTAAAAGTCTTTTTCTAAAACCCTCATCATTCCAATACATACAAAATATTTCCTCTACTTGATACTTATCTTCATTTCTAAATTTTCTGATATTCATTTTATTATGACCTACTCTCCCCTGCAAAATTCGGTTCAACAATACCCCACTGCATATTTGGTACATCAAGTTTGAGGTATGCACTTTTTCCAAAAGACGGTTGTGTTGTCATCGGTTCTTCTGGTCCACGGTCGACATAGTTCACTACAATCACATTTTTGTGTCTCGGGTTTGGACTAATGTCGATTGTTTGAGGAGCGATTCTGTCGCCAAGTAAATATCCATCAGAACCAACATAACCATTTTTGGTATCCAAAACTGCGACAGCATAATAAAAAGTTCCACTTCCACCCGGCTGATGTGTAATCAAAAACACAAAGTCATTACGGCCATCATCGTTGAGGTCAGTTATCAAATCACTCCCAAAATATTTAAATTCTTCATTAAGTTTTACACTTTCACCTTCAATCATGTATGTGACATCCGTGTAATGCTTTGGGGTATCGGCCTGCTTCTCTTTATAAATATAAGAATTAAAGGCAAAAAATCCTCCGATTAAAATAATTACAGCTACTACCCCACCAATTAATATTTTATTCATGTAATTAAATATAACATTTTAGTTTTAATTGGGTTAACCAGCGCTAGTGATCGTTTTTATTTTCCAATATTCAAAAACATATTTTGCGCTATAATTCACAGATGGAAAAAACCTCAAAAATATATGTGGCGGGACATCGCGGACTGGTAGGTTCGGCGATTGTGAGAGCTCTTGAAAGTGCTGGATATACAAACATTATTACAAAGACTCGAGATGAGCTTGATCTTTTAAATCAACAAGCTGTAGCCGATTTCTTTTCTAACGAAAAACCAGAATACGTTTTTGATACAGCTGCAAAAGTCGGTGGAATTTTAGCCAACAAAGAAAATCCAGCAGATTTTATCCATCAAAACTTAGCCATCCAAAATAACATAATCCACAGCGCATACGAAAATAATGTAAAAAAATTAGTTTTTCTTGGTAGCTCATGTATTTATCCCAAGCTCTCTCCCCAACCAATCAAAGAAGAATATTTATTAACAGGTCCACTAGAACCTAGCAACGATGCATATGCAATTGCAAAAATAGCAGGCATCATGATGTGTCAGTCATACAACAAACAACACGGCACTAATTTTATTTCATTAATGCCGACAAACCTCTACGGTCCAAACGATAACTTCGACCTTCAAAGCTCTCACGTTCTGCCAGCATTAATGCGTAAATTTCATGAAGCAAAACTAAATAATTCTCCATCTGTTTCGCTCTGGGGTACAGGTAGTCCAATGCGAGAATTTTTACATGTCGATGACTTGGCCGAAGCTTCAATTCATTTGATGCAAAACCACAACGGCTCAGACATAGTCAACGTCGGTACTGGCGAAGATGTCACTATCAAAGAATTAGCAGAAATTATTCTGGATATTGTAGGTTACGAAGGTCAATTAGAATGGGATGTCACAAAACCAGATGGCACACCTCGAAAACTTCTCGATGTGTCACGACTTCATTCACTTGGATGGAAACATCAAATCAATCTTAGAGACGGTATCAAGAAAACTTACGAGTGGTATTTGTCTAATTAAGAATTACAACTCATCAATTGCTTCATCAGCCAAATCCTCAGCTTCTTCGGCTAAATCAATTGCGTCATCAAAATCTTCATCATCAAAAGCTTCTTCGGCTTCATCAAGCAAGTCCTCCGCTTCTTCTAATAAATCTTCTGCATCATCGACATCTTCACCATCATCGTCCGCTTCTTCAATTTCATCTTTAGCTTTCGATATTGCTTTTTTAGCATCATCAATTGCATCTTCGGCATCATCTTCATCATCACCATTCTTACTATCTCCAATAGCATCAATTGCGTCATCAACTAAATCATTAGCTTCATCAGCAAATTTTTCTGCATTTTTATAATCCTCATCATCAAAATAATCTTTTGCCTTATCAAGAGCTTCTTCTGCTTCTTCCAAAATATCTTCCGCCTTATCAACATCTTCACCGTCATCATCTGCTTCTTCAATTTCGATTTCTGCACTATCAATATTATCTTGAACACTATCGATCAAATCATCTATTTCATCTTCTTCTGTTTCTCCTCCAGCGTCACTAAACGCATCTTCTGCATTATCAAATGCGTCATCAGCATAACCAGCTACTTTGTCTAAACTATTTTTAAAGAATGATCGAATTGCTTTGAAGAAATCTTCATGAGCATCTTCTAGGTTACTTTTAGCTTTTGCAATAGAAGCACCGTCAGTAGAGTCATCGATGGCATCTTCTGCATCAAGAATCATATTTAAAGCTTCCAAAATCTGAACTCGAGCTGCTTTTTCTGTAGATGAAGATGAGCTGCCAGAGTTTGATGATTTCAAATCAGAAATTTCTTTATTTAAAGCAACAATTTTAGCAGTTAGAGTAGATACAAGGTCGGCTTCAATACTTGATACAGTATTTGATGTAGTACTTGTTGGAGTTGTTGATGTGTTTCCACCCAAAAGAGATGCGAATTTAGCTCTAGAAATAGCACCAAAATATCCAGACGCAGGAGAAATACCATTAGCAGTCTGCCATTTAATAACTGCTTTTTTTGTTAAATCTTTATATTGAGTTGTCTCACTCCCTGGTGAACCTACCCCAGAAGTTGCAATTGTATAACCCTTAGAGTTCAAATATTTTTGCAAACATCGCACGTCTTCCCCTTCTACACCCAAATCAAAATCTCGAGTGAATTTACAATCTGCAGCAAAAACAGAACTTGGTACTGATAAAATTAATGCTAACGCGAATAAACTTGTAATGAAAAATGTATTTTTAATTGTCATAAATTAATTATACACAATTTTTATTTTTCAAGAATTAATTACTGACAGTATTTGATTATCAGAATCAATTTGAATCACTTCTGGTAATGCAAAGAACCAAGCTTTGTGATCTGTTACAACAATAATCTTTTTCCGAAGTCCCATCGCCATTCCAGCTTCAAATCTTGCACTCTCTTGATCTTCCTTCCAGAGATAAACTAAAACATCGCATTCCACAACGGCTTCACGCTCTTTCAAAGGTTTACCTATTTTGTCCTGATTTTCACCCAATTCAATATCTACAGTCCAATCAAAAGTAATCGTATGTCCTGCATTAATTAATTCCTGCATAACCTTTTTTGCTCGGTCGACTTCATTACTGGCGACGTAGATTTTTAACATTGTAGGAGTATATTAAGTTTTAAACTAAAAGTGTCGCAACAAAAGCGATCAGTAAAAACGTAATAAGATTGTACACAGCATCCGAGAAAAACTTTTTCCAAACTATTGAACTTTCAACATTTCCCCATAAAAGGTTTTGACCAATCATCGGTACTGTAAAAGCAATCCATGTCATCACAACATAAAAGTAAACAGCGTTTGCTGGGCCACCACTTAGCACAGTGTACCAAGTCACAAAACCAATAAAAAAAGATGTCAGCAATGAAAGTGTCATTTGTGCGGTATAAGTCTTCCACATATTAGGTTTTGCAGCAGTTATCATCGCTTCTTTTTCTGCTTGAGATAGTCTGTCGAAACCGAGATACCGCATGTGCAACTTACCCATCGGCGTTGAACCGCCGTACCAAATTGTTCCTGTTACTGCGCTAATAATTGCTCCAATAATTCCTATGATGATTATGGTTGTCATGTGGTTATTATAACAATTTTATTTTACTTAAATTACATTTATATTTCCGCTATTATCCTCATTAAAGAACCTGTGGTTGTTAGTCCAAAATAATTTTGTTTTATTTTCTCTTCTAATTTCTTTTTTGAAAATTTACATAGGATATTTAAATCAATATCTTTTTCATTTTTTATATAAACAATATAAAAATGCTTTTTCTGATTAATTGTTCCTTGTTTGTTATGCGTAAAAATTTTTTTAATTCTAATATCACTAATACCTGTTTCTTCAAAAATTTCTCTTTTCACACAACTAGAAGGTGATTCATTTTCTTCTACTAAACCAGAAAGTATTTTCACTGATTTTCTGTTGTGATTTTCCCATCTAGATTCATTAATTAAAAAAATATTCTTTTTATTATTTACCAAAACAACATTTACAGAATCTTTTAAATAAACTCTTTCTCTTATTTTCCCTCTGTTTTCTTCCAAAAAAACAGCAATATATTTCCCTTTGTAAATTTCTTTTTTCATATTGTACTCCCTAAAGGGATCGAACCTCTGTTTCCAGAATGAAAATCTGGCGTCCTAGGCCTGACTAGACGAAGGGAGCGTTTAATTCAAATCTCTATATATTTTTTTATTAATAAAATTACATATCTTATTTTTTTCTCTAATATTTACTTTATTTAAATCAATTTCCATTTGTCTTAATTCTTCCAATAAAGCCTTATGGATTCTATGGTTTCTGATGCTTAGTTTACTATAATCATTTAAAAAAATCATCATTTTTTCTTGAAACAAAAGAACGTTTTTGTCCTCGTCTAAAAAATCTAAAGTTTGCCGTCTTTTTTCTAAATTTTTTTTAGCAATTTTGTTTAAGTCATCAATATCAACTAAACAAACATTATCTTTTTTTCTTAGTCCTGGATCAATATTCCTAGGAACACCTAGATCAAAAAATAAATATTTTTTATTATCAAGCAGGTTGGTTTTAGTGTTTAGTACATACCCCATTCTACTCGTCTTTGATATTATGACATCGAAGTATTTTGATTCATCTTTTATAAGACCTATATCAATCTTTCTAGTATCTACATTAACTTTTTCTAGAGTTCTATTGGATACAGCTATATCATAATTACTACTATCGGCAGATAATATTTTATAAACAGTAAATGATATCTCACCCCATCCAATCATTAAGATGTTTTTTATTTCGTTTTTAGTTTCGTATTCTTTTATTTTTTTAACAATCAAACCGGAGATTGAAACTCTACCTTTCGAGATTGGATTTTCTAACTTTATCTTTCTAGCGACAAATATTAAAGTTTGAATAATTTTATTTAGTACCGGACCAGTCAAATTATTCTCCAAGGCTATTTTATAAAAAAATCTAATCTGTCCCAAAATTTGGTCTTCGCCCAACATTGCAGAATTGGCTCCAACCGATAAAAACAATAATTTCTTTAATGCCTGTTTATCTCTATATATTTTAATGTACTCTACAATACCATCATCACCTGACCATCTTTTAAACAAGTTGAGAGCGGTAGATGTTGCAGAATCCCACCTAGATGAGTCCGCAATAAAGATAAGTATTGTTCTATTACACGTACATAAAAAAATATTTTCAAGCAATAATTTCTCGCTCTTTAATTCATCTAAAATAAAGTCTAGTTCAGAAGTATGAAAATTTAGTTTTTCTCTCAACTCAATTGGTGTTTCTTCATTTATTTCCAATATTCCTATAGATATATTATTTGGTTTTTTCATGAAAAATATTACAGATATCGTCCAAAGTTTTTTTAGGATTATCACTTTGAAAAACATTTCTCCCGACAGAAACACCCGAGGCTCCAGCATCAATATATGTTTTTATTTTTTGATGAAAATCCTCTTCTGTCTTTTCCAAAGAGCCTCCAGCAACCAATATTGGTACTGGGGAATTTAAACAAATCTCTCTCAACAAAGATAAATCATTTTTTATATCTATTTTTATTAGATCAGCTCCAATTTCCAATCCTAATCTAACCATTTTTTTTAATCTATCAGGATAATCATTGGTATTACTTTTATCATACATCATTAACAATACCGGAAGACCTAATTCGTCAGATTGTCTTATTACACTTGCAATTTGTTTTATTTGATTTTGTTCTGTATCAGTACCAAAATTTAATTGTACAGAGACGGCATCAGCCCCCATTTTTATTGCATCAATAGGACGGTATATAATCTCTTTTTCTGCACCACCTTGAGTAATATCACTACCAGTTAAATGCACAATCAAAGGTGTTCTACAATCATTCAGTGACTCTATATCCATATTCTTCAAAGCACCATAATTTAAAATAATGGAATCAATTTTTATTTCAGATAGTTGTGAAATCAAAGAATTTAGATTCTCCATGCCTTTGATAGGACCCATTGCAAAACCATGGTCCAAGGCTAAGAATACAGACCCTGTCTTTGATAAGATTTTATTTTTTCTTATTTGCTTACCGGAAATCATAATTTTTCTAGTTCTTCTTTTACTTCATTAATAAGTTTTGGTGAACCAATTTGTTTTCTAATTTTATAACTTTGTAGTAAATATTTTTTAGCATTTTTCTTATCACCTAATTCAAAATAGACTATCCCCTTATTAAGCAAGGAAGAAGACAGGCCTGAATTATCACCTATCTTACTTCTTATATAAACACTATCACTAAAATATATCAATGCCTTTTTAAAACTTTTTTTCATCCTATTAACTCCTCCCAAGTTATTAAGTGTTCTACCCTGAAGTTGCTTTGAACCTATCTTTTTTTCGAGCCTTAGACTTTGTAAATAATATTTCTCAGCCAAAGAATATTCACCATTTTTTCTGTAAATAAAACCAATATTATTATAAAGCCTTGCTAGGAGGAATGGATTATCCTTTTTAGTTTTGCATAATATTATTTCATACAAAATCAAAGCTTCATTATATTTTTCTTTCTCTCTATATAATCCTGCGAGGTTGTGGAGTACAGATAAATCTATACTTGTATTCGTATCTGAGACTTTTATTTTTAATAAAATCCTTTCTGCTTTATTATTTTCTCCTTTTACTCTATATGCATAAGCTAGGTTATTTAAAATATATTTTTTAAAATCATTATCTATATAATTTAAATTTATACTATTCAAAATCTTAATTCCTGCATCCAACTCCCCTAGTGAAATACTATTTCTAGCGACTTGTATTTCGAATATTCTTCGTATATCTAAATCAAATATTCTATCTAAATACTTTCTTGATTTTCTTAATACACCTTGTGCATCCTTAAAAAAACCTTGCTTCTCTAAAACTTCAGAATAGATTAAAAAATTCACTACTTTGTTTTTTACAAAACCATTATCTGACTGATTTAAAACTTTATTTTTTATTATATTAAATTTACTTTTCGCGTATAAATCAGAGCATACATTGAAGTGTTTATATATATCCTTATGTGATTCTTTTTCTAAAAAAAGTATCCCATCCAAAACACCCTGTGAATAACTCTTTTTTGATATATAGACATTTTTATAGGTATTTTTTACTTTTTGTTTAACAAAATCGTCTGCGTTAGCGACTAAAACAGATTTTTTTATTTTTTTAAATAAACTAAAATCTGCTTCACTGTCACCAAAAACACAGACGTCTCTAATATCGATATTCAATTTTTTAATCAAATATTCCAAAGACTTCCCTTTAGAAAATCCTCTAGGAGTTATGTAGATAGAATCATTCCCTGACAGCGATATTGATGATTTTAAATTATTATCCTTTAATTTTTTTTGAATATTTTTAACAACAATATCTCGATTATCATAAATATAATAGGTTAATTTAAAAGTAGATGATCTTGTTTTTTTTCTTTTACTAACACCTTCTACAGAGAGAACTAATTCATTAACTTTTTCTTGATTCCAATCTTTTTTTGAAATAGATAATGTCTCTAATTTACTACAGGTTTTACCAGTTTCGTATAAATTTACACCCAAGTCAGTAATCAAATAATCTGGTTTAAATAAAGAATATCTTTTAACAGCATCTAATATATCTTTTTTATTCCTTGCAGAAGCAAAAACAATCTTGGTTCCTCTATTTTTATATTCACCAAGTTTTATATTTAAATCTTTTATATATCTATTATTATCGTGTTTATGATCAATTAATGTTTCATCTAAATCAAAACATAAAACTGAAAAAACTAGTGTTTTGGGAAAAATATCAAACATATATCCTAAAGTTATATAAAAATTTATATCTTATATAAACCTGTAGTTTCTTGTCAGTTTTTTGCATATAATCTAAAACTCTTTTTCACCACCATTAACCATAGGAATAAATTCTATTCCATTTTCTTTTAATATGACTTCAGGTGCTTTGTGTGAGCTTCCAATTTTATCTTGTTGAAGCATTCCATCATGAACAGGAAAAACTTTGTTTGGTTTTAAGCTCAAAGCATAATTAATAGAGTCTGGAATTTTACACCATGGACCAGCAACAGGTAGAGCTAAAACATCTACTTCCTTTTGAGGATTACAGAATGAATCTCCCGGATAAAATAATTTATTATCAATAATGTACCCCGTATTTTGCACCTGACCGAATTCTTCATAAATCTCCTCATGCTTAGCATCATGAGCTTCAATAAGTGTATTCAAATATTCTTTAGCAGAATTCCCTTCAACAATCTCAAAATCAATACCTTCTTCTGAAATTATTTTTCCAACTGAACTATTTGTTACAACTTTTGCATTTGGATTATTTTTAATAATTTCCTTTAATGAATCAACATGCAAGTGATCTCCATGTTCATGTGTAATCAAAATTAAATCTATCCCAATTAAATCTTTATGGGTATTAACAGTGAAAGCACCGGGATCTGTAAGAATGGTGATGTTCTGAGTTTTAATTAGTAAACAACAATGTCCAATCTTTTTAATTAACATAATATATAGTTTATCAAATATATACTTTGATGCATTTGTAACCCCTCTAAGTCTCCAGATACGAAAAACTAAGTTGCTGGCCGTCACGAGCTAGAACCAAAATTGGTTAAGCCCTGTAAAGTTAGTTTTTATTAAAAAAGTAAACAATTAATCCAGAACACACTTTTCCAAAATCTCTCTAACATAAACATCTAAATCATCTTGCTTTTTCATCTCTTCAATTGTCATCCACTTATATTCAACATTCTCAGAAAAGTCTAGAACAGGCTCTCCTTCCGTTTCTCCTAAATACGACAACCGAACAACATGCTTTTCTTCGTTTGGAATAATATCTTGTGCAAAAATAAGTACTGGTTCAGATGTAATTTTTAATTCAGTTTCTTCCATAACTTCACGACGCAAATTATCAATCAATTTTGACCCTATATCAATTCTTCCACCAACAATATCCCAATTACCATTTAACCCTTTGTATTTTTCCTGAGACCTTTTAACAATAAGATACTTTCCGTCTCTGTTTTTTAAAAAAATTTTTACTCCAACTTGTAATATCATGTTTTTACTTAAAAAATCCTAAATCTGTTAAAAGTTTAACTGACGGTGGCACAATATCATATTCATCTAGTTTTTCTTTTTGAATCCATTCAACCTTTTCAGCACCATGCGGAATCTTAGGTTCGCCACTGACATACTTACATAATAAGTTGTTGTAAATAAAATTTTTCTCTATACCATCGTGGTCATTTTTAGTTTCACCATCTGGAGGAATTTGTAAATCACTAGTCTCAACATCGATACCAATAACATCCTTAAGATAATCTTTCATAGTTTGATTATTATCTTGTCCTTCAACTTTCTCACAACCAAACGAATACCATGTTTCTTTATAAGGAGGTGAACCTTCAGGCTTCTTACGCATCAAAATTGCATCGTCTTTTTCTATAACTGCGATAATTAATTCTTTTGTCTCCATTTGATTTTCCATAGGTTTATTATAGCAACTCGCACTAGCTCTTGTTTGCTGGACGCTCCGAGCCAGAACTTTTTATATATGTTGTAAAACAAAGACAGTATAATTATAGCTTTTATATACGCAAAGACGCTCCTAGGACATACATGAAATTCGACATATTCGACACTTTGAAGGTTGTTGGATTCTTTGTCTCGTTTTATCTCCTTATCCCTATCTTATTAAGAATCTTCCCAACTAGTATGAAACAAGTTACATAGAGGATAAACAAAACAATTTTAAACCAATCATTAGCAAATACTTCTGGGCCGAATATAAGCGTTATGACAAACAATGTGCCGAAGTAGAAATAGTTATATAGAACGCTCCCGAGCATTGCCCAACGCCCCGTTGCAAAGTAGTTCAGTACGGAAAAAATAAAAATAGCTATAAGCATGAATACTAACCAACCCCAATGCTCATTGAGAAATTGAGTGATTCCACTCCATATCATACGGTAGGCTTGTCTGGTTCCTTCATCTAGTGCATTAAAAAACATTTCAACTAGTTGTTTTGGAAAATCTACCCCGAATGGTTGCGTGGATGAAGCATTCATTATTGTTTTGTTTCGTAAGTGCCCTGTTCGGCTATAAATCTAATCATATGCTCAAAGCCCTCATTAGCTAATTCCACCTGTCTCTTAAGCATCGGTAGCAATTCTTCTTTTTCTCTCTGCAATTCTGCAAGCCTCTCCGAATTCTCGCTGTAATTTCCTGCAAGCTTCAGCCATTCCGTAAAAAAATAAGAGTCCTTCTGTCGGTAATGAACAATCTTAACCCTTAGACGGTTTAGTATCTTTTCATATTCTTCATCATAAAAGTTTCTCAACCAAACACCGTGCTTGCTCTTATCCAACTGATCATCTAGGTTTCGGACAACAGTGCTGAAATAAACACTTCTTTCTGGAATATTCAAATTAAAAGCAAGAGCTAAAATATCACCGATGCGGTCCCAGAATATATACAACTTTTCAAAACTTGTATTCACATAATAGAAAAATCTTTTATCACCCATCGTCTTGAAATATGTAGGGGCCTTTACTCCAGTTGATCCAAAAGGCATCACTTCTTTTACAAAATTATTTGTATGCGGAAAATAAATATATGCATTAGTTAGAGAATATCTTACATCGGAAGAAATTGAATTAATGAGATCATTCGTAAGTTGATCAAAATCGATACCACTTTCTTTTATGTGATTTCGGGTTTTGGTTATTGTAGACACAAAATCAAGCGCGTTCTTATTATCAAATTTTACCTCATCAAAATTAACAAGAGTATACAACGACTCTCTTTCCGCGGTCTCTTTTATAAGTTTCTCTAAGTCTTCTAATATCATTATGATATTAGTTTAACTAAATCTTCTTATTTCTCATAGAGACCCCTTGTCTAGTGCTTCTTTGTCGAGAGCATCCAAAATATCATCCACAACATCCTCAAACGTCTTTTTGTCTTCCGTAGTACCAACCTCAGATCTATGATGATGAATATGGACTTCAGATGTCTTTTTCTTGCCTTTATTATCCATTCTATCTATGTAGTATCTGAGTGCTTGATAATTTCCCTCAAGTGCAAGTAAGTACATACGATCCTCAAGAATGTCTATTTTAGATTTATTAATTTCATCAACTCTCTTTTTGAAATCCTTATCGGTTTTATACCAATTGTAGTATGTTGATCGATGTATATTTAATCTATTACAAACAACTGAAATAATACCTTTACTGGTTTCTAAAAACTCCAAAAAGTACTTCTTCTTTTCAGAAGTTGAATCTCTACTAACCTTTTCAATTTTAATTTTTTTATTTTTCATATCTTTTCTTTATGCTGATAAAACAAAATCACCCAACAATTAAGTGGGTGATTTTTGCATGCAAATAATCAGAAACCACCTAATGGTGTTGTCTGCTTTTAATTTGCATGGTTTCTTTCGTAACGGGAATAAAAGCTTTATATGAAATTGTCTCCCACATCATAACTTACTCCATTATATTGATCAGGTTGTAACTGTGGACAACTTTTATTTTTTGTTGTTTAAATTATAAATGTTTTATAACGCTTTTTAATCCATGTTGCAAAATATGGATGCTTTTACTTCAATATTTCCTCTGTACACTCTCTCACTTTTATTGCCTCTTTTTCAGAGGAAGAAAATTTAAAGGCGCTCTTAGGTCCGTCTGCCCACTCTGTAAATTCCAACGCAATAGCATTCACAGATATAAATCCCCCTATCTCAATATCACTCGTCGCAAATATTACTATCTCACTTTTACTACCCAAACCTGGACCTTCAAGATCTCCAGCAATAAAATAGAATTCTGGTCGTTCTTCTGACTTAACTGCTTGAACACCTCTAATTGTTACACCTGCAGTATTTAATCCTGATTCTAATCTAGTAATAGATTGATCTGGAATATTGATGCATGAATCATTTTTTATCTCCTCTTTAACTTCTTCCTTTTTAACATCTTTCTTCTTTTCAACTTTTTGTTCAACTACCACTTCTTTCTTTTTTACAGGTCTATCTTCAATATCTGGAGTTGGAACTATAATCAAAAGGATAATTATAAAAACAATAAATCCTCCTATGACGTATAAAATTTTCTTTATCATGTTTTTGTTGGTTCGGTTATTAATATTCAAATAGTGAGACGCAAAAATCCCACCACCAGGAAGGGACCTTTCGATCTCCTCTACCAAAGTTTCCCTTGGTAACCGAACCAACGACCCTGATGATGGGGTTTTTACGTTGGTTCGGATTTACGACCATATCTCTAGTTTCCTAAAGGGTTAGGTCTTTTTATATTTAACTGTTTATAGCCTTCATGGACTATTTGTATAGTTTAGTACAAATAAGTGGTTTCGCGAAGTCTATTCCTATGCCTAAAATATAAAAGAGTTATAATCACTAATATGAATGAGAAAGATGAGGCACAAAGAAAAGTAAACCTACAAAAGATCGTTGATGAGAGTGGACATAAATTACATACAGAAGTAGTTAAATTACTAGAGGAATACGACTACAAGACAGAGATTAGTCCTTACTATGTTGACAGTTACACAGATAAGCCTAGAGAAATAGATATTGTTGCACGAAAGGTAATACCTGTGTTTGAAGGATCAAATGAAGATAACGTATACCTAGTATTTGCATTAGACTGTAAACACTTAAAAGAAGATGTTGTGTTTTGGAATTTTAAAAATGAAAAACACCATAAGGCCTTAAAAATGATTGGTAACGAGGATCAACTAATTGATAAAAGAGGAGAAGATGGATTTATTTATTTTAGGGCAGACAAAATATCTAGACTATTCCAAAGTGGAAGTAGTAGAACAAGTAATGATCCTATTTCTGATCCAATTTATAAAGCGTGTGTACAAGCAATCAATGGAACAATTTTTGCAAGAGAACATAGCGCTGGACCGGCATTAATATATCCAATAGTCGTAGTTGATGGACCAGGAAAACTTTACGAAGCCAAAAACTTAGAGACCGATATAAGTTCTACACTTGTACATATAGACTACTCATATTACTCAGACCGACAGCCAAATAAAAAACCAACAAGAGAACCTTTTTACGTATTAATTGTTAGAAAGGAAAAACTAATTGAAGCCATTACATTACTTCAAAATGAAGCAAACATTATGAAACTCCAACAACAAGAAAAACTAAATGAAAAACTATTTAATGATAGGTTTAATATTTAAATAGAAAACCGAAAAATCCTCTGCCACTTAATTACTAGAGATATTTTTATAATTTAGCACATTCAAGATATGCTACGAAAATTTATTCTTTACCTACACCCTTAAAAATAGACTCTGGGAATATATTTTCGAAATCACCTGGAAAATAATCTGTTATAGGCTTTATATATTCTTTATAAGAGACAATGAGATCGTTACCAAAGTCATGACCATTTTTTTCTCGCACAAACCAATTACTTACAACCTCTTTAATTGAAAATTTATTCAAAACTTGTACCAATGATTCAAAGCGCTCACAAGAACACAAAATGTATGGAAGATTATCAATATAGTCTAGACTTAAACCCTCTTCTTCCATTTTGGAAGCAACTTCTCGTCTTAGTATATTCAGGTCTTCTCCAATTAAGTACCATTCTTCTAGAGTGATAATCAATGGATAGATTTTTAACCTCTCTTGGTAAGGCAATTGTGGATATAAACCAGCTTTATAATCATTGTAAGTTTTGTAAACTTGGACAACCGCATCAGCCAATATACCGATATCTTGCTTTATTGAATCATCATTCAAAAGCTCACTTTTTGAACTCGCCTTTAATCGCTTCGCTTTTGATTCTATAAAAAATGCGTAATCTTCATCTGCAATAATAATATCCACACTATCTTCTTCAGTCTTAACTTTATACTTTTCTTCTCCCAAAATTGTCACACCACTTCTACTAATTACTTTAGTAGCAACTTCAAGGAGATAATCTTGAAAAGCGAATCCAAATTGACTACCAAAATTTTTATCTTTAATTAAGTCAAAATAAATTCCAGAAGTAATTCTCCATGCTAAAAAAGTTGTTATAGGACAATAGTAATATTTATCAATCTTAACCAATGGGTAGAATTCTAGTGGGTTAAAATAATATACAAACTGATCGTCATACTTAACATCTCTTTTTATAATTTCTCTTATTTTTGGAATATCGGCTGATACATATTTTAGAAAATTATTGAAATCATCAGAAGTGATTCCTTCAATTTGAATTGAGGGATCAATATTAATTTTTGGATTATTAAAGTAGGCACCTAAGATTGCACAGCCAACTACATACCAAACCCTAATAGACATCTGAATTTTACTTTCAATAATATTAGTTACTCTTTCATTTGAGTAGATCTTGTAGTTTCTGAGAAAGAAACTTGTATTAGGAGGATTTTGCCAAGGAAACTGTCTATGAGATAACCTCCTTAGTTCAACTAAGATATTATGTTCCCCGCCAACTACAGGCCAAACATTATTTTCAAATTCTTTTAATTTATTTATTGCATTTTGGAGATTATTCCATGATTGTATAGATTTTGTTGATGGATCAATTGTATCTGTGCCATGCAGAATCACTTCTCTAGCTAAAATTGATAGTTCCCATTCATACAAGTTTCTTTGTGGGTGTGACTCAGCATTTAAAAAATCTAACGATACTTGAATATCTTTAGGAAACTTATTTCCAAACTGTAGATGGTTCACATATGCCCAAATAACATAAAAAACGTTCGGTGTAGCAAATGACCTAAGAGTATTTCTAAGAGGTTTATAGAGTTTATATATTTCTGGTAACACACAGTCATTTTATTCCATATGGCTGACAAAGTAACTAGACTACGACAAGGTAGTGTTATGGAATCAACAAGCATAGAAACTCTCCCGAAAGCGCTTCCGCAGATCATACCTGTCAGATACTGCCTATACGCCCGAAAATCAACTGAAAGAGACGAAAAACAAGCTTTATCAATAGAATCTCAAATTAAAGAGATGTTACAAATTGCAGGACGTGACAATCTAGATGTCATTGATATTCGACGAGAAGCACACTCGGCCAAAGCCTCCTCTACTCGACCAGTTTATAACGAAATATTAAAAGACTTACGCGAAGGTAGATTCAATGGAATTCTTGTTTGGCATCCAGACAGACTTAGTCGAAATGCAGGAGATCTTGGCTCGTTGGTAGATTTGATGGATCAGAAATCATTAGTAGAAATTAGAACTTACGGACAAAGCTTCACAAACTCACCGAGTGAAAAGTTTCTTCTAATGATTCTCTGCTCTCAAGCAAAACTTGATAACGATAATAAAAGTGTAAATGTAAAACGCGGACTTCGCATGAGATGTGAAATGGGATTATGGCCTGCCCCAGCTCCAACAGGATACTTAAATGAAAACAGGGCTGATAGACGAGGACATGTATTAATTGATCCAGAACGCGCACAAATAATAAGACAGATGTTTGAAAAAGTGGCTAACGAAAAATGGACAGGAAGAAAAGTTTACCATTGGTTAAAGTTTGAAATTAATTTCAAAACACCTCAAGGAAATAAAAATCTTACTTTGAGTAATGTATACAAAATATTAAATACACCTTTCTATTATGGACAGTTCGAATACCCTTCTAAAAGTGGTAATTGGTATCAAGGAAAACATGAACCAATAATTACAAAAGAATTATTTGAGCAAGTTAAAAATCAATTGAAGCGAGATTATATTGTTAGAGGTGAAACTAAGGAGTTCGCTTTTACTAAACTTATAACATGCGGTCTTTGTGGTTCAGGAGTTTCTGCGGAAGAAAAATTTAAGTTTATTAAAAGCACAGGACTTAATGCTAGATATGTTTACTACGGATGCAGTAGGTCAAGAGATCGAAATTGCAAAGGTGGATATATGCGTGAAGAAGAATTAATAAAAGATTTTATTGGATTGTTAGATTCCATTGATTTTAATCAGATTGATATTCAGAACAAATTCAAAGAGGAATTAATAAGATTCAATAAATTCCAAAATAGTGTTTTAGGGACAAACTTATCAAAAGCCGTTGTTGACCTAGATTTTAAGTCTTATATGAAATACATCCTGAAAGATGGGACTAATTACGAAAAACGGGAAATTATGGGTTGTATGAGAAGTAAAATAATTCTAAAGAATAAATCAATTTCCATTAAAGATTGAGTTAGGGTCTAAAAGTAAATTTGCTATAATGACTCTACAAATGAGTAAAAAAACTACAAAAAAAACTTCTGATCCAATTAAAATAATAGACTTATTTGCGGGCATAGGAGGATTCCACATAGCTTTTAGCAATGTCGGTTGTGAGTGTGTATTTGCTTCGGAATGGGATACTAATGCAAGAAAGACTTACACACACAATTTTGAGAATAAACATCCTGAACTTTTTTCGAGTAATAATTTTGTTGGAGATATAAATTCAATTACAGACATAAAATCCCAGATACCAGATTTTGATATTCTAACAGGAGGATTTCCATGCCAACCATTCAGCCAAGCTGGTCATAAGAAAGGATTCAATGACACTCGTGGTACTTTATTTTTTACAATTGCAGACATAATAAAACAGAAACAGCCAAAGGCTTTTTTCATCGAAAATGTACGTGGATTATTAAAACACGACGATGGGAAAACTTTTGCAACCATTAAGAAGGTTATCGAAGAAGACTTGGGTTATTCTTTTTATTATAAAATAATTAAAGCTAGTGATTATGGTGTCCCTCAGCATCGACCTCGATTGTTCATGGTTGGTTTCAAAGATAAGAATATTGATTTTGAATTTCCAGAACCACAACAATTAAACTTAACTATGTCGGACGTATTTCAAGGTGAATGTGATAGAAAAATTGGCTTTACTCTACGTGTTGGAGGAAGAGGATCAAACATCGATGATAGGAGGAACTGGGAATTCTACAGAGTAGATGGTGAAGTCAGAAGACTTGGAGTTGATGAGGGAAAGAAGTTGCAGGGTTTTCCTGATGATTATTATTTCCCTGTTTCAAACGTACAAGCAATGAAACAACTTGGAAATAGTGTGGCCATACCAGCCATTCAAGCTACAGCAAAGGAAATAGTAAAAAGACTATCCCAGTCTTAAGTACGAATATGTAATGCACCTTTAGGATTTTCATCTCCAGGGCGATATCTTATCCAAGGCGTTAAATCACCATCTACTTCTGAACTATAATTTGAAGGCATGCCTTTTTTGCTTCTCAAAGAAAAAACTAATGAATCCCAAATATGATTAACAACATCATCCTTAGAAAGGATATTATATGTTGATGAATCCAATGGATCAGAAAACACAATAACTTTATCAGCCTTAAATTCAGAATCCTTACTTCCTGTTCCATCAAATAAAAAATATTTTAAGATACTATCTAAATAATTTTCATGATTTTTGAATGGCGATTCTGGATGAGAGTTTGATACATCTTCTGTAATTAAACCTGCTTCCCTTTTGATCCAATATTCATTGATGATATTATCCAAGGTTTTTATATCTAACCCTAAGTGATCGCAAATTCTTAAAAAACCCCTTCGGCTTGTATGATTAACAATGGCCGATTTTGCTCCACCTTTATATTTAAGACTATAATTTACTCCGTTAATTCCAATGTCGGCTTTATACCCGCCAGGTGCTTTTGGAAAAATGGATTTCAAACTAACATAATCTTTTGCGGCAAGTAGCTTGTTATATTTTGGCAACCATTTTGGAATACTTAATGCAGGTCCAAAATCTATAGATACAATTTTACCGAAAGGATGAATTGTATTTCCCAAATCCATTTGCTGAAGAATAAAAGCCTTAAAGAAAACCTCTCCCTCTTCCCCTACATTTCTACCTAGATTAATCATAATGAGAGTATCTCACACACAACTGTACCACTCAAGTAATTTATAAATTATTAAATTCTAAGAATTGATAACTATAAACTTTGCACGCTCGAGTAATTCATCAAAAGTAATAACTTCTGGCTCATGTGTACCTCTACGAAGTAATTCAAAAGACCCAAACTTTTCTCTATTTATTCCTTCAGGTGACGAAAACTCAGACAAACTACCGATTACAAGAAAGGATTTTGGTCTGTAAGAATAAAGAACTTCACCTGTAGGATTACCTTTCTTGTCAGTTGGACGAAATTCAGTACCAATATTTTCAAGTGTTTTTTGTACTGTTTTTTGAGCTTGAGCTATACCCCCACTAAATTCTCTTGAAGCTTGCCAGCATTCTGGACGATATTCTTCTAATTCTAGAAGAGGAGTATCAGGAGTTTTAATTTCAACAAGACAAATTGAACTAACAACTCCTGTGGTTTTGAGTAAACCATCGGCTCTTTTACCAGAACCAGTAATATCACTCCCTCGCACAGTACGCTCAAGTTTCTGACCCTCAAGAGGCTGATTGAATACGTAGTTTAGGCCGTATCCAAAAATCCAAGTATTTACTTCGAAGAAGTGCTGCCATACAGCTTCGTTACCCAACTTCTTTATATTATTATCTTTCCTGTAAGACACTACAGTATCTGGATCACTAAGCATCCTTTCAAATAGTTCCAACTGTTTCTTACGGTATGCAATGTTCACAATATCTATACCAGAAATTTGACCACTCTTCACAACTTCACGGATGAGTTCTTGTCCATCATTAGTTGAAACGATTGTATAAAATTGTTTTCGTGTTTCCTCATCCAAATCAGGGCCATTATGCAACGGGATACGTCTCTCAGTTACGTCGTTCAAATTTAGCTTTGAAAGTGATTGAAGGAAGCCAATCAATCCCACAAAATATGAAAAAGAAAAATTTATTCCTTCTTCTTGTTCAAGATAGCCATCTTTTTTATAAAACTTAAATCTTTTTAACTCAATTTCCTTGATTGAACCACCGTCCTCTGACTTAATAAAAGTAAGACGAGTTTTAATCTTATTTCTAGTTGGGTACGGCGACTCTGCGTCTACAACGTTTGGAACACCTGCATCATCAACAGAAACAACAGTAAAATATTTACCACTACCGTCGCGGAATGCATTAGTGTAGAGATGATCTAATCTATGATTATCAACTATCGTAGCTTCGGATGAGGCAGGTTCATTGGAAAAACCAGAACCTTGCTTTTCAATAAATTCTTTAAGCACAGGGTTATTACTTTTGTCTTGTGGGTTGATCATTGTATTTTAAGTATATACTTACGACCAAACTCCGTCACCTCAAACCGTGACACTCTCAGGACGCACGAAACTAACTCCTTGAATGCTGACTGTCGCGGTCTTGAACCTACGTGATGAGACACCGTAAGGCTTTCTTATGATCCCTTCTACTCCTTATATGAGGCGTTTCGGTCTCTAGGGTGTTTTTATAGACCAAGCAAACTAAGCGTATTTCACCCGTCTCGGTCACTGTCTCATTTTCAAAATGAAGCACTTTCGCTCCGCCTTGAGGAATATGGGTATTCTAGTAAAAATGAGACAGAATAAGACACTTTGGAGGTAGCCAATTTTGTGTCTCGTTTTAAGACTGAAACTCTACTTCGAATGGATACATTCCCATTCCGCACGATCCCTTAAGTGAACCAATTTTCCCACTGCCAATATCTATATCTGTTGATCCTGATTGGGGTAGTGATTTGGTTATATCCAAACTTGGAATACGGACTGAGGATGAGCAATCAAAAGTCCCTTTTGTATTGAATCGAATGATTGTCGGTATTCCTGCTTTCGCAATACTCTTTCGAGGTTGGTATCCACCTTTCGCAGAAATTTCAATGATCTGTGTGCCGTCTACTACGCTGACATTGTTTGCCGCTACAGTTGGAGTGTTATCACTACCGCCTTTGGTAAGCATGAAGGCTCCTCCGATGAGGACTACTGCGACGATAATTGATATGATAGTTGCTTTCATAAATATGATTATACTAAAAATTAAAGATGGGCGGTATGAGACCAATTACCACCAAGCTATTGATAAGGTTGAAAAGTGCAAACATGATAACAATCAATCCGGCAGTCTTAAAGAAAATACCTGCCTTTGAACTTTTCTGAATACTGAATGAGCTGAAGCTGATCAAAGCAAGGACTGGCAGTGTACCCAATGCGAACGCAAACATCGTTAGCCCTCCGGGGAGAAAGCTTCCTGTAGTGAGGGTATAAAGCTGCATCGATTGTGTAAATCCACATGGCAGGAAGAATGTTGCCACACCTACAAGAAGCGGAGTGAGGGTGTGGTTAAACTTGGATACACCATGAGCGTGTTTGGCGATGAATTTAGGCATTGAGGGCTGTAATTTCTTAGCCCAGTGGAATGTATCGAGAAGATTAATACCGAGGATCAGCATCACGATTCCAATAATCAAACTCAGAATGAATGTTGCTGAGGTATTGAGAGTGAAAGCCGATCCGATCGCACCTATCACACCGCCAAGCAAAAAGAATGAAGCTATTCGGCCACCGTGGAACATGAGCTGAGGACGTATCTTATCTCCTTCTTTGGCAAAGGTAGCAGACATTGAGAGGACCAGACCACCCACCACTGCCATGCAGGTTGAAAGTGAGGCAATGATGCCGATCACAAATGCTGTGCCGTAGGTCACATTACCTGCACTTACAAGATTTACGATTCCCATTTTTTGGAGTGCAACAAAGAGTATGGCAAAGCCAAGTGCTATAGGGACCGCTATTTTGAAGTCTTCCCATTTGGCTTTGTGTTGCAGCTTTTCTACCGACACGGTGTAGCCGTGTGATTTTAGGGGAATGGTAAGCTCGTCTGCAATCTGTTCCGGAGTTTTATCTCCAAAATCTCCAGTAACTTCAACCGAGTGATTCTTTAAGCTCGATTTAACATGAGTGATATTCGGCAGATCACCAAGTTCACTTTCAGTCATGAGTACGCAAGCATTGCAGTGCATACCATGTATGTGGAAGGTGTATTTTTGTGTTTGTGTATTCATAATTATATTTTTTTAGCTTTAATACGAAGTGAATTTGAGACAACTGATACCGAAGACATTGCCATAGCAAATCCAGCAAATATAGGATTGAGAACCCAACCAAATATTGGATAAAATACACCAGCTGCAAGTGGAATACCGACCACATTATAGATAAATGCCCAGAACAGATTTTGCTTGATACCACGCATAGTAATCTTTGAAAGTTTTATTGCTTTGACAAGCTTTGAAATATCACCACCAAGAAGTGTGATTCCTGCAGACTCAATCGCTACATCAGTTCCAGTTCCCATAGCGATACCTACGTCAGCTTGAGCAAGAGCGGGGGCATCATTTACACCATCACCAGCCATAGCAACAACACGACCTTGTGACTGCAGTTCTTTTATCTTTGTCAATTTATCTTGTGGCAAAACATGCGCAACCACATCATCAATACCGACAAGTGATGCTATATATTTTGCTGTTTTTTCATCATCGCCAGTGAGCATTACAATCTTGATACCCAGTTTATGAAGATCAGCAATTGCTTTTTTAGACTCCTGTTTAATTTCATCAGCAACCATCACAAAGCCAAGCACCTTGTCTTTTGTTGCAAGTATCACCGGTGTTTTACCTTGAGAAGTAAACTCATTGAGTTTTGTTGTATCAAAGGAAACGTTAAGATCATTTATAAGTTTCGCATTGCCTACAAAGTACTCGATACCTTTTATTGATCCTTTGAGTCCTTTGCCCTGTATGCTTTCAAAATCTGAAACATCAGATGTAGAGATATTTTTTTCTTGTGCGTAGTTTACGATTGCGTGAGCTATAGGGTGTTCTGATTTTTTCTCAAGTGAAGCAAGAATTGATACAAAGTCATTATCATTAAAGTCAGATACATTTTGTACATCAACTAATGTTGGTTTGCCTTTAGTGATCGTACCAGTCTTATCCACGACGATAGTATTTACTTTATGTAATTTTTCAAGTGTCGCGGCATCTTTGACGAGAATTCCTTCTTTAGCCCCTTTACCAACCCCCACAATGATTGCAGTTGGTGTTGCAAGACCTAGGGCACAAGGACAAGCTATAACAAGAATACCGACAAAAGATACCAACCCAAGTGAGAGGGCTTGTGAAAATCCTAGGTATTGTGATCCTATAATAAGCCATGTTCCAAGAGTAATAAACGCTATTACAAGTACAGTGGGAACAAAAACACTCGATATCTTATCTGCCAATGCTTGAATTGGCGCTTTGCTACCTTGAGCGTCCTCAACCATTTTAATAATCTGAGCAAGAAGTGTTTCGGAACCAACTTTTGTCGCTTTGAATGTAAATGAACCACTTGTATTCATTGTCCCTGATACGACGTTATCACCAATTTTCTTTTGCACAGGCATCGGCTCTCCTGTAACCATTGATTCATCAACAAAAGAGACACCTTCAACTATTGTGCCGTCTACAGGAATCTTTGAGCCTGGCTTAACAATAATTAAATCACCATGCTTCACATCCTGTATAGATATTTCTATTTCTTTTCCATCGCGAATTAGTAATGCAGTCTTTGCTTGAAGGTTGAGAAGCTTTTCAATTGCATCACCTGTTTTTTTCTTTGATCTAATTTCTAAATATTTTCCAAGAGTAATAAAACCAATTACAACTATGGTTACATCAAAATAGGTGTATTCGGGTACATTAAGTAAAATACCCAGAAAAGGAATAAGGGTAAGAGCGATACTGTATACGTATGCGGCGAGAGTACCAAGACCGATAAGGGTATCCATATTTGCGACCCCATGTCGAATAAATCTTGTTACTCCAAGTAAATATGGTTTGCCAACCCAGAATAAGGCGACTGTCGCAAGTATCATGCCAATTGTATTAAATAGCGACATCGGTATGGGAAGATTTGGTACTCCTACAAATATTTTTGAAGCAATATCCCACATCATGAGAGCAAATACAGCAAACGTAACAGGCAACATAAACTCTGTCTTATGTTTGAGCTCCTCTAGAGCATTCTCCTGTGTATTTACATGATCATGTTCAGACTTTTCAGTTGTCGATAGTGAATATCCTAGTTTACCTACCGCATCATTCATAGCATTAATCGAAACGTGTTCGTGATCGTATTCTACTTTTGCTTTTTCAGTTCCATAATTAACTGCAACGGATTTTACATGAGGAAGAGCAGACAGCTGTTTTGTAATCACAGAGGCACAACTCGCACAATGCATTCCCTCTATTTTAAAAGTTTGAGTAGTCATATTTCTTATATGTTATACCAACTACTTCTAATACCTTTTAAAGTCGTTATACCATTTATCAAAAATGCTTCGACCGCATCTGCATTATTGAGGATTTCAGCACGACTTGATTTTTCTCTCGTCTCTTTTGTCATTACAATTCCTGCTTCATGGTGGGCGATGATAGCATTCAAAAATCTTAAATCAAATTTCTCATCTGCAGGACCGAGGTTTGCCACAATAGGATCACGAACAGTTTTTGTGTCTCCATACCAATCTTTTTTCCATGTATAAAGTTCATCAATAGCTTTTGGTTCATCAGCAAGAATATTTTGCGCAAGAGTCTTCATTTCAGGACGTGAAGTGTTTTTTGAAAGTTGTTCAGCAAGAAGCATTGCACCTCTGTGGTGTGCAATCATGGCATTTATATATCGAAGATCGAAAGTCCTGTCTGCTTGACCGAGACTCATATTGTTCTTTTCATACATTGATAGTCTATATTCGGGTGTGATGTAGTATCCAAAAGCGATACCCAGAACAGTACCAGTAACTACTAAACCTAATGCTAAGTATATTGATATTTTCATATGATTTTATTTTCTTTTTAATTTATAAACTTTTAACACTTCTTCTTTTGCCTTATCTACCTGTCCAGAAGACATTTGATGATGCACACAATGTCCTAGGTGATTCTCCATGAGCACATCTTCAACAGAAGACAAACTCTGCTTAACCGCTGATGTTTGAGTAATAATATCGATACAATATGTATCGGTGTCGACCATTTTTTGCAAACCTCGAACCTGTCCCTCAATACGCTTGAGTTGTTTAATAATTTTTTCTTTACCTTTTTCATCTATATGTTTCATACAGGCTTAGTATATACCCCTAGGGGGTATATGTCAACAACACAATTATACCCAGATTCCCATTTCAATAATCTGACTATTTCTTAATTCTTTTAGACGGTGGCACATAATCCGTCTCCAGATACCAATATCTGTACCTCTTCGGTCTGTCTGGATAATCAAAGAATCGAGTTTCTGGAGTACTGTTCTGTACTCGCTTGAGGCTTGGACCATCAACCTTTCCTTTCTTGATATATTCAGCTTCTATCTTCTTCCATCGCTCCACTGGATGCCCGTCCTCGTCGTCAAACCACATGCTGAAATTCTGACGCTCGTGTTCTGGAAAGTAATTGATATGTCCCATACCCCACATCGGAGCGGATATCTCAAAACTCTTCGCTGTCTTTCCGCCGACACGGATCGGTTCCATATGCTTTTCCTCCATAAAATCATCGATGCCGACACATGACATGTCCAAGAGATACTCACGAGAGAATACCGTCCAGAGATCATGGTTTCTTGGATTAGGCAGACCTCGTTCTACGTTCTTGATTGCCTTAGCATCTGGATACTTCGCAGACCACAATATACGATTCCTATCATCAAGAAGTGGGTACGCCTTGAATATGCCAGACATCTCGTCATGCTTGATTGCCTTATATAGACGAATCAGTATTGACCTTGGATCAAGTAAGTTTCCCAGAACGACGATGTTGGTTGTCTCATCCCCGATGGAGAGAAGCTCTCCCATGAACCACTCGTAAAGCAGGTCAACCTTAGCTTGATCGGTAAACGAGGTTACGTCTTCGATGTCGTCACAGATAATGAGGTCGGGTCGGTGGTCACGATATTTGAGCCCTCGGATATTTTGATTTGCCCCGATACACATGATCTTCGCTCCGTACTTTGGAATCTCAATCGTGTACGCACCCCAGTCTTCCTTGGTCGCTTGGAACGGACCAAGATCGCTCTTGAGCAGTTCATTTTCTTCTAGCTCCTGCTTGATGTTGTCGAAGTGGGATTGGGACTGGACTCTGGTTTTAGAAACGATCAACACGAACTTCTTCTGGTGCTTTCCGAGGATACTCCACAGAGCATTAGAAAGGTTCAGGATGGTTGATTTTCCTGAACCTCTAAATGCCATGAACACGTTAAGCTTGTGTTGGTATGACTCGGTAATGCGGAACATCTCCTTATGGAACCAAGCGAACTCATACTTCAAATGCCTCCGAAGATAGATACTGCAAAATGCCTCGTGATTTTGATACACGAGTGCGGTTCGCACGGCGGTATCATTGATGACCGCCTGTATTATTTCTGGAGATAGTTTTTTCATTTGAAAAGTTTGAGTGCGTCCTTGAGAATTTCCTTTTGTTGAGCATTCAGCTCAGTTTTCTTTTGCACCTTTCGTATCAGGTCTCTCTTGTCCTCAGACATGAAGCGATGGTGGTTGTTCTTGAGCCACAGAGCAATCGCCTGATATTTCTTCTCTCTGATGAGAGCAATGAGATGAGCTTCGGACATATCGTTTATGTTCTCCACGCCATCGACCTTGGCGTTATCAACGTTTGCCTTGAAGTCTTCGTCTTCATTGCACCAGCGGTAGAACGTGGCTCGTGAGATTCCACCTTTCTTGCA
>JBAYWG010000001.1:0-476459 GCA_041674225.1 Minisyncoccota bacterium | reverse complement strand
TTCTTCTTCATCACCTCTTGTTACAAAACTAAATGTCTGTGTTGTGTTTGAAGATACATATCCTGTGCTTGGCACTGTTTGATCTACTGATCCATCATTGTCCCAGTCTATTAAATATCTAAGTTGTGAATCTTCAGGGTCTTTATCAGCATCAATTGATGTTGCTCCATATGATATTGTGGCTCCTGACACACAGCTTTTATCACCATTGTTTACAGTGATTGTTGGAGCGTTTGGTGGTGTGTTTGTTCCTGAGTCTGCAACATAAATAGGACAAGAGATTGATTGAGCTGGGATTGGGATTTTTATTGGATCTGGTGTAGCTGTTGGTGTTGGTGCCGAAGAGAATCCTCCTCTACCACCAAACCTTGTAACTGTATTACCTAAAGCTGAAAAAGCTTCTGAAAGAGGATTAGCTGTGGCATAGCATTGTTCGTCCTTGGTACCTATTCTAGATTTAAATCCATAGTACATCTGACTAAAAGTCTCTCCAAAATTAAACTTTGCAGACAATGTCGTTTCTTCATTCACAGAACATTCTACATTTCCATTTGCCAAAGTCTGACATCCTGCAACATCAGCTAATCCTGAAATAGTTTTTGTTGGAGGATTCACAGAGAAGTCCATGTAGTTTTTTAATTTAGCATAAGCCTCCATGCTATCAGTGTCTCCTGGTTTATATATTCTAACATGACCTTTATGAGTTTGTACGCCAATCATATAGAAATTCTTTTCCTGACAAATTGAACCCGAACTTCTTCCTGCATTTTCATTCCAATTACCATACGGAGAATCGTATGAAGAGCCGGTTCCAAACCATGCCACATCAGTATATTCGTGTGGAATAAATTCAAATCTTATTTTTGTGCCAGGAGCGACCTTCGATCCACAAGAAAGAATTTGTCCAGTATTAGTATTTACAACACGAGAGTTGTATCTAATTTGAAGATTTGGATTTGTTAACGTGTGTCGTTTATATGCACTACTAGAATTTCTAATCTCAAAAACACCAAGGGTTTCACTCCACACAACACTCTCCGCCTTCACAAACTGAGGAGAAACAAGTACAACTAATAAAATTAAAAATAAATATTTTTTCATAGCTATATTAAAGTCTATCAGATACAAAATAAATATTAAAATTTTATAAACATTTATTTTAAATCTACAATTTCGTTCAAGTCAGGAACTTCAGCTTTTACGTCTGCGAAATCGCGGATTTTTTGAGTGAGATAGAGAGATGATTTTGTTTCGCCCATTACCACAAAAACTTTTTTCAAAGTATCTCTACTTCCCTCCACAAAATCTAGTAGTCCATTTGAATCTTTGTGTGAAGAATATCCACTAACCGTTAACACATCAGCTCGCACGCGAATATCTGTTTGTTCAATTGTTAAACTTTTTATTCCCTCTTGAATTCTGCGTCCTAAACTCCCTGCCACTTGGTATCCAATAAATAAAATTGCGTTTTTTGGATCCGGCAAATATCTTTTTTCATGTGCAGTAATTCTTCCTCCCTCACTCATTCCCGAACTAGCAATAATAATTTTTGCACCAGTTGTTTTTATAATTCCATCAGATTCTTGGCGACGAAGAGTCGCTTTCAGTTTTGGGAAATCAAAAATATCATCGCCGGCTTTTATTTCGGCTTGCACTTTTTCGTTAAATAAATGCGTGTATTTTCCATAAACTTCGGTCAATCGAATTCCTAAGGGCGAATCAAAAAACACAGGTACACTTGGCACTTTTCTATCTTCAATTAAATCGTTCAACTCTTTCAAAAATACCTGTGTCTTTTCTAAAGAAAAAACAGGCACAATCAAAGTCCCTCCTCTGCCAACAACTTTTTTTATAATCTCCTGCAATTTGTGTTTTCTTTGTTCCCTTTCTTCATGCACTCTGTCGCCATAAACACTTTCAATTACAAGGTAATCCGCATCAGAAATACTTTCTGTATCTCGCAAAAGTGGAGTTGGTGAATTTCCCAAATCTCCGCTAAAAACAATTTTCGTTCCAGAAACCAAATCTTTCACTTCCACAATCGCCGAACCCAAAATATGTCCAGCGTCTTTCAGATAAATTTCAAACTCACCAATCTTTCGGCTTTCGTGATAATCAATTGTTTCCCAATTATTAAAAGCCCAATTTATATCTTTTTCTTCATACATCATTTCAATGTTTTTATCTTCCTTTCTTTGAAACATTAAGTTCAATGCGTCTTCCAACATCAATTCTGCTAAATCTTTTGTAGCAGGTGTTGAAATAATTTTCCCAGCGAATCCGTCTTTCACTAGCTTCCCTATTCGTCCGATATGATCGGCATGTGCGTGAGTGACAATTAAAAAATTAATTTCTGATGGATTGTATGCAAAGTTTTCATAATTAGGATCTGTTCCTTTGAAATATCCTTGAATAAGTCCGCAATCCACGAGGATTTTTGTGTGCGAATTTTCTAAAAGAAAATTCGCACCTGTCACAGAACCAACCCCACCAAAAAATCCCAGATTTAATTTCTGATTTAATCCCTTTTCCATAAGTGTTTTTTACCGTATAAAAATGCAAAGTACCCTCCAATTGAATCCATAACAATATCAATAGCCGTGTCCAAACGATCTTCAATAATATCTGTTAGATTCACAAACAATTCCCACAGTTCCCACCCCAAACCAACAATCAAAACAAAACTCAAAACTAATATCAAAGAGATTCTTCTATTAGAAATAATCTCTTTGTCTAAAAAATTCAATAAAAGATAGAGTGCAATCAAACCAATCAAATAACCTCCCAAAAGATGCATCAAAATATCAAACCAAGATATAGTCCAATAAAAATAAAGCTTCAAAGCCAAGTAATGCAAGACTGCGATGAGTGTTGAGAACCAAAAAATTTCTTTAATTAAAGGTTTTTTAAACATTTACAATCTGATTATAGCAAACAAAAAACACCTTGTATGGATTACAAGATGTATTTTGCGGGCCGGCGATATGAACCTAGATTTTTTCTAGGTGGGCAACCGCAGGTTACAAACCAAGGTTTGTACCGATATAAGTCTACCCTGATGATTCGAAATGTTAGAAACATATCGCCTAGCCATCTCTAATTATACTCCTTTGAAAACCATTTGTCTAAAATTTAAAATTTATCAGAAATTTATATTGTTTTTATTATTTTTTCAGACAGAAATTGTTAAATATAAATAAAAAGTGCTCAATAATTTCAATGGTCGTGAGACGTTGACTTTATTTTTAGTTTTTTATAATGTTCAAAATAAGCAAACGCTCTTTAACTCAACAACCCGACCAAGATTATGAGATATATAGACAATGACTATGCAGTGTTTCCTAAAAAGGACACTAAACGCAGGCCAAAGATTCAACTAGACCGTAGCGACAAAAAAATTGCTAAAGGTTGTGGTCTTGCAATTAAGATACTGAAGTCTGACACTCCTCAACATCTCTGCTTTGAGGTGATCATGTTTTTCCCAGGAACAAAAAGAGTGCGCATCTTCAATAAAATATGCGTAAAAATAGAGCCCGAATGGAGAGATAGTTCTCAACTTCTAGAAGTTGCAGCTGAAATCCATTCTGGGGATTTATCAAGAAAGGAGATATTTGAAACCTTCTTAATCAAATCACTGTTTTTTATCGTTGAAATCAAAGAAGACGGTTTGAAGTTTTATATCTCAGCGCATGCGCCGAGTAAAATACAGAACTACACTGATTTTTCGAAATCAACAACAAAACACAACAACGACACAATTAACTGGCTTACAGTGAAAAAATCCAAAAAGAAAAAACCTGAGTAGATTCACTCCTCGAACTGCGCCTAAAAACCGCAGTTTTTTATTTTGATATTTTTATTCTAAAATCCCGTCGAGATTCACATCATACAAAATCTGCTCCTGCACCAATCGATAATTCACCAGTTCCCCCTCAGCAAACCAATGAGCAATCTCCATATTCGATTCATCCACACTCCCAGATGCATGAATCAAATTACGCACAGCTCTGTCATCTTTATCTGCAAAATTATAAGAATCCAAAACAAAATCTCCTCGAATTGTTCCAACATCAGAAGAAAGTGGCTCTGTGCTTCCAACAATTTTTCGCACAATCTTTACAGCATTCGCACCTTGCCAAGCCATCACTACCACAGGTCCAGATATCATATATTTTTTCAAAGCATCCAAAACTTTTCTTCCTGCAATTTCAGGATCTTCTGTAAAAGGCACAATACCTTTTTCTTTCAAACCTTCAATCGATTTTGTTCCAACATTTTTCAACCACTCTTTATCCAAAGTGTAATGTTCTTCAATAAAATCAGCACTCGGCACAATAAATTTTAAACCAATCAATTTCAAACCGCTTCGCTCTACTCTTTTTATAATTTCTCCAATCAAACTCCTCTGCACGCCGTCTGGCTTGATCACGATTAAAGTTTTTTCGTCTTGAATTCTTTGCATTTAAATTTTAGTTAAAATTTCTGGTTCACCTTCTGTGATAACAATCGTATGTTCAAATTGTGCCGAAAGTGAATTGTCTGAAGTCTTGTAAGTGTAACCGTCTTTTTCTAGTTTAATATTTGGACTTCCAATACTAAACATTGGTTCGATAGCCAAAACCATTCCTGGCTTTAAAAGCTCTCCTGTGCCCGCTCTACCCTCATTTGGTACAAATGGCTCCTCGTGTACATTATAGCCCACACCATGCCCTGAAAGGCCTTTTACAACCTTTAAACCGGCCTTTTGGGCGCGCGCCGATATCGCACTCCCTATATCGCCCACTCTGTTGCCGGCGCGCGCCTCCTTAATCCCACTCATCAATGCCTCTCTCGTCACATCCAGCAATCTCTTCACTTCTTTATCTACTTCACCCACTGTGTACGTAATAGCGTGATCGGTAAAAAGTCCTTCGTGCACAAGTCCAGCATCCAGAGTAACAATGTCCCCTTCTTCCAAAACTTTTGGATTCTCATTTGGAATACCATGAACAATTTCTTCGTTTACAGAAATACAAATAGCAGCAGGAAAAGGTCTCGCCGCTCCGTGAGGTTTGTGATTCAAAAAAGCAGGTCTGTCTCCACCTTCCACAATCATCTTGTGAGCAAAGTCATTTAAGACATCAATAGACACTCCTGGTTTTATCAACTTTGCAGTCTCAGCCACCACACGAGCCAATCGCTTTCCACCTTCTCGCAATTTATCAATTTCTTCTTTTGTTTTAATAGTTACCATAAATTTAAGGTCATTTAACCCCTTCATTCTACATCTTATTATCAAACTTCAAAATTAGTACTCTCTTAGTGAAAGTTGCGCGTCAACTTTTTTAATCAAATCAATGATTACAGATACGGCAATTAGAAGTGATGTTCCTCCGATAGTAATAGATGTAATACCTGAGATTGATTGTACAATCACTGGAATCACAGCTACTAGTCCCAAGAATAGTGCTCCCCAGAAAGTAATTCTAGAAACAATATTTCCAATGTGTTTTGAAGTTGAGTCTCCAGGTCGTACTCCTAAAATAAACGCTCCAGATTTTTGTAGGTTTTTTGCCATTGCATCTGGTTCGAAAGTCACAGCTGTATAGAAGTATGTGAAGAAGAATACTAATAAGAAATAAGTTATTCCATAAGCCCATTGATTTGCTGTGAAAGCAGAAATGGCTCGCAAAACAGTTTGTAGAGTTTCATTATCAATCACACCTAAAAAGTTGACCAACATTTGTGGCAAAAGAAGCACTGACAAAGCAAAGATAATCGGAATAACTCCGGCTTGATTTAATCGAAGTGGAATATATGTTGATGTACCACCAGTAGTTTTGTTTCCGTGTACTTGTTTTGCGTATGTCACTGGTACAGGTCTTTCAGATTCTGTAATAAACACTACTCCAACAACAATCAAGACAGCCGTCACAACAAAGGCGATGTATGTAGGAATTTGATCAGGACTGTATGTAAAGATAATTTGTTGAATAGCTGTTGGTAATCCTGCTACGATACCTGCAAAAATTAGTAGAGACATTCCGTTTCCGATTCCAAATTCTGACATCAATTCTCCAATCCACATTAGAAGTACAGAACCAGCAGTAATCACGATTAGGTTGACTATGAATTGAAAAGTAGTTAGATCAGGCAGAATGTTTTGACTTCCTAAAAGAACCAAGAACCCTAGACCTTGAATAACAGCCAAAGGCACAGAAATACCTCGAGAGTATTGCGAGAATCTTTTTCGTCCAGCATCACCTTCTTCGTGATACATTGCCTTCAATTTTGGTGACATGATTGTAAGAAGTTGCATGATAATAGAAGCCGTAATGTATGGCCCTACTCCAAGCATCACAATAGAAAGACCAGAAAGTCCTCCACCAGAAAAAATATTTAAAAGTCCTAGGAATTGGTTTCCTGAGAAAAATTGTTGAAGTGCGTCATGATTTATACCAGGAATTGGAATAGCTGCTAGAAGTCTAAAAAAAGCCAGAGCTCCTATGACAAACAAAACTCTATTACGAATGCTCGCGTCCTTGGCGATTATTTTCAATTTTTTGAAAAATGTTGTAATCATTTTATTTTATTGTACCACCAGCTTTCTCGATTTTAACTTTTGCGGCATCAGACACTGTACAATCTTCAATTGTAAATTTCTTTGTTGTTTCTCCTACAGATAGAATTTTTACAGTTGTAAATTTACCTCCGATTTTCTTAATCATTCTTGCTTTGTGTAAAGATTCTTTGTTGATCACATCACCATCGTTGAAAGCGATATCCAACTTTTTGATATTAACAACTTGAGTATCTACCACGTGACTTGTGTTCAAGTTAAGACCACGTCCTCGCATTTTAGGGAACTTCTTAATAGTGTCTCGCATTTCAGGACGAATACCGTGTCCTCCGTGAGCTCTTTGTCCTTTTGTTCCTCGTCCAGCAGTTTTTCCTCTAGCTCCTCCACGTCCAACAAGCTTTTGCTTTTTTCGAGGTGTTTTTCTTTGTAGTGAATGTAATTGCATAAGCCTTTGAATTAATATTTAGGATCTGATAGTTTTTTAAACGCTACAAGTGTTGCGTGTGCAATGTTTAATTTATTTTTACTTCCTGATCGAACTTTTCCAACGATATCTTTTAGTCCTCCAAGTTCAATTAAATCTCGTACAGCAGAACCAGCTACGATCCCCTTTCCTGCTGATGGTTGTAGTGAAACTACAGCACTTGAATATTTTGCTTCTACGATGTGAGGGATAGACATATCTTTTGTTGTTTTGATATCTACCATGTTTTTCTTTGCAGACTTAATAGCTTTGTCGATTGCCAAAGAAGTGTCTCCAGCTTTTCCAATTCCAATTCCAACTTTCCCTTTTCCGTTTCCAATTGCCATAACAACACTGAAACTAAATCTTCGTCCTCCTGAAGAAACTCGAGTTACTCTTCGGATTGAAAGCATTTTTTGTTCAAATTCACTTCGCGGTGCATTTGGTCGTCTTGTTGGTCGTCGGTTTTTTCGGAATTCTCTATCATTAGAGTTTGAGTTCGAATGTGAAGGAGCAGCTGCAACAGGAGCTACATCCGGTTTAGCGATTTCTGTTGTTGTTTCTTCTGTTGTAATTATTTCATCTGACATAAAAATGTAATCTACACTACTATTATTAAAAAGTTAAGCCCGCTTTTCTTGCACTGTCGGCAAGTTCAGCAATAGCACCGGCATATCGGAAACCTCCTCTATCGAAAACCACCTTCTCAATTCCTTTTTCTTTTGCAATTTTCGCAATTGATTCTCCAACCTTTTTTGCTTTTTCGATTTGTGAATCAGCTTTGACTGCTTTTGAATCGCTCGCCCCCAATGTGTTGCCAGCAACATCATCGATCAATTGTACATAGATAAATTTGTTTGATTTGAAAACAGCTAGTCGTGGTCGATCAGCGGTCCCAGTGATTTTTGCTCGGATTCTGTTTTTTCTTGATTCTCTTGTTGTTATAGTATTTTTAGACATAAGCGTTTTGATTATGAAGCCTTCTTACCTTCCTTTCTTCGTACGATTTCATCACTGTATCTAAGTCCTTTACCCTTATATGGTTCTGGCTTTTTCTTAGCTCGAATAACCGCTGCAAATTGTCCAACTCTTTCTTTGCTAGCTCCTGAAATTGTAATAACGTTTTTTTCCGCAGTACAAGCAAGTCCGTTTGGAATTTCCATTAATACAGGATGAGAAAATCCTAGAGCAAGTTTCAATGTGCTTCCATTAACTTCAGATTTAAAACCAACTCCTTCGAGGATAAGTTTTTTCTCAAAGTGTTCATTCACACCTTGCAACATACTTCGGATTTCTGAAGCGTATGTTCCCCATAGAGAATTTGATTCGATATTATCTTTTGCTGGTTCTAGTAGAACTCCTTCTTCAACGATAGAAATTTTTACAGCAGGTCGGTAAGCTAGACTCAATTCACCTTTTGGACCTTTCACAGTCACAAGACCATCTACTACAGATACTTCTGTATTTTTAGGTATTGCTATTGGTCTTTTTCCAAGTCGTGACATAATAATTTTTTACCAAATTTCAAATAAAGCTTCTCCACCTACTTTTTGTTTTCGAGCTTGAACGTCTGTAAGAATTCCAGCAGGAGTTGTGATAATAAGTCGACCGTAACCATTTTTTACAGAACGAATTTGATCAACACTTTTGTAAACTCTTTTTGATTGTCTTGAGATTCTTCGAACATCAGTGATAGCAGGTTTTCCTGATTCATCGTATTTCAAAGTAATATCAATGTGTTTCTTTACTTCTTTTCCCTTCTTTTCAAAATCAGCAATAAAACCTTCTTTTTTTAGAACTTCTAAAATTGAAGTATTTAGATTTGAAAAAGGAGCACGAGCTAAATCTAAGCCACGCTCTTGCGCATTTTTCAAAGCTATAATTAAGTTTGATATTGAATCTATTACCATGATGATTTTTTGATACCTGGGATAAGACCTTCGTTTGCACATTCTCTGAAACAGATTCGGCACATATCGAAATCTCTCATATATCCGTGCTTTCGACCACATTTAAAACATCGTCGTACAACACGACTCTTGAATTTTGGTTTTCTTGTTGATCTTACGATTACTGATGTTTTTGCCATAAAAATAAAGCTTTTTTTCAAAAGCGTTCCCACATACTAGCAGGGTCGCTTTTGCGTGTCAACGATAATCCTTATTAACACACTATTCCGCCTTAAACGGAAATCCAAGGTGTTTTAAGAACGCCTTAGTTTGTGCAGGATTACTTGATGTTGTCACGATTGTAATTGCCAAACCGAAGACATCCTTGATATCTTGGTCGGCTGTTTCAGGAAAAATTGTATTTTCCTTGATACCTAGTGTGTAGTTTCCCATAGCATCCATTTTTGGTGAAATACCACGGAAATCTCTTGTTCGAGGCAATGAAACGTTTATTAATTTATCAATAAACCCAAACATTTTTGCACCTCGAATTGTTACTTGGTATCCAGAAAGTTGTCCTTCTCGCACTTTGAAAGTAGCGATTGATTTTTTTGCTGGTCGTTCAGATGCTTTTTGTCCTGTAATATCAGCAAGTCTTTTTGCAATCAATTCCATTTTCTTACTATCTGCTCTTTGTTTTCCTACACCTGTAGAAATAACAACTTTTACCAAGCGCGGAGATTGCATTACATTTGTGTATCCAAATTCTGCCTTTAGGGCTTCGAATGCATTATTTTGTTTTTCTTTTACTGTTTGCATATTATTATATTTATATTACTTCTCCGCTTTTTTGAGCCACTCTTACTTTTTTTTCTTTCACAACTTTAAAAGAAACTCGTGTAGGCTTTTTAGTTTTAGGATCGATTAGAGCTACGTTTGAAACATGCATAGGCATTGATCTCTCAACCATTTGACCTTTCTTCCCTGTTGCACGAGATTTGATTCTCTTTTTTGCAATATTCATTCCTTCGATAATAACTTTGTTATCAGCAGGAATAGCAATAGTAACTTTACCTTGCTTTCCGCGGTCTTTTCCTTTCAAAATTATTACGTTGTCGTTTTTTCGAATTTTCATAAAAATTAAATTACCTCTGGTGCCAATGAAACAATCTTTTGGTATCCCATTTCTCCCAACTCTCGTGGAACTGGACCGAACACACGGTTTGCAAGTGGTTCTTTCTTGTCTTTATCAATCAAGATCACAGCGTTGTCGTCGAATCGGATATAAGAACCGTCCTTTCTTCTAAATGGTTTGCTTTGTCGCACGACTACAGCTCTTAGAACTGCTTTCTTTTTTACAGACTTTCGTGGTTCTGCTTTTTGTACAGATAGTACAACTACATCTCCGATTTCAGCGTATCGTTTTCGTGTTGAACCGATAACTCGAAAGATTCTACCAATCTTGGCTCCTGAGTTGTCTGTGATTGTAACTATTGTTCGTTCTTGAATCATAAGCCTATGCGTTATTAAAAATTACGAATCTCTTTGTTTTTGAAATTGGTTTTGTCTCACGGATTGTTACTTTGTCTCCGATTTTACAAGTATTACCTGGATCATGAACTTTGTACTTTTTATCTACAGTCATGAACTTTTGGTATTTAGGGTGTTTGAAATATCGAGAAACAGAAACTACAACAGTGTCTTGCATTTTATCTGAAACTACAACACCATCTAAAAACTTTCCTCGTTTTTCATTTGAGTCTGTTTTTTCTGTATTCTTTTTTGTTTTTATTCCAAACATATTATTATCGGTTTTTTAGCTCTGTTAAGATTCGAGCAATGTCGCGACGAGCTTTTGATTTTAGACCTGTGTCTTTTGTCTTTGCTCCCGCAGCACCAAAACGCATATCTCTTAGAGATGATCTTTTTTCTTTAAGATCCTTTTCTAGATCAGCGATTGTTTTCTTTTGAATATCTTTAACAGCCATGGTTGGTTACATTACTACAATTAATCTCTTGACACAACCTTTGTCTTCAAAGGAAGTTTTGTACCCGCCTTTCTCAAAGCTTCTTTGGCGATTTCTGGTGTAACACCGTCCACTTCAAAGATGATTCGACCTGGGAATACTTCAAACTCGTATCCTTGTAGATCTCCTTTTCCCTTACCCATTTTTACCTCTGAAGGTTTTTGTGTGAAAGGTCTATCAGGAAAAATCCGGATCCAAGAACGACCAACTTTACCTAAATGCTTAGACATAGCTCGTCTTGCAGCTTCAAGTTGATTTGAACGCACTCGGTAGTAAGTAGTAGATTTTAATCCAAACTCACCAAAAGAAACTGTTGTTCCACGAGTATCAGTTCTGTTCATCTTATCAGGATGAATTCTTTTTGTTTGCCATTTTCGGTGCTTTACTTTTTTAGGAAATAACATGGTATTAAAATTATGATTCAAAAATATCACCTCGATAAAGCCACACTTTCACTCCTAAATCTCCTTGTGAGATCTTTGCTCGAACTCGAGAAAAATCTACATCGGCTCTAAAAGTTTGTAGAGGAACTCGACCTTTTCTTAGTTCTTCTGTTCGTGCCATTTCAGCTCCGTTTAGACGACCTGAAATTCGGATTCGAACTCCTTGTACATCTCGGTTGGCCATTACTTTATCAACTGTTTGTTTTAGAACTCGTCGGAAAGGCATTCTCTTTTCAATCATTTCTTTCACCATCAAAGCTACTAGTTGAGCATCTGATTCTGGTGAACGTACTTCTTCAATATCAATTTTAAGTTCAACGTTTGCGTCGAAGATATTGTTTTTCTTCATGAAAGCTACAAGATTTTTTCGTAGTTTGTCTGTACCTTCTCCAGATCGCCCAATGATAATACCAGGTCGTGATGTTTTGATTGCAATTCTAAGAGTTTTTTCTCCTCTATCAATCTCAACTCCGGCAACATACATTTCAGCAAGAGCTTTGTGCAAGAAATTTCTAATTAGAATATCCCCTTTTAGAAAGTCTCGGTATTTTTTGTTATCACCAAACCAGTGAGATCTCCAATCTCTGATAATTCCTAGTCTATGTGAAAATGGGTGAACTTTATGTGACATGTTATTTTGAATCAGTTTTAACGGCTTTCTTTTTTGCGACTTTTGCCACAGCTACTGGAGCAGCAGAAGAAGTACCATCTACAACAACAGTTACTTTACAAGTCTTTTTTCGAATAGGGTGAGCCACTCCTCTAGCTCGTGGTCGCCATCTTTTCATAGTAAACCCTTGGTCCACTTGAATTGATTTAATAAATAAAGAGTCAGAATCAAGATTGAAATTGTTTTTAGCGTTGGCGGCAGCTGATTCGATTAGTTTTTGAAGTGGTAGAGCAGATCGTTTTGGTACAAAAGAAAGATTAATGATTGCTTTATCAACTTTTTGACCTCGCACAGTATTAGCCACAAGCCGAACTTTTCGTGGTGATTGTCTATAATTTTTTAAGATAGCTTTAACCATAAATATTATTTCTTCTTAGCACTAGGAGCTGCAGCAGATGCTTTTGCGGCTTTAGCTGAAGCGATTTCAGCTTGTTTTTTAGCAACATCAAGTTCTTTTTGCATTTTACCTCCGTGTCTCTTGAAAGTTTTAGTTGGTGAAAATTCACCCAATCTATGACCCACCATTTCTTCTGTTACCAAAACATCAATGAAAGACTTTCCGTTATGTACAGCAAAAGTATACCCCACGAATTCTGGAGCGATTTGACTGTCTCTGGCCCAAGTCTTAATAGGACCGGCTTCCATCGGTTTTTTGCCTTCAATTTTCTTGAAGAGTTTTTCGTAGACGTATGGTCCTTTTTTTAGTGATCGTGTCATTTTTTATATTAGGCTTTCGGAGCCAAAAACTAAAAGCTCTTTCGGAGCTCGTGTGCAACATACTAGCATACGGCTTATATGAGTCAAGGGAATTCAATAGATTTTTTGGAAAATGAAGCTTTTATGTATAATTAGCCGATATGAAAGACATAAAAAAATGGAAATTGGAGTGGGATTTAAGCATTTATTACAAGAATCCGAAGGATCCACAGATTGAGAAAGATATTGTAGAAGTGGAGCAAAAAATTAAAGAGTTTGTGACGAAATACAAGAAAGATAAGTCCTACTTGAGCAAGGCGTCCTCTTTAAAGAAAATGTTCATTGAACAGGCCAAAATAGACTTATTAAAGGGTATAAACAAACCTCTTGTGTACTTCTACTATTTGAAAGACATCGGAAAAACAACTCCTGATGTTGATAAACAAGAAATTATCATTACAGAACGACTTAAAAAAGTTAGTAATCTAACTATATCTATTTTTTTGGATTTGGGAAAAATTCCAGTCGAAAAACAAAAGGAGTTTTTAAAGTCTCCGGAACTTGCAGATTACCGTTATTACTTGGAGAGATATTTCGAATCTGCTAAGCATCAATTAACAGAACCTGAGGAGAAAATTCTAACTCTTAAAAGCGGTCCTTCATCTGGAATGTGGGTTGATGGAGTTTCAAAAACTTTGCAAAAGAAGTCTGTTGTTTTGGATGGAAAGAAAATCTCACTTGGTGAAGCAAGTAGTAAAATTGGTGATCTGCCAACAAAGAAGCGACGTGCTTTATACAAAGACATGATGAATGAAATAACTTCAGTTGCTGATTATTCTGAAGGAGAAATGAATGCGATAATAAATAACAAAAAAATTCATGATGAGTTGCGTGGATACAAAAATGCTTACGACCGACCTTTTTATGGACACGAAATGGACGCGGAAAGTGTTTTGAAGTTCACCGCTTTAGTTTCTAAAAACTTCAAGATTGCACATCGTTTCTACAAAATAAAGGCTAAAATGCTTGGTTTAAAAGACTTCTCATACACAGATCGAGTTGCTAAGGTTGGAAAAATTAACAAAAAATTCCCATTCAAAGAATCTGCGGAGATGCTTTATGATGTTTTGGATAAAGTCGATCCATACTTTTCAAACATAGTGAATGAATTTCTGATTCACGGACAAGTTGATGTATATCCACGACAAGGAAAAAGAGGTGGCGCATATCAATCCGGCGGCGAAATTATGCCAACGCAGATTTTCTTAAATCATATTGATACTTTTGATTCGCTAAACACAATGGCTCACGAGTTCGGACATGCATTCCACACAGAGCTTGCAAAGAAACATCAACCTCTTCATTACCGTGGGTATTCCCTAGCAGTAGCAGAGACTGCAAGTACACTTTTTGAAAACTTCGTATTTAAAGAAGTTGTCTCAAAACTTTCTGAGAAGGAAAAAATTATTGCTTTGCACGACAAGATTGAAGGGAAAGTTCAAACAATTTTCCGACAAGTTGCAGCATTCAATTTTGAAATTGAATTACACGAACGAATTAAAAAAGAAGGATATTTATCACACGAAGAAATTTCTAAACTTCTAGCAAAACATCTGCGGAGTTATTGTGGGTCTGCAATGAAAATTGATGATTACGATGGATATCAGTTTGTGCACTGGCAACATTTCAGAAGTTACTTCTATGTTTACACTTACGCTTTTGGTGAACTTATCAGCGAATCACTTTTTGCCAGATACGAAGAGAACCCAAAATTTATTGAAAACATCAAATCCCTTCTAGGTGCCGGTTCTTCAATGTCTCCAAAAGATATCTTCAAAAAACACGCTAATATAAACATCGACGACATGAGCTTCTTCGAAGCTGGATTAAAGAATATTGAAAAAGATATTATTGCGTTAGAGAAATTAGTTAAATAAATAAAATATTAGTTTACGTGTACATTGCGGAGCCGTCCCCAATGGCGAGCGAAACGAAAAACAAAAAAGAGTCTCTTTGAGACTCTTTTTTGTTTTATCGTGGGTACAACGTAAACTAATATTTTATTTATTTCTCTTAGTCTTTCTTCGAGAAACAATCATAGGTGTTGAGTACTTCTTCACTCGTCGAGTCTTCACTCCATAAGCAAGTTTTCCTTCTCGTGTCTTTGGACCACGTCGTAGACCAATACCTTGTCGTCCTTCTCCTCCTCCGTGAGGGTGATCTACTGGGTTCATGGCAGAACCACGAACTGTAGGTCGGATTCCTAAGTGTCGGCTTGTTCCAGCTTTTCCAAGATTTCGAAGTTTTTCTTCTGGGTTTGAAACTGAACCAATAGTTGCCCAACAGCTTGATGTTACTTTTCGGATTTCAGATGAAGGTAATTTGATTTGAGTTACCTTTGCATCAGTATCTTGAGCCACAACTTCAGCATAACTACCCGCAGAACGAACTAGTTTTGAACCTCCTTCCTTTTGCAATTCAATATTGAATACAAATGTTCCAAGTGGAATATTTGAAAGTGGCATTCTGTTTCCAGTAGCAACTTTTACAGATTCTCCAACAACGAACTTGTCTCCAACTTTCATTGTTTGAGGAACCACAACATATCGTCTTTCTCCGTCTTGATAACAAGCAAGAGCGATGAAAGCTGTTCTGTTTGGATCATACTCAATAGTTTCGATTTTTGCAGGAATATCTTTTTTGTTATAAACAAAATCAATATCTCTATATAGTCTTTTGTGTCCACCTCCCTTGTGTCTTGATGTGATTCTACCAATATTGTTTCGTCCTACACTTCTCTTGAAACCTTTTGTTAAAGATTTATGAGGTTTTGATGCAGTCAAAAAATCCTTGTACTTGATAGAGGACATGTTTCGACGACTCGGTGATGTTGGTTTATACTTTTTCATAGTTTATTAAAATTCAATTGTGTCTCCTTTTTTTAGATAAACATACGCCTTTTTTCGACCAGCTTTATATCCAGTTTTTGTTCCTTTTGCTTTTCTTCGTACAACTTTCTTTGCTGGGATAGTAGCGATATTTACAGCAATTGGATTTACTTTATACACTTCTGACACTGCTTTTGCAATATCACCTTTAGTTGCGTCTGTGCTAACTTCAAAAACATAAACTCCACCTTCTGCTTGAAGAGCTGCTTTTTCTGTAATACGAGGATTTCGTAATACCCATGTCAAATCTTTTTTTGTATTGTTTGAAGTTGTCATATTATTTCATTCTTGCAGTTAAAGCTGGGAAGCTTACTTCTGGATTTTCGATTAATACATATTTGTATGTCATCAAATCAACAGGGTTTAAGTTTCTTACTTCATCAAGTTTAAAGTTGCCAAAGTTATCGAAACTTTTCTTTGCAATTTTGTCATTAACATCTGTTGCAACGTAAGCTGTGTTCTTTCTTTTTGTAGCTAGATCATCACATCCACTTCCTTTAGCAATAGCCTTAATCATTTCTTTAGCTTGAACAGTTTTTGGTTCTGCAAAATTGATTGAATCAATAAACAAAACTTCACCGTCGCGCAATTTTTGAGAAAGAATTGTATAAAGAGCTTTTGTCTTCATTTTCTTATTAACCTTTCGGTCATAATTCTTTTCGTTTCTAGGACCGAATGTAATACCTCCACCTGACCAAATAGGTGATCTCTTTGAACCGTGTCGAGCTCGTCCTGTTCCCTTTTGTTTCCAAGGCTTTCTACCTCCCCCTCTCACTTCGCTTCTATCTTTTGTATGAGCAATAGAATCTCTTTGAGTTGAAAGAATACTTGTAACGACTTGGTGAACTAGATCGGCATTCCAAGGCAACCCAAAAACATCTTCTGGCACATTAACCTTTGATACTTCTTTTCCTTCTGAACTGTAAATTTTGTGTTCCATGATATTTTTATAAATTAACCTCGAATTTCAACAAGAGTTCCTCGACGACCTGGGATTGCTCCTCGCACAAAAATCTCTCCTGTATCTTTGTCGATTTTAACAATCTTAACTTTTCTTAGAGAAACTCTATCACTACCTGTTCGTCCTCCCATTTTCTTTCCTTTTCGAACGTGTTGTACTCCACCGGCACCAATTGATCCTGGTGATCGTTCGTTGTGCTTTTGTCCGTGAGTTCTAGGACCTCCAGCAAAACCATGTCTTTTTACAACACCTTGAAAACCTTTACCTTTTGAAATAGATGAAGTTCTTACAAATTGACCTTCTTCAAAAGAATCTAAATCAATTTTGTCTCCTACTTTTAGTTCTTTCACAACATCTTCTGATGCTTTGTTTTCTTTTAGCACCATGAATACTGCGTCCAAATCTTTAGTGTGACCAATTTGAGCCTTGTTTCGTCGCTCTTTCTTTTGATCTCCATAACCAACTTGTACTGCGTCATACCCATCATTCTCCAGAGTCTTAATTTGAGTTATTACAATCGGTGAAGTTTTTATTACTGTCACAGGTTGAACACGCCCATCGTCTCCGAAAATTTGTGTCATATTCTGCTTTTCTCCAAGAATGAATTTCATGTTGGTTATATCATCTTTACATCTACATTCACTCCAGATGGAAGTGATAGATTTGTTAGAGCTTCGATTACCTTAGCCTCAGGATTTAAAATGTCAATAAGTCGCTTATGGATTCGCATTTCAAACTGTTCTCGCGCGTCTTTATAAACGAATGTAGAACGATTTACTGTGTACTTTTTAATCTCTGTAGGTAAAGGGATTGGTCCGCTTACTTCTGCCCCGAATCGAAGCGCTGTGTCCATAATTTGCTTAACTGATGAGTCAAGAATTTTATTTTCATACGCGCGAACTCGAATTCTAAGCATTGATGAGCTTGATTCTGTCGATTTAGTTTTTGATGTGCTTTTTTTTGTTGTTGCCATATTGATTTTTACCTTAGAGTCGCCAATGTTCTTTTATCTTCCGATAAATTAGATTTCTTGTCGCAATAAGATTTAGTTATTAAGCTACTACTTTTGTTACAACTCCAGCTCCAACAGTTTTACCTCCTTCTCGGATAGCAAATCGTTGTTGTTCTTCAAGAGCAACTGGTGCTACAAGCTTCACGATGAATGTTGTTGTATCTCCTGGCATAACCATTTCTACTCCTTCTTTTAGAGTTACTTCTCCAGTAACGTCTGTAGTTTGGATGTAAAATTGTGGTTTGTAACCTGTAAAGAATGGTGTATGTCGTCCTCCTTCTTCTTTCTTTAGAACATAAACTTCAGCTTCGAAGTGTGTGTGTGGAGTAACTGATCCAACAGCCGCAAGAACTTGTCCTCGGTGGATGTCTTCTTTTTTAGCTCCTCGAAGTAGAATTCCGGCGTTGTCTCCAGCAAGACCTTCTTGTAGTTGCTTGTTGAACATTTCAATACCAGTAACTGTTGTTTTCACTGTGTCTTTTAGACCAATGATTGCAACTTCTTCTCCAACTTTAACTTTTCCTCGAGCAATTTTTCCTGTAACAACTGTTCCTCGTCCTTCAATTGAGAAAATATCTTCAATCGGCATAAGGAAAGGCTTGTCAGTTTCTCGAACTGGTGTTGGGATGTATGTATCCATAGCATCTACTAGTTCTAGAACTTTTTTAACCCAAGCGTCGTCAGGTGTAGAAGCTTCTAGAGCTTTAAGAGCTGAACCTCGGATAACAGGAGCGTTTTGTCCGTCGAATCCGTTTTTGTCTAGAAGTTCTCGAATTTCTTCTTCAACTAGATCAATCATTTCAGCATCATCTACCATGTCTGATTTGTTGATGAAAACGATAATCTTTGGAACTCCAACTTGTTTTGCTAGAAGTACGTGCTCTCGAGTTTGAGGCATCATACCGTCTGTTGCAGCTACTACAAGTACAGCACCGTCCATTTGAGCGGCTCCTGTAATCATGTTTTTGATGTAGTCGGCGTGACCTGGTGCATCGATGTGGGCATAGTGCCGTGCATCAGATGAGTACTCGTTGTGAGAAAGTGAGATTGTAATACCTCGAGCTTTTTCTTCTGGAGCCTTATCGATTTGGTCAACAGATTTTTCTGTAACCTCTTTACCTGCAAGTTTTAATGAGTGAAGTAAAGCCGCTGTAAGTGTTGTTTTTCCGTGGTCAACGTGACCAATTGTTCCAACGTTTACGTGTGGCTTTGAACGATCAAATTCTGCCATCATAATATTTTAAAAAATTAATTAAAGTCACTCTCTATGGTAATGGCGCGAGAACGTTGCATTACCACAGTGAGCGACCGATTTATAAAGCAACCAAGGGCTAATGTCCTAAATTACATAGAAAAAAAGCTCGAAATTGCGTAGGAACATACTATCAAAATACGGCGTTGTGTCAAATTAATTTTTGACTATACACTGACCATTTAGGAATTGCATACCCGAGGCACACAAATCATCCGAGCTGGGTCCATCTGTGATCTGACAATAAGTTGGAGGATAGGCTCTATTGCACACCAAATTTCCTGGATAACAAGATGGTAAGTGCACTGGAACCAAAGGATTATAAGGAGACATTCTGTTTCTAATATATTCTAGTTGTTCTTGCCTGTTACAGTTACGGCTTTCCGGCAGAGATGATTCTGAAAAAATAGATTCACCTGTATTTGGATTAACACTTGGTCTAGGTACTGCTGAGGTCAAAATATCTCTCACCTCTGCCGATCCGAGATTTCTTTCATCTTCATCTAATGCTGTAACAGCAAAAATAATTGGCTGTTGTACTACTGATATATTTTTGTACTTAATATTTAAAGCTTTTGTACCTCTTGTTGTAGATTTATAATCAACAAAATCTCCACACTTCTTTACATCTCTCGCATCCAGAGTAACCGCAGTAGGATCACAAATAACAACTATTTCAAAGACTTCTATTTCGTCCCTAGGTTCAATTTTTATATCATATCTAAAATCAAATTGAGCGTCGTCAGTATTTGATTCTCTTGCATAAGAAGTTACAGACACTACTGTGGTTTTAGAAACTTCTGGATCTTTTGTTTTTATAAATGAGGTTTTAATGGCGGCAGTAGTTGTCGCAACAACAACAGGATCTTCCACAGCAACCTCTTCAACAACTGGCACTTCTGTGGCTTTTTTACAAGAAACTTCTTGAACTTTTTTCCGACTAATCGGACCCATTGTACCAGCGCCTATTGATTTACTTGAAGAAATTAGACCTGTTGCCAGTTGAAAATCAGAAACAGCTTGCACAGTCAAATCTCCAAAATATCCTGTAATACTTTGGTCTGCTGGGAAATGTCCTTCTGATTTCAAAAATCTTTGTAGAGCGGATACGGCTGTTCCGTTATTCCCTTTAACTAAATTTTGATTCAAAATCAAACACTCATTTGGTGAAGTCGCATCTGTTTTTATGATGCTTCCAGTACCTGAAGTGTTTTGAGAATTTACAAAATCTCGAGCACTCTCTGCACTTCCGACAGGAATAATTCCTATTGAAATTAAAAGTTCTATATCTGCAATTGTCAGAGCATTTATTTTTTTAAAAAAACCAAACGCTAAAAATAAAATTATTATTACTGTGCTAATTTTTTTTATTTTTGTGTTTAAAATTTTATTAGACATCTTACTGTGCAGGAGTAGTTGGAGCTGGAGCAATCCAAATTAAAGCAGTGTCGCTTGCTGGAAATGTATATCCCGATGAATTTGAAAAACAATTTATTTTCAATGAATACATAGGATCTCCGTTAGAGGCTGTATACGAAGCATTTATTACAACCAAGTTTGCTGTACCATCAACTGGTACAGACATACTCCTTTCTTGAAAGTTTCCAGACAATGAGCAAGTATCTGCATTTGTGGAATTCCATTTTAGTTCAACCCTATTGCTCGAAACCGCTACCGGTAATTTATTTCCACCTCGCAAGAATTGCCCATTAACAGCTTTTACAAAAAGACCAACCGAAACGTCTTTTAATCCGGTTGAATAACCAGAGTCCGCGCTGTATGAGGAATCAACATCGTAATCAAAGTCCACCTCGTAATCCCCTACATCATATCCAGTATCTGCTTCGTAACTAGAATCTACGTCGTAATTACTAAAGTTTTCGTACTCAAAGCTTGTGTCATATTCAAAATCCTTTGAGTAATTTAGATCAGGGCTGTAATTAAATAATTCGTCGAGATTGTACCCAAAGAAATCTTTCTTTGATTCTGTTGCTGTACCAGATGATGTTCCGCAACTTATTTTTTCAATAAAACTTCTTGTAGTTGGGCCAACTTTCCCTAACCCTGTTGTAGAAGGAGTTCCATTCAAGACAATCCCTTGAGCCTTTTGAAAACTCTCCACTGCTGATTGAGTTACATTTCCAAAAAAACCAGTAATTTCTCCGTAAGTATAATGTCCTTGATCCTTTAAGAATTTTTGTAGAGCTGATACAGCTGTTCCGCTTGTTCCATTGAATAAATCTGAACCTAATTTTAGGCATCCGTTTTGTTCGGTGAAGTTTGTATTTACAGTATTGTAGCTTGCTGATGACGTATTAGAAGTTGAGGAAGTTGTGTTTGTTGTGTTCGAAGTTGCACTCACAGCAGCACGAGCTGTAGCAATTTTATCGGTTGGAATAAATCCTGCTTTAATTAAAAATTCGACGTCAGCTTGGGTTAGAGCAAAAGCAGTATTAGTAATGAAAAAACTTAAAACTAAAAGTGTAGTGAATATTTTTATTTTCATATTCTAATTGTAATATAAAAAAAGATGATTGAAAGTAAGAAATAGAGAAAAGCAAAAGAGCGGCGGGCATAGCCCGCCGCTCTTTTGCTTTTACTTAAAACAATTTAAAAATTATTTTAATGTAACTTTAGCTCCAGCTTCTTCGAACTTAGCTTTAAGTTCATCAGCTTCAGCTTTTGCAACTCCAGTTTTAATGTCTGAAGGAGCAGCATCAACTAGATCTTTAGCTTCTTTAAGACCTAGACCTAATACTTCCTTAACAACTTTAATAACTGCAATTTTTTGTGCACCAGCATCTGCTAGAACAACTGTAAATGTTGAAGCTTCTTCTGCTCCACCGGCACCAGCTGCAGGAGCAGCGGCAACAGCAACAGCTGAAACACCAAATTTCTTTTCTAGAACTTTTACAAGTTCATTTAGTTCAAGAACGCTCATTGATTCTACTTGTTCAACAAGTTTCTTAAATTTTTCTGGAACTTCTACTTCTGACTCTTCTGCAACAGCAGGAGCGGCGGCAGCAGGTTCATCTGCAACGGGAGCAGCAGTTTCTTCAACTACTGCATCGTTTTGAATTTCGTTTTCTGACATAATAATTTTTAGTTAACTAATTAAGCTTTCTTATCTGCGTAAGCTTTCACAACCATAGCAAATCCCTGTATTGGGGAGTTGATAACATTGACGAACATACCTCGTAGAACATGTAGTGAAGGGATTTGTGCAATTTCTTCCATCTCAGATCGAGCAAGGAATTTATTTTCAAACACACCTCCAACAATTCTTAGTTTGTCGCCAAATTTTTTGTGGAAATCAAAAACTTCTCTAGCAGGAGCAGTTGCGTCTGTTGAGTATGCTACAGCTACTTCCCCATCTAATGTAGGAACTTCACCTTCGATACCAGCTTCAGCAAAAGCTTTTTTGATAAGAGTTTTCTTTGCAACAAAGTATGCAACACCATTGTCTCGCAATTGTGATCGCATTGTTGTCACTTCTGAAACAGGAACTCCTCGGAAACTAACAAAAACTGCTGATTCGCTTTTTGCAGCTTCTTTTAATTTATCGATGATTTCTGTTTTCTTTTGTTTTGTAATTGCCATTTTTTTGTTTGGACTTTAAAAAATAAACGACCTTTGTTTTGCAAGGCCGTAGAGAGAAATATTAGAGAAACGCAACTAAATTATTTACATAATTATCACCACGTTTTTCAGGTCTCGAGCGGTCTTATTTGGACGCCACTTGTCTCAGGCCTTACAGAGAAGAGATTATATGATTTTAAGGGTAGTGTCAAATTGATAATTTGACTTTGCTTTTCGTGAATGTAATATGGCCCAGAACCTCAACAGTACCTCAACTTAAAAAACCATGAGTGTAAAAACCGTAGAAGAAACAGCATTTGAATCATTAATGGATTCAACTGCTCAAGATGAAATTCTTACCAAGTATGAAACAATGCTCGGAAAGAAAAATGCTGGAAAACTTCACCAGTTTTTCAGCCCAACAAGAATTCCGGGTGCTCTGACAAAAAAACAAGCGATGATTTGTGTGAGACTACTACCATTGCGCAAGGAACATACTGAACGCAAACTTAAAAAGAAACCTGGACTTACAAACATCTTGGATCCAAGAAGTATTGAGTCAGATGATATTTTGGAACGTCGTCTCAATCCTGATTTCTCACTTGATTCTCTCTTTGTAACACTGCAATTACCAAGAGAACTCATCTGCGATGGATCACCGATTTCGAAATTCAAATTTTACTTAGGAATCACCAAACTTCTCTACAGAGCAGTTTGGAAAGACTAACACCCCTTTAATCCCGCCACTGAAAATGTTGGCGGGATTTTTTCTATTATGTTAAAACTCTCCTCATTTAAAAGACACCCTAATTGAAATCAAATATTATTTTCATATTGCAAAAAATACTTTTTAATTTCTCTTTTTATTAAAATTTTTGCAATCATAAATCCCAAAAATCCATTAGCAGCTATACAAAAACCTGCAACAATCATTGGTGTAAAATCATCTGTATAAATTTCACCTGTACTAGACACACGGAAAAAATTAAAAAATAAATCCATAAAAAAATAAAATATTATTAACATTGACGTTGAAATTATCAAACTTACAAAACCAATTTGTCTAGATTTTTTCATTAGTAGATCACGATCATTTACAACAAATCTTTCATCTATTTCTCTAATCACTATTTTTTTGACTTTTATATATGAATCTATAAGAACAAATAGAAATGAAATTGGTGCAATCATTCCAATAAACATAAAAGGTACCGAAATGATACCTATTAAAACTTTACCTACTATTTCAAAAATATTCATATTATCTTAAAATAATATCATACAAATATTCGAGAACTAGCGAGAGAAATAAAATCCTACTAAGCAAAGACATCTCGGAGCCGTCCCAAACGGCGAGAGTTAGCTGAAAAGAAAAAACGAAACGCAGAGCGTTTCGTTTTTTCTTTTACAGCGTGTCTTTGCTTAGTAGGATTTTATTTCCCTCGTTTCTTTTTAATTTCTTCAGCCACATTAGCCGGCACAACATCATAATGATGAAACTCCATCGCAGCAGACCCTCTACCCGCTGTCATAGATCGAAGTCTAGTTGTGTAACCAAACATTTCTGAAAGTGGAACAAGCGCTCGAACAGCTTGAATTCCCATTCCTCTTTCTTCCATACCTTCGATTTGTCCTCGTTTTGAAGAAATATCTCCAGTAATATCTCCAGTGTTTTGATCTGGAATAACGATTTCTACTTTCATAATAGGTTCAAGAATTGAAGCTCGAGCTCGTGCAGCTGCTTCTTGGAAAGCGTGACTTGCAGCTAGTTTGAAAGCGATTTCTGATGAATCGACATCATGGTATGAACCATCATACAACTCTGCAGAAACATCCACCATTTTGTATCCAGCAACGATTCCTCTTTCCATTGCTTCTTTAATTCCCTTTTCAACAGCAGGAATAAATTCAACAGGCACAACTCCTCCCTTGATATTGTTGATAAATTCAAATCCTTCTGATCGCTTGATATTTTTTGCAAGTTTTTCTTCTGGATCAACTGGAGCAAGTGGCTTGATCTTAATTTTAACGTGACCGTATTGTCCTTTTCCTCCTGATTGTTTGATGTATTTATATTCAGCATCACCTTCTCCAAGAATTGTTTCTCGGTATGCTACTTGAGGTTGTCCAACATTAGCTTCAACATTGAATTCTCTTTTCATTCGATCAACAAGAATTTCCAAGTGAAGTTCTCCCATACCAGAAATAATTGTTTCTGCAGTTTCTTCATCTGAAGTAACTCGGAAAGTTGGATCTTCTTCAGCAAGTTTTTTCAAAGCGATACCCATTTTTTCTTGGTCGGCTTTAGTTTTTGGTTCGATTCGTAGAGACACAACTGGTTCAGCGAATTCGATTCGGTGAAGCTCAATTTGTTTTGCTTCATCACAAAGTGTATCTGAAGTGTGAGTATTTTTTAGACCTACAGCAGCTGCGATTTCTCCAGCGTAAACTGTTTGCACTTCTTCTCTTTCGTTTGCATGCATTCTCAAGATTCGTCCTAGTCTTTCTTTTTCTCCAGTTGAAACATTGTAAATATATGAACCAGCAGAAACAGACCCTGAGTAAACTCGGAAGTATGTAAGTTGTCCTACATAAGGGTCAGTTTGTAGTTTGAATGCAAGAGCAGAAAATGGTTCTTCATCAGAAGCTTTTCTAACAATTTCTTCTCCAGTTTTTGGATCAGTACCTCCGATTGGTGGAATATCTATAGGAGATGGAAGGTAATCAACAACAGCGTCCAAAACTAATTGAACTCCTGTGTTTTTCAAAGATGAACCTGTGAAAACTGGAATAACAGTTCTGTCGATAACAGCTTTTCGTAGAATTTTTTTCAAAGTATCAGTGTCTGGTTCTTTTCCATCTAGAAAAGCGTTCATAGCTTCTTCATCATTTTCAACAATTCTTTCGATGAAAACTGCTCGCCATTTTTCAGCTTCTGCTTTCATTTCTTCAGGCACTTCTATTTCTGTAATAACATTCCCCATGTCTCCAGAGAAAGTGTAAGCCTTCATTTTCAAAAGATCTACAATACCTTTTAGTTCTCCTTCTTCTCCCCAAGGCAGTTGCGCTCGCACAGCATTTTTAGAAAGTCGGTCTTCAATAGATTTAAATGATCGATCGAAAGAGGCACCTGTTCGGTCGATTTTATTGATGAAACAAATTCGTGGCACACCATATTTATCAGCTTGTCTCCAAACTGTTTCTGATTGAGCTTCCACACCGGCAACTCCGTCGAAAACCACAACTCCACCGTCGAGAACTTTCAAACTTCTTTCAACTTCCACAGTAAAGTCTACGTGACCTGGCGTGTCGATAATATTAAAACGATGTTTTCTTGATTCATCTCCTTTGGCATATGTTGGAACCCAGAAAGCAGTAGTAGCGGCAGAAGTAATTGTGATACCTCTTTCTTGTTCTTGTTCCATCCAGTCCATAGTAGCTTCACCTTCGTGAACTTCTCCGATTTTATGAGAAACACCAGTATAGAAAAGAATTCTTTCTGTTGTTGTAGTCTTACCTGCGTCGATGTGTGCAATAATTCCAAAGTTTCGAACTTTGTCTAATGGATAATCTCGTGCCATATAAATAAACTAAATATTAATTACTTTTAAAGTTGTACTGAATATCTTAACAGATATTACCAAGCAAAGTGAGCAAATGCTTTGTTTGCTTCTGCCATCTTGTGTGTATTTTCTTTCTTCTTCACAGCTTCTCCTTCTCCTTTTGAAGCAAGGATCAATTCTGTAGCTAGTTTTTTGTGCATAGGAGTTCCCTTTTTAGAGTAAGCAGCAGTTTTAATCCAAGTCATAGCAAGGAATTGTCTTCGCTCAGGTCGAACTTCTCGAGGCACTTGGTAGTTGGCACCTCCAACTCGTCTTGATCGAACTTCCATCACTGGAGCCGCATTTTTCAAAGCTGCATCAAAGATTTCTAGAGGATTTTCAACTTTTTCTGATTTTTTGATTTCGTCAAAAGCTTTGTAAACAATTTTACGAGCAGTTTCTTTTTTACCTTCTTCCATTACATGGTTAATAAACTTCTCAACTTTTGTTGAGCTGTATTTAACATCTGGTTTGATTATTGGTTTTTTCTTTAATGGTCTTCGCATATTATTTTATTATTTGTCTGCTTTTGGCTTTTTAGCTCCGTAACGACTTCGGCTCTTTCCTCGTTTCTTTACACCTTCTGCATCCAGAACTCCTCGAACAATTGTGTATCGAATGTTTACGTCTTTTACACGACCACCTCGTAGCATTACCACAGAGTGTTCTTGTAGATTGTGTCCCATTCCTGGAATGTAGGCTGTTACTTCTTGACCGTTTGTAAGTCTAACTCTCGCGATTTTTCGAATAGCAGAGTTGGGTTTTCGGGGTGTTTTTGTTGTAACTTTGATACAAACACCTCTTTTGAAAGGAGCATTATATTTTGTAGGTTTGTTTTTTAGTGTATTGAAACCACGTCGAAGTGCAATCGCCTTTGTTCGGCGTTTTGGTTTGCTTCTATTATTTTTAATCAATTGATTAACTGTTGGCATATACAATAAAAAGTCCCTATAAAAAGGTAGGGACACTCTACTACACACTTCATTTTGATGCAATACCCTAAAAGCTATCTGGCTTAATTTTAGAAAAACCATCAGAAAGGCTCGCTGTCATTGAGTGTAAACCCTCTGCCAAAACAGCTCTGTCAACACTCGGTTCTACCCTTCCGCCATATAATTGAGGTTCTATTTCAGTATCTATTGGAAGTATTTTTATATTTTTTTTGATTTGATCTGAATAAGCAGTCACACCAGCTCTCAGTGAAAAAATTAGATGTGATTTAAGTTCTTCGTTTTTATAAGAAAAATTTTTAAAAGTATTTGATGATATTTCAGAGAAAAAGTTTCGCGAAGTTGGAAGGATAATCAAAGCTATTATTGTCATAACACCAATTACCATCGGCAGAGATTTTATATAGATAGCAGGAACACTAGATTTCGTTGTGGTCGGCAATAAAGAAATAGCCTTACATAAAGCTTTGTTTTGAGAAACTAAATCAGGATAACGCTTTCCTTTAGAAGGAGCTTTCTTTTTCATAAAAATATTTTAACACGATGTTTAAAATCCCGTTATTAATTTAAAGAAGAAATCGATGATTGGAGAAAACATTTGCCACAAAAATATTATAAAAAATAAAATTATAATAAAACCAAATCTTTCTAGAACAATTTTTATTTGATTATATTGATTTGGCAAAATTGCGAAAAGAATTTTTGATCCATCTAGTGGCGGAACGGGAATCAAATTGAAAATCGCCAAAACTATATTGATGTGCACAATCAAAGAAGCGACATACATCACACTCGTCATGCCTAATGAATCCACAGAAGTTAGCCGAATGAACATCCCAAAAATCACAGCTAAGAGAATATTTGAAATGGGTCCAGCTATGGCAACCAATAATTCTCCCCAACGACGATTTCTCAAATTATAAGGATTATAAGGAACCGGTTTTGCCCAACCAAAAACCATACCCGAGAAAGAAAGAAGCAAAGGAACAATCACCGAACCAAATAAATCCAAGTGTTTTATAGGGTTTAAGGTAAGTCGACCAGCATAATGAGCAGTAGAATCCCCTAACCATAAAGCCGCATATCCGTGTGCTACCTCATGCACAACTACAGACATGATGATTATTACTACTAGCAATATTATTGAAATCGGTTCCATGACACTTGCATTATATAGAGTGTTTGGTAGTATGGCAAAACTAAATACAAATTATATGGCAAAAGCATGCGCAATAACTGGGAAGCATTCACAAATGGGTGGCGGATACTCAAACCGTATTCGTGCTACTAAATTTAATCCGACAGGACAAGTTCGAAAGTATGTTAACCTGCAAAAGAAGCGAATTTTCGTACCAGAAATAAACGAAACTCTAAACCTAACTCTATCTACTCGAGCTATCAAAACTATCAACAAAAAAGGTGCGTACAAAGCTCTTAAAGACGCTGGGGTTATCTAATATTCTCTCTCAATAGTTTTCCCATCACTCCAAAAAGTGATATTTCCTAAATCTGCAGTATTTAATATTTCTGCATTAAATTTTGAAAGAGTATCTAAGACTTCTTTGTGAGGATGCCCATATTTATTATCTTTTCCAGCAGAGATGATTGCGTATTTTGGAGCCACAAATCCAATAAATTTTTCTTCTGAAGAAGTGTGCGAGCCGTGATGCCCTACTTTCAAAACGTCGCATTTTATTTTATCGCTGTATTTTTTAATAATTTTCATTTCAACTTCTTTTGAAGCGTCTCCCATAAAAATAAAGCAGGTCTGATCAAAAATTAATTTAGCCACAATTGATTGATCGTTTGAATCCACACTTATGTAATCAGTTTCTGGATGCAATATTTCTAAATAAATATTTTTCTCTGCGTCAATCATTAGAATGTCACCTTCTTTTACTTCTCTTCTTTCAACAGATAAAGTTTTGATCTCTTCAGTGGCGTCGGTTTGTTTTGAACTTGTGGCAGAAATCAATAAAGGAATTTCGTAGGAATTAAATAAATCGATTGTTCCACCGATGTGATCCAAGTCTGGATGAGTCAAAATCACAGCATCAATACTTTGATCGAAAAAAGATATTTTATTATTTAAAGATTCTAATATTTTGCCGTTTGGACCAGTGTCGATGATGACCTGCATTTTGTTTGGAGCTTCAATAAAAATAGCATCGCCCTGACCCACATCTAGGAAACTCACCTGCAAATTACCCTTATTTTCATTTGTGGCAATCTGTAGCCAACCTGAAATGGCAGTAAATAAAAGAGTAGCCAGCAGAACTAGGTTTATAGAAAGCTTTTTGATTTCCTGCGGAGTTAATATATTATTCACGATAAGTATTGTATCAGTTTGATATAATGTCTTTATTAAAAGAATCTAAATTATAAATAAAATGCAAAAATTTGAAGCAAAAAAGTTTAATGTCCCAGTTTTAAAAGGAATTTCAGAGAAAACTATAGAGGAACATGTAAAACTTTATGAAGGTTATGTAAAACACGCAAACTTAATTTTGGAAGAAGTATCAACTCGAGATGCTGAAAAAGATGCTTATGCTATCTCTGAAATGCAAAGACGCTTCTCTTTTGAATTCGACGGAATGCGAAATCATGAAGTTTATTTTGAATCACTAGAAGGTGGTGCTAAAGAAATTTCTGAAGGAGATTTAAAAAATAAAATTACAGAAGATTTTGGTTCATTTGAAAATTGGATTAATAGATTTAAAACAATTGCAAAAACTCGCGGAATCGGTTGGGCTATTTTATATTTCGATCCAAAAACAAATCAACTTTTGAACTCTTGGATTGATGAGCAGCATTTAGGACATTTAAATGGTTGCACACCGATTTTGGCTCTAGATATGTGGGAACACTCTTTTGTTGCAGACTATTTACCTTCAGGAAAAGCGACTTACATCGAAGACTTTTTTGCGAATTTAAATTGGGAGATTGTTGAAAGAAATTTTGACGACTGCAAAAGATAAACTCGAAGTCCACTCTGCGACAAAAATAATAAAACTCAAAATTATATAAGCTACGAGAGAAACAATTTTTATTATTGGATTTAGAAATGAAAAAGCTCCAGATATTGCTGAGAGAAGCATCGCCAAAGGCATAAATGGCAAAACTAAAAGATTTGAAATCATCGCAACTACAGATATTTCTCCTGTCATTTTTACCAACAGAGGTAAAACTGTGATTTGAGTGGCGATTGTTGTGGAGATTATTTCGCGGATTTGAAATCTTTCAGTTATGAATTTTAATTTTTCTGAAATAAGCGGGCTGACGTGAATCAATCCGAGAGTGGCAACGAATGAGAGCTGGAAGCCTGGGTCGCCGGTAAGAATTCTCGGATTGTGAAGTACCATAAGGAAAGCGGCGACCCAGAGTGCCCTATTTACTTGATACTTTCTAGAAGTTGAAAAAGAAAGCACTGCAATTATGGCCATAATACTGGCTCTAATTGTCGTCGCACTAGCCCCAGTGAGAATTGCAAAAGATATTATAAAAAATATTGATAAATTTTTTGCGTAAAAAATCGGCAGTCCAGAGAGAAGTTTTCGGATTGCATCTGCAATAATCGTTACATTATATCCAGACAAAACCACGAGATGTATCAACCCTGCCCTTCTAAAATCTTCCAGTAAATCTTTTCCTAACGCTTGTTTTGATCCAATTAATATTCCTGACGCCAAACCCGCTTGCGGTTCTTTTAATTCTTTTTGCAAACTCACCGAAAAAACACTCTTAATTTTGATTAATGTTTTATAAAAACCGATCCAGATTTTATTTAAAAAATTTTCTGGAGCATTTTCTTCTCTAGAGATTAACTTAGGATAAAACATCAGGTATGCAATACCGTCTTTTGCTAAAAATTTTGGATAATCAAATTCGATTCCATTTTCATTTTCAAAACTTTCCGGTGATTGTAATTTACCCGAGAATACAATTTGCATATTAAAGGCAAGTTCTGGAAATCTAGGTAAAGTTATTCTGACTAACGAATCATACTCTTTTAATTCAACGACATAATGCGTATTAAATTCCCTTTTATCCGGTTCGCTCACCACCACTCCTTCGAATTGAGAATCTTTGTTTAACAAAAAATCCGCATTGTTAATTTTCTCTATATTTAAAATCCTCCATCCACCAATCAGGAATAATAAAACCACCAGAAATATCTGAAAGTTTTTAAATGCAATCAAACAATATACACCAACCAAAAATATAAAAACGATTGAATAAATCTTCAAACCAATCACTTCAAACAAAAAAACTCCAGCTAAAAAAGAAAACACAACGCTATAAAAAAGCATCTCTAAATGATATGACTTCTCCAAAATAACATCGCAATAAAATTCAGAGAATCTCTAGAGAAAATTTAACGAAATTTTATTTCCCGTTCCACTCGGCAATAATATCCATTTCATCTTGTGGTGAAATGCTTTTTCTATATTTTGCACCTTTTACACCTCGCACTCTTTCTTCACATTCAGCCCAAGTTGAATGTTTTACCAACTCTCCATTAATTAAAGACAAATAGCTATAGGCCTTTGTTTTAGCTCTGTTTTTTGCGTCTTTATTTACAGCCAAAGGAGCAATATTTTTAATATCAACAAAATATTTGTCTGCGGGTCCAGAATATAAATCTATTGGATTGTTGTCCGCAAAAGAAGTAGCAATAACATCACACCGCTCATTACCTGCTACACCAGCGTGCCCTGCTACTAGATTCCATTCCACATTTAAATTTTCCAAAAGAAAGTCCATCTTCTCCCAAAGATCTTTATTTAAAACTTCACTTTTATCTTGTTTTTTCCAATCATTTCTCTTCCAACCATGAATCCACTTTGTAGAACCATTTAAAACATAACTCGAATCAGTAAAAATAATTACATTTTCTGTTTTTTTAGTTTCAACTAAACCACTTAAAGCGCTTGTCACAGCAGTTAACTCCATTCTGTTGTTTGTAGTTTTGGATTCTCGTCCCCCAATTTCTAAAATCTCCCCATTAAAAGAAATAATTGATCCCCAACCCCCCGGCCCAGGATTACCTCGAGATGCACCATCTGTAAAAATTGTTGCGATTTTCATTTTGAGAAGTATATCACGCAAAATATTGTTTATAAAAAACCTTAAATTAATTAAATAAATGCTACAATTTAGTCATGGATTTACTACAAAAATTTCACAGAAAAGCTTTTACAATAATCACATTATCAGGATTTGGCTCTATCGCTTTTTTCTTATGGATACAATTCACAGAACAAACAGATAGTTCTATAACTAACTGGGCTTCTTTAGTTCTAGGGTTAGTTTTTGCTATTTCTGCAATAATTTGTTTTCAATATTATAAAAAAATTGGTGACAGAGGGGGTGTCTCTACTGCAATTTTAAATACAGGAATTGCAAACGCATTATTTGCAATCGGTTCGATTATTTGGGTTTATTACAACTTCGCAGAAAACATAAGTGTTCCATATCCATCTATTGCAGATATATTTTTCTTAGCAATGACAATTCCATATGCTTTAGCTGTTGGCTCACTTCTACAAATTTACAGAACAAGCGCTAAAGCAAGTAGTATTGTGTCAGCTTCTGGCGTGTTTTTGATTTTAGTTTTAGCAATGTTGTTCTTTGTAGGTAAGCCAGAAATTTCTGGGGAATTACCATTTTGGGAAAACTTCTTCAACTTTGGGTTTGCTTTGAGTGACTCTATTTATGTAGGAGGAGGTGTGGCACTACTTATTATGGCTGGAGGGAAAATTTACAGAGGTATTTTGGTTTGGGTTTTAGCTATGTTTACAATCACTATGGCAGACCTTGTCTTTAGCTATAGAACAGCAACAGAAATTGTTTGGAACGGCGATATAGCAGATCAACTGTACGTACTTTCATCAATCATCTTTACTTACGCTGTGATTTTATTATCTAAAATGCCAGAAAGAAAAAACTTCGAAATATAAAATGCTTACAAATTCTTGTGATAAATTAGAGAGGACTTTTGCAATAATTTCACTTTTAGCTTTCTTGTGTGGAATATTTTTTATCACAATACTAGGTATCTCCCCTTTTCTACAGTCAGTATTTCAAACTTCACTTTACATCACTTTGATTATTGGAATATTTTTAGTAATCGAAAGTATAAATAAAATTGGTATCAAAAATTTTGTAGGTAAAAGTTTGTTATATTTTGGAATCTCCGGTGTACTGTCTTTGATTAATATACTTTTAATAGATTTCAATACTCAAATTCAAATCAATAAAACATTATGGTTAGTAGAATCACTTTTAATGGTCGCTGGTTTATATCTATTACTTACAACATATAAATTAAATCTTCCAAAATTTGTATTCGTAGAAACAATTTTTGTTTTTTTAATTACCTATTTTGCAACATCTTTCTTTTTAGGATGGGTACAAATATTAAATACTTTTCTTATTACAATCGGAGTTATGGCAATAAGAATTTCTGGGAAAAGAACACACTGTGGAATTGTGTGTCTATCTAGCGGATTAATTTTATTAGCAATTAGTAATATTTTATTCTTTTACAGATCTTGGAATGACATTTCCTACTTTGGAGACATTAGCGATGTTGTTCTTTTAATTTCTTGGATTACTATTGTAGTAGGGATTTATTTCACAAAAAAATACCATGTTTAGAATACCTTTCTTCAATAATTTTTTTTCACAAAAACCAACAAAGCCCACTGAGGCAGACAAAATTTTTTCTTTTCTAGCAAGTATTAGTCATCATCCTGACACAATCGAAAATTATCTTTTCCAATACAATCGCCTAAAGAAAAAATATAGAGATGGCAATGATGAAGTATTTATAAATCTTTATTTAAACTGGGAAGAATTTATAATAAACAATAAGACAGAAAATTATAAAAACTACACACCTGAAACACTGAGAGAGGCATTAAAAAGAGAGGCTGATACAAAGAAGCTTTCATTGGGCTTTAGGCTTATTTTTCTTCCTAAAAAGGAACAGACTATTTCTATTTATGAAAACTTCATATTTAAACTTGTTGAATATATAAATGAACACTTAGGAAATGCGACATTAGTAAAAACAATGAAAGATATCAAAGATCCTTTTCTTTCTAAAATTAAAATCACACCAAATGGTTTAGATTTTTGTCTAATAGATCAAAGCATCAACGACGGATTCAATTATCAAATGGATGAAATAACAAAATCATTCAAAAATTTAGTTAATGTTCTATATGGCAAAATTGAATTATCACTAGGAGAAAAACTTACAAAGAATATTTTCCGAGATATTTTTACAAATTTCAAACAACAATATAATGCAGAACTTTCTGCTGTGGTTCTAAAAATCATTCCAGAGAGAATTCTGGGTATGGATGAATGGCTTTCTTTGATGAGTAAAAAAGAATTGGAAAGACAAGTCCGTGAAAAAACAGAGGAATTAACATCTGTAAATGAATCTCTTGAAAAGACTATCGCACAAAGAACAACGGAACTTCAACTAGCTTATGATGATTTGAAAAAACTAGACGAAAAGAAATCTGAGTTCATTTCTGTGGCAGCTCATCAATTGAGAACTCCCCTTTCAGCAATTAAATGGGGTCTTACAATGTTAAAGAATGATGAAATAGGAAAACTTACCGACGATCAGAAAAACTTTTTAGAAAAAAATATCAGTAGCAACAATAAAGTTATTGAGTTAGTGAACGATTTACTAGATATCGATTTATATACAAAAGAAAAATATGATTATGTTTTCAAAAGTTCAGATATGTCTGAAGTGATTGAAGACACATTAAAATCTGTGAACTCATTGTCTGTGAAGAGAAATATAAAAATTGAATGGAAGCGGCCAGCAGAAAAACTTATGGCAGAAATTGACCACAAAAAAATCTCAATCGTCCTACAAAACCTTATAGATAATGCAATTAAATACGGTAATGAAAACAGCGTTATAAATATTGAGACCAGAAAAATTAATACCACTTTGCAAGTAATTGTGAAAAACAAAGGAATCGGTATTCCAAAAGAAGAGGCCGAAAACATATTCCAAAGATTCTTCAGAGCTAAAAATGCTATAAGAAAAGAGACTGAAGGGCTAGGAGTTGGGCTTTTTATTACCAAAAACATCGTAGAAGACCATGGTGGAAGAATATGGTTTGAAAGCACAAAAGAAGGTGAGACGTCTTTCTATATAGAACTCCCAACGACTAAAAGGATGTAGATTTATTTATATAGTGCTACAATAAAATCATGAGTAAAAACGATATAGATGTTGATTCGGAAGTACTTTGTGAAGGAGATCAGCCAACAGACAAAGTCATCATGTGGGTGGAAGATGATTTGCTTTTGTCAGACATGATTTCTAGAAAGTGCTCTATCAATAAATGCACACTATTACACGCAATCGACGCTGATCAAGCTTTTGCTATTTTAAAAACAACTACTCCAGATATTATTATTTTGGATATCTTACTTCCTGGAAAAAATGGTTTTGAGATTCTTGAAGAAATCAAAAGCAAAGAAGAAACAAAAAATATTCCAGTTGTTATTCTTTCAAACTTTGGTCAAAAAGAAGAAATTGAAAAAGGTTTAAGTCTAGGTGCAGAAAAATATTTAGTAAAAGCAACACTTACCCTAGATGAGATTTTAATAAAAGTGAATGAAGTATTAGAGAAGCACATCCAAAATTCTCAATCTTAAGCTACTCTTTCCCCACTGGTTTTTCTCAATAATTGCAACAATAGAAATTTTCATATCTTTTTTCACTGGATTTGAAAAAGAATCTTCATTTGAAAAGAAAGAAATTGCTTCGATTTGCTTTCCGTTATCTTCGCAAATTATCTTTATGTGCTCTTTATTTTTTCCGAACTTCTGCACATCATTAACTAAAATATTTTTAACTAAAAATTTTGGCTCTTCATTTCCAATACCGAAGGGACTCAATTTTTGAACTTGATTAAAAAAAGAATAATTAATTTCTGGGATTGTAATTTCTGCATCTAGAAAAACAACTTGTTCAGATTGTTCAGAAACGCATTTTTCATAAGCAGCAGATAAACGGTCTTGCAAAAAATCCACATGTTCTGATTGCACAACGAAACCCCCAGCCTGATCGTGCCCACCATGAGCATGAAATAAATCAGATACATCATTTAATAATTCCAAAGTACTCACACCTTCAATACTTCGACAAGAACCCTTTAATTCTTCTCCATCGCCTCTTCCCCAAAGAAAAACTGGCTTCTGGTACTTTTCCACCACAGAGCTAGCAGCAAGCCCTAAAAGAGAAGGCTGCCACAAAGGATTACCTGCAACAATCACTTTCAATTCATCAGAATTTTCCATCTCATGCATTTTTTGATACACAGCTTTTGTAATCACAGCCACATGACCTTTTCTTTGATCATTAATTTCATGTAAATGATCCACAAGCGCACCAACTTTTTCAAAAGATTTTTCTGCCAACAAATTAAATGCCACATCAGGCTCTCCCATTCTCGATGCCGCATTGATTCTAGGAGCAATTGTAAACCCAACATCCATTACACTAATTTGATTTTGATTTGTTCGAGTTTTTCGGAGAAGTTGCTGCAATCCAGGCCTTGGAGATTTGCGCAACACAATCAAACCGTAATGCGCCAGTGCTCGATTCTCCCCCACCAATGGCACCATGTCTGCCAAAGTTGCAATTCCAATCATATCCAAAAACCATTTTTCAAAACCTTTCGGTAAATTAAAATCTCCTTTCGCAATCAAAGCTTGAATCAATTTAAAAACTACACCTGCACCACACAAAATTCTTTCCGGATATTTTGAACCAATCAATTTGTGGTTAACAATTATCGCATCTGGCAAAACTTCATGAGCTTCATGATGATCGGTGATAATCACATCAATTCCTAGAGACCTGGCAAGTGCCACTTCATCTACATCCGAAGTCCCACAATCGACGGTGATCATCAACTTTGAACCTCGTGAGGCGATTTCTTGAATTGCTTTTTTATTCAACCCAAAACCCTCTCTGTTTCTATGTGGAATATATACATCAAAATTCTCGTAACCAATTTTCTTAAAAAAATCATGCAAAGCCACGGACGCTGGAATTCCATCAGCGTCATAATCAGAATAAATAGTGAATCTGTGATTTTCTTTTATCGCTAACAAAATTCGATTTACAGCTTCATCCATGTTCGGAAGCAAAAAAGGATCGTGCAAATCTCTTTCGAAATCTGGTTTAAAAAATATTTCTGCAGCATTATAATCTGAAATTCCTCGATGAAATAAAAGTTTTTGTACCAATTCTGGATAACCAGCCAATTCTTGAGTTACTTTTTCTGGAACACCTTCTCGTAACTCGTATCTTTTCATGTGCTCGATTTTAGCATATTATGAATTTATGAGCTTAAACCCAACAATATTTGAACGAATTATCTCTGGAGAGATTCCTTGTGACAAAATATATGAAGATGAAAATTACTTTGTATTCATAGACATCAAACCAATAAACTTAGGTCATACTCTAATAATCCCTAAAAAACCAATGGATTATATTTTTGATTTAGACAAAGCAACGTATTTGGGAATTTTTGAATTAGCGACAAAAATTGCACCAGCAATACAAAAAGCTACGGCTTGTGTACGTGTAGGAATGGCAGTGGAAGGTTTTGGAGTCCCTCATGCACATCTACACCTAATCCCCCTTTTCAAAGAACACGAAATAAATCCGATCTTGGCACACGACGAATCACCAGAGCAATTAAAAGAAATGGCAGAGAAAATAAAATCTTTCTTGTAATTTATCTCTCTAGAGCTTCAACACCGGGAATATTTCCATTTGCAAGATAATCCAACATCGCACCACCACCTGTAGAAATAAAAGTCATTTTAGCTTGCACTTCATCTGAAACAGAGGCCAAAGTATCTCCCCCTCCCACAATTGAAACAGCTTTACTCTCCACAATCGCATTAGCAATAATTTCGGTTCCTTCACAAAAACCTCCTTCACAAAAACCAACAGGGCCATTCCATAAAATAAATTTTGCTTTTTTGATCAAATCACAAACAGTCTCAACACTTTTTCTTCCAATATCAAAAATTTTATCGTTTTCCAAAACAGCGTCATGTGGAATATTTTCCTTTTTACCATTTCTGTCTACCACAATGTCAGATGGCAAAATAATCTTTTTATTATCCAGCAATTCCTTCGGAACTGTTTGATTTGAAAGAGCGGATTTTCCTGTTTGTAGATTCATTGTTTTTAGAAAATCATTCGCCAAAATTCCTCCAATAAAAATATTGTCAGCATTATCTAGAAAATTATTTATTAAAGGCAGTTTTGTTTCTACTTTTGCTCCACCTAAAATAAACAAAAACGGATGCTCTGGGTTGAATGATTTTGAAAGATTTGTGATCTCTTGTATCAGTTGTCTTCCTGCAAAACTTGGTAGAAGTTCCGGAATACCCACAATTGAAGCGTGCTTTCTGTGGCATTCAGGAAAAGAATCGTTTATATAAATATCTCCAAAGGATGCGAGATGTTTTGCAAATTCAGGATCATTTTTCTCTTCACCTTCATGTCGGCGTAAGTTTTCAAAAATAATTACACTTCCAGGAGCTGCATAATCAATCATTTTTTGAACATTGTTTGAAAAAATATCTCGTATAAAAACCACAGGCAGAGTGTCTTGAAGATATCTCATTATCGGCTCCAATGTTTCTTTTGGATCTCGTCCAATATGGCTTAAAAGAATAACTTTTGCACCTTTATCTCTAAGCTCCATAATAGTTGGAATCGCCATTTCAATACGAAAAGGATCCACCACATGTCCCTTTTCTACAGGCACATTCAAGCTCAATCGCAATAAAACCTTCTTCCCCTTAATATCTCCCAGGTCATCAATAGTTTTTATTTTTTCAAAGTTTACTTTTTTCATAAAATTATTTTTTTCTTGAAACTTCTGAAATTATTTTTGCGAATTCAAATGCATTCAAACTATTTCTTCCAACCAAAAATCCATCTACTCCCCCTTCTTTAATCAAAAGATTGGCATTTTCCGAATCCACAGATCCTCCATAAACAATTGAGATTGCATCTCCGACTTTTCGGTCATACTTTTCAATCAATTGTTTCTTAATAAATAAAATTGTCTGATGTAAATCATGATTATCAATTGCGGTGTGTCCTTCTCCGATTGTCCAAACAGGTTCATACGCCACAATCAATCGTTTCAAAGAAGAAACTTCAACTCCATCTAGTGCAGACAAAATTTGTTCTTTCAAAGTGTGCAGATATTTTCCGTGAATATCTCTTGTAGATTCTCCAACACAAAGAACAGCGTGCATTCCAGCCTTCAAAGTCGCTTTTACTTTTTCACATACCACAGATTCACTCTCTCCAAGACTTCTTCTTTCAGAATGTCCAACAATTACAAATTTAGCTCCAACACTTTGCAAAATTTTTGGACTCACTTCCCCTGTATAAGAACCTTCTTCTTTCCAAAACAAATCTTGTGCACCAAAAAATATTCTAGTTCCTGAATAACTTTTACTAAGTTCATTAATAAATGGAAACGGTGGACAAAAAACTACAGTCGCACCTTTGTCATCTCTTTTAGTTTTTTTAAATGTAGAGAAAATACGCTTAGCTTCAATAAGAGTTTGGGGATTCATTTTCCAATTGCCGATAACGAGCTTCTTTCTAGCAGACATCAAAGTAATTTTATCACAGATTTAATTCTACAGAACCTGAGGAATTATTCGTTTCAAAAATCACTTGCACCTCTTCTGTTGTGTCCAGTTCCTCCACTTCTTCTACCTCTTCTGTTTCTTCTATTATAGAAACATCTTCAATTTCAATAATTTCTTCAACTTCATCTACCTCGGAGATTTCTTCAACATCAACAATTTCATCTTCAAAAATAATATCTGGATTCTCCTCTTCTTCTATATTCGAGTTGAAAATATGAGGTATTTCTCCAGTATCATCATTAGAATTTCCTGTAGGTTCTTGTGATTCATCTGTACATTCACCAAATTTTGTCACCATATCTCCATTTCTCACAGACATACAATAAGGATCTCCTGTCACTTCATCATATAAAGTCACGCCAGTTGGTTTTTCACTAGAACCGATTGTTAGTTTTGCAATAAATCCTCCAACTAAATCTATTTCATCAATTCTTTTTGCTAACTCACCAAGTTTATTAGCTAAATCTTGCACTACAGATATTAAATATGGAACAAAAGAACCGTAAGCAACAGTTTTTAAGCCTGTTTCAGAATCTGTTGTCACAAACTCAGGAAAAATTAGTTCGACCTCTTGAGCAATAAGCCCAACTCGAGTAGTGTTTGTTTCATCTGTTTTCCATTCAAAAGTTACAGGTCGTAATTGCATCATTTTTTCAAATAAATCTGGTGTAGTGCTTGCAACGTCAAGAATGTTTTCTTTCAATCTTTGATCAGAGGTACATGTCCAAGTAGTAGAAGTTGGATTAATTTCACAATATCCATTTGAATCTTGGAAACGAACAGGTGCAACATCCGAACCAACTTGAACATGTAGTCTTCTTTGTGGAGTACTAGTACCAATTCCAATATCACCTGAGTTTGTTATACGCATACGCTCCGCTAGTGCTCCTGCAGTCTGTGTCTGGAAGGCGAGGTAGCCTTCACCGAAGTCGTTTGCTAGCGTGATATCTGAAATAATAGCGGCTTGCTGATGATTGCTAGCGACACTTCGACCAAACAAAATACGATTAGAGCCGAGCCCTGTTCCTGATACACTGTTTATAAGCGACAATCCGTCAAACGCTGAGGATGCAGAGCTTTCCAAAACCAATAAACCTGTAGTTGGGTTAGATGTTCCAATACCAACCTTTCCCCCTTCAAAACTTATATCACTTCCATTAACTGTCCAAGATCCAGAAGCTGCAGATTCTGCCGTTAAACTACTAACCTCTACAACCGTATATAATTCATCAGTTCCAGCAAAACCATTATCAGAACCCTGACCATCACTAGCTCTAGTTGTTTGAACTCTTTGTTCAATACGAAAAGTTTTTTCTGAGGCTATTGTTATAACACCATTGATAAATGAATGTGTAGCAGAAAGTAAATTTACAGCAGTTGCATTTGACCCTAATAAAGAAACGGCACCGTCTGTAACGTTATATAACCTAGATTGATGTCCATTAACATGGAATCCCGGAACTTTCGCATCTATGCGATAAGTACCAGCTGGTAGTGTAAAAGTATTTGAAGAAAGAGTTGAACCAATAGTATCGTCTGATTCTGTATTTAGAGTTCTTGTAAACCAAGAGCCTGAAGTTGCCGTACCAGCATCCGTACCATCAGATTTTACATCAGAAAATTTAACGTACCCGTATGTCTCCTGACCAATCTCATTTAAAGGAATCCACGCACCAGAAGAATCTTTATACTCGATTACACCAGCATTGTTTCTAAGCCCAAACCCAGAGCTTCCAACAGTATTTGAAAAGTTTAAATAATCTTCAGAAAGAAAAGTTGAATCACTAACCTCAATATTACCAGTAACCACAAAATCACCATCTACTGAAAGTTCTTTTGAAGGTGTTGTTGTTCCAATTCCAACATTCCCATTTCCTAACCACGTCTGTACATTTGCCGCCTGAGTTGATGAACCTGAAGAAATGTTAAGTGTAAGGAAATTGTCTGCCGCAACGTTGTTAAAATTAGCTCCGAAACTTGTTTTGTACTGATTTGCAGAATAATTCATTACCAGAGTTTCGTGAGCAAAAGATCCCCCATTATAAGTATCGAGGATTTGAAGCTGACCTGTCGGAGTCAAACCTGCCGCCCCAGCACCAACAGCAACAGCAGTATTAAATGAGGGTGTTCCATTTATTAAAACTCTATTATCTCCGGTAAGAGTAAGAGGGTTTACTTCACTCGTACTTTTTACATAAAAAGCCATAGTTTGAAAACTATTTACTCCTGAAAATGAATTACGAATAGAGTTGTTAAAATCTGAAGGTTGGGGTGTGTAACTGAATTTAATATTTGCACTTCCTGTTTCACTGCTAGCAACTGCAGTTCCTATATCTAATTTTTCAAGAGGTGCTGTCGCACCAATCCCGACATTCCCTGTTGGCATAATTCTGAACAACTCAGTATTATTCCCACTCAAAACCTTAAAAGGGCCTTGGTATGTCTCATCACTTCCAAGTCGGACACCTATACCATTCAGCGCGCTTCCACCACCAACTTGTATAAGACTATTAGCGTAATCGGTTTGTCCAATATTTACAGAAGTAAGACCACTATAACTACCAACGCGAACACCATCCGTTATGAAAACGTTTCCGTTTGTTGCACCAATTGTTGGTGAACCGGTAAAATCTCCTAGAGCTCTTCCTGATACGCTAAATGTCTCAGTATCTGAAGTCTTAACTTCTAGTTTGGCAGTCGGATTCGTTGTACCAATTCCAACATTTCCTCCAGTGGTAATTCGCATTGCTTCAGTAAGGGCAGGAGAAAAAGACAAGGCAACACCTGGTTCTGAATACATTTCAAGTAATCTTCCATTTGCATGAGCTACGTCATAATGTATAAGTCCAGCACTTTTATTCTCAGAAGTTGATAGTTTCAGAGAGGCAGACTGAGCTGATTGTCCTGAAGTTATAAATACAGATTGTGCAAAAGGGCTAGATAAATATGTAGAACCTCCACCATTACTATAAATATAATCATATGGGTTCAAATATAATTTTGAAGAATTAAGTAGTGAGACATCAGAACCAAAACTTGAAGTACTTGAAGCATAGAATGTTCCATGTACAGCAAGCATTGCAGATGGTGTTGATGTCCCAATCCCCACATTTCCATTCGACTGCACTGTAAACAAACTATTTCCAGTTGAGCCGAAAAATTCCGCCACTTTTCCGGCACCGTTTTGTTGAATCGCAAGTGAAGTTGTTGCACTGTTTGTAGCATTTAAAATATCATTTCTAAAAAATTGATCGGATGTAATTCCATTCAATTTTCCAGCTTCAAAAGCTGCAGGTACAGCTCCGAGTACTTTTCTAGGTGTCATTTCTCCGTCATAACTAGGAGTGTCTCCCGTTCCTCCAATATTTATTCCCAAATAAAGTGTTTGATTGAAATCAACATCAGAAAGTGAGTTGACACTTCCAAGCATCACACTAAACAAACCGTCTCTTGTGGTAATTCTGCTATCTACACCTGTTCCATCACAAGTTGCACCATCATCCGGAGAATAACAATGATTTTCTGTCCAAATTTCCGTACCTCCAGTATCTACTGTATATAGTTTAAATTGAATATTAAAATCAGTATCAGCAACAGGATCTCCAAGGTCATCAAGAAGTCTTCCTTGATAATTTATTTCTGGATTAATAGCGGCAAAGACGTCTTTTGAATCAATTAAAGAAAAATTTAATAAGGCCAATATTAAGATTATTTTGAATGTTAAAGTTTTAATTAATAATTTTTTCATAACAAAAAAGCATTGGCCATCGCCGCTTAAATTTTAACATTTTTTTTGTTTGAAAAAATTAGTTATCCTTGCGTTTCTTCTTGAAAAAGATGAATAATATAAACAACATAATGAGTATTATGAGTATATATTTTTCAAAAGATCTAGTGGTTGGAAATTCTTCTACTTTATTACTAAAATCTATTATACCAGCAACAACATTTTTTTGTTCGCCTTTTTCCGCAATGTAAATTTTAAAACTCAATCTACTCACAAAAGATAGATTAGAAATATTACCCTTATATGTCTCAGCTCCTCCAATATAATCTATCTTCATCACTTCTCTTCTCAAAAAGACATCATTTGAATCAAAAAAATCTATTTCTATAAAATAATTATCTATTGGTGCAAAAATATTTTTCTTTGAAAAAGATAATTCTATTGGAATATCGCTATAAGCCTTTAAAATATCCTTTTTCCAGAAGATTCTTTCGCCGTTCTGAGTAAAATTTATTTCATATAGATTTAGTTTATCTGAAAAGAATATTGGTTCGAAAGGTTTTTCTAGATTTATTTCAATATCATCCTTCACTTCTTTTTTAATATCTTCAAAAATACTAGGTTTTCTTGAATTCACGCTCACAACTACCGGCGCAGAGAAATTTCCATCTTTATACTTTGCAAAAAATATATAAAAATAATCTTCATCAAACTTTTCCAAATAATCAGACTGTGATTCTAAATTTCCTTCATACACAATACTCCCTTCATATGGATTGGTGGTGTAATAATTATTTTTCATTATTCTAATAAAATCAAAATTTACATCTTTGGGATTATTCCAAAATAAATAAACGTTCTTTTCTTCAATTGATATTTTTAAATTAGTAGGTGGAAGATGTTGAATTAAATTAGATTCAGAAAAAAAATCTTGTCTCAAACTAGGAGGACGATTAGAATCACGAGTAGGCTCTTCATCATCTTCGGCTGGAGGTATAAATGAGCAATCATTAGGACATGTTGCCAAATCTTCTCCTATATTTGCCTCACAAATTAAATTATTATTACAACCCTCCACTATCAAATTTACATCCGTATCACCAGATTGTGTGTTTAATTGGGCCTTTAAAAAAAGAGGTGTACTAAATAAAAATAAAATTACTACAAAAAATATTATACTTTCTTTTCTTTTATTCATTTCAAAAATGACTAAAGCGCCAAGGCCGTCATTGTTATTGTAGCAGAATAACTCCCCGCCGTTAAAATTTTATCTGCACCAGACTCAGCTTGAAAGTGAATTGTTGTAACAGTTCCAGAAGGATCGTTTGAAGACGCACTTTGAGCTACGGTTTGTGAAGAAGTTGCTAGACCTTCCCAACACTTATAAAGAGTGTCTCCAGAACCAGAATTACAAACACTGCCGTTATCTTTAAATTTATCTAAGATATGTGTCCCACTTGGGCTAAATCCAAATTCTGCTGTTGTAGAATCTATAGAAAAATCAAAATCTGGATCCGTCACAGCGATTCCATAATCCTGAAATTCATCGAGTACCGATTTCAAAGCAGGATCTGTGCTCGCTTTAATAGCCAAAGAATATCCTGCGTTGTTATTTGTAGTTACAGTCCAAGCAATTGAAGAAGTTGAAACACCTCCAGTCAAACCATTCACAGAATCCATATTTAAGTCAGCAGGAGAAGAAATTGAGATGTAAGATGCCTCTAAACTTTGTTGAAATCCAGCTGAAACAGTATAGTTGTCGCTATCTGAAAAACCAGTTGATACCTCACCAACAGAACTCTCCGTCTGATAATTAGCACTAGAACTAAATCCACCTCCTACATTCAAACTATCTCTTTCTATTTTATAATTTGCGCTTTCTCGTACTTGTCCAACAGAAATAACCGGGATGATTGAAATAAAAACTAGTAATGTAATTAGAATAGAATGAAAAACATCTCTCATTTTTTTCTTTCCAGTTTAAAATTCTTTTTAAAATATCTAATAACTACAAAGATAACGAAGGCTAACAGCAACAAACCTAGTGTTAGTTTCCAAGGAAGTACAAAAAACCAAATATTTGAATCTAGAAAACCATCTTCATTTTCAAAACCTTGATATAAAGCTAATTCCGCTCTATAAAAACCAAAAGCAAAACCATCTTTCCACGACAATTCTCTATATCTAGTTGAATCTGGAAGTGAAAAGAAAGCATTTATTGGCAGACTAGTCACTTCTTTACCAAAAAGATTTTTAATTTTTATTTCTCCATAGTGAACCAAGTGAACATTTCCTTTATTTTTTATCGCAACCTCAAAACCTTCTGGATTAGAGAAATAAACGTATTTTTTAGGACCGATTGTTTTAAAATCTACCAGCTCACTTTTTTCAATCACATCTCCATTTATTCTCACAAGAAAAATTGAACCCAATCTAGTTATAATTTCTGTTTTACCACTTACTTCTCCATTAGAATCTACTCTACTATCATCTCCTCTAGACGAAACAATTAAAGCACCATAATAACCTCGAGGCTCAGCATCCTGTGAAAGCTCTACACGTACAGGAATAGTAATTTTTTCGCCTGGCTCAAGTGTAAATTCCGTAATTTCTGGAATCAAAAAATCTTTTAGAGAATAAGGACCTTTTTCATCACCTAAAAGTTTTACCTGTTCTGCAATATCATCAGATCCAACAATATCTTCTATTTGAATTTGAAAATCCACATTTACGGCTTTTCTATTAATAATAGATAAATACTCCACAGAAGATTCTCCGGGGTTTAATAAAACTTCATTTTTAGCTGGTTCCAAAACAAAATCATTCAAAAGCTCTACTCCCAACTGTTCCCTTGTAACCTGAGCATCAGAAACTTGAGGGATAGAAATTAAAATAAAAATCAATGAAAACAAAATCGCTAAAGAATTTATTTTTGATTCTCTTTTAAACATAAAATTTATTATATAATCCATATCTTAAAGCGCCACTGCAGTAGCTGTAATAGTAGCTTGATATGCCCCTGCTGGTGCATATACTCCGTTTTGCGCAGCCGCGAAACAAATTCTCGTATCAATTCCAGCCGTAGTTGTGGTTGCTGCTCGAGTTGCAAGAGTTTGATTTGATGTTTCAAAACCTAAAAATCTTAGTGTTGAATTAACAGTCGATGAAGCCACACCATTATCACATGTAGTTTGACCTGTAGCAGCATATTGATCACTGTTCACATTGACAACATCTGTCCCTAACCCAGAAAAACCGAATTGAATAGTAGAGGCATCAACAGACCAAGCATCAGGAGTTCCTGGTGTAGCTTCGGTGTAATCCAAAAAACTATTTCCACCACTAACCATAGCAGGAGCAGCAGATGCTTTTACAGAAAGACTATAGCCGTCAGGATCATTGGTTTTTACATTCCAAACAGCTCCACCAGTAGATGTATTTACAGAAGTACCTAAGTTAGACATTGTCACGTCCGCAGGAGATGTAATAGAAATTCCAGAATCAACAGTAAGGTTTACAAGAACTTCATCTTCTATAGCATTTAGAATCGATGGTTCAAAAAAAGGAATGCATCCAATCAGCAGGGTAAAAATAAATATTGTGCTTAAAATGTTTTTTATCATTATATTTATTTTAAATGAATATATCAAAATTGTAACACGGATTATTTTAAAATAATTTCCACCATATCCACAATAAAACTACTTTTTATTCGAGTCTAAAGCAAAAAACACAGCAAGTGCCAAAACTGCAAAAGTAATTAAATAAATCCAAGATTGAGTGTCGTTAAAATCTACCGGAATATTCCCCAAAACTATCCATAAAATCGGCGATACTAATAATAAAACCACTAACACTAATAATTTTACTTGTTGAAATTTTTTCATATCGTTTATATTGTATCACTTAAATTACCATTTTTAATGTTTTCCAACACACCCCTTAGGTTTTGATCTTCTGGATATATTGATTGAAGGTTTTGAAAAATAATAGCAGCATTTTGATAATCATTCACACCGGCATAAAGTAACCCTAATTGAAACATCGCATTATGATCATCTGGCATTATTTTCAAATATTCAGTCAAAGTATCGACAGCAATCTGACCATTTCCCATTTCAAGTTCCATTTGAGAAAGAGCAAGATATGCTTCGTAATATTGAGGTCTAAGTGAGATTGTTTTAGCGATTCCCTCTTTGGCTTTAGAATATTCTTGATTAAAAAAACTCAGCTTAGATTTTTGTAATTCAATATAAGGATTATTAGGTTTTAGTTGCCCAGCTTTGTTATATAAATTAGTAGACATTGTGTAAGCTTCTTCTGGTGAAACTTCCAATGCCAGCAGCTCTGCAAAAAAGTCAGCCATGTTCAAATAATTGGAGTAATTATTTTGATCATATTTAATAGCCAAATCATAATTTTGTATTATTTTCTGAATAATAGATTCCAACTCTTCTTTATTTAATTCTTTTTCGCTATTAATCTCTTGATACAAAAAATTAGTATAAATTACTGACAAAGATCGGTGATAAATATCTAAATCATCTTTTTCTATAGACTTCTCTAAATAAATTAGAGCTTGATCGGTATTATTCTCAACAACAGCAAACTGAGCTTTTTGAAAATATGAATGTGCTACAAATTTTCCTAACAACACATAATAAAATATTCCTAAAACAACAATGAATACAATTGCTAAAATTTTTCCAGCAGATTGATTGAATTGAATTTTTAAAACTTCTATTACTTTAATATCTTTTAGTAAAGCAAATAATATTCCTGTGAAAATAAACGCGAGAGCAAATAAGCTAATGGTTGGAATATACATCACCGAAATAATCCAAAGAACTACGGTTGAAATTGCAAAAGCATCTAAAATAAATTTAGAGCTTAAATCTTTTGTTTTAAATAGTAACGATTTAATAACATATGAAAGAACCATTATCAAAAATATAATCCACACGATAACTCCTACAGAACCTAAAGTAACTCCAAAAGATGAAATTAATCCGTATCCAAATCTAAAATCAACATTCCAAAAATCTGTTTTTAAAACTTCATCTGATCTCAACTGCGGCCACATTCTTTCAAAAGTTGCTGGGCCTGATCCAAAGAATAAATTCTGTTCTAAAGATTTTTTACTTATTTCAATTGTATTAGAAAGAGATGGTCGAACCTCAACATAATTAAAATTTAATTTTTTAGATAACTCTGAACTTATCCCTGATCCAAAAAATAACCAAATAACAGAAATGGTTAACAAAAACAAAGAGGCACCGAACACTTTTAAATCTTCGCCTTTTAGTTTTTGATTAATATTTTTATAAACTACAAACTTATAAATTGAATAGATAACTCCAAAACCAATTATAATATAGAGACTTAAATTAAAGTTAATTAGCAATATTAGACTCAAATTCAAAATACCAATTACATAAAGAATGGCTTTAAACTTACTTGTCATTTTAAGCTGCTCTAGAGCTAAAGTAATCAAAATAACACCAACAACCAAGAACAAAGAGAGATCGTTAACTTTTCCCAAAATACTAGATGATGCGTCGTAGAAAATCCCAAGAGTTGGAAAGCTTGGAACTAAAATATTTAATAATTGAAAAATTGAAAGTAACCCAGAAACAAATATAAAACTGAAAATAACATTTAGTGCATAACTCTTTTGGAAATGTCTTGTAATTAAACAAAACAGCAAAAACAAACTGAATACTGTTGCCCAACTATCTATTGCTAAATCCCTTCCCCAAAAAGAAACCCTGAAACTTTCTGAAAGTAACGCCGAAACAGTATAAGAAAGCACCACTGCAAGTGCACCAAATTTAAAATAACTAAAATCTAAAAACTTTTCTTTTGATTTTAGAAAAGCAAATACAGCACATAGAGCAACAACAAAAACAAAAAAATAAAGCAAAGCTGTTTTGGCAAAAATCAAAGACGATAAACTTGCTGGTAAATAGAAAATTGGTAAAAGAACAACTAAACTTAAAATCAATTTTGAAATTAAATTTGTATTAAATATTTTTTCAATCATTAAAAATATTATATATCAATTTTCAACTAATCCAATTCTTCCCAAGAAATTATTTCGTATTGATCTGCAGTAAGTGGAAACTCTGGCGGAGAATTATAAAGAAGATTTGCGTCGTAAGTCACATTTCTGTTTATATAACCAGTATCATCTGTGTAAGCGAAACCATATCTACCGTTTGTGCCAATCATTCCATAAACATTAATTGTGTTTCTCGTATGATAAGGAGAGCATCCATTATTATTTGAAGGTGGTCGGTAATAATATCTTCCAATTCTTCCATTCTTTGCGATCATCGCTGCATGAATATCTAAAACATCATCACTATACATTCCAATATTAATATCTCCCTGCGCAATCAAACCCAAAACATCTTGCCCATCCATGTTTGAATACAAAATATCTTTGTTGATAATAATATTTCTGTATTGCCCAGGAGCCTCTGGAAATCGTGCTGCCACGATAGTCAATCTTTCTTCATCTATTTGTCCTTCAACCCAAACATGATCTTCAAGGAAAATTACACCGTTATCCGGCATTTGATATGTACCAACCAAAGATCGTTTATTTATACTCCAACTTCCCCAATCAGGCTGACCAAGAGCGTTATTGCAAGAGTTAGAGGGATTAATCAAAGAATTCACTTTGTATAATTGATAAGTTCCATTAGTTTTTAAAACTAAATTATATCCACTCTTTCCAGAGCTTCCATGATATCTGCCATCTGCCTGCGCCTTTGATTTTAAATCGGCCATTGTGGCAGTAAGTCCATCAAAATCTATTGCTGGCACACCCACCTCGCGCCCAGATTGAAAAATATCAAATCTATTTGGCAAAGGAGTATTCGGCATTGGATCAACAGGATCCACATGAGTATGAACTCCCCATTCTTTTGCTCCTCCATGATCTGGATCATCATAAGTAGTCTGGGCGCTCGTCACCAAATTATGAGCAACTCCCTCAAAACGAACACCTTCGTTTGAATGAATCAACCCAAAAACTTCTGTACCTTCGCCAAGACGAATATTTTCATTTGAAATAAAAGCATATTTTGCAAATGTAGGTTTTGCGAATTCTGCTCTAATAGTTTTTGAAACTCCTGATGCATCCAAGATTCCTTTTGACTCAACAGTCACCAAAGTCGAACCACTTTCTGGAGCTATAATAGTTAATTCAAACTCACCAATTTTTTCATCATTTTTATCAAAAAAATCATGCTTATAAGGCTGAGCAACATTCGCAGCATTTCCGTCAGTAAAATCTTGTGGTGCGTGAGCTAAATGCCATCTGTAATATTCAATTCCTGCTTCAGCAATATGAAAGGCTTGCTCTTCATCAATAACTTTTCTTGAGCCTCGATAAGTCACAGTAAACCAGCTAGAGAGTGCAACAATTAACATCACGGCAACCATTCCAAAAACTAAAGTATTCAAAAGAATTATTCCACTATTATTTTTTAAATTATTAGTCTTCATAATTGTCTTTCAAATTTCTAATTGTTGCTTGTGTTGTGATAGTCATTCTACCAGGAGCACGATTCGGATTTGTATCAATGGTTAAATCAACTTTTACCAAACGAACTTCCGAAGGAGACACGGGGAAGGCTAGCGGTGGTGTTTCTTCTGTACCATTATAATTTGAACCATAGTAATAAAATTTCGTGTCTACATTTACAACATCATTTACCACATTAGTTATTTTTTCATTATTTTGATCATATACAAATGGATTACCAATTGGCTCGATAACACCCTTTTTAAAAGTATCTCCATCAACAAAATATCGCACTCTTTCTTTTAATCCATCTGCATTTAAGTCTGTAAAAAATATAAAAGATTTTTCTTCTGCATTTTGCACAGCTGAAGCACCAAGATTTGAAGGTTGTGCTCCACGCACTTCCCCAACAAATGGTCTCAAAACTTTTCTGGCTTCTGTAATATTGTTTAATCCTGTTTGTAAAATATCATTAAAGAAAAAAACATCTCTTTGAAAAGCTCCAATGGCAACAACAACCGAGCTAAATATGGCTACTGCAATTACTGATTCAATTAAAGTGAAACCTTTTTTCATATTTATAATGGATTCAAAGTTATTTTAACAGTTTGCCAAGGTTGATTGAAAAGAAGTCCAGAATAATTTATCGTCTCATAACCTGGTTTTGAAATTTCCAAATTATAAGAAGAGTTATTTAACCCACCAACATAGGCCTGTCCCACAGGAGTACAGTCGGTAGCAAAACTAAAACGCACATCAGAGATATTTGGTGTTACAGAAGAATCTCCAGTAGATAAAAATAATTTATATTTCAAATATCTGTCGCCGTCGTGCAGGCTCGCAATGGCTTGCCCCGGAGTATCATAATAAGTTCCACTACTACCACTTGGACCTCTAAAATCCCAAACCAAAGGAACCTCGGGCGTGTCTTCTAAAGTTTCATTTGTAGCGATTTGAAATTTTGCAGAATTTAATCCTGAAAACTGAGGCTGATCAGATGGCGTCCAAGAAAGTGTCAAGAAATTTGTAGTGGTACCAATATCAAAAACAGAAGATTCTAATAAACCACTGTTCGAATAATTGCCCGCAAAATAATCTAACTTTAATTCTCCATCTGGACTGTTTGTTTCTATTCCCCCATCTTGTGTCAAATATTGTGATTCATTTATAAAATTGATTTGTCCCTGACCTCCAGACCAATCTGTTTGCTCAAGATAACCACTACCAGTTGTTGCAGTTTTCATCACAGAACCTTGAGTGAATTTTACTATTGCATCAGAAAGTAATTGTTGATTTGCTCCATCCACCACAGTCACGAGCACAGCGTTTGGATCTGATGATCCCAAAATTAAATCTAAAGTTTGTTCAGTACCAGCAAAAACATCAAAGGGAAGGCTAGGATTTGCACCAATCAAATGTTTCCCTGATTCCAACAAAGTTAAATTATACGTATCCCACTCTAAACTACTGATAATTTTCTGTCCTGAAACATTTGTTACATGATCCACATCATATTTAGGAGTGTTCACACCAATCATTTTTGAACTTTCAATATTGAAATCGACACTTGAAATTGGAGAGCAAGCAACAGTTCTAGTGTTTACAGTCAGAACAGAAAGTCTATCAATCGAAAAACTAATTTGAGTAACTTGTCCTGAAACCACATTCGCATGCAATTTATTTGGCGAAGGATTTGAAACTTCACCAGTTGCATAAGTTCTTTCTGAAGAATACCCGGCTTTTGTGACCAAAATTTCATAAGCCTCTACCCCTGGAGGAGCATCAATAATTTGTAGAAGACCTGAAGCATTCGTCATGTCATTTATAATTACTGGAGTTGTTGTGGCATTAAATTCCACAGAAACATTTGCACCGGACACTGGTTGCCCGTTGGAATCAAAGACAGAAATAAATAATGCGCCGTTATTTCCAGTTGTCTCTAAAGCCATTGGAGCGATTCTCGTACTAAAAACAATTGGGTCAATTTGTTTTGCACAATTTGAACAAGAAACTTCCACTTCGACTAATTTATTATCTGCTGGAGATAAATCGTTTGGAGTACCACCAATTAATCCATCAAATGCTAAATCAATATTTCTGATTGCAGTTCTCACAAGAAAACTTTTTCCGTCTCTTTCTAATATTTGTTCATAAGGAACATCTCCTGCAGGGAGTCCGTTTTGAATTCCAACTTTTGAATAAGGAAGATTTCTAATAATTTCAATTTGTTCTGTCGCCAAGTTTACTGCAATAGTTTTTGTTCGAAGAATTGCGACAGCATCAAAAATTTTTACAAGCCCCATCCATGCAGATGTAGCTATCATTGCAAAAATCGCAACGCCGATTACAGTTTCGATAAGTGTAAAACCTCTATTCATTACTAACTATTGTACTCTTTCAAAAGCTCGAAGTCTTGTTTTAATTGTGGTAACTGTGTACGAGAATAAATTGCGACAGCAGGATGATAAAGTGGAATGATTTTTATTTTTCCGTAAGATGCTTTTGCTTCAAAAATTTTTCCGTGATTTTTTGAAATAATATCTAGATCTTTCTCTAAACCAAATTTTTTCATAATGTATTGCATAGAAAATCTTCCGAGTGTTGCAATGACTTTTGGCTGAATGGTTTCAATTTGTCTGTCGAGAAATGGAGAGTAAATTTCTATTTCTTCTGGACGTGGATCGCGATTGCCTGTTGGTCGGTCTTTTACAATATTAGTTATATAAACGTCATCTCTTTTTGTTTTGATAGTTTGAAGAAGTTCATCGAGGATACGGCCGGAAGCCCCGCAAAAAGGCCGTCCGGTCTTCGCCTCGTTTTTTCCAGGTGCCTCACCAATAAACATGATATTCGCGTCATGGCTTCCGGCCCCAATCACAGGAAAATACCCGTTCTCCACCCTCTCTATATATAGAGGAGATTCTTTCAACTCCATGATTTCATCACGAATCTTCTTCATCTCCTCAAATTTAGGATTTTCTTTAGTCATTTCACAATTTTAACCTAAATTATTCTTTATCTTAAGTCTTTGACAACCAAAATAATGTGTTATAAACTCCATAAAAATCTGTACCAATGAAAAATAGAACCAAAAGAGGAGAAGTTGCCACTCTAAAATCAATGTTGGCAGCATTCATTTTCACCCTCGTCGCCCTTACCGGCTGCGAACAACCCCAACCACTCAAAGTGGTAGACAGTCGCGAAGGTTGCATCCTTCTCAACGGTGACGGCCTCGCTATTCAGGAAATTCATCGAGACGGAACGGTGAGTCTGGTCTCGGAAAAAGGAGCGGTGCTAAGCTACTACCCCGTGCTCGACAAGCCATTCACAATGGAAGGCATTGGAAGGAAAGGTGATCCTATCTTCATCGGAGCCAGATACGTGGACAATGTCTACGAAAATGGTGAGATCAACAGGGTCTTCAAAAAGGTCGCGGTCGCGAGCAAGAATGAGAAAAATTGGCAAACTTATTTTGCCAACGATGAGAAAGAGAAACCTCCAGGAAACCAAACGGACCAAGGAGATTGAACCTCAATCTCCAAACACAGCCACCCAACACAGGGTGGCTGTTTTATATATTCTCTACCAATGAATACATCGGACTGATCATCGAAAGTGCGAAAAATCCCACAGCGGCTCCAACTACGATCATCAAAAATGGTTCCACAATTGTCGACATGTTTTTTGTTTTTTGTTCAACTTCGTTTTCATAATACACAGCCACTTTCATAAGCATGTTTCCAAGTTCACCAGTCTCCTCTCCTACCGCAATCATCTCTGACACAAACACAGGATACAACTTTTGATTTTCTTCAAAGATTTTTGCCACAGGCAAACCAAGCTCAACATTTTTTCCAGCTTTTTTTAGCACTGCTTTGTAATAAGAATTTTGCATCACACCAGTCGTAATATCTACAGCAGTTAGATAAGGCACTCCAGAAATTATCAACGCAGACAGTGTCCGAGTAGTTCTCGCAGAATTTGTTTCTTTTACCAATCTAGAAACCAAAGGCATATGCAAAAGAGTCCAATCCATAATTCTTCTCCCTGTTGAAGTTTTGAAACCCATAAAAATCAAACCGATTACAAAAGCTAAAGCTCCAAGCAAAATAATAGTATTGTTTTTAAAAGCGTCAGAAATACTAATAATGAACTGCGTAGATTTTGGAAGTTCGACATTCAGTTCAACGAAAGTTTTTGTCAAAGTTGGCACGATAAAAATTAACATAAAAATACCAATACCTGCCATCGCTGTGATAATCACTCCTGGATAAATCATCGCTCCTTGAATTTTCTTTTTCAGTTCGTGAGTTTTTTCCATTTGGGTAGAAACGATTCCCAAAGATCCAACCAAATCACCAGATTCTTCTCCCGCTCGCACCATTGAAATAAAAAGACTTGGAAAAATATGAGGAAATTTTGATAGTGCACCCGACAAAGAATCTCCGCTTTTAATAGAATCATTAATACTGTTCATCACAAACTTAAATTTTTTGTTTCGACTTTGTCTTCCCATTACTTCGATAGCGCGCGAAAGTGGCAGACCCGCTTCAAGCATTGAAGAAAGATTTTTTCCAAAAAGAATTTTTTCATTTGTAGAAACTGTTCCAAAATTTGTGATTGATTGAATTATTTGAGAAAACTTTCCACCGTTCACTGGCTTTGCAGAAATCATATTTAAATCTTTTTCTTTCAAAATTCTCGCTAAATCAAAACTGTCTTTTGCATCTGCAACATCTTCTACATAATTTCCGGCTGTGTTTTGTGCTTTATATTTAAATTTCATAATTATTCAGAAATAACTCTCAACACTTCTTCGATAGTTGTCACACCTCGCACAGCTTTATAAATTCCGTCTTCAAGCATAGTCATCATTCCCTCTTTTTTTGCTTGCTCCTCTATATCTTCAGCAGTTTTTCCCGCAATAATCATTTCCTGAATCGTAGGCGAAGTTTTTAAAATTTCATGAATTCCAATTCGTCCAGAAAAACCATCATCATCTCCATTAACTTTTGCTTTATAAAACGGAATTTTATCCCAAGTAGCCTTTGGTTCAACGATTTTTTCATCAATTAAAACTTTCAGAACATTATCCAAGTTAACTGATTTCGCTAGTGACTTCAGTCCAGCTGCCGACAAAAAATATTTTTCTTTATTTTTTCCAAGTTTTCGAACAAGTCTTTGCGCAATAATCACGCGAAGCGTAGATACCAAAAGAAAAGATTCTGCACCCATGTCCAAAAGTCTAGGCACGGTTCCAGCCGCAGAGTTGGTGTGCAAAGTTGAAAGCACCAAGTGTCCTGTAAGAGCAGCGTTGATAGCAAGCCCGGCAGTGTCCCCATCTCGAATTTCTCCCACCATGATAATGTCGGGATCTTGTCGCACCAAACTCCTCAAACCTTCAGCAAAACTAAAACCAATCTCTGGTTTCACCTGAGTTTGATTAACGCGTTTCATTTGATATTCCACAGGATCTTCGATTGTAGAAATATTTACATCCGGAGTATTCAAAATATCAAGCAGAGTATAGAGCGTTGTAGATTTTCCAGAACCAGTCGGTCCAGTGGTTAGAATCATTCCGGTAGTTTGTTTTGTAGCTTCATAGATTTTTTCCAGACCTTCTCCATGAAATCCAAGTGATTCCAGAGTATATCCACCACCACCCTCGCGCAAAATACGCATAACAGTTTTCTCTCCATAATATGTTGGCAAAATAGAAACACGGAAAGAAACTTTTTCTCCATCTAAATCAATCTTGAAACGCCCATCTTGTGGCAATCTTTTTTCATCAATTTTCAAACTCGCCAAAACTTTTATTCTCGCAACAATAGAAAGTCCACTTTGTTTTGGAAGGGTCATCGCTTCAAAAAGTATTCCGTCCACACGATATCGCACAAGCAATTCATTTTCTTGTGGCTCAATATGAATATCAGAAGCGTTTTGTAAAATCGCATGTTTCAAAAGAGTATCCACAATACGCACCACAGGCAAATCTTGCGCCACTTCTAAAAGATTTTTTTCATTTTCCTCTCCCTCTTTCACAGTCTTCATTGCGTCTGTATCTTTTTTAATCAAATCTCCAAAATCGGCTTTCAAGCTTTTTTGATATTGAACTAGCGCTTTTTTTATAGAAGAAGAAGAAGTAAGTCGAGGAAGAATTGTAAAACCTGTTTTCTTTTTTATAAAATCCAAAGAAGAAAGATCATCTGTATCAAGCATTGCAACCTCTAAACGATTCTCGTCTTTCCCGTAAGCAATAATGTTTCTATTTCTCGCAATCGGTTCTGGAATAATAGAAAGAATTTCAAAAGGAATTTTTTGTGCAGAAATATCAATAAAAGGAATTCCAACAAGATATGCTTGGACTCTTTTTAAATCGTCATCACTAATTTTTCCTTCACTGATTAAAAAATCTCCAACAGATTGATTTGGATTATTTGCAATAGATTTTTCTGCATTAATAATATCGGTTTCTGAAACTAATCCAGAATCGATCATAAAACTTTTTAGTTTGTTTTCCTCGATGTACATAAGTTGCTTTCATTATAAAGCGTTTTAACAAAATAAAAAAGAAAAATCACGCAGTCGATTGCGTGATTTTTCTTTTTTAAATTTTAATTTAAATATTATTTACAACTCACAACTGATGAAGTTGTAATTTTTCCACCGTCACCATAGCATTTCAATTGGTAATCTCCCTTTTCACTAGTCTGAATTATTCCTTCGTCATTTACTGCATCCACCTGCATCTTTGTAGAAACATTTACAAAATTACAAGTCTTCGCTTTTCGCACATCCCAACTAAATCTACAAACTGCTGAACCAGGATTATCCAAAACAAAACTTTCAATTATTGGAGCTTCACCTGTTGGTCCTCCTGTTTGAGTAATAGTTGTAACAACACCATCGCCGTAGATAACTTGTGTTCCAGGAGTTGTTGGTTGTGAAGAAACCGGAGTGTCTGGATTTGTTGCAGTATTTACCTGAGTATTTGTTGTTGAAGTAGTAGAAGCAGCAGTATTTTGAGTTTCGGGTGCACTGTCAGTTGGAGCTTCTGTTTGCTTTGGTTTGTTAAGAAAAATAAGACCGACTACGGCTAATAAAATTATTATAAAAATGATTGTTGTTGAAATGCTTGGTTTTTTCATATGCATCTATTCTATATATATACAGATTTATAGCCACATTGACCAAATTTAAAATAGCTGGTACACTTTTAGGGTCAAGTTCGCCTCCCGGCGGGCTTAATTTTTTAAAAAAACTAAACAATTAAATATATGATCGATTTAAAGGTAGTAAACGCTGTGATGACACAGTTAGAGGAAGAAAAAGGAATTGGACGAGAAGTCGTGATTGATGCTATTGAGCTTGCCTTGGCAAATGCTTACAGAAAGGAATACGGGAAAAAAGGTCAAATTGTACGAGCTAAATTTGATTTAAACTCAGGAGCTGTTGAATTTAACCAAGTTAGAATCGTGGTTGATAAAGACAGTGTCGTAATGGATGAAAATGAGGTTATTGAAAATATCGAAGGTGAAGAACCAAAAGTTCATTTCAATTCAGAACATCACATTCTGTTAGAAGACGCTAAATTGATGAAAACTGGAGCAAAAGTTGGAGACGAGCTAATTTTTCCATTAGAAAATAAAGATGATTTTGGACGAATCGCTGCTCAAACAGCAAAACAAGTAATAATGCAAAAAATTCGAGAAGCTGAGAAAACATCAGTTCTATCTGAATTTGGGCAAAAAGAAGGAGAAATCGTTTCAGGAACAGTAGAGAGAATGGAACGAGGTTCTGTATATCTTGATATGGGAAGAGCAGTTGGACTTTTATCATACGAAGAACAAATTCCAGGAGAAAGATTCAAGCAAGGAGAAAGAGTTCGAGCTTATCTTTTCAAGGTAGATGAAACATCTAGAGGAGTTTTTCTAAAACTTTCTCGTTCTCATCCAAAATTCTTGGAAGAATTATTCAATGCGGAAGTTCCGGAATTAACACAAGGAATTGTAGAGGTTAAATCAATTGCCCGAGAAGCCGGTTCTAGATCAAAGATTGCTGTTATTTCTCATGATGATCACATCGATCCAGTTGGAGCACTTGTTGGACAAAGAGGAGTTCGAGTTTCAACAATTATGTCTGAACTTGGAGGAGAAAAAATCGATATTATCGAATGGTCAGAAGATCCAGCAAAATTCGTAGAGGAAGCGCTTTCTCCTGCTCATGTTTTAGATATTCAAACAACTGAAACAGAAGAAGCTCGTATTGCGAAAGTATTAGTAGCACCAGATCAACAATCATTAGCGATTGGAAAAGGTGGTCAAAACGTTCGTCTTGCTGCAAAATTAACAGGTTGGAAAATTGATATTGCTTCAGTAGAAGTTCCAGAAGAAGCAGAACAAAAATTAGAAGCTTAATTTAATTAAAAATATGAACCTTTGGCATGATGTTCCTTTAGGAGACAAAGCACCAGAAGAATTTAACGTAATTATTGAGATTCCAAAAGGATCAAACAATAAATATGAGATTGATAAAGAAACTGGTTTAATTGCGCTTGATAGAGCAAACTACTCAACAGCTCCTTATCCAGTTGATTATGGTTTTGCACCTCAAACACTTTGGGAAGACAATGATGCGCTTGATGTTGTAGTTCTTACAACATGGCCACTGAATGTTGGAATTGTTGTAAAAGTTCGACCTGTGGCAGTGATTCGAATGATTGACGATGGAGAATCAGATTTTAAAGTGATTGCAGTTCCTGTAAAAGATAGACGCTGGGAAAATGTAAAAGACATAAAAGATGTTAACCCTCATCAACTAAAAGAAATCACTCACTTCTTTGAAACTTATAAAAGTTTGAAGAGTGACTCAGATGCTCACGTGGTAGATATTCAAGGAATCGGAGATAGTAAAGAAGCGAAAGAAGCTGTAGAGAAATCTATACAAATGTACGCGGAGTATAAAGAGAAAAATAAATAAAGATTAAGAAAGAAAAAACCCGCCGAAGGCGGGTTTTTTCTTTCGTGCTAAAATTAATAGGTTATCAGATAAGGATTAATTATTATGAAGAAATACAAATTTATTACATTTTTATTAGTTGCGTTTGCATTAGTATCAGCACTTCCAGTGCAAGCTGATGAAAGAGAGAATTGCATCGAAGACAGAGTCGAAAACAGAGAACAAAAAAGACAAGAGATAAGGGAAAACTTATCTGTAAAAAAAGAAGAGATAAAAGCAAGATTTACAGAAAAACGAAAAGAAACTTTTTCTAAAAAAGTAGATAACGTTTTTGAAAGATTTGATAGAACAGTAGCTCGTTTAGAAAAGCTTGCGGAAAAAATTGAATCAAGAATTGAAAAGATTGAATCTGAAACAGATAAAGATCTTAGTGAAGCAAAAACAAAATTAGAAGAAGCAAAAAATTTGATTAATGATTCAAAAGATTTGATTGAATCTACAAAAACAGAAATTGAAAATTTAGTTGAAAGCGGAGAAGAAATTCGTTTTGAAGGAATTAAAACACTTGTTAAAGAAATCGTAGAGAGTTTGAAATCTACAAAAACTTCTTTGGTAGAAGTGGTGGAAGTTATTAAATAAAATTAAGAAAAACTTTTATGGAAAACGAGACACAAAATTTTGAAACAAAAAATACAAAGTCTGGTGACAAAGTAGGTCCTCTAGTTGGTTCAGTGATAATAATCCTTATCATCATCTTGGGAGCTTTCTATCTTTTTTCTACAATCAAAGAAAAAGTAAATGTTGAAGTTGAAAATCCAGAAACAACTCAAACAGAAACAGTAAATGAGTCTGATGAGATCACAGACATCGAAGCAGAATTAAATTCAACTGAAGTAGAAGATATGGAAGAAGAATTGAAATCAATCGAAGCGGAATTTCAAATTTAGTTAGTGAAAAAGAGAGGTGCGCCGGCTCCGCCGGCGCGCCTTTTTTATTTTTTATTTTTAGTGTAAACTCGGCCTACTTATGACAAATGAAAAATATAAAATATTAAACAGAGAGAATTTATCAGCTGGACAAATTGAACTAGAAATCGAGGTGCCTTTTGAAGTCGTACAGGGATTCCGACAAGATGCTGTAAAAGAGATTTCAAATGAAATCGAAGTGGATGGTTTTAGAAAAGGAACAGCTCCAGAAAAAATCATTGTTCAAAAAGTTGGAGAAATGATGGTGTTAGAAAAATCAGCTTACCGAGCAGTTTACAATATTATCCCAATCGTATTAGCAACAGAAAAAATCGAAGCTTTAACTTTTCCAAATATTAACGTTACAAAAATTGCAGCCGACAATCCTCTTGTGTTCAAAATGAATGTGACATCAATGCCAGTGATCACTCTTCCCGACTACAAAACTCTCGCATCAAAAATTAAAAAAGAAGAAGTTGAATTGAAAGAATCAGAAGTTGAAGAGTACATCCAGTACATCCAAAAACAGCGAGCTCAAGGAGTGGCGATGTCTGAAGGAAAAAAAGTTGATATGGAAAATTTAGAACTTCCTGCGTTCGATGATGAGTTTGTAAAAACACTCGGAGATTTTAAAACAGTTGATGAGTTCAAAACAAAACTAAAAGAAAACATGTTGGAAGAAAAAAAGATGCGAGCAACAGAAACTCATCGAATAAAGATCATTGAATCAATCGTCGAAAATGTTGCTGCCGAAATTCCTGAACCACTTATCGTCCAAGAACTTGAAAGAATGTTTGGAAAATTCAAACACGACATCGAACAATTCAAAATGAATCCAGAGGAATATCTTGCTCAAATAAAAAAGACTGAAGAAGATTTGAAAAACGAGTGGAGACCAGATGCTGTGAAACGAGTAAAGATGAATTTGGTATTACCAAAAATCGCAGAAGCAGAAAAAATAAAGATTGATGAAAAAGAAATCGAACATGAACTTCATCACATCAAAGAACACGACCCGAGTATCAACGAAGCACACGCAAAGCTTTATGTTGAAAATGTATTAACAAACGAAGCTGTTTTTAAAATGTTAGAGACACTTTAAACTGCAATACAAAAAATAAAAGACTCACATTCGGCATTGTCGAATGTGAGTCTTTTATTTTTTGTGTAACACCTTACGAAGTTTCACACAGATTCCACTGAATAACTCTGATCAATTATCCCAATAACAAAACAGAGGCGATGGCAACAGATGCTGTTTCTGCGCGCAAAACATTTTTTCCAAGTGAAACATATTCAACTTTTCTTTTATCAAAAAGTTCTCGATCTCGTTGACTCCATCCTCCTTCGGGCCCAACAAAGATGCAAAGTTTTTTATTCTCACGAATTTTTTGCAAATCAATTTTTGGAGCATTTATATCTAAAATCAAAGGAGTCTCTTCAGAAACTTTTAGTGCGATAGAAAGTTTCACCGGCTCATCCACAAAAGGTAAATCTTTTCTCTCAGATTGTTCCGCAGCTTCTCGCACAATTTTATCTGCTCGATCCATATTCAATTTATTTTTTTCTGTCCTCTCAGAAATAATCGGAGTAATTCTCGACACTCCAATCTCAGTAGCTTTTTGCAAAACCCACTCAAATTTATCCTTCTTTGTGATCGCAGCAAAAAGGTGAACTTCTATTTTTTCACTTTCACTTTTTGAAGCTTTTTTAACTTTCTCCTTGAACACGACAACATCTTTTTTTGACACAGATTCAATTCGTCCAAAAAATTCTATCCCAGTCCCGTCTAGAAGAACCACTTCCTCTCCACCATTAAATCGCAGTACATCTTTAATCTGATGTACCAAGTTTGGATCAACAATTTTTACTTTGTCTTGATTTCCAATTTTTGTCTCTAAAAAAAATCTGTGTATTTTCATAATAATTTTTTAATAATTTAATAAATAAAAAGGAGAGGCTTAAAGCCAACTCCATGGGATTAAACCCGGGTCATTGTAGTTTGGATTGTTGATAGCACAAAGAGAAAAATCAAGACGTCCTTCTGATGGAATTTCCAACAATCTGACTGTCGAAAATTTTCTTCCTCTGCCACGCATCACTGCAAAAATATGATCAATTCTTTTGTCGATTATTTTTGCAGCATCATCTATCTCAATTTCATCATAAAAATCTTCCCAGTTAACTCCGAGGAAATATTGATAGAAACCCTCATGAGGAACTGACACATGAATCACTCCATTCTGTGTAAGAATCCATTTCATCTGAAGACGAAGAATGACAGGAGTAAGAAATCTTCTCACCTCCAAATTACAGTTCTCGTATTGAATTACGAAAAAAATCTCTTCAGCAAATTTCTTAATTTGTCTTTCGAGTTCTGAAGCTTTAAGTAAAGTGTCAGAACTGCTCAGAGTAATTATCCGACGATCTTTACCAATTTTTTCTACTTGCATATTAAAGTCCTTTCCAAAAACATACTACAATAAAACAACGTTTTGTCAAAGTATGGTTTTAACAGAAACAATCTATAATAAATTTCATGAAAAAACTTTATATACTTTGTGGACTCCCTTTCGCAGGCAAGTCACTTTTATCAAAAGAGATTGAAAATAAAATCGGGGCAAAATTAATTAGCTTTGATAAAAATTGGGTGGAGCTATCTAAAACAAATTTTGAATTAAATTATGAAACTGCATTAGAAGATTGTAAAAATAAAATTAAAGAAAATCTGCAAAACAATATTTCTGTTATTTACGACAGCACAAACACCCATCCAGCAACCCGAGAAATTTTTATAAATTTAGCAAAAGAAAATAATGCAGAACCAATAATAATTTATTTGGAAGTTCCTCTTGAAGAAATAAAAAGAAGGAGAGCTCAAAGTTTAATAGACAAAACACATCATGAAGTGAGCGATGAAAACTTTAATAGATCAATCGAACATTTAGAAGCTCCGGCTGAAGCTATTATTTTAAAAAATGAAAAAGATAAAAAAGATTTTCTAGATAAACTAGCCTCTTAACATCAATTAAAAAAACTGTTATATTCAAACCCTATGATAATTCCAACAGTAATCGACAAAAGCCAATTTGGCGAAAGAGCATACGACATTTATTCACGACTATTAAAAGAAAATATTATTTTTGTTGGTGGAGAAATAGACGACTACATGGCCAATTTGATAGTAGCTCAACTTCTTTTCGTTCAATCAGAAGATCCTAAGAAAGAAGTGAAGCTATACATTAACTCTCCCGGGGGGTCTATTACAGCCGGTCTAGCCATCATCGATACAATGAGACATATCAAAAATCCTATCGCCACAGTTTGTGTTGGTATCGCAGCTTCTATGGGGGCAGTTATTCTTGCAGCAGGAGATAAAGGAAAAAGATTTGCCCTACCCAACTCTGAAATCATGATCCACCAACCAATGGGAGGAATTTCTGGACAAGCATCAGATATTGTAATAACAGCAAAACAAATTCTAAAACTACGAGATAATCTTTATAAAATTCTTGCAGAAGCTTCAGGAAAAACAACAGCACAAATTGAAAAAGATTCTGACAGAGATTATTTCATGTCTGCTGAAGAGGCTAAAAAATATGGATTGATTGATAAAGTTTTAGGTAAATAATCTCAAATCTGGTATTGACACACTAATACAGAAAGGTTAGAATATGCGCAGAAATTTAGTTTCTGTTCTTTATCTTTATACAATTTAAGGAGTAATCCTTAAAAAATCCCCCTCCCCCAACCCCCAGCCAGCTCCTCCTTTGCTGGTGAGAATTATAAAGCCATACGACTGCTCTCCCGCAACGTCAAATAGCAGCGTCGCTTTGTAGCAATATGTTCAGAACACATTTGTTCTGCAACGCGTTTGTTCTTACGGGAAAAGATTGGGAAGCAGGACAGGAGTCCACCCGAAATTAACTTGTTTTGTTTGAGAACAAAAATTCTTAGGGGGTTGGGCTCCTTTTTCTTTTTCTTGCAAAACACCACCCCTTTCTCTATGATGAAGTCGCCAAGCAGATTTCTGGGTTTTGGCGCTAAAAATCATGTCTCTACTAATAGTATTAATAATAGCAATGGCAGCAGGATTAGCCGGAATAGCTCTGGGATGGTTTTTGCGATTCATAATTTCTCTGGGTAAAAGAGGCTCAATGGAGCTAGAAATAAAGGAAATGATGGTCTCAGCACGAGAGGAAGCTCAGAATATTATTAAAGAAGCCAAAGACACAGCTATTGAATTTGAAGAAAAAGTAGAGAAAACAGAAGCTAGACTGATAAATAAAGAAAGTTATCTAGACAAAAGACAGACTGATTTGGATGAATTGTCGGAAGAGATTAAAATAAAAGAGACTCAAATTGAAGAAATTGAAGACAGATTAAAGAAACTTGAAAAAGAAAGAATTGATTCTATAGAAAAAATTGCAGAAATTTCAAAAGAAGATGCTAAAAAAGAACTAATTGAAAATCTTGAAAAAGAACAATCCGAAGATATTTTGATTCGTTTACAAAAAATGGATATCAGTGGAAAAGAAAAATTGGAAGCAAAAGCTCGCGATATTATAACCACAGCTATCCACCGACTTGGGAACTCTGTATCTTCAGATATTTTTTCTAGCAGTGTCACTCTTCCTTCTGACGAAATAAAAGGAAAAATCATTGGAAAAGAAGGTCGAAACATAAAAAGTTTTGAAAGAGCTACTGGTGTTGAATTAATTATTGATGATACACCAGCGACAATCTCAATTTCTTCTTTTGATCCAGTTCGTCGTGAAATTGCAAAAATAGCTTTGGAACAATTAGTTCTAGATGGACGAATTCAACCTGCAAAAATCGAAGAATGCGTTGAAAAAGCAAAGAAATCTATAAATAAAATAATCATTGAAAAAGGAGAACAAGCCGCTTATGAATGTGGGATTTTTAATTTAGACCCACGAATTATTTCTATTTTAGGAAGACTTCACTTTCGAACGAGTTATGGTCACAATGTTTTGCAACACTCAATCGAAATGTCTCACATTGCAGGAATGATTGCTGAAGAAATAGGTGCAGATGTGCGAGTAGCCAAAGCTGGTGCACTTCTTCACGATATTGGAAAAGCAGTTGATCACGAAATTGCCGGAACTCACGTAGAAATCGGGCGCAGAATTTTACAAAAATTTGGAGCAGATGAATCTGTTGTAAAAGCTATGCAAGCACATCACGAAGAATACCCTTATGAAACACCTGAATCAATTATCGTTCAAGTTGCGGATTCTATTTCTGGAAGTCGTCCAGGAGCCAGAAGAGATAACACAGAAAACTACTTAAAACGCTTAAATGATTTGGAAGCTATAGCCAATGAATTTAAAGGAGTAGAAAAATCTTACGCCCTACAAGCAGGACGTGAAATAAGAATTTTTGTAAATCCTGAAGAAATTTCAGATTTAGAAGCGCGTAATTTAGCTAGGAATATAGCCCTGAAAATAGAAAAAGACCTAAAATACCCTGGGGAAATCAAGGTTACAGTGATACGAGAAAACAGAGTTATTGAAGTTGCAAGATAATTTTTGACAAAAAGTTATAAACAAGGTGTACTCGTGGCTCTATTGCTATAAAACCCTTGTTTTATATAATTATTTCCAGCTTAATAACAAAGTCGTTTTAAGCGGTTATCGGTTAACAAACCCGTTTTTTACGGATTGATTAATACAACCAACATATATGAATAAAGCAGCCATTGTAGAAAAGGTACATGAAGTATTAGGTACAACAAAGGTAGAAGCAGAAAAGGTTGTTGACGCTGTTTTTGATTCAATTATCAAATCTTTAACATCTGGAGAAGAAGTTTCAGTTGCAGGATTCGGTATTTTTGAAGCTAAAACACGAGCAGCCCGAACAGCTAGAAACCCAAGAACAGGTGAAGCTATCAAAGTTCCAGCTATGAAAACTCCAAAGTTTAGAGCTGCAAAAGCTTTGAAAGAAGCTGTTAAATAAATATACGTACAAGTTCAAAACGGTTAAATTTTAAGTTATTAAATTTATCTTCACAGAATTTTAAGTAAATAAGCAAAAAGCCGGCTCCGCCGGCTTTTTGCTTTGTATAAATTTAAAGAAAAAACCCTACATTTTATTGCAGGGTTCAATGATTATCCTTTGGAAGTTTCCTGCCAGATAATCACATTGAAACCATTACTGCCCGGGGGCAAAGTTTCGTTCCTTAAAGGAGAAGAGTCGAGAGTATTCTCAAGAAGTGAAACCGGACTTGAAACACCAGCAGTCTTGCGACGCTGATATGAGTCTTGTTCTTTTCTCAGAAACCTTTCGAAAGCTTTCTCGTTTCGGAAATATCTGTGTTTTCCTTCAACAGATGTTTGTAAAATCCTCATTGCATCTTGAGGATCATCATAGAGCTTTGAAATTTCTTCCAAATTCATAATAATCTCTCAAGACTTAATCTCGATTTCGTACCAGCGAATACTGGCACCCTCCGGAAGTGTAGTACTTCCTTCTTCAAGACGTGGTCCATGATACTGCCCGACAATAAGCCAACCATTTTCAGGGTTGAGTTGAATCGTCTTGCGCTCACACGGGATCTCGATTCCGAGAATCGTAGAAAAAAGCGCAGCAGTGTCGGCATGTCCAACAGCTGAATCTACTCCTCCAAGCTCAGGGTCTGTTAAAAGTTCAACAGCCTGCTCTTTCGAGATTTCCGTGACACTAAGCTCTCTGCTGAGAATTTCTCCTTCGAGGGTTTCAAACATGTTGAGTGAAAATGCATTTGAGATGATCATATTTTTTTGTTTTGTTTTTGAAAGAACTAACACTCTATGAACCAACAACATCTTGTTGCAAGCTCAAGTAAGTGCAGATTTAAGAAATCTGCAAACTCTTAGTCTAGCGGGGTTGATTATTATCCGCTGACAGTGCGACTCTTTTTTGAAAGGAAAAGAGCTAGAGAAACTTGTTTCAACCAATCCATCAGGACTGCCTGTCGGGAGCGGTCTTCACCAAGTCTTGTAAAGACTTGCCTTTGACACCTTCAAGCTTGGAGTTCCAGAAACTGGAGGAGAGCTCGCGCTCGTACCTCTGCTTCTTGTGAATCTCTTTGAGCTCGCGGGAAGGACGAATTTTGCCCTGCGTTCCTTTCGGCGCGTTCTTCAAGATCGCCTGACCGCATGGCCGATGAACCCTGATAGGTCGGTCTCCTTGGATGTCTAACACCCAGAGAGCATCGGTCGTAGCATGTCCGCAAGGACACACAGGTTTAGCAGCAGGTTTACGATAGTGGTGCTTGCTCATAAGTCTGGGGTGACGATACGTTCGTCAGACGAGTCCTTGTTTTTCACAAACGGACCAATGTGCAGCTCATCTACCACTCAGTAGACATAGCCAAAGAAATTCTATTTAAAAATTCCTTTGGCTATGTCTACTTTTATTTTTATTTAAAGTACAAACTCTATGAACTTGCGAATATCAAATTTCGTAAGCTCAATGAAGTGCACTTTTTTTGAAAAAGTGCGAAAAATTGTTGCGATGATGTCCCGATTCAACACGAGATACCTAACCTGTCGTTTGTTAACCAATCTATATCCGCAAGAGATCTAATCTCGAGTAATATAAACCGCCGGTTGAAGGGCATTAGGTAATGCGATTGAAAAGGCGTTCTAGATTGCCTCGTCGCACCATCTCTTCTGGGAGATGTAACAGCGTCTTTCGACCTTGGTCATATGATTGGAAATTTTTCGATCGAGCATAAATTCCTAAGCTCTTTTAGCATGTTGCAGCTGATCTTTTCGCGAGGGTATCATTTATCCCTCTTTGACTCACGTACTATGGGGTCGCAACAACTCCCTGCACCGAACTGAATTTAAAAAACTTAAATGCAATTCGGTGCAGAGAATTTATTTTTATTTAAAGATCATCTGTTTCGCTCTTTTGAGCTCATCAGTCGAAATTACATTTCGAGACAGAGAAAGTTTTTGGATAACTTACAACCCGGTTGAACCTAGTTCCGAACCGAAAAATTTGGGAGAGAGTACAAAGGTCAGAAGCCGAAGCTCACATACTCTCAATGACAGCAATACTCTTGCGAGCCGACCACCGCTGCTAACGGTAGCTGTCTTTTGACCACACATTTCGGAATCTCACCGAATTGTTTTAGGGTGTGTGCGCACCCTTTATCCTCAATCATCTTCTTGGATATTTCCCTGGCCGGGGCTTTTTCCATTTGAGGTGGCGTTCCTCTTCCACTTTTCACCCAGAGTTTTCCCAATTCTCTGGTATTGTGGCACAGCCCTACGATGATTGATTTCCCTCTTTATGCCGTTAGCAACTTTATATAGTTGTAAGACATGCCAAGAAAGAGGGGTGCACTGCACACAGCCTTGCGAGCCGTGCCTGATGCACACTTGGCTTTCCACGTTTTTGGGTTGCAGCCCTGAACGCTTCTAACTGCTTTCGAAGTTTGCAGACTTCTACAGCTCTCTACACTAATGTTTGGATACCCCTCCCGGAGCACACTAGTTTCAAGATGGAGATTTAGATGTTTTTACACACCCGGATAGTAATTGTCTTTTGGCAACTATCCTATCAACTCTTGCGAGTCTATCGGGCCCTCCACAGCCACAAAATTAAAACCAAATTTTAGTTTCAATTTTGTGACTGCGGAGTTCCAAGAAAATGATTATTTTTATTTAAAGAACTGTTGGTATAAATCTTTATACCGAGCACTGTGTCCAATTTTGGGGGCCACATTAAATTGAGTGGTGTTTATCTTCCAAAAGAATTGAACACGGAATGCAGTACAAAGATTTTATATTTTAAAAATGCAACTGTTTCGTCCTTTTGGACTCATCAGGCGAGACATGCATCTCGCGACAGGACGAAGTGCATGGAGCTGGTTAAGCATTCCATCACTTCGTGTAGACGTGTGTACCTAATATTGATTAGGCATTGACTTTTGATTGTCCAAAGGACAATCGTGGCACCCTTACATGCACCACAACAGTTTACGGTTACCAACCTTCCAGATGTTCTTTAAATTGTGAACATCTTCCTCCACCTTTCTTGCTCGTGTTCAAACATGACACAAACCTCCTGGGTAGTTCAATCGGTGATCAGCCGAAAGGGGAAACTTTGTTTCCCTATTTTTAGGCCGCCAAACAACTGTTAATGTCCTGCGCCTTAATCAAAGTACTAGCAATACTCTGATTAAGGTGCAGGCTATCTTTTATCTTTTAAAGAACTAGGTAACTTCCGCTACCTTAAAATAAGACCGTGTGGAAGATCTTATTTTAAGGGAGCAGATTCGGTTTGAACGAACCCACTATTCCGGCCTATCGGCGGACGACCACAATGGTCCCATCGGGGTAGATTTGGTAAATCATGCCCTCCTCCTTTCTATTGGCTGGTTGTTGAATGTTGTGTGCTTGTTTTAGGTTTGAAAGTAGTATATACCCATTTTCATTTTTTGTCAAGCGTTTTTGTCGTTTCTAATTTTAGATATCATTTTTTATCATATTTTAAGCCATATTTACATTTTTATAATGTTTCAAATTTTAGACAGAATTTATATTTTTTTGCTACTTTTTTAAAAAAGTTGTATAAAAAAGTTTTTTTGAAACTAAAAATTACACTGAAAAATCAAATAATAGCTATATTTAAAGCCACTAAATTCACCTCGCTCCCATCTCTGTACACATTGACCATAAATAAAAAATATTTTCAAATACTTTACTTATAATATTGCCTGAACCCCCTGCACATAAAAATACCACTTCTGATAAAAACAATTGACTCAATTTGACTAGACTATAAATATGTTGGATTAGACCTTACAATTTACAAAAAAATAAATTTGTTCTTTGTTAACCCCAAACCCCAAACTACCCATGACCACATCCTGCACCTGCGTACCACGCTACAACGGCATAATCTCCGCACAAAAAGCCAAGATGCGCGAGCAAACCGAACCACCAAAGGCCAAAGACCGCCACGCACCGCCAGCTTGCGAGAAAGCCTTCAATCGCCTAATGAAAAGAGCGGAAGCAAATCTAGCAAACCCTGCCCGACTAACCCGCAAACAAATGCGAGTCCTGTTTCAAGCAGGTAGTCCGAGGGAAATGCATATCTGCCTGAAGGAACTCGAGCGAAGAGGGTACATTCGCACCGGCGCAGAGGAAGAATAAACTTCCTGAAACTGAACCAAATTGACGGATGAACGTTCCATCCGTCTTCTGTCGCGAGATAAGTATCTCGCCTGATGAGTCTCTTCTACAAGTGTAGAAGCAAGACGAAACAGTCCCCACCAACTCCACGCCCCAAACGACCCATGCCGACCAACAGACAACACCCAAACACCTCCGAAGACCTCTGCCGAATGATGCGAGGACACCTCGATATCAATGACGCTGAGAGATTCATCGGCGACCTCCTGCGGATCAGGAAATCATGGCCCAAAGAGGTCAGAGACGAACTCTCATCCTTGATCCGAACACCGCTTCGGGCATCCTACGAGCAAGAGCAGCGAGAGCATGACGAAAGTTATCTCCGCTCTTTCGGCCACGAAGAAGCCCGCGAAAGGCAACGAGCCCAAGAGGAGAGAGAGGAGATCGGTCGCGTCCCGGTCATCGGCCACGGCTAATCGAGGCGCACTAGGGAGAAAAAACTTCCTGAAACTGAAACAAATTGACGGATGCACGTTCCATCCGTCCACTGTCGCAAGGTAAGTTCTTTGCCTGATGAGTCCAAAAGGACGAAACGGAAAAAATAAACTATAATAAAATTAAATGAAGAAAATAAAAATAGTAACTCCAGATAAAAAATTCAACACCGCATTTAAAATTTTAAGAGCCGGATATCCCAACAAATCTTTTCATGAACAAACCAAAGGAAAAATCTTTAGAGAAAATTCTGAAATAATTACAGACAAAATAATTAAAGAATCTTTAAATCATATAGAAAAAAATAACACGGTCGTTATTCTTCCCTGGAGATCTGCACTCGCTTTTATCCCGAGCCTAAAGAAATTTAAAATAAAAAATTATTACCACCTAAGCTCAAAGCGAAACGAGGAAACACTAGAAACAGAGGTTGATTTTGAAGAGGGAAAAATAAACAAAAACAACTTTGTCATCATAGTTGATCCCATGTTAGCAACTGGAAACACTATTATCGACGCAATCGAAAGATGTTTAAAGAAAAATGTCGCAGAAGAAAAAATAGTCGTAGCAAACATCTTAGCCTCACCAGAGGGAGTAAATAAAATCTTAACTCTTTATCCAAAAGTTAAAATAATAATCGGACAACTAGATAAATGTTTAGACGAAAAAGGTTATATAGTTCCTGGTCTCGGAGATTTTGGTGACAAATACTTCTCGGAATTTAAAACAGCTGAACTGAATACAATAATAAAAGATTGCGTGGTCTCAGAAATAGGAAAAGAGAAAATAACTCATAGAATAAAATCACATGGGGTAAGTGAAATACTACATTCAATAATTGAAAGAGATCACAGAGATGATCAGATAGATAAAGTAAATAAAGAAAATCTTTCAAACAAAGGATTGAGAATACAAAAACCTAAGAAAACAATCACAGTAGATACAGGAAAAGTAATTGGAATAAAAAATGTTATCAAAATAATCGAGACTGACATAAAAAAGGAGACCAAAATAATTTCTCTAGAAGGAAAAAGTGGAGTCGGAAAAAGCTCAACCACAAAAGAATTGGCAAAAAAACTAAACGCAAAAATCTTCTCAATGGGAGACATTTTCAGATACCTCACTTTACTAAACCTAGCAAAAATAAAATTCACAAAAAATATCTTCAAAAACATGTACTACAAGAGCACATCAGGAGAATTAAGACTCTTTCACACGAATCTAGATATCAAAAAAGTTTACGGACAAGCACTCCGAGAAAGCAGGGTTGAAAATAAAATCCCTGACATCGCAAAAAAATATCAGAAAGAAGTTATAGAATTTTCAGCTAGGGAAATATCAAAAATCCGAGACACTTCTGAAAGCAAGATTGTAATCGAAGGAAGATCATTCACCCTTGATTTTCTTCCTTCAGACCTTCGCATAAAACTAGTTGCAGATGCACCAATTCGAGCAGAACGAAGGTGGCACGAGTAATTAACTTAACTTCTTATAAAATGTCTTGAAGATATGTTTTTGAAACTCAGCAATCGGTTTGCTTTCAATAATCATCGCGGTGTCTGAGTTGTAGTCTATAAAAGAAACTCTGTCTCCATAAATAATTTCTGTAATGTTGTGTTCAAAAGGTCCAAAATCTTCTGGCATTCCTTTCACAAATCTATCAATTTTTTCTATTTTTGCTTTTGCAGTCTTCTCGTTTGTGATCACTTGCCTCTCCAATTTTTTAGCGTCACGCATAGTCCAATAAATTCTCGGAACATATCGATCTTTTTTCTCTTTTCCATCTTTGTTTGAAGTGTATCTATAAAAAGTATCTCCTTTATTCAAACTTCTCACAACATCATCAAAAACTCTTTTAGTTCCATCCTTCCCTTCCAAAAATCTAATTTTCGGTTTTTTATTGTTGCTTGAGTATGAGTCTTCTAGATCAGGTAAAAGTTCAAAGAATTGATATTTTAATTCATCAAAAATTGATTCTAATCTATTTGGTGGTTCCGCCACATAAAGCACATTTTTCCCTTTCTGAGTTTGGCTAACCAATTTTTTCTCCAAAAGTTCAGGTAGTGCTTTATAAATAAGTGGTCGGTGGATGGCGGTTTTCTCAGAGATTTTTGAAATACTTGAAGGTCCTAAATCTAAAAGTGCTAAATAAATCTCACTCTCATTCTTTGATAAACCAATCTGCTCAAGTATTTTATTTTTCATAATTAACAAGATTGTATCAAATAACCCTCAAAAATAATAATTAATTACAGAATCCGTATTAAATTGTTACACACAAACTTTGCCAAAATGATCTTTATTTATAATACAAAATCGTGAGTTTTTAGAATTAATTTGTTATATGTTAATATTTCACCATGCACGAAATTCAAAAAGACATCCTTAAAAAACTTTCTCTACAGAAAAAGATCCGTTACTCAGATCTAAAAGATAAAGAAGTCGAGGGAAATGTTTTTGTGTACCACCTAAACTCCCTAACAAAACTTGGTTTGATTATTTCAAAAGATAAAACATACAGTCTGACATCTGCAGGAAAACACCTAATCAGCAGGATGTCTTTTGATACATTTGAAGAAAGAACTCAACCCAAAATTGTTACATCAATGGTAATTGAAAAAGATGGAAAGTATTTACTCTACCGTCAAAAAAGAGCGCCCTTTATTAATTTTGTTTCTTTTCCATATGGGAAAATTCACCTCGAGGAAAGAATAAAAGATTCGGCAGAAAGAGAACTGAAAGAAAAATCTGGATTATCTGCAAAACTAAAACACAGGGGCGATGTTTATATTGCTGTGCACGATGAAACAGAATTAGTTACACACCTTCTTTGCCATGTCTTCTCTGGAACAGAAGTGACTGGAGAATTAGAAGACGGGAATACAGTTGGAGAATGCTTCTGGGGAACATTTGATGAAATAGATAGCAAAAACATTTTACCTGGAGCGAAAAAGATATTAAAACTTGTTAAAGAAAACAAGAAAGATCACTTTTTTGCAGAATATTTTTTAAATACAACTGATGAAGAATAGTTTAGACATTTTAGTCTAAAAAATTTGACTCAACGCAGAAAGACTAGAAAACAACGAACCTTTTAAACATAATCAGTGAAGAGTAGCAGTTCATTCACAACCAACTAAACCAATCTATGCAACCCAAAAACATATACCGAATAGTCCTGACCGGTGGCCCTTGCGGAGGAAAGTCTAGTGGCCTCTCTTTCTTGAGAGAGAAAATTGAAGAGATTGAAAATCATGTGGTTTTTGTCATCCCAGAGATGGCGACCCTATGTATCAACGCTGGAGTAATGCCAGGCAAAAATTCAATCTCGGGAGACATGCTTCAAAATGCGATTCTCAACATAAGTTTGAGCATCGAAAATAACATTTTGGAGATTGCAAAAAATCTTCCAGCAGATCAAAAGATTGTAGTCATCTACGACCGTGGTATTCCCGACGGGAGTGCATACATGGAAAAAGAAGACTACTTGTCTCTGCTGCAAACAAGAGAACTCAATCCAGTGAGTGCTAGTCATGCGAGATATGACGCAGTCATTCACATGGTCACAGCCGCAGAAGGTGCTGAGGATTTCTACACTCTGGCAAACAATTCAGCGAGACACGAGACTCCCCAACAAGCGAGAGATCTTGATAAGAGAACTCAGCAAGCCTGGGTTGGTCATCCTCACATGAGAGTCGTCGACAACAGTACCGATTTTCAAGAAAAACTCCACCGAGTTTATCAAGAAGTTTGTGCAGTTATTGGGGTGCCGATTCCTGTCGAAAGAGAAAGAAAATTCTTAGTAAAGTTCAATCCAATGAACATTCCCAAGGAAGCTGTCTCAATCGACATCGAGCAGATTTATCTAACAACAGGAAGTGATAAGGCGGAAATCCGTATTCGCAAACGCGGTCACGATGGTTTCTACACCTACTTCATGACTGAAAAACGCGATCACGGCCCAGGCCAAAGACTCGAAGTTGAGAGAATCATCGGAGAAAGTGAGTTCGAGCTCATGTCTTCAATGATTAAACCAGACACATGTCCGGTAAACAAAACTCGACACTGTATGCTTTGGGCAAATCAATATTTGGAACTGGATGTCTTCAAAAACTCCAATACAAGTACTGATCCGAGTGTTGAGATTGGGATGCTTGAAATAGAACTAACCAATCTGGAGCATGAATTGCAAATTCCAGACTGGATAGAGATAATTCAAGAAGTCACCGAAGACAAAGAATATACTAATGCGGTAATCGCAGAAAGAATATTCCACAAGAAACCGGCGTTAAGTTGGTTGATTAACTGAAAAGTTAAACTTAATAGCCCTTTGCAAAAGGGGCTATTTTTTATTTAAATATCTTAAAATAAAAAGACTCTGCAAGTGTATGCAGAGCCGGAGTTGTACGCTGTTCTCCTTTAGCGTTTCCAATTAAGGCTTGATGATCATCAAACCATCTTCGAGGTTTCCTTTCGAGCCACTGACGTGAATCAGAGACTGAAAAGCTCGTAGATCACTGACGTGCAGCACAATGACAGCACTTCCGTCTTCTCTCTCAGTTTTCTTACGACTCCAGAGAAAGAGTTCTTTCTTGTCCATGAAGCACACCCTTCTCAACCGTCCGAAAGTTTGAAGCGCTTCTGTATCACGAACGGCGGACAGATCTCCGAATGCAGAGATCATCAGAGTTTCAACACTGAGTTCCCACTGTCTGCCGCTTGAGTTTTCGTTGTCGTTGATACAACGCAACATCATGGAAAGGATGTTTGCATTGTCAGCACCAACCCAGCTAACAGGGTTTTTGGAAGCACGAGCCTTACCAGACAAGCTAATAAGATCAATTTCCATCTTCCTTGCAGGATAGCTGCCGGTACCAGCTCCTTTCACTCCGGTCTCAATAAGATCGCAGAGCATTTCATAGAAGGCAATAATTGGTTTCATAATGTACTAGGTGTCAATTGCTGCTTTGACTTGCACAGACTGTTTTATAACGAGTGTCTGAACGTTTTACTCTCTGTGAACTTACAACTATCAAATTGTTGCAAGCTCAGTTGAGAGGAGAACCGAAGTTCTCCAAGTAGATTTTACGGTATTAATCTATGAACCGAGTGGAGTACCACTATTAATCTTCAAACTGCAAAACAGACGGAAGGCTTTTCCATTGTTCCGAAGATGAATCCCACAAAAGGTTGTCCACATGGTCAACATTTCGCAGCTTTTCCTCAAGCTTCCTTAGGAATTCATCAGGAAGCTCAACACATTCACTAGGATTGTGTTCCTCGAGGAGTTCATCGTCAGGGCCAAGATGACTCAGGTCTGGATTTTCCCACCAGAATATGAACCCTTCTGGTTTTTTTACCACTGCGATATAGAAACATCCAAATAAATTTATTTCGAATACTGTCTCAGGGATACAGTAGTAAACAGTGACTGAGGGGTTCGAATCGTTCGAAAAATATGTCTTCATAATGTACTTGGTGGCTCTTGTCGATAGCCGAACGAGTCCTGTTTTTCACGATGGACTGACGTGTAGCTCGGATATACCACTCGGTAGCCATAGCCAGAAGGGTCTTAATATTAAGGCTCTTGTGGCTATGGCTACTTAATTTCTTCTCTTATATTATCACGTTTTTACTTAAAAGTCAATGAAAATTATTTAATCAAAATAAACATTTTTAACAAAAAAACCATAAATAAGCCGTGTTTTAAAAGAAATATAAGACAAAACTGTTTATATGTATTGACATTTATCTAAAATTTGCTATACTATCTTAGAAATCTGATTGCCTTGTCTTTCTAGACCAGGATTTCAATCAGATAGTTCAACTGAAAGGAGGTGACCTATGCACGGCTAAGACACGCAGATGATGCGCCCCCACCCGAGCCTTGCATAGGGTTTCGGGTGGGGGTGTTGATTCAGCACTAATTGGTCGTTCACCAAATTTCAAAACAGAAAGGAGTTCATTATGGGCGACTTTGGAGATTAAAAATTGAAAATGTTTTCTGGACAAATTTTTAGAGATATCTAAATAAGTCCAATTTTAAAAAAACACTCCCTCCAGCTTTTGCTGCGAGGGAGATTTTTCTTTCTAGACTACTTGTTACTTTTGTAATTATCGAAAGCGATTCTAAATAAAGACTTAAAAGTTTCGGCGATATCCTTGTTTTTTATATATATAGCAGAAACTTTTTTATTTAAAGTGTGAATTCTTACATAATCATCATATACTCCAATATCACAATAGATTGGATATTTATCACCATCAACTTGAATTCTTGATGATGACTCACTGTTTGATAGTGACTCGTTTTTACTCGCATAAAAAGAAAATGCATTTATCTTCGCTTGGCTTCTATTATTTTGGGCAGTTTTAATCTCTTGTGGGGTAAAAATTTCATTAACTAAATCATAATCATATAAAAAATAAGCATCGCCACCTTTCGGATTTGGTCCAAAATATTCTTTTATAGCTGACATTATTCCTTCCTTACCATCATAAAACTTTATGATTGGTTTTTCTCCTTTATCCCGCTGCACACTCTTCAACTGCGGAATAATATCTTTCAACTTTCTTTCTTGCTCCTCTAATTGAATTTTTCTTCTTTCAACATAAGTTTCTAATCTCTCAGGAGATTCAGCGGCATAACGAACTTTTTTATCAACCTTAATTTCACTAATCAAACCTTTTTTAGAAAGAGATTCCAAAACTGGATAAATTGTTGTTCTGTTAATATCTGTTTTTTTAGATAAATCGATTACAGAATCATTTTCAACTTCCAACAATGCTAAATAAACTTTTGACTCTTTATCACTTAGACCCAATTCTTCTAAGAATTTTTCGAACATATCTATAAAGATAACACTTTTAATTTGGTGCGGGTAGGGGGAATCGAACTCCCATCTACTGCTTGGAAGGCAGTCATTCTACCATTAAACTATACCCGCAAAGATCTATACGATACACACAACAAAATTTGTTGTAATATTGAGATTATCAGATTGACACAGATGTGGCAATAAGTGAAAGTTAAACCATGCCATTCTTAATTCGAATAATTGCCCAAAGAGTTTTCCTTGTAATAGTATCCTCTTTAACAGTTTTAGGGCTTTCTCCACACGCTGACATTGATGATTCAAGTAATTTAAACCCAATTGAAGAAATAATCGAAGAAGAAAGCCCTGGATTAATTCAAGAACTAACTCAAATCCCTCTGCCAAAAATAAATATTTTAAATCTTCCGGATGCAAATATTACTAAGCCGAAATCTATTCAAACTCCCCTACCAATAATTCCCCCAGAACCAATCAAAACTCCAGTCATAAAAATTACAGAAAAAATAATTACACCAATCAGCACTGTACCAGCACAAACTATTCCACAAGCACAACAATCTCCTGAAATTGTTTCTGAGCAAATCACAGTCACCACAGCGGCAACACCAGACACCTCTGCAATAAATTCAATCGAAAATGTTCTTGTGAATATTCTTTGCATCAGACAAATCGGAAATATGATTTCTCTTTCAACAGGTAGCGGAGTTATTATTTCTTCAAGTGGAGTTGTGTTAACAAACGCTCATGTCGCCCAACAATTTTTATTAAAAGACGCTGGATACAACTGCACACTTCGCAGAGAAAATATTCCTTTGTATGGATTCAATGCTGTGCCTTTATATATTTCAGAAACTTGGATTGAAGAAAATTATCGTCAAATAAATAATTCTTCTCCAACAGGTACAGGAAAATACGACTATGCATTACTTTTGATTACAGGAAATACAAATCCAACACTCGCTCTACCTGCATTCCCTTCTTTAAAAATAAATACTGATTCTAATTTTCTTGATGTAGGAGACACAGTTACAATTGCTGGTTATCCTGGGAAAATGACATCTTCTTTAGAAATTGCAAAAAACACAGAGCTTCAAACAGACCGTGTTCGCATTCGAGAAATTTTTACACTCGGACAAAACACAGTTGATGTCGTAGCAACTGGGGATACTACTGTAGCGCAGCGGGGTTCAAGTGGAGGTGGAGCTTTTAAAGATAATGTTCTTGGAGGAATTATTGTAAGCACAAACACAGGAAGTTCTGCCGAGTATTTGGTAGCAAATGTTTTAACTCTTAGCTACATCAACAGAGAAATAAAAAATGAAACAGGAAGAAGTCTTTCTAGCTTTATTACTGGGAACCTGCAGACACAAGCAGAAGATTTTGAGCTTGTTGCCCCGCGCCTAGAGGAGCTCTTGATGAGAAACCTTTAGAATCTATTTCTGCTAAATCTGTAGCCACTTGTACAACAACATCAAAATCATCCGTTGGAGAAATTTTATTTCTTTTTTTGTACGAACATTTTATACAAGTGTGAGTCACAACATATTCTCCATTTTCATTCTCTAATGCCGTTGGCTTCATCATTCCTCCACATGTGGCAGCTCTATCTCCAGGATTTATATCAACATGCTTAGACCACAAACACGCAGGACAATGATTTGTATATCCGTTTCCAGACACTGGATTATGACAGTGTTCACATTCAAAATTTTCTACAGTTTTTTGAAAAGTTTTTGGTGGCATTTATAAAATAATTATATCAATTAAAAAGAAAAAGAGCGCGAGTGTTTCCACTCGCGCTCTAAACTTCATCAACTTAACTTCCAAACCCAGATAGAGCAGCTTCAAGCATGTCTCCAACACTCGGCCTCATTCTGTCGAGGTATTCTTTCCCTGTCAGAACGTTCTGAATAATTTCAGCTATTTCTTCCAGAGTAAGCTTCGTCGGAGGAGTATTGGGATTAGATCGAGAACCGTTGAGAATCATCCTCGGACCGGAATATAAATCCCACAATTCAGAGCCTCTTCCTTTTGGTTCAAGTTCAACAATTTTTTGCCAGACTTCCGTCATGTCAAAAAGCCTCTCTCTTTTAGTTTGAATTGCGACCTGTCCATTGCTCTTCAAAACAACTAGAATATCAGCGTCCGTATTCTTCCACGCATACGATGCCACCTTCTCATTGTCGGTCGAAACGATGTACAGATTCAATTCTCCATGAATCGGGTGATTGAATTTTTTGGGTTCAAGACCCACAAAGACTGTCTTCGCATCATTCTTACTCCTTTCGTAATGAGACTGACACTCACTGATCATCATCTCAAACCACTCAGCACTCGGAGAATTTTGTTGTTTGAGAATATCGAGCACACCCCATCTATCCAATGGTTTCAACTGTTTTTTGTCACCGAAATGAATTTCGGCATCGTACGCAGTTTTCACCCACTGAATAACCGAAGCATCTCCAACGAGTCCACCATGAGAACCATAAAGGGCGTCAGCCATCAAAGCAATCTCGCCCGACTCTAACTGTCTTCCCCTGTAGGCACTGCGGACCTCTTCAATGACTTTCCTCCATATTGGGTATTTTTTAAATAATCCCAAATGTCTGGTCATCATCGAAGATGCAGAGTCCCAAGGATTATTTGGATGTGCGTTTGGATCGAATCGCGGATCTCTTCCACAGCCCACAAACAAACACTCCTTTTCCTTGAGATACAGAACTCCATCCTTCTCCTTTTCAATGTAGGTGATGTCATCTGAATTGAGATTAGGAAAAACAATCTTCCCTTCTTCAGTTTCCAACATTAGCAAGACCAATATTTGATCCGGCCTGGGTTTAAATGGCATAGCGACTCGAGTCTTCTCCGGAAATATTTTGAGAGGTTCCGACTCCTCATTTTTAACTGTATTGCTTGTCATCCCGTTTTAAATTGGGTTGAGTTTCAAAAAACAGAAATTCCCTAGATTCTAATTGAAATAACCTAGAGCTGTCCACGCGCAATTAAATCACAAAAATACAAAAAGTCAATGTGACCGTAATTTAATTCTTCACAGCAATCTCAGCCAATTTCACCGCAGCTTCTTTACTCCACGCTGTTGCGATAAATCTTTTGTTATGACAAGACTCTGCACCTTCTACACCCGTGATTTTTTCCAAATCTTCTTTTCTTTTTCCTGCCCACGCTTGTGGCAAAAGTTTTCTATTTTCATGAGAACGTGGGGTCTTTCGCACACAAGCGACAATCCACTCCCCTGTCATTTGATTTGGATGAATAACATAAATTGGTTCATTTTTTCTAGAGATAACAGATTTCCAAGCCAAAGGATGTTCCAAAACAATAATTCTTTTATCAGGCGCATTTTTATAAGCCTCTTTCACAATTTCAGTATCCTCAAAGAAATATTTAGCTTTTTTGATCTCCATTAATAAGATTTCTCGAGCTAAAGGTAGAATTCTAGTGAAAGTGTCATCTACAGTTCCTTCGTCTCGCCACGTAGGTGTCAGAGCCTTGAAAGCGTTGTCTAGAAGATAAGGAGATAGTCCTGATTTAGTTTCACGATACATATTGAAACCGTTATCAGCAGCATCAATTGGTTGAACCATTTTTTTATCAACCAAATCCTGTACACGAGCATCTCCGCCAGAAACTTCAGTTCCAAATTTTTTCCAAACTAAACCAAAGCTTGCATATGGAACACCATTTTCTCTAACCCCTGCCCCACCTGGTTGATGATGATCAAATCTGTTTTTTTCTGTATCATTCACGTCTCCTACATCCACAACAAAATCAGCGCTTGCCGCTTCACTTTTATCTCTCGAACGCACAATCTCAATGTCTGGATAAATTAAAGAAATAGTTGCTATTGCAAACAAGTCATCCAAATGAAAGCTTCCAGCGTGAGTTACTATTTTCATTTTTTTCATGTCGGGGTGCCGGGATTCGAACCCGGAGTCACTCGCTCCCAAAGCGAGCATGTTAGCCGTTACACCACACCCCGAATGTAAAGCATAGTAACACCTGAAATTGCTTCGGTCTAGTAAAGATTTAGAAAATCTGCGGTAGATATTCGATAGAAATTAAATCTTTGGAAAGTTTTTGCGCTGTGACAATAGCCACGAGATCAATTTGATTGGAAACTCCGGCCAATCCATAAGAAACCAAGAAGTGTTGAGCAACCATTTTTATCCTTCTAATCTTTTCACGTGTAACATGATCTTGAGGTCTGATTCCCCTTTCGAATGTTTCGCGTGAAACTGCCTTGACCTCAACAAAGTGAATAACGCTGTTCTTCTCGGCAATAATGTCTATTTCTCCAAAGGACGTCAGATAGTTTTTAAACAAGATCGAAAATCCCTGTCTTATAAGAAACAAACTCGCCTCTTCCTCACAATAATTCCCAAATTCTTTATGATTTTTCATGTTTTACATCATAAATGGTTACATGTGAAACGGTATTAAAGAAAAACTCAAGGAATTATGAAGATATTCACATGATCTAAAGTGTTTCACGTGAAACATATAAGTCTATTAGACAATTTTATTTGGCTATAAATAACACTATTTTAAAACACAAACTTGTTTATTAGACAAAAATGATGTCTTTTATACACATATCCCCATAGTTATCCCCAGAAAACCCTTATTTGTGCGGGTAGGGAGAATCGAACTCCCGTCTAATCCTTGGCAAGGACTCATTTTACCACTAAACTATACCCGCTTTTAAAGGTATAAACCTTTTGTGCTCCTGGAGGGACTCGAACCCCCAACGACGGTTCCGAAGACCGCTGTGATATCCATTTCACCACAAGAGCAATGAACAAGATTATACATTAAGATTGATAAAGATAAAGGGTTTTATGCTAGAATGTCGCAATGAAGACTAGTCGATACAACATTCCACAATCAGTGCAAAACATCTTAGACAGCCTAGAAAGTTCAGGTTTTGAGGCTTTTTTAGTGGGTGGATGCGTACGAGACCTATTTTTAAACAAAACTCCTAAGGATTGGGATGTCACAACTAATGCAACACCTGAGGAAATTCAAGAGATTTTTCCAGATTCTTTTTATGAAAACACCTTTGGAACAGTTGGGGTAAAGACAGAAGATGAAGATCCGACGTTGAAAGTAATAGAGATAACACCTTACAGATTAGAATCAGAATACTCAGACCACCGTCATCCAGACAAAGTGTCTTTCAGCAAAAACATTAAAGATGATTTGTCTCGACGAGATTTCACAATCAATGCAATTGCACTTTCTAAAGGACAAATTGTTGACCTTTATAAAGGACAAGATGATTTGGAAGCCAAAGTTATAAGAACAGTAGGGGATCCAAAGGAAAGATTTCGAGAAGATGCGCTAAGAATAATGCGTGCAGTGCGTTTTTCAGCAGAACTTGGCTTTATTATTGAGTCTGAGACAGCAAACGCCATATCTGAACTAGGCGGATTACTTGAAAAGGTTTCACGTGAAAGAATTCGAGACGAATTCAAGAAGCTTATAATGTCGGATAATCCAATGATTGGAATCGTGATGTTGCAAAAGTTGGGAATATTAAAATATGTTTCAACAGCGATAGACGGCATGGTAGGGGTTTCACAAGAAACTCAAGCACATAAATATGATGTTTTTGAACACTCTTTGAGAGCTTTGCAACATTCAGCAGATAAAGGCCACCGATTAGAGCTTCGATTGGCTGTATTGTTCCACGACATTGCAAAACCTCACACAAAGAGAATGGTAGGGAATAAAGCCACATTTTATGGCCACGAAGTGGTCGGGGCAAAGGTTACACGGGAAACATTAGCAGACTTACGCTTTTCACGTGAAACAATAGAGGAAGTTACACGACTTGTGCGTTGGCATATGTTTTTCGCTGATCCGGACCAAATAACTCTTTCTGCTGTGCGAAGGATTATAACTAAAGTGGGGACTGACAGTATTTGGGATCTAGTAGAGCTGCGAAAATGCGACCGAATCGGCACAGGAAGACCGGTAGAAGAGCCATATAGATTCAGAAAATATCAATCAATGATTGAGGAGGCTTTGCGTGCGCCTTTATCTGTCGGAATGTTGAAAGTGGATGGTGTGAAACTAATGGAGCTTGGAGTAGAGAAAGGACCTAGAATTGGAGCCATTTTGCATGCTTTATTAGAGGAAGTGCTAGATGAACCAGAAAAAAACACAGATGAGCACCTTGTTACACGTGTAACTGATTTAAATAAAATGAGTGATGCACAACTAGATGAATTAGGAAAAAAGGGCAAAGACCGTCTAGAAGAAGAAGATGACAAGGTTATTCAAGAACTAAAAGCAAAACACAAAGTGAAGTAACCTTAAAATAAATAAGAAATCCTTCTTTGAAAGAAACAGCCGTCTGGATTGAGTTTTTTGAGAGGATTTAAAATTTGACGAGAGGAGTCAATTTTTGTTTTTGCCAGACGGCGTGGGTTGAAGGATTTTAATGTGCTTTTCTTACTTTTTTGTTTTCTATTCGCAGCCTACAATTAAGCAAATCGAGAAAAGTCTCGGGCATTTAAGGGCGATAGTGTTATAAGTGCACACTTGTCCTAGTTATTATTTTATTGTTGAAAGTTCTGAAAGATCTAGGTTCGTTATCTATTGTAGTTCTTATAAAGGACATGTAAAGGACATTATTCAGAGTGTTGGGGATAAATGTCCTTTAAAAGAAAAACTGCCGGTTAGGGCAGTACTGCTAGGCAACTTTGGCCAAGCATAATATATCCAGTGCCTTTGATAGTGTTTTGTCCATCAAACATTGTGAGGCCGCCGAGAAGCAAGCCGTCATCATCTACGGAAAAATTTCCGTTACACAAGACATTTCGATATCCTCCGATGCCTTTTACAAGCACCATTATGACGCTGTAGTCATGTGAGAATTCGTAAACACGGATTGGATTTCCATTGATGAGCACGGGCTCCCAAAAATCACGTAGACCAAAAGGAGTATCTCCGATTTGTTTGTGTTGTATTAGAGTAACAAATTGCTCCAACCAAAAATCTTCTATGATTCTAAATTGGTAGTGATAGATCTTGGTGTGATCTAAATGGCGTTTAGTAAAGTTCATTTGTGCACGATACTAGCACACTAAAAATCTATTTCCAGCGAGACAGGGCAGTGATCACTTCCGAAAACTTCGTTGTGGATTTCGGTGCGGCGGATTTTGGGAGCGAGATTTTCAGAGACAAAAATATAATCAATACGCCAACCAACGTTTCTGTCGCGAGAACGAGTCTTCATGTCCCACCAAGAATATTTTTCGGTCTTCGGATTTTCTTTTCGCCAAGTATCCACGAAACCACTTTCCACAACTTTTGAAACCCAGTCTCTTTCAATCGGCAAAAACCCAATAGTGTCTTCATTTTCTTTTGCACGAAGAATATCCAGAGCAGTATGTGCAACATTCACATCCCCGACAAAAATCACATCGTATCCTTTTTTGCGTAACGAAATAATATATTTCAAAAATGCATCAAAAAAATTAAGTTTGAATTTAAATTTGTCGCCACCCATTCCACCATTGGGAAAGTAGCAATTTATAATCACAAACTTTTCATAAAACAAAGAAACTAGACGACCTTCTTGATCCAGTTCTTCTATACCAAAACCATACTGAACTTTTTCTGGTTCGTGTTTTGTGTAGATCGCCACACCGCTGTATCCTTTGCGAGTTTTTGAATAATCAAAAAAAGAAAAATAGTCTTCGATTTCAGTAAGAGATTCTGGGAGTTGTTCTGGATGGGCCTTCGTTTCTTGAATGCAAAAGAAGTCTGGATTTTGTTTTAAAAACCAAGAAAAAGTCTTTTGTTCGGAGTCTTTTTTATACCAAGCGCGAATTCCGTTTACATTCCAAGAAATTATTTTCATATTGCAAAATAAACTATAACACAAAAGAATATCCACCTCTTGCGTCAACCCTGAAAAAATGGTTAAAATAAGAGCTGAAAAGTTCATTCATAAAAGGAGGATGAGTTTTTCATTTAATTGATAAACAAAAATTGAAGAAAGTGTGTTAAATGGCCTCATCACTAAGAAAAAAGCTCGAAGAAATGTCGGAAGGAAAAGTAACCATACCTACAAGCTGGGAAAGAATGCTGCCCGAGCAAGTAAGTAAGGCAATACACGACCTTCAGACCGAGAAAATAGCGGGAAGACATGTTGACTCTGTGTGCAGGGTCGGTAAGGGAAGATTCTGTGGCAAAATCCACTACAAAGAGGGTTACTACTACTTGGAAACAATCCATATCGACAATGTGCGAGATGCCATGAAGAAAGAGGGTTACACTCCTCGGAAAAACAAGGATGCTCTCCCTAACCGTTGGAAAGAGCATGCCGAGATGCCGCAGAAGGTGAAACACATTGCGATGCCGAACCCGCGAAGAAAAATGCAACCCTTAAAGAGGGGGAAAGACATTATCTACATAGGTACAGCAGCCGCTTAACCGCGGCAAAAAACACACAAACAGACACGAAGCAGGCTCGGGGGAATAAGCCCCCGAGCCTTTATTATTTATTTTTTGCCTCTATTTTTTCCGTGAAAGTTTTTGTGAATATCACGGAGATGTTTGTCGGTGACATGAGTGTATACCTGAGTAGTTGTGATATTTGCATGACCAAGCAACGCCTGTACAGAACGCAAATCAGCTCCATTTGAAAGTAAGTCGGTAGCGAAGCTGTGTCGAATCACGTGCGGGGTAACTTTCCGAGAAATTCCAGACTTCACAGCGTATCCTTGCACAATTCTTTCTATCGATCTCGCAGATAAACGCATCGAAGCCTTTTTCGCCAAAACATTTTTTCCACTTTTGTTTGGAACTTGCACAAAAAGAGCATCGTCCATGTCGTCTCTTTTATCCAAATACGCTTTCACAGCTTTTCGAGCTTCATCTGAAATAAAAACAACTCGCACTTTGTCTCCTTTTCCACGAATAGAAAATTCATCCTTTGTTAAATCCAATTCTCGCGGAAGGGAAACCAACTCTGAAACCCGAAGTCCTGTTGAGAAAAAAAGTTCCAACATCGCCTTGTCACGCAAACCTTTAACCTGAGTAGTATCTGGTGAATTCAATAATCGTGTGAGTTCTTCACTCGACATCAAATCCAACTCTCGAGCTTCTGTTTTTGCTAACTCAATTTTCTCCGGAGCAAGTGCAGAAATACCTCTTTTGGCCAAAAACTTTAAAAAAGATCGGAGCGCAATCAGATAATAGTTCTGCGTTCGGCGCTTCATTGTGTTTTTGTCTTTATTTTTAGCTCCAGGTTGACGATTGAGCCACAAGCGAAACTCGCGAATATTTGTTTCTGTTATATCTTTAGGATTTTTAATCTGAGCATGTTCAAAAAAACGACTCAGATAACGATCATAATTTTCAACGGTTTTAATACTTCGTCCTCTTTCAATTTCCACATATTCCAGAAATTCTTGTTTTATATTCAAAATAGGGGAGTTGGCCATAATATAGTGTCGCAAAATAATTATACCTCGATTATTTCTAAAAAAGAAAAAATCACTGCCCTGAACAGTGATTATTTAAGTTTTATTTAGCCCTTCAAGGAGGCCGCTGCCTAAGCAGACATAATTGTCATACCTAGAACAATCAATGTATAGACCAAAACTCCGACTGGAATGATAATGAAAAGTGTCATTTCTTTGTTTATTTATTCTTTTATAATTATAACATATATATCCAATATGTCAATCAAAGTATTGAATTGATCCATATTTAAAAGAGCTTTAAAGACTTGCATTTTACACTCAATCGTGTTACTATCTACCATATGTTAACAAAACGAAAGAAAGAGGCGGCTATAAAGGAAACACAAGTTCATGCAAATGATACTGGTTCTCCTGAGGCACAAGCTTCAATTTTAACAAAGAAAATTGACGAGCTTGCAAAGCATTTAAAGAAAAATGATAAAGATAACCACTCACGAAAGGGTCTTTTGGGAATGGTTGCTGATCGTCAAAAGCATTTAACTTATTTATCAAAGAAATCTCCAGACCGATACAAGAAATTGGTTAAGAAACTTGGACTAAAGAGTCGAATCGCATAAAAACAAAACACCGCACAAAGTGCGGTGTTTTGTTTTTAAATCTGTTAACATTAAATATGTTTTTATAAGTAGTGCTTATTCATTCTTATAATTTAATTTATATAAAGAAAGCACATAATTTTTTAATATGACAATCGTAAAACACAAAGACCAAAGAGTTGGTATTTTTATAGACACACAAAACATTTACCACAGTGCAAAAAATTTATACAAAAGCAAAGTAAACTTTGGAAAGGTTGTTCAAGATATTTTAGCTGGGAGACAATTAATCCGAGCTCTTGCGTACGTTATTACATCAGAGTCAGGAGACGAACAAAGTTTTTTTGATGCATTAACAAAATCTGGAATCGAAACCAAAACAAAAGATCTTCAAATTTTTATGGGTGGGGCAAAAAAGGCTGATTGGGACGTAGGACTAGCAGTTGATGCTATTAAAATGTCTTCAAAGCTAGATACAATAATTATTATTTCTGGCGACGGAGATTTTGTACCACTTGTTGAATATTTAAAAACAAATTCAGGATGCCAAGTAGAGGTGGTAGCTTTTGGAAAATCAACATCAAGCAAACTTATCGACTGTGCAGATGACTTTATTGACCTAGATGTAGATGCAAAAAAATATCTAATGGGAAAAAAGTTAAAAATAATAAAGGGTAAAAAGTTTTGATACAATATAAACCAATGAGCGATGGCGAAGAATTAAAAAAAGAAAATCTCGAAAAAAATTCTCCAGGGGGAACTCCTTTAAATAGAATTAGCACCTACCAAGATGCTATTAAAGAAGCGCTGCACTCACAAGAAATGTCTTCGGCTGGAATGTTGATGGCTGAACAAAAGAAAAGAGATACTTTCAAAGAGGAGAGTGCGGCAAAATCTTTTTCAAATCCTAGAAATAAAATATTACTTCTTATTGCGGGCATTTTAATTATTGCAGCAATTGCTTTTATTGTTCTATCAATTATCAATTCAAATAAAAGAGTCCCTCAAGAAAACTCGTTCTTTATGCAAAGCAAATATTTTCTTACAGAGAAAATGATTGAGATTACATCGGCTCAACTTTCACGAAATACCATTGCAAAAATTCAGCAAGCTTCGACAGAGCCGGTAGAGACAAACTCAATTACACAGCTGGTAATATCAAAAGAAGTCAAAGCAGATCCAACTTCTACTTTTGATTTTACAAAAAAAATATCGTATGACACCAATGACTTGCTTGCTTTATTAGCTGCTAGAACTCCAGAACCACTACGAAGAACATTAGACCAGGAATTTATGATAGGAGTTCACAAAGCTGCAAAAAATGAAGTATTTGTTTTGTTTAGAATCAACAACTTTGAAAACGCATTTTCTTCAATGCTTACATGGGAAAGTGCGCTTGCAAAAGATATGGAAAATATTTTTCCAAATGAAATCGCAAGAGCGAGAATTACAACAACCGAAGAGGTTACTGTAGAATCGGCAGTATTAGCAACTACTTCGACATCGACAACTCCTGCATCATCAACAACAACCGAAATTGTTCAAAAAACTATAGACAATACAAGAGTGTGGCACGACAGAGTGATTCGAAACACCGACACACGAGCACTTTTTGATGAAATGGGGCAAGTAGTATTCTTTTATGCATTTATCGACAATGAATACATTTTCTTCGGAACAAAAGAAGAAACTTTTGGGGAAGTTATGAGAAGAGTTCGCTCAGCTAAACTTATTATTTAATATTTGTTATAATAGGTATATGAACGAAAATAAATTTAAAGAATTACTTTTAGCAGAAAAGACTCGGCTTGAAGCTGAGCTAGCAACTGTTGGAAGAAAAAACCCAGAAAACCCTGATGATTGGGAAGCTACTCCTAGTTTTACAGAAGATTCTGCTGATTTGAACGAATTCTCAGACAGTATTGATAATTTTGAAACAAATACTGCCATTTTAAAACAACTAGAAACTCAATATAACGACGTGAAAGATGCTTTGGAACGAATTGAGAATGGAACATATGGTGTATGTGAAGTGAGCGGAGAAGAAATTGAAGAAGAAAGGCTAGAGGCAAACCCATCAGCACGAACTTGCAAAGAACACATGAATGAATAATTTTTTAGATTATTGGTTCGTGTTACAATAAACATATGACGGATATAGCGAAATCAGATTTTTTTTTCATAATCACTTCGATTTCTGTAATATGTTTGACCGTCATTTTTGCTGTTCTTTTCTTCTATGTTTTTTCAATATTGAGAAAAGTAAAGAAGATAGTGAACACAGTAAAAGAAGAGAGTGAGAACGCAATAGAAGACATTCAAGCTCTACGAGCAAAAATGAAGGCTGATGGAAACGCTTTAAGAGGTGTTTCCTTGGCAATTGGTTTAGTTAAGAACATTTTTTCTGGCAAAAAATCGAAGAAAAAATAATAATTAATATTTAAATAAATTTATGGCGACAAAAAAGAAAGACAATAATAGTGGGGTACAAGCAGGGATTGGATTAGCACTAGCTGCTGCAGCTGCAGCTGGGGTTTACTTTTTATACGGATCTAAAGACGCGAAAAAGAATCGAAAAGCTATCAAAGGATGGGCTTTGAAAGCAAAAGGAGAGGTTATCGAAAAAATTGAACAAGTAAAAGGTGAACTTACTGAAGAAAATTACCACAAAATAGTAGATGGTGTGGTAGCTAAGTACAGCAAAGTTAAAACTGTTACAGAAGAAGAAGTTCAAGATCTTTTGAAGGATATGAAGGGGCATTGGAAGAATATTAAGAAGCATACAGTAGCAGCGGTTAAACCTGTTGCAAAGAAAGTAGCAAAGAAGACTAAGTAAAAGCACAAAAATAAAATACTCACACCAGACGCGCGTTCGAGAATTTTTAAATGCTTCGCATTCAAAAATCTCTCGACGCTACAGGCTCGGCCCTTAACGGCCTCCGCAGTGTCTGGTGTGAGTATTTTATTTTTGTACTAATATTTATTCTTTATTTAGAAAATCTTAATGCTAGTTTTGTTATGGTTCTTTAATGTCATTTTCAAAAGTGTATAGCGCGCATGTTTCGAATTTAAATACCGAGAAGGTGGATGTAGAGGTTGATATTTCTAATGGGATTTATTCTTTAAATATTGTTGGGCTGGGGGATAAAGCTATTTCTGAAGCGCGAGACAGAGTGACATCTGCAATAAAGAATTCTGGATTTAAATCTCCGAAACAAAAGAACGAAAGGATTCTGGTATCGCTCGCTCCTGCGCATATTAAAAAACACGGACCGCTTTTTGATTTAGCTATAGCCGTGGGGTATTTAAAAGCGTCAGAGAAATTTGAATTTGAGACTGGTCAATCAGTTTTTGTAGGGGAACTAGCGTTGGATGGAGGACTTCGAAAAATTCAAGGGGCATTGCCAATTGCAAAATTTGCAAAAGAAAAAGGTTTTAAAGAAATATTTATTCCTTTTGAAAATGGGGTGGAGGCTGGATTGATAGATGGAATAAAAATTTATCCTGCCAAAAATTTGTTGCAAGTAATTAATCATCTGCAAAAGAGTGAATCTATTGAATCACAAAGAAAAACTTTTTTAAAAAACAAAGAAAGGGTAATCGAAATTGATTTTGAAAATATAAAAGGGCAACAAATAGCAAAACGAGGATTGGAGATAGCGGGAGCAGGAGAACACAACATTTCTTTTTTGGGTCCACCCGGAACAGGGAAAACAATGCTTTCAAAAGCGTTCAAAGATATTTTGCCAATACCAAATGAAAAAGAACTATTGGAGATCACAACAATTTATTCGAGCGCAGGATTATTGTCTCCTGAAAATTTTGCACAAAGACCTTTTCGAGCACCACATCACAGTGCTTCATACACAGCGATTTGTGGAGGTGGAGGAAATTTAAATATTGGAGAAATCACACTCGCACATTGTGGGGTTTTATTTCTAGATGAATTTCCTGAATTCGACAGGAGAGCGATTGAATCATTGAGAGGTCCGCTTGAAGACGGAAAGATTTCTCTGGCTAGAAAAAATGGTTCTGTGACATACCCTGCGAGTTTTATTTTAATCACAACAATGAATCCATGTCCGTGCGGTTATTATCAAACCAATATTAAGCAATGTGATTGCAGTAATCAATCAATCTTAAAATACAAACAAAAAATCTCTGGGCCAATTTTAGATCGAATTGATATGTGTATTTGTGTTGATCAAATTGTTGCAGCTGATTTGATTGATCAAAAAATATCACCGCAAACAAACCCCAAAACTGAATCTCAAATTTATAGAGAAAAAATAGAGCGCGCTAGAGAATTGCAAATTAAAAGACAAGGTTTTTTAAACTCAAAAATTCCTGCATCGAAAATAAATGAGTATATAAAACTGGACGAATCAAATAAAAAATTATTAAAACAACTTTCAGAAAAATTAAACCTCTCCGCACGAGTAATTCACAAAATCTTAAAACTTTCTCGAACGATTGCAGACCTAGAAACTTCGCCAGAAATTAAAGACTCTCATATATTAGAAGCCTTTCAGTATCGAAGGGTTGAATAAGACTAGAAAGGGTTTGTCGCTCCTCGAACTTCAAAGTGAAGGTGTGGTCCTGTTGATTTTCCTGTATTTCCAACAGTAGCGATTAAATCACCTTGAGAAACCCATTCACCTGAAGAAACATTTACAGTACTTGCGTGAGCATAAAGAGTTTGTGAGCCATTGTCGTGTTTGATAACAACATAATTTCCGTATCCACCATTCCATCCACTACTCTTACTAATAATAACTTGTCCTGCTGCAGCTGCATAAATAGATGTACCGATTGGAGCACCGAAGTCTACACCGTTGTATCCGTGAATTCCTTGTGTCTTTACAGCACCAGGAACTGGGTTTTTGAATACACTTGAACCTTTTGAAGCAGATGACGAGGCTGTTGATTTTCCTGAACTGCTTTTTGCAATAGTTTTTGTCTTTTTCTTTTCTTCTACATGAAGTTCTCCGTTAGGTACAAGAATTTCCATACCAGCTTCAAGTTTTGTATTTACAGAAATACCGTTAAACAAAGCAATTTCTCTTGCGTCGGCTTTGTATAGTTCAGCCAAATCAGCAACTGTTCCACCACTCTTCACCTTATGTTTCACTCCTGTCACCGGCAAAATCACCAATTGTTGTCCTGGTTGGATTTCTCCCTCTAAATCATTGGCCCAACGAATAGTATTTGAAGTCACATGGAACATGTTGGCAATTTGAGAAAGAGTGTCACCTTCACGCACCACATACACACTAATCTGATCAGATTTTGGTCGATAGATTTCTACAGGGTCACCGGTAATAGTCGAAACTGCCATAATGGCTTTATCATCCACCACCATAATATCTCCACCTCCTTTGGCTGGGTTAGGGTCATTGTTTGTAGCAGCCTGAAGCACCGGGATAGTTTGAGAATTTAAAGAAACATTTGGCTCATTCAGATTTTTATTATCAGAGCTACCCAAGAAAGAAAAAACTCCAGCATTAGCAAGGATTGGGAGAACTAAAAGCGCAGCCATGACAAAAGACTTTTTCACGGTAATTCGTGAACTAATTTGATTTATGTTAACTCGATACGGCTTCGTGGACGAAGGGTCAGAGTCTTTTTCCAGATAAGTAATAAGCCTTTTCAGACCCCATCTACAGAGGATTATTTAATGGTAGCAGTCTAGGGAAAGGTGTCAACGGTGTGTTAATATAGTCTGACTATGAAACATTTAGAGGGCTTAAATGAAGCGCAAAAACGGGCAGTTATCCACAACAGAGGGCCTCTTTTGATTTTGGCTGGTGCAGGAGCAGGAAAAACCAAAACCCTAACACATCGAATTTTAAACCTTGTCAAAGAAGGAGTTTTACCCGAAAACATTCTGGCTATTACATTCACAAACAAAGCTGCGAAAGAAATGAAGGAGCGACTAGGAAAACTTTTAGCGGAAGATTTGGGAAGACCATTTGTTTCTACCTTTCACTCATTGGGTGTAAAAATTTTGCGTGACAATTCTCATCTTTTAGGAATTCCAAAACATTTTAATATTTACGACAGAAGCGATTCTATTTCTTTAATCAAAAAAATATTGAAAGAGATCGGAGAAGGGGAAAATGGTGTAGAGCCAAAAACAATCATCTCGATAATTTCTCGTGAAAAAGGAAACATGGTGACTCACACAGAATTTGAATCTCAGTCAAATCATTCTTTTGTCTCTGAAATTGCCGCAAAAGTGTGGGTGAAGTATCAAGAAAATTTAAAACGAGAGAAAGCATATGACTTTGATGATTTACTTTTGGAATCAACTTTACTTCTAAAAAGAAATCCGGAAATTAGAAAAAAATATCAAGACCTTTGGCAACATGTACACATTGATGAGTACCAGGATACAAACGGCGTACAGTACGAAATGGCTAGATGTATTATCGGAGACAAAAATAATGTTTGCGTAGTGGGGGATATTGATCAAAACATTTACAGCTGGAGAGGTGCAACAATAAAAAATATTTTAAATTTTGAAAAAGATTTTGCTGGTGCAGAAATGATTGTGCTTGAACAAAACTACAGATCAACAGGAAATATTTTAAAGGCTGCGAATGCTGTGATTGAAAAAAACACAAACCGTCGAGAGAAAAATCTTTTTACAGAAAATGGCGATGGAGAAAAAATGATTTTATATAACGCGTTCGATGGATTAGACGAAGCGAGATTTGTTGCAGAAGAAATTCAAGAATTAATAAATGGAGGTGCGAATCCAAATGAAATTGCGATTTTATATAGAGCAAACTTTCAATCACGAATTTTAGAAGAATATTTATTGAGATTGGCTTTGCCATATCAAGTTCTTGGAACAAAATTCTTCGACAGAAAAGAAGTGAAAGATATTTTAAGTTTTTTGAGAGCGGCTTTTAATCCAGATGATTTAACAAGTTTGGGAAGAATTATAAATGTGCCTGCGCGAGGAATTGGGAAGGTAACTCTTTTGAAAATTTTGGAAGGAAATGAAGGATTGCTGACAGGGAAGGTTGCAGAAAAAATTGCAGACTTCAGAAGTTTGTTAGTGAGAATTAAAAAAACAGCAGAAACAAATCCACCGAGTGAAACTATTAAAATGATTATCAAATCAACTGGAATGGAAGATGATTTGAAAAAGGGAGGAGAAGAAGGTTTGGAAAGAATTCAAAACATCAAAGAGCTTGCAACCTTGGCACAAAAATATGATCAAGGTGATCCAAGCGAGGGAATTGCAAAGCTTTTAGAAGAAGCGGCACTTGCGACAGATCAAGACGAAATTGAAACAGAAGCTGATATTCAAAAGAAAAACGGCGTTAAACTTATGACAATTCACTCATCGAAAGGATTGGAATTTGATTATGTTTTTATAACAGGATTAGAACAAGGACTTTTCCCAAGCGAAAGACAAGATGCAAAGAAAGATGATGAGGAAGAAGAGAGAAGATTATTTTATGTTGCGCTAACACGAGCTAGAAAAAAAATATTTCTTTCTTATGCTGGAATCAGAACAATCTATGGATCACAACAAGTAAATATTCCGTCAGAATTTTTGGAAGATATTCCACAAGATTTAATCGAGAGCTCTGAAGGGGATGATGGCAATGATGTAATCAGCCAAGCACGAAGTGTTTTTATCAATTGGTAATTTAAAATAAAATGTCAGAAAATTTTAGTCAGCGAGCAAAAAAATCTTTAGGGCAAAACTTTTTAAAATCAGAAAAAGCTCTGAACCAAATGATAACTGCTTCTGAATTAAGGGAAGGGGAAACAGTTTTAGAAATCGGACCAGGAAGAGGAGCTTTAACTAAAAAACTTTTAGAGACAGGTGCACGCGTGATTGCGATTGAAAAAGATGAAGTTTTGGCTGGAGAATTAGAAATTGTTTTGCAGGATTTTTGTGAAAGCGGCCAACTGGAAATTATTAGAAGAGATGCACTGGAATTTAATCCTAGTGAAAATAAAAATTTTAAAAAAGATTACAAAATTGTTGCCAACATTCCGTACTACATCACCGGAGCTTTAATTGAAAAATTTCTAACACTAGAAAATCCTCCACAATCAATTACATTTTTAGTACAAAAAGAAGTTGCCGAAAGAATTATTTCTAAAGACAAAAAAGAAAGTATCCTTTCTATTTCAATCAAAGTTTTTGGAAAGCCAAAATATATCGCAACCGTTCCAAAAGGGGCTTTTGTACCTGCTCCAAAAGTTGATTCAGCAATTATTCACATTGCAGATATTTCAAATAAAATTTTTAAAAACGCAAAAAACGGACCAAATGAAAAACGATTTTTCGAAGTGATGAAAGCCGGATTCGCCCACAAAAGAAAACAACTCGGTGGAAACTTAGAGGGAGTGGTGGAGAAAAGTAAATTCGAAGAATGTGGAATCGATCCAAAAACTCGTTCGGAGGAATTAAAAGTAGAGGATTGGGTTTGTTTAGCGAGAAATTAAATTATTTAGAAACTCCAGCACCCGGACCGCTGTTTATTACTCCATCAACTTTAGCAGGCTTACAATCCCGAACCTGCATCTTGCATGTAGCACCTTTATCATAAGTACCTAGGGTATATTTATTAGGAGTAAGTTCCTTCCCGTATTCATAAATAGTTGATTTACCCTTTTCAACTTTAAGCCAAAGATTAGACCGGCTAACATAATCATTAATTAAAACAATGTAATTTCCTTCACAATCACATTCTATTCTAGTGAGTATATAACCGCCAAAAGGCTCACCTTGGTGACGCTTCTGATTCATCCAAGACGTCTGACTGAGTGCCGCTGTGTTTAAACCATTAGACACGGCATCTTCAACATTTGTGAATCTCAGCGACTCTTGCAAGAATAAAAAACCAAGCGCCACAGTGATTAATAATATTTTATTTATATTATTTTTAAACAAATTCATACCTTTATAAAAAAATTATATCACGCAATCTGTTATAATTTCATCAATGCAAAAGCCAAGTAGAAAAGTAATAGGAGTAATAATCATCACAGTATCCTTGATGATTGCTTTGATTGGAAAAGATGTAATGGCAAAAAGATCTCTGCAAAAAGTATTCGGTGAGGTAGACGGTACTGAGGTTATGGATAATTCACCTGTAAAAACTTTGGAACAATTTCTATTAGAGGAAGCAGAGAAAAATCCAGATAAAATTGACTACACGCCGCCAGAAACTTTTTCAGAATCTGTGCTACTAGGACTTCTTGGAAATTATGAAGATTTAAAAAACCGGTCACTAAATACGCCAGAAAACTTAGATAAACTAACAACAAAACTAGCTGAAGAAACTGTTGCCGCTACTACAATCCCAAACAAATACTCTATTTATCAACTTTCAACTTTTCCTGATTATAGAAAAGATGACGCTAAACAATACGGAAACCAGTTTGCAAAAATAATTACAAAATACACAAACAAACTAAGAACTGTAGATGCTGAAGATGATATGGAATTTATTATTAAATACTCTAATGTTTTTGGGGAAGAGGCCGAGGAATTGTCAAAAATTAGCATCCCAAGAAGTATTTCTGATGACCATTTAAAGTATATAAACAATTTATATAAGATTAATATCTTGTTAGTTAAAATTGCACAAACAGATGAGGATCCCATCTTGCTTTCTTTGTTTTTAAATCAATATAATCAAATCAGAGAAATTCAACCGGAAATTTTATCAAATATTTCATACTACTTTAAATTAAATGATATAATTTTTTCAGAAGATGAATCAGGAATTCTCTGGGGAAATTTTTAAAACATGACAAATCAATTTAATTTAAAAAAAGTTCTGAAAATAATTTTAAGCGGTGTTTTAGGTGTTTTGATTATTGCCTTTTTCTCGTTTCAGGCTTTTTCTCGACAAACACAAGCACAAACAGCTCCAGCGCCATTAAGTGTTAAATGTGAACCTCACCAAAATATTGTTTTGAAGAATTCAACTGTAACTTGGAGAGCAATTGTTTCAAATGCAAGTTCTACAATTTCTTATGAATGGGAAGGTAATTCTATACAAGACGTGAACAGAGCGACAACAACAGCAAGGTATTCAAACATTGGTATAAAAACGGCTACAGTAACAATCACAACAGGGGGAATAACTCTTTCAGACGATTGTACTGTAACTGTTCTGGAAATTCCAAATATTCCTGGAGGTGGTGGTAATACTGGTGGTAACACAGGAGGAAATACCGGTGGTAATACTGGTGGTAACACAGGAGGAAATACCGGTGGTAATACCGGAGGAAACACTGGTGGTAACACTGGTGGTAACACAGGAGGAAATACCGGTGGTAATACCGGAGGAAACACTGGTGGTAACACTGGAAACAATCCAAATAATCCAAATAATCCTACTGATCCAAACAATCCTGGAGGTGGTGGAGGTGGAAATAATCCAAACGATCCAAATAACCCTGACTCTAACCCCGACGGAGAAGAAGAAGACGACCCTGGAACATTTACCACAGAGGATGTAACAGAGGGTGATGAAGATGCAACTCAAAAACAAAAGGATGAACAAAAGTGTGAAGAACAAGATAAAAAGACAGAAAAAATGCGTGAGGAGCTTCAACAAAAGAAGCCAGAAGAACCCAAAGAACAATTAGTACCAACCGATCCTAAACCAATAGTTACACCTATCCAAAACATAGAGAAAAACATTGCAGCACTTACAGAAAAAGAAATTGGTAGGGTAGATGAAAAAGAAAAAACCCCTTCGCTTGATGCTGTTTCTAACTGCAATATCGATGTTTCTATCAAAATCATGATTGAGAAATCAACAAATTTCCTATACACAGGAAATGATGATAAGCCTACTTTTGTAGTTAATTACAAAAAACACTTCATAAACATTCAAGATAAAGCATTTGAACAAGCTATTGAAAAACTTCAAGAAGCAAAGTCATGTTTACCGGAAGAAGAAAAGAATATTGCTGAATCTTTGGTTAAAGTCAGAAATAGCCAATCCTTAATCAATCGAGAGTCAAATCAGCAATGTTCAGCCGAAGAATCTAGTGAAGAAAAATATGATTTAAATAAAATAGAAAACTTTCTAACTCAATCAGATGCTAGAGGAAGTGTTCTATTTAAACACTTTGAAATAGCATTGGAGGTTGATGAAATAATAACTTCAAACACTCGAGAGCTCGCTTATGAAACAGAAATAGCACAAGGACATTTAAACATCACTGATCCAGAAACAGGTGATATTGTAATCCCTGCAACACATTATTTACCACAAGCACTAGAACACATGATGCTTGCGATAAGTAGATTTGTAGGACTAGACGAAGCAGGGGAAGATGGAAAACTTATCGCAGAGTATTTTTCAAAAGTTTATCAAATGACGAAGGAACTAGGTGAGGATATTTCATAAACAAAACTGAATAGTTTTGTTTTAAATTTCAATCCTAATGTTATAATTTTCATATGAGTTTTTTGTTTAATAAAAAAAGTTTTTTTGTATTACTTTTTTTATTCACAATATTTCTTAACCCGTCTGATTTTGTCTTTGCACAAGATGCACCGGCGGCGTCCGAAACACCAGAAGAAAAAGACCTCACAGAGAAACCTCTTGTCGATCTTCCCGCGGAAGGATTGCAGCTAGCCTCTCCTGTACTTGCAGTTATTGCTTACTTTTTTTCATCCATAGCAGCACTTGTCTTGGGGATTGCCTCTTATGGTTTCGATTTAGCAATAGATCTGGCTGTGTATGGTATGAGTGACTTTGTCACAGGTAGTAACATTGTCCAAGACTCTTGGAAAATTTTTAGAAATATTGCCAATATTGGAATTATTTTTGTGCTTATTTTTATTGCAATCAGCACAATACTTCAGTTCAGTGGATATGAAGCCAAGAAACTTTTAAGCAAAGCTATCTTGGCAGCACTTTTAATGAACTTTAGTTTTTTCTTTGGAGCAGTGGTTATCGATATTTCTAACGAAATGGCTTTAACAATTTATGACCAAATAAAAGAAGAGACTGATAAAAATTCTTCTGGAGACAATGGTGACAGTCTAAAGCTTGGTTCTTATTTCTATGAAAAAACCCAAGTGGCGGCGTTCGGGTCAATAATGAACTCTCAATTCGACAAAAACCAAGAAAAGCTTCTTGAGAAAACATACTCTGAAATGCCTTGGTATAAAAAATTACCTGGATCTAAAACAGCATTTGAAACAGGATGGGCAATAGGTACTTTTTTCCAAAAAATGTTAGTCGTGGCAGTGGCTTCCACACTGAGTGGTATAACGTCATTAGTTTTAGCTGCAGTTTTGTTTTCAGCTTTAAGTATCATAATAGGAAGATTAGTTGCTCTTATTCTTCTTTTGATTGTATCTCCGATTGCTTTTGCAAGTATGGTTTTGCCAAACACAAAAAAAATATCCGAAGAATGGTGGAGATCTTTGGTGGGTCATTCTTTTTTTCTACCGGCATTTCTTTTGTTTATATATGTTGCGGTAAAAATAGCCGAAAAGGTGCCAGAAAATGTGGCAAAGATAACAGAGAATGCACTCAACAATACAGTAGAAGGTACTTCTACCTTTGCATCAGTGGTTAATGTGGTTGGTGGAGTAGCAATGATTTATGGAATTATAATAGGACTTTTTGTTGCCGCACTAATCGTAGCTCAAAAAGTATCATCAGGAGGAAGTGCGGCTGTTAGCAAAATCAGCGGTGGCGTTTCATCGGCTGTCGGTGGGACAATTCTTGGAACAATTGGTTTTGCTGGTAGAAATACAGTTGGTTGGGCAGCTAGTGCCGGTGCAGACAAATTTGCAAAAAGTAATTTTGCTACAACACGAGCGGGGATGACACTACTAAGTGGAATGAAAGGGGTTGCTAAATCTGGCTTTGATCTTAGAGAATCCAAAGTCTTTAAAGGTGTAGCTTCTGCCACAGGAGTTGGAGGAGACTTTAAAGGAACACTTGCTCCAACAAAAGATGGTTACATAGGTCAACAAGAAAGATCTCAAAAACTAAGAGTTGACCGCTCAAAAAATCTAAGCGACGGCTTTACAGATGATCAAAAAGAGGCACAAAAACAAGCTAAGAAAGACATGGAAGCATCTATAAATTCTGATGATTATGTTGTGGAGGCTAAAAAGACAATCAATGAACTAAATATTGATTATGAAGCTGCAAAATCTTCAGGAGATTCAGAACGAATGAAGCGCATTAACACACTCCTATCTAATGCCACACAAAATTTAAGCACACATGAAACTAGAGTAAGAGACACTGATGAATACAAAGCACTTGAAAAAGTTGTGGCAATGAAATCACAAAGAATGAAGCACGCGGATAATTTAGAAGGAAATCGCACCAAAATAGACTTAGTTATGCCAACCACTTGGTTGCCAAGTGCAAAGTCAATTGACAAGAAGGCAGCTGGGGAAATTATGAAAGCAATGTCTACAGAACAAAAACAATTGAAGGATCTAAAAAAACTATTGGAAGGGGATGACAAGAAGCCGGATAATAAATCTGATAGCAAAGGAGGAGATAAAGAGGGAAAATAAAATATGGATAACGACACACAAAGCATCATAAAAGAACAATTCAAAACATTACCACCGGTAATTCGAGATACTATCACTGGTTCTAATTGGCAAGAAAAAATTCGTAGAGTTGTAAAAAATAACAATCTTCATGTTGATCAAGGAGCAGCCATTGAAAATCTAGTTTTCATCACAATGTTAGGAATAGAAACTCCAGAAACTTTTGTACGAAACGCAAAAGAGTATGCAGGAGTAAGTGACGATCAAGCTTATACAATTTCAAACGAAGTTGAACGAGAAATCTTTGGAGACATCCGCCGGAAACTGATTTCTATTACAGAGACAGCAGATACAGTCGCGGATGTAGACAGAGAGGCCAACAGCCAACTAAACAGAGTTGCTCAAGATATCGAGAGTGCGGTAAAAATAAATTCAAAACCTTCTCTAAAAAACAAAATTCCTTCTGATTATTTTGAAAATAAAAACGAAACTAAAGATGCTTCAGTTTCTCCAGTTACACCACCTGTGCCGTCTGTCGTAGAAGTAAAAAAGGAAGATCCTTACAAAGAACCTATTCCAGAAGACTTAAAAATTCCAACTATTCCAACTGTTCCTGTGGCGCCAGAAATTCCAAAGACCCCAATAACACTTATAGTTCCACCAGTTGTTGCAGAAATAAAACCTGAGCCAGTCACAATTAAACCGGTTACTCCACCAAAGCCAATCTTCATTCCAATGCCAAAATCGGTTGATACATCAGTATTTGAAGAAAAAATCACACCACCAAACACAACTCAACCTGCAAAAGTAGATCCATACAGAGAACCAGTAGCGTAGAATATAAATATGAAATATCAAGTTCCACAATTCTTAGAAATCGAAGATAAAATATTCGGACCATTTACATTAAAACAATTCCTTTATGCTGGAGCGGGGATAGCTATCGGCTTTGTTTTTTGGACAACCTTTCCGAGATTTTTAGCAATTTTATTTGGAGCACCTTTTGTGGCTTTGTTTTTTGGATTAGCTTTTTGGAAAGTAAACGACAGACCACTAGTGATAGCAATCGAACATTTCTTTAAATATTTATTTGCACCAAAACTTTATCTTTGGAAAAAAAGAGAGCGAACTCCGGAGAAACAAGCTGCAGAAATTATTCAAAGAGCATCACTTGATGTGCCAAAACTTTCAAACAGCAAACTAAAAGATTTATCTTGGGGATTAGATATTCACGAAACTCTAGAAACTTTAGACGATATTACTCCGAAGCAGTGATATAATAAAAAAATATTATGGCGGAAAGTAAAAAATCAACACAAACAATTGTTCCGATTAAAGAAGTTCGTAATGGAATTTTAGTTTTGAAAGATGGTTCGATGCGTGCTCTATTGATGACATCTTCTGTAAACTTCGCACTTAAGTCTCAAGATGAGCAAGATTCTATTATTTTCCAATTTCAACAATTTCTAAACTCTCTAAATTTCAGCGTACAGATTTTTATTCAATCACGAAGGCTAGACATCCGACCATACATCGCAACATTGGAGGTGCGAGAAAAAGAACAAATAAACGATTTGATGCGTATCCAAGTAAAGGAATACATTGAATTCATCAAGGCTTTCACAGACAGAACAAATATTATGACCAAAACTTTTTACATCGTTGTGCCTTATACACCTGCAACAATCAACATCAACTCCAACAAGAGCAAAGGTTTTTTCAAAAAACAAAGTGCCGCCACAGTGGCAGCGGGGAAGAAAGAGGATTTTGAAGAACACAGCACACAAATAGAACAAAGGATTGCGGTCGTACAACAAGGTATTACAAGAGCAGGAGTAAGAGCTGTACAATTAGGAACAGAAGAAGCGATTGAAGTTTTTTATAGACTGTTCAATCCAGGAGATGTAGAAAAACCGATTCCGGTAAATTAAAAACATGGGAATACTTGATTTTATAAAAGGAAAAAAACAAAAAGAACCAACACAGATTACTTCTTTTCTGCCACAAGAAATTTATGAAGCTGGAGTTTTGGAGTTGCAAGATGTGATTGCACCGAGCGCTTTGAAAGTAACACCTAGGGAAATAAACCTGGGGGACAAAATGGTGAGAAGTTTCTTTGTGATTTCATATCCAAGATTTTTGTCTGACTCTTGGTTTTCTCCGGTGATTAACTTGGACAGAGTTTTTGATATTTCTATTTATGTTCACCCGATAGATACGGCTACAATTTTGCGACAATTCAAAAAGAAAGTTGCGGAAGTACAATCACAAATTCACACACGAGAAAATAAAGGGTTGGTTCGAGATCCTATATTGGATACAGCTTATCAAGATTTGGAAATTTTGAGAGACAGTTTGCAGCAAGCTCAAGAAAAAATATTTGATGTTGGACTCTATTTTTCTATTTATGCAGAAAGCAAAGATGAACTAGATAAATTTGAATCAGAAATAAAATCAATTCTTGAAGCAAAATTAGTTTATGTAAAACCTGCACTTTTTCAACAAGAGGAAGGTTTTAAAACTGTTATTCCAACTGCTCAAGATATTTTAGGAGTTCATTCAAAACTAAATTCTGCACCTCTTTCAAGTTTGTTTCCTTTTATTTCTTTTGACCTTACATCAGACAAAGGAATTCTTTTTGGAATCAACCGACACAACAGTTCACTAATTTTGTTTGATAGATTCAGTCTAGAAAACTACAACTCTGTAACGTTTGCGAAAGCCGGTTCTGGAAAATCTTACGCTACAAAACTAGAAATTTTGAGAACACTAATGTTTGAAACAGATGTGCTAGTAATCGACCCTGAAAGGGAATACGAATTCTTGGCAGAAGCCACAGGAGGAAGGTACTTCAACATTTCTCTTACATCAGATCACCACATTAACCCTTTTGATCTTCCGCCAGCAAGAGATGATGAAGCTGCGTCTGATATTTTGCGCTCAAACATTGTAAACCTTGTAGGGCTTTTCCGACTGATGCTTGGAGGATTAACTCCAGAAGAAGATGCTATCGTGGATAGAGCAATTGCAGAAACTTATGCATTGAAAGATATTACTCCTGAAAGTGATTTCTCAAATATTGAACCGCCACTTCTTTCAGACTTCGAATATGTTTTGTCTGGAATGGAAGGAGGGGAATCTTTGGCACAAAAACTTTCTAAATACACTCGAGGAACATGGTCAGGTTTCATCAATAGACCAACAAACGTAGATATAAATAAAAGATTCGTCGTGTTTTCTTTGAGAGACATGGAAGATGAACTAAAACCAGTTGCGATGTATTTGGTGACACACTTTATTTGGAATGCAGTTAGAAAGCAATTAAAGAAAAGATTATTAGTGATTGATGAGGCATGGTGGATGATGAAATCAGAAGACACTGCATCATTTTTGTTTGGTCTTGCAAAACGAGGACGAAAATATTATTTGGGAATGTCTACAATTACACAAGACGTGGAAGACTTTTTGCGATCACCTTATGGAATGCCAATTATTACCAACTCATCGATTCAACTTTTGTTAAAACAATCTCCAACAGCGATTGATATGATTCAGCAAACTTTCAACCTAACCGAAGAAGAAAAATATCTACTTCTAGAATCTGATGTGGGGGAGGGAATCTTCTTCGCCGGAATCAAACACGTTGCTATTAAAATTATTGCTTCTTATACAGAGGATCAGATTATTACATCCGACCCTTCACAGGTTCTACAAATCAAAAAAGCTAAATCTGATTTGAAAGAATCTGCAGGAACAAAAGCGTCTGACGTCCTAGCTCGACGAACAACAGAGGTTAAAAGTAATACAGTAAACTAACATGGCAAACGAAAAGGTGACCCGACTAGCCAGACAGGGAAACGGAAAAACTTCTCAGACTGAGACCACCACAAAAAAAGACGTTGGTCTTGATATTCTTATGCTGATACTTTGTATCTTGGTAGACATAATAGATATTGGAGGATACTTCACAGGACCAGGTGCTGCCATCGTATGGATCTGTACTACATTTATTTTTACCCCGCTACTCCTTATTTATCTACATAAAAAAGACAAAAAACATCAAGCTAATGCAAGGAATCTGGAAAGTAGCTTTGGATATGAAGATGTTCATAAAGCGAGCACAATTACAGATTTTAGAAAAGTAACCCGATATATGGGAAGCTCTAACAGACTCCAGAAAGCCGGAAAGCTTGCTGAAGCAGCAGCTAAAGCAGAAGAAGCTTTTAAAGCGGCGCTGAAGCTTCCAAAATGGTTGAGGCTTGTTGCGATAGCCGCAGAGAGCATTCCTGTTATAGAAGCGCTTCCTTTGTTTACAATTATATTTATTTGGAACTATCTTGATAGCGCCCTAGCAGATAAAGCTGCCCAAAAAGCCGCGGCAAAGAAATAAAACCTTTTTGTATTTAATAAATAAGTAGTTAACTTTTTTAAAAAGAGTTAAAATAATCATAATGAAATATTTAATACTCTTTGCACTAATATTTTCTCCAATTCAATTTTTTGCACAAACAACTTCATCTGCTTTTGATGAAACAGTTTCTATTGAAATTATTCCTAAAATTCCAGCACCAAAAGAAATGGTCAGTGCACAAGTAAAAAGCAGTTATTATGCGAGCCTAAAAAAGACCAATATTTCTTGGCTAGTAGATGGGGTTGTAAAAAAAAGCGGGGTGGGAGAGACTTTTTTCCAATTTCAAGCCCCTGAATCTGGAAGGAACTCGAATATTTCTGTGAATGTAACTAAAGAAAATGGTTTGGTTTTGCGTGATTCGATTTCTATTAACCCTACAGACTTAGATTTAGTTTATGAAGCAGATACTTATGTTCCTCCATTTTACAAAGGACGATCACTTTTTACGCATCAATCATCTCTGACAGTAGCGGCGATGACAAATTTTATAGAAAATGGGGTTTTACTTCCAAAAGAAAGAATTACTTACACTTGGTCAAAGGACGACGAAATAATTCAATCGGCTTCTGGAACGGGGAGAGATAGTATCAAAATTCAAGGATCTTTAATCTCAAGACCTTTTTATGTTTCTGTAGTGGCTGAATCTATCAATTCAAATCTCACAGCAAAGAAAAGAATTTTAATAAATCCAACAATTCCTCAAGTTATCCTTTATGAAAATAATCCAATTTATGGAAGTATTTTTGAAAAAGCACTTACTGGAACATTTAATTTTGACAGAGAGGAGGTGGGAATAACGGCTGTTCCATACTTTTTTAGCGCACAAGAAAGAAGTTCGGGAAATTTACAATATTCTTGGTTTGAAAACGGCCGACCAGTAGGGGACGACTCTGTTGGAAGCTTTATCAATTATTTAAATCCTGGGAAAGAAAAAAGTGGAACGGCTAGCTTATCTGTAAAAGTAGAGCATGTTCAAAACATTCTTCAAGAAGGGAGTAATCTTTTCAAAATTAACGTGTTGGGAAATCAACAATTTGATACAATAAACAACGATGCAACAACTGCTTTCTAAAACTAAATATTTTATATTTGTAATTGTATTTATATTTATATATTCAATAAACACAACTGTCGCTCAAGCTCAGCGTCCAAATCTTAATCTTAGTGATCAAATGGAGGAAGCTGCAAAACGTCTGGAAGATAGATTGTCTACGGAAGCAGCACAACAAGACTCGGGAGTAAATCCCAACAATTCAAACATTGGAAACCTTGGAGCGTCTGCGGGAAGGAATGTAAGCACCAACAATTCAAACATTGGAAACCTTGGAGCGTCTGCGGGAAGGAATGTAAGCACCAACCCTGTCTCAAATAGCGCAAGTGGAAGTAAATACAAACCAATTACGCCCGGTTATCAAACTTTTTTTGACGGAAGAACAGGTTTGGGTGGAATGATTGAAACTATTTTTACAGTTTCAATCACGATAACTATTGTTTTGGCGGTAATAATGATGATTGTGGGCGGAATTCAATATATGGGAAGCGAATCTGTTTTTGCAAAAGGGGCAGGAAAAGACAAAATCTACGCAGCTCTAGGAGGTCTTTTGATTGCACTAGTTTCAATTCTAATGATTTCAACAATTCTTCCATCAAAAGGAGATGGTACAAAATTCATAATTGATATTTTTGGATAATGAATAAACAACAAATAATTATAGGGGTTTCTGTCATCATAATAATTTTTGCAATCTTTGGAATTATTTTTACATTTCAAGATAGAGCAGAAGTATCAAACTCTCCAGCAGAAAATATTCCAGCAGAGCAATCTTTTGATTTTGTAAAAGAAGACACATCTTCGAGCCCAACAGAGTATTTTGAATCTTTTGGTCTTAATAAATTGAAAATAAATGTATACGGTGGGCCAAAAGATATTAAAACTGTAATAAAAAATAATGTTGAATACTCTTTGATTAGAAATCCTAAAAGTATTGGTGGGCTGGAGTTTGTTTCTTCAGACGAATTTGGGGAATATTATTTTGCACAAGACTCAGCAGGAGAAAATATTATTTTCACACCAGGTGATGCAAGCGGAAGATTTGGATATGGAGATGTAGGGGAAGTAAGTGGAGTTCCAATAAGAGAAAGAATTCCGAGTGCAGAATACTATGCCGCGTATCCAACCAGTGAATTAGCCCTGAAATCAGGTTTTACAATAGTAGAAAACACTGGGGTTGCAAACAGATTCCTATCAACAAAATATTTAAAAATTAAAAATTTAACTAACAACAAAGAAGTAGTGGTGGAGATTGATTCTAGAAACCCAATTGAGAACACTTTAATGATTTCAGAGGCGGGGCGAATTGCGCTCGGCCTAGATAATAACGCACTAGGAAGTTTCGAATTGGTATTAGTTGAAAAAGAGAATTACACACTAGGTGCGATTAGAAGATAGGTTATAATAATTTCATGATTAGAAAAATACTTGCTTGGACAATTTTTATCTTAATATTTGCTTTTATCGGTTTTGTCGTTTGGTTGTTTTTTATAAAAGAAGATGTGGATCCAACAAACCCTTCGGCTTTTAATCGTCCTGAAGATTTCTTTCCTGTTGATATTCCAGGTATGGATGAAAATGGTGAAATTGGAGCTGATCCAAACAGAACAAACCCTCTAAATCGAAATCTAATTCCAAGACTTCGACAACTTTCTCAAGTGCCTGTAGCTGGATCTGTTGCAATCGAGAGAACAGGTAACACTTCTCGGCCAATTATTTCTGAAGATGGTTCAGAAACAACAGAGAGAGATACATTTGTGGTATTTCGATATCTTGAAAGATCTACAGGACACCTCTATGAAGCAAGGGAAGACTCTTTGACACAAACAAGGCTTTCAAACACAACTATTCCACGTGTGGTTGATTCTTATTTTTCAAGAGATGGAGAGAGGGTTCTTTTGAGAATTTTAAATGAAGACCAAGAATCAACACAGACTCTTTCTGCTAAAGTAACTGAAAAATCTGCAACATCACCTTCTGGAGGGGCTCCGGTTGCAGACGGATTTGCACTTGAAGGAACTTATCTTTCTCCAAACCTTATCGACGCTAAACTAAGTGCGGCGGGACTAACTTATTTATTACCAAAAAACACAGGCGGAAGCACATTGATAACATCTACACTCGACGACCTTTCTAAAAAAATAGTTATGGAATCACCTTTAAAAGATTGGGTAATTTCGCGAGTAAACACAAATAATATTTTAATGACAACAAAAGCTGACTCGCGAGTGTCTGGTTTTGCTTATCTTGTAAATGCACAGAACGGATCTTCTGAAAAACTACTTGGAGACTTATCTGGGCTTACAGCAATAATTAGCTCTAACGAAAAATGGCTAATATACTCTGTATCAAGAACAAATGAGTTCAGTACATTTTCACTAAACACAGAAACAGGGGAGACAAAAAGACTTGGAGTGACAACTCTTCCTGAGAAATGTGTTTTTGCTCAAACAAGCCAAGATGTACTTTTCTGCGCAGGACCAACTCAAATGCCAAGAGTTGCTCTACCTGAATCATGGTATCAAGGAACAACATCTCTAGCTGACAACCTTTGGAGAATAAATCTAGACACTCAACAATACGATCAGATTTTAGGTGACAAGGAAGAGGTGGAGCAAAGTTTTGACATGATAAAACTTGCAACAAGTCCAAAAGATGACTTTATTCTATTTGTAAATAAAAGAGATTTAACTCTTTGGAGCGTCGAGATCTAATTGATCCTTAAGTTTTTGAGCAGGTTTTTTGATTGTTTCCCGAATATAAATCTCTTGTCCAATGGCAAAAAGGTTTGAGATAGTCCAATACAAAGAAACCACCGCGATTAGTCCATAAGAAAAAGCAAACACCATCACAGGAAGAACCCATTTGATTTGGATTTGCATACCTCTCATTAAATCTTCCTTGAAATCTGGTTTGTCTGATTCTTTTTTCTCTTTCTTTTCTTGTTTTGGGAAAGATAATCGCGCTTGAATGTGTTGAGTCACAGCAGCCAAAAGCGCCAGTGTTATGTTCTTTGATTCTGCAATGTGAAATACCCCAAGAAAGGTCATGTCGACGTTTAAAGGGGCACTAATAAAAGAATAAAGGATGTCTGTGTTTATGGCTGGCAGACCACCTTTATATACCACCCAATAAAGAGCCAAAATAACTGGCAATTGAATAAAAATAAGAAGTATCCCAGAGAAAGGGTTTATTTGGTGCTTCTTGTACAAATCAAGCATTGCTCGACCCATTTCCTCTCTATTATCTTTGTATTTTGTTTTTAGTTCTTCTAGTTCTGGTTGAATTTCTCGACTTTTAATAGAAGTTCGTACAGCTGATTTAGAAAGAGGGAAGAGAATAAACTTCACCATAAGTGTAAGGGCAATCACCGCAAACCCCACATCTCCTCCAGGAATAATATCAATAAAGAAAACTAGGACATTGTAAAGGGGTATAAAAAACAGGTCATTAAAAAGTTCTTTCATAGTTTTTTATTATACCTTTTGAGCTGCTATTTTAATAGCTTCTTCCATTTGAACTCGATTTAAATCCAAAGCTTCTTTATTAGTAAAAACAATATAATCAGCCACAGGGAAAAGGTCTTTGTTTTCTTTAATAATGTTGAATATACGACGTTTTAGAAGATGCCTCTTAATGGCACTTTTGACCACCTTTTTAGGAATTGCCACAGCAAACCTCAAAGAATCGTTATTTAGAGTCTTTAAATAAAAACCTCCGGCGTTAATATTCCTGCCAGAGGCCATAATTTCTCCGAATCTTTGGGTATTGATCCTTTGTGTTTTGGGAAGCATTTATTTAAACAGCAAGCTTTGCTCGTCCTTTTGCTCGTCGTCTAGCTAAAACGTTCTTTCCACCAGAAGTTCTACCTCTTACAAGGAATCCGTGTGTTGTCTTTCTTTTTTTATTACTTGGGTTATATGTTACTGACATAAAATTTTATTTATACTTATTCACAGTTTGTAAACAAGTTTTTAACATAAAGAAGGGAATTTCACAAGTTTCTCATTTCTGTCATGTGTATATAATAAGCTATCAACAGTTTTTCAAAATGACAATAATCAACGACACAAAAAATTTATGGGAAACTTCTCTGGCAGAAATTGAAACACTAGTTTCAAAAGCAAACTTTGCAACTTGGTTTAAAGATACATTTTTAATAAAACTAAACGATGGGGAGGCGGTTGTGGGCGTACCAAATACTTTTGTGAAAGATTGGTTGAGCAATAAGTTTTCAAAAACAATCCTAAAATCTTTGCGCGATCAAAATGATGAAATAAAATCTGTTTCATTCACAGTTGCAAACATCGAAAAGATCCGCGCTCAAAAAGAAAAGTTTGTGAAGAGAGAACAAAAAGAAACTCAAGAACTTCCTCTTGCGGATTATTACATAAACAAAGATGACAATTTAAATCCTCGATATACTTTTGATTCTTTTATTATTGGATCATTCAACGAACTTGCACACGCAGCTTCACAAGCGATTGTTCGACAACCGGGAATTGTTTACAACCCATTATTTATTTATGGAAATACAGGACACGGAAAAACTCACTTAATACAAGCAATCGGAAATAAAATAAAAGAAAATCAAAGAGATAAAAAAGTTTTTTATCTAACTTCAGAAAAATTTGCGTCTGAATACGTTGCTGCTATTCAACAAAATAAAATGACTGTGTTTAAAGATAAATATCGAAAATACGATGTGTTGATAATGGACGATATTCAATTCCTTTCAAAGATGGAAAAAACTCAAGAAGAACTTTTTCATTTGTTCAACACTCTTTATGACAACAACAAACAAATTGTTTTTTCATCAGATATGCATCCAAACTTTATTCCTGGTTTAGAAGAAAGATTGAAGTCGAGATTCAACCAAGGAATGATTGTAGATATTCCTAAGCCGGATTCAGAATCAAGAATTTCAATTCTTCAAACAAAAGCGAAGCAAAACAACATCTGCATCTCGGCTGAAATTTGTGATTTCCTTTCAACAACAATTGATGGAAACATTCGAGAATTAGAAGGGGTAATCAATTCAATAGCTTGCCAATCTCAACTAAAGAACAGAGAACTTAATCTAAACGATGTAAAAGACCTGGTAAAAAACAGTGCACGCCCAAAGAAGATGGTTTCTATCAAAGACTTGATAAAACTTGTTGCTGATTTCTACAACATTGATCCAGACGCTATTTGTGATAAAACCAGAAAAAAAGAAGTTGTAAGACCAAGACAAATCACCATGTACATTCTGAGAGAAGACTTCAGCACATCGTACCCAACAATAGGGGATAAGCTCGGAGGAAGAGACCACACCACTGTTATACATTCTTGTGAAAAAATAAAAAATGATCTAAAAACTGATCAAAACCTCGTTCAACAAATCTCACAAATTCGCGCCATGCTATAAAAACTGTGTATAAACTGTTAGCATGTCTGTGAATTTGTTTGGGATTAGTGTTGGATTAACGAGGGGTTGAGTTGGGGATTAAAAAGGATAAGTAGAGGGTATAAAAAAGTTCTTCACATTTGTAAACAACTTATCAAAAACTTTCCACAAGTTTTTATAAATCAAAATTACAAAAGAGCCTTAAATAAACAAATTATTTTAGACTTATCCACTTTTCCACAGGACTAATAGTAATAATAAATCTTTAAATTAAAAAACTAATAAACAATTAAATGAAATTTATCTGCTCAAAAGAAAAGCTTCAGAATCTAATTTCGAAAGCTGAAAAAATATCTGGAAAGAATTCAACACTTCCAGTTCTTTCGTGTGTTGTTCTTGAGACAAAACAAAATCATTTGGTTGTGAGATCTACAAATTTAGATTTGGGAATTGAAGCTACTATTCCTGTGAAGGTGGAACAAGAGGGAATTGTAGCTGTTCCTGGAGCACTCTTTTTGCAATACCTTTCAAATATTTCAGGAGATGAAAATATCACAATTGAAATTGTTAATAAAAATATTCTTCTAACATCAAGCAAAAGTGAAGCAACTGTAAAAACTCTTCCACACGATGACTTCCCAAGTATTCCAAAAGTTGAAACTGATAAGAGTTGTAAAATCTCAGCACACTCTCTGATTCATGGTTTGAAATCTGTTTGGTACAGCGCGTCTGTTTCGAGTATGAAACCAGAACTTGCCAGTGTTTATCTTTATCCAAAAGATTCTAGTTTAATGTTTGTGGCTACGGATTCTTTTCGATTGGCAGAAAAAAGAATTGATGTAAAAGAAATTGACACTTTCGAAAGTGTTTTGGTTCCGTTTAGAAACGTTTCAGAAATTATTAGAATTTTTGATGGGATTGTTGGAGATATAGAAATTCTTTTTGATGAAGGACAAATCGCTTTTGTTTATGATGGACTTTATTTAGTTTCAAGAATTGTTGATGGAAACTTTCCAGACTATAAACAAATTATCCCCAAAGAAAATACAACAGAGGTTGTTGTGTTAAAACAAGACTTAATTCAGGCACTAAAACTTTCAAATATTTTCTCAGATAAATTTAATCAAGTTCACATGACTATTCGTCCAGAGGATGGAGTTTTTGAGGTTGCTTCTAAAAACGTAGATAAAGGTGAAAACAAAAACAACATCGAAGCGACACTTCGAGGGGATTCTATTGAGATTAGTTTCAATCACAAATACCTAGGAGATTCTTTTAGTTCAATTAATTCAGATAGTTTGATTCTGATGTTTAATGGCGCGAATAGACCAATGGTAATGCGTGGTGTAAATGATCAGAGCTTTATGTATTTAGTGATGCCTTTAAATCGCTAAAATTGCTTACTGGTGAATTTTAAAACAAAATCATGGATCAGATTAGCTTATACCTAAAAAAGTACGAAAATTTTGGATTTAAAGAGCGAGATCTGAAGTTGAAAATTATTGAAGTGGTAAAAGAAGAAACTGGTTTAGAGTTGGATAAAGAATTAATTTCAATTCGAGATATGACAGTTAATATTTCTGTGAGTGGTGCAGCAAAAGCCGAACTTTTTATGAAAAGAAATATTATTGAAAACAAAATTAACGATATAAAAACGATTCGTTAATTTAGTTTGTTCCAAAAGTTATTGAGTCTTGATATCTATTTCCTTCAGTATCTTCAACTTCTACCTCAAGCTTGTTGCCAGATTTTTTCATTTTGTCGATTTTGTCTGGAAAGAATGAGAAAGATTTTGTATTTATATCTATTTTACCTTCTTGAACTCCATTGATTTTAACAGTACCTTCTTTTAGCGGAATTGAGGTGTTGTTTAATTGAATTGCTACATAGACTTCTGTGTCTTCTAGAAAGACATCACCGTTTAAGGGGTTAATTATTTGAAGACTTGGTTTAGAAGAGTCAGGAGTATTTGTGTCCACCAAGGGAACATTTCCTTGCCATGCTCTAACTGCGTTTTCCCATAACCAATATTGAGAATCTGCCCCTGGATTTCTAGGTTCGCCTCCAAGAGGATTGTTTCTGTCTACCCAGTGCAAAATTGTGTGAATTATTCCGTCGTTTGTGTATTGCCAGTTTCCGGCGATGATTGGTTTAATTCCTTCTGTTATTCCGTCTGGTGAAGAGAATGATGTTGGGGGTTTTTTACTTATTGCAAATTGCATAAACTCATTCCACATTGGGGCTACGATAAATCCAGCAACTCTTTTTTCCATTGAGCTGTTGTCGTTGTTACCAGCCCACGCTGCTAGAGAAATTTCCGGGGTGTATCCCACAATCCAAGCGTCTCGGTAATCGTTTGTTGTTCCTGTTTTCACAGCTACTCCTGGAATATTTAAATATGAGCTTGAACCAAAGGCTGGTGTTCGCGCAGCGTTGTCTGAAAGTACACTAGAGATAAGTCGAGCAGTTTGTTCTGGGAGAACTCTTTCTTTTTCTTCTTCAAATTTTTCTAGCTCTTTTCCTTTTCTGTCTTGTACTGTCAGAATTCCTTGTGTCTTTGCTTTGATTCCATCATTTGCAAAAACTCCGTAAGCTGTGGCCATGTCGAGTGGACGCACTTCTCCTCCTCCTAGAACAAGAGTTAATCCATATTGATCAACGTTTGTTAGAGTTTCGATTCCCATTTTTTTAGCTAGGTTTAATGAATCTTGAATTCCTGCAAGGTAAAGAACTTTTACAGCAGGAATGTTTACAGATTGAGCTAGAGCATCTCGCAGAGACATGGGGCCTCTGAAAACATTGTCGTAGTTTTGTGGATTGTAACAATTTCCTCCACTTGCACATGTTGTAGAAAATTCTGTTGGAACATCAAACACTACAGTTTCTGGACGGTAACCTTTATTGAAAGCTTCTGCATAAACAAAAGGCTTGAAAGCAGACCCAGGCTGTCGCTCTGTTGTTGCAATGTTGAAGTTTCCATCAATTTCTTCATCAAAATAATCTCGAGAACCAACCATCACCAGAACCTCTCCTGTCTTTGGGTCTGTTGCTACGATTGATGCATTTTCTGCATTGTATCGAGTTGCGTTTTCTAGAGCGTGTTTTTTTACAATCTCTTCTGCTTTTTCTTGAAGTTCCCAATCTAGTGTTGTAACAACTTTCAGTCCTCCTTGTTCAACGGCTTCTGCTCCATATTTTTCTTCAAGTTGTTCTATTATCCAAAAAACAAAGTGAGGTGCTTTGATCCCAAAGTTTTCTATTTTTTGGAAAGACACTTCTTCTTTCATTGCTGAATCGTATTCTTCTTGTGAAATGAAATCATTCTTTAACATTTCGCTCAGAACTTTATTTTTTCTAGATTCAAGCGCCTCTAGGTTTTTTCCGTATGGAGAAAAATATGTCGGTGCTTGGGGAAGAGCGGCTAGATATGCAGATTCTGCAAGGGTTAAATCGATAGCATCTTTTCCAAAGAATCTTCGAGATGCTTCTTGGATTCCATAAACAGTTCCTCCATATGGAATTTCGTTTAAGTAAATTTCAAGAATCTGATCTTTTGAAAGTTGAGCTTCTAGTCTTGGTGCAAGAACCCATTCTTTCAATTTTCGTGAGATTTTTTTATCAGATGTAAGAAGAGCGTTTTTTAGAACTTGCTGGGTGATTGTTGAACCTCCTTGTCCGCTGAAAAGATTTCCGTCTTTTAGGTTTGTTAGAATTGCCCGGAAGATGGCTTTTGGTTCAACTCCGTTGTGGTTGTAGAAGTTTGAGTCTTCGATTGCAATAGAGGCTTTTTCTGCGTAATCGTTGATTTTGTCGAGCGTTACAACTGTTCGAGTTACTTCTCCGTGAACGTCGAAAAGGATTACTCGGCCAGTTCTATCGAAGATTTTTGTAGATTGAACAACTTTTCTTTCGGCAAAGTTGTCTAGGTCTGGCATCTCAAATGTTGCTACCCAGATTGCGACAGAGCCTGCGAATAGAAATAAAAACAAAAGGCAGGCTAGGACTATCTTTTTCCAGCCCATTTTTTTGATATATGCGATGGCTTTTCGGGATTTTTTTACGATTGTATTTATCATTTGATTTGTTTTTTCACCACCCCAATTCAAAAAATCTTCCGTTTCTTTGCGAGTTGGTAAATTATTTTTAATGTATCTATTATACAATCTTTTGAAATTTATTTTCTTCATTTGTGCGTGGAATATACAATTTATGGTTGTTAGAGTCAATAAAATAAAAACCTCAATATATTTATTGAGGTTAGACAGAGGTTTCTCTCTTGTGTCAGTATTTCCCAAAAAGGGATTTGATTTGTTCTTGAGACATCATTTTGTGCTCTGACTTCGGATCTGAAATTTGGTGATTGCAGTTACTACAATTGTCTGGACCTTCCGCCCATATTTCACCAGTCTCAACTTCTTCTGTAAGAGTAAGAATGATTGGAACTTTGCAGACTGCACAAGTCTTGTGGAACATGATTTGGGTTGGAGGTGGTGGTACGTCGATAATGAAATACGAAAGTAGTACCATCGCCCCTTTCATTCCAGGGTCCACCTCTTCTCTTTGTCCTACTAGTCTTTTCATTGTTTTGTACTTTTAAAAGTGAGAATACAACTATGTTTTAAAGGTGTCAATAATCAATGATGAAGGGTGAGGCTGCGGCATACTTTTAAAGTATTCAAATAAAATGATAGAATCGATTTATGTTTTTCAATAAAAAATTTGAAGTGGTGACAGATGAATCAAAAATCGATGTTTTGCTCTCGAGAAGTATTTCTACAATTCTGCCATCAAAAGAAGATTTGAAAAAAGAATTTATGTCTGGGAGAAGACTGAAGATTTATATTGGAGCTGACGCCACTGGGCCAGACTTGCACTTAGGGCACGCTACGAATTTTTTCTTTTTAGAAAGAATGAGACAACTTGGACATGAAATTGTTATTTTGTTTGGAGATTTTACAGCGATGATTGGTGATCCGAGTGATAAAGACGCTACGCGAGTTCGCCTTTCAAGAGAAGAGGTTGAAGAAAATATTAAAACTTGGAAGAAACAAATCAGTAAAGTTTTAAAAGTTGATGACAAAAAAAATCCAGTTACTTTTGAAAAAAATAGTAAATGGCTTTCAACTTTAACTTTTGAAAAAGTTGTTGATCTCGCTTCAAACTTTACCGTGCAACAAATGATTGAGAGAGACATGTTCGACAAGAGAATAAAAGAAGGGAAGCCTGTGTATGTACATGAATTTATGTATCCTTTGATGGTCGGATATGACTCTGTTGTTTTGGATGTTGATATTGAGCTTGGTGGAAACGATCAAACTTTTAATATGCTGGCTGGAAGAACTTTGCAAAAAAACTTAACAGGAAAAAATAAGTTTGTAGTGGCGACAACTCTTTTGCAAAATCCTGTAACTGGAAAGAAATTAATGAGCAAGAGCGAGGGTGGTTATGTTTCTCTGCAAGACGATTCAAAAAATATGTACGGAAAAATTATGGCACTGCCAGATGAAGTTATTAAATCTTTGTTTATTGATGGAACTTGGTTAAGTGATGAAGAAATTTTGGATTTAGATAAATTAATTTCAGAAAATCCTAAAGAAGCTAAGATGAGACTGGCGAGAGAGATTGTGGCTATTTATCATGATAAAAAAGCTGCAGAAGATGCAGAGAAAAACTGGGTGGAGACTTTTTCAAAAGGTGGAGTGCCAGAAGATCTGCAGATTTTAAAAGCAAAGGATAATCAGGGTTTGATTGATGTTTTGGTAGAAAATAAAATTGTTGAATCGCGAGGAGAGTTTCGAAGACTTATCGATGGTGGGGGAATTAAAAAAGCAGACGGGACTCAAATTAAGGACCCGAATGCTTTAGTGGAAAATGAAACTTATAAAATCGGTAAGCGAAGGTTTGTGAAGATTGAGATACTCTCTTAAACAAAAAGGACTCTTATGTAATACGAGTCCTTTTTGTTTTTAAATATTTATTTTTAGTAGAACCCGTCTTCTGGTTCTACGTCGTCATAAAGATCTGCATCCTCGTCTTCTTCCTCGTCGTCTTCATCATCCTCGTCATCATCTTCCTCCTCTTCATCTACAGCGGCGACCCCTAGAATATCATCATCCAATTCTCCACCAAGAAGATCGTCCAACTCCGCAAGCTCATCGTCTTCCGGAACTTCTGGTAACTCCAAATCTATTTCCAATTCGTCGCTCATTTTTTTGAATTTTATTTTAATGACATATTATTTAACATAACCAAAAGTTAAATCAAGTCTTTTTACCTGTGGATATTTCGAAGTGTTGCTAAACAGGTTAATCCAACCGCGATTGCGTCGATTTCATCATCAATTTTATTAGATAAATCTATCTTTGTTATCAAGCTAACCATTTTTAAAACTTGAGATTTATCACTGCTTCCAGAACCGGTAACTGCCACTTTTATTGCTTGAGGAGAATATTCATTAACGGGCAAACCTTCTTTCGCACACATTGCCATCAAAACTCCACGAGATTCTGCCACTTTCATTGCGGTCTTTGTGTTTTTGCTAAAAAATAAAGTTTCAATCGCCATTTGTGCAGGAGAAAATTCTTTTAATAAATCCAAAACTTTATTTGCGATTTGCCCAAGTCTTTCGGGATGCGAATCTTTTGCACTCGTTTTAAAGCACTCAGAAAAAATCACAACATCTTTGCCGAGCTCTGTTTTTTCTAAAATGGCAATTCCGAGCCTCTCATATCCGGGATCAAAAGCGATAATCTTCATTAGATTGATTCTATCAAAAAAGAAAATAAAAAGGCCGGCGTCGCAGACGCCGGCCGAAACAGCTCTTAAAAAGAATCCTAAGCTATTGACCTGATCAGATTCAAGAAATCCTTTTTTAGTGGATTTACAAACTCAACAACTTTAGTGATTGGGTTGTCTGCCAGTAAAAAACCGTCAGAGCTGGCACTTTTCATTATGAGTCCGTCGGATGTTGGAATAAATTTTCCTATAGATATGGCTCCAACCTTGAGAGCAATTTCGCAAAGTTCTACTCGAAGTCTTCTTTCGACAACTGCAATTTTCTTTGAGTGTAATCGGACGAACCATTGAAGGTTTCGGTAAGAGGGGTTCAGTTTAAATCTCTCAATTTCTTGATTAGTGATGTTGAAAGCCATCACAGCATTTCCCAATGCTGTAGGTTCTTTTTCCAGATATTCCCTGGCAATTCTCAAAACCATCTCCGTATCAGTTTCAGTTCTTTGCATTTATATTTTTTTTGGGTGGGAGTTTAATTCAAGGTTCAAACAGTCAAACGCAAAATACCACATTTTTTTAATTAAATAAATAGGTGGTTGTTTTCGGTTTTTATGCTTCGTTTGTGTAAACTCCTTGTACGTCATCGCTTTCTTCTAGGGCGTCTAAAAGGTTTCCAAGTTTTTCTCCATCTTCTTCAGAGATTTCGATTGTAGAGTTGGCAATCCATTCTCCATTTTGTTTTGAAAAAGCCCAAGACGCTGCTCCTGGAGTTGCTAGTTCCAAATTTGATTTAGAGAGAGTGTGGCGGATTTCTGCTGCGGTGCGATTTTTGTTGTCTGTAAGTGCATCAATAATTATTGCGACTCCACCTGGTCCGTACGCTTCGTATAAAACAGGAAACATTTCAGCCGTACCTGATTCAGTTCCTTTTTTGACAGCACGCTCGATGTTGTCTTTTGGCATATTTTCTTTTCGAGCAATATCCATAATGGCCACAAGAGAAGGGGAAGTCAGATTTCCTCCAACTTTTTTAGATTCGTTTGTTAGAAGTCGAGACAAGCGAGAAAAGACTTTGCTCTTTTTAGCATCTTCACCTTCCTTCTTTCTTTTGATTTTTGACCATTTATTATGTCCTGACATATATTTGAAATTATATCCGTTATTTTTGAAGCATATCAAATTTTAGGGAAATAAAAAACTGATTGACCTGATTGAAAATAAAGTGTAGTTTTCTTTTTAAATAGATACTTAAAATATGAATGATATAGACAAAATAGTTTCAGACGGTTTGGGAAAGTTTTTTGGATTTGTTCATCCTGTTACACCAGAAGAGTTGCTAGGGAAAACATTCGTGATTCGGGTAAATAGGAGAGATTCGTTATTTCCAGATCAGGCGATTATTACTCACAACTATTACGCCAAATTAGATCTGCTTTTTGTAAATACATACAGAACATTAAAATCGAACACTTATATTTCAGATGTAGAATTCTTTTTTGACAAAGGTATCACGGCAACGGTTGGTGGTTTAATTAATTTTTTGCATCACGACCGTGCAGAAGATCTTGTTATTAAGTTTAAGGGATTACCAAAAGCAAAGGCTTCTTTTTTGGGAGATGAGGAAGAAGTCGGCCAACTTGGTTTTTTGTGATACCGCGCTTCTTCGGAAGCGTTTTTCTTTTGTTGACTAATTTTTATAAAAGAGTAATTTGGGTTTTGAAAGTAAACTTAAAAATAATAAATGAGTTGGATAATTTTCTATTTAGCATTTGTTTTGGTGGGGGCTGTTTGTTCAGTTGATTCTGCAAGAAGAATTATAAAAACACCCATTCTTCGTAGGTTTTGGCTCCAAAAACTTGATGAGGATGAAGCTCAATGTTTATTGAGTGCTTCTACTGCCACATGGGAGTTTTATAGAATTAGCTTCTTTGTTAATTTAATAGTCTGGCCATGGGCAATTGTGAATTGGTTTGTACTTTTCTATTGGATTTTTTCTAATCGAAACAAAAGGTTTTGGGGATGATTTCAGGTGTCGCGCTTGCGCGACACCTTTTTATTTAAAAATCTGTGGAGCTTCTTTTCCTAAATGCGCATACGCTTTTTCTGTCGCAATTCTTCCACGCGGAGTTCTTTCGATCATTCCAAGTTGAATTAAATATGGTTCATGGAATTCTTCAACTGTAGATTCTTCTTCGTGAAGTGCTGTCGCAAGAGTGTTCAATCCCACGGGCCCTCCTTTAAATTTTTCAATTAAAACTCGCAAAACATCTCTGTCCATTTTTGTTAAACCAAGTTCGTCGATCTCCAACATATCCAAAGCTTCACAAACATTTTTTGCATCTAGGTTTTCTTTTTTAATTTGCGCCAAGTCGCGACATCTTTTCAAAAGGTAGTTTGCTGTTCGCGGAGTGCTTCTGCTTCTTTTTGAAATTGCGTTTGCTGCGGTGCCTTCTAATTCGATATGTAAAATTCTCGCAGATCTTTTTAAAATAGTCTCAATTTCTTTTTCAGAATAAAATTCTAATCGATATGTTCCTCCAGAGAAGCGTGAGCGAAGTGGGGAAGACAAACTCGCAATCTTTGTTGTTGCTGCGATCAAAGTGAAAGGTGGCAAATCTAATTGAATTGTTCTCGCTGATGGGCCTTTCCCAATAATGATATCCAAAACACCAGATTCCATTGCCGGATACAAAACCTCTTCAATTGCTTTGTTCAATCTGTGAATTTCATCAATAAAAAGAATATCTCCAGATGAAAGATTTGTAAGAATCGAAGCAAGATCCCCAACTTTTTCTATAGCAGGCCCCGATGTGATTTTGATTTGCGCTCCGATGTGTTTTGCGATAAGGTATGCCAACGTTGTTTTTCCAAGACCCGGAGGACCGTAAAATAAAATGTGTTCAGGTGGGTGTCCTCTTTCTCGAGCGGCCTCTAAAAGTACGTTTAAATTGTCTTTAATAGACTGTTGACCAACATATTCGTCCCATACACTCGGGCGAAGTTCTTTATCAAGAAAAGAGACTTCTCCCGGGGCTTCATTTAAAGGGTTTGTGATGTTTGTTGACATTTTTTTTAAATATGTTACTATACTTGCAACAACTGCACACGGATGATTTTTGAAACGGCAGATCTCTAAGCGATAGACATTGTCTATAGGCGAGCAATAAAGGACACTCCTGGTTACATGCTAACGCGTGTTTGCTGGGGTTATCCTTAATTCCTCGTCTCCCTTTGGCACGGTTCATTGGCTCGCTTAGAGATCTGCATTTTCAAACGGCATTTCTATAGAAAATATAACCGTTTTAAATTTTACCACAACTAGTCAAAGCATTTTTTTTATTCCGCAATTTTCGTAATATCAAAATCTTCTTTCTTTTCGGTAGATTTATCTTCATTAGCCCATCCATCTGATGCATCGCCAAGTCCGCTTCGTGTTGAAAGGTCAACAACTCTTCTTAGTTCTTCTAAGTCTGTGTATCCTTTCAAAATTTTTGTAACACCATCTTGCGCCATATCCATAATTCCTTGATGTTCAGCGGCTTCTTTGATTTCTCTTTCACTTGGATTTGATTCAAGAGCTTCTTCAACTTTTTGATCTGAAAGAACAGCTTCAAAAACTCCAATTCGTCCTTTATATCCTGTTTGATTACATTTTTCACAACCTCCAACTTTTGCTGTGAAAGTTTTTTCAGCCCAAGCGACTTCTTTTTCTTTTATACTTTCATAAACTTGTTTCATTAGAGTCAAATTTTCTCCTTCAAGAACTTTTTCTTCTTTACACCCATCACAAAGTCTTCGTACAAGTCTCTGCGCGATTGCCATACTAATAGCAGAAGTTAGAATTTTTGGATTCACTCCAAGGTCGATCAATCGAGTGAAAGTTCCTGCGGCGTTGTTTGTGTGAAGAGTAGAGAAAACTAAGTGACCTGTAAGAGCTGCGTGTACAGCTGTTTCTGCTGTTTCTAAATCTCGGATTTCTCCCACCATGATTACGTCTGGATCTTGTCGAAGAGTTTTTTTCAAACCGGTTGCGAAGTCATAACCTTTTTCGTTATCAACTTGTGTTTGCACTATTCCGTCCAAGTGGTATTCGATAGGATCTTCGATTGTAATAATTTTTATTTCAGGAGTTTTCTTTAAACGAAGAAAGGCATAAAGAGTTGTTGTTTTTCCGGAACCGGTCGGACCTGTGTTTAGAATCATTCCGTTTGGTTTTGCCAAAGCCTCCATAAAAACTTTTAACAATTTATCTGGCACACCAAGGTCTTGGATTTTTACCTGAATAGAAGCCGGGTCAAGAAGACGCATAACGACGCTTTCTCCGTAGTTTCCTGGAAGGGTAGAAGAACGAATTTCGATTTCTCTTTCGCCAATAGCAATACTGAAACGACCGTCTTGTGCTGTTTCTTTAATATTCAATTTCATTCCAGAAAGAAGCTTTATCCTAGAAAGAAGCAGATGGTAAGTTTCCTGATCTAATTTTGTTACTTCGATAAGCACGCCGTCTAAACGGAATCTGATTTGAATAAAGTCGTCTTCTGGTTCGATGTGAACATCGGAAGCTCCCAGAGAGATTGCGCCGGCCATAATAATTTCAACAATCCGAGAAATACGGAAGCTTTTTTTCATTTGCACAATTTCTTCAATCAAAGCTTTTACGTCTTCGATTTTTTGAACTTTATTGATGAAATCCTCGATGTCTTTGCTAGAAATTTCAAGCATTCCTTCTTTTGTGTTGCTGGCGTAAGAAATTTCTTTATATCTTTCCCACGCTCTTTCTAGGCTTTGTGTAGAAACCATAAAAGGCTCCACGATAAAGCCTTTGTCCTCTAAAGATTTCATTACAGCTTTTGTGTCTTCTCGTCCTGGTGCAAGAACTGCTACACGAACTCTTTTTCCGATTAAATCAAAAACCGCAATTTTCGCAGCGCGGGCTTCTTCTTCGGGAAGAGTTTTTAGACCGTCCGTGTCGATTGTGATACGAGAAAGGTCGGCGTATGGAACGTTGTATTTTTTTGAAAGAATTTTTGCAAGATCTTCCTCCTCGCTCCTGCGGAGCTCGGCTACTTTTGTATCTCGTAATTCTTCGTCTGCAAATTGAGCCATCATTGCGATAATTTTAGCACAAGAAGTTTTGTTTTTATTGGATTTTTATGGGAAAAAGGAAAATTAGATGAATTGACGCATGCCTTTTTTTAGTGTATAAAAATAAAGAAATAGTTTAATTTTAAAATAGAAGGAAAAATAAATGAAACAAGAAAACAATCTGGGAGAGGTGGTTTCTAAATTAAAACCTAAAACAAAGCCTGTCTGGATTACTTGGCTGCTGGGTTTTGGCTGGGGGGCTCTTTTTTCCACGCTTATGTGGTCCTTCGTCTACAAAGAAACAAAGGACATTCTTGACCAAATGAGAATTGATTTAGAATATTCTCGTTACATCCGTTTTTTTGTGGAGCCACTTGAAAGACCTTCCGTTCCTCCTCCCATCTTCGTGGAGACTTAGTTATTTATAGAGGCCTTGTATTCAATAAGGCCTCTATTTTTCTTTTTTGCCTCTATTTTTGCTATGCTACATCTATGAAAATTCTGCTTGAACAGCTTCCAGACTTTGCTTCTAATTTTTTAAACGATTTTGGGGCTGATTCTACAAGCTCAGAAAAAGCTTTATTAATAGGACTTTCGGGAAACCTTGGCGCCGGCAAAACAACTTTCACTCAACAAGTCTCAAAAATTTTAAATATTGAAGAAAAAATCACCAGCCCAACTTTTGTTTTGATGAAAAAATATTCCATCGACTTTGGAAAATTCAAAAACCTAATTCACATCGACGCTTATCGAGTCGAAGATCCAAACGAATTAAAAGTTTTAAAGTTTTCTGAGTTGTGTGATGATCCAGAAAATCTAATTTTTATAGAGTGGCCGGAAAAAGTTGAAGAAGTTTTGCCAGAAAAAAGAATCACAATCACATTTGAAGTTGCAGACGAAGATTCCCGGGAAATAAATATCATCAAAAATGTCTAAAAAAGATAAAAGAAAAATAATTTTATTTGATTCACACGCAATTATTCATCGCGCGTATCATGCTCTACCGGATTTTTCTTCATCAAAAGGTGAACCAACTGGTGCGCTCTATGGACTGTCTTCAATGTTGATGGCAATCATTAATGAATTCAAACCGGATTTTATGGTGGCTGCTTTCGATCTTCCTAAACCAACTTATCGTCACGAAGCTTATGCTGATTATAAATCCGGAAGAAAAGCGTTGGACGAAAATCTTTCAATTCAATTAAAAAGAGCGCGAGATATTTTTAAAGCATTTGGAATTCCAATTTATGAAGCAGAGGGTTTTGAAGCCGACGATATTATTGGAACGGCTGTTGAACAATTACAAAAAGATTCCAACAACGAAATTATTATTGCTTCGGGAGATATGGATACTTTGCAACTCGTGTACAAAAAACAAGTTAAGGTTTTCACTTTGAGAAAGGGGATTAAAGATACGATTCTATACGACGAAGACGGAGTTTTTGAAAGATACAATTTCAAACCAAATCAATTAATAGATTTTAAAGGTCTGCGCGGTGATCCTTCTGACAATATTATTGGCGTGCCAGGTATTGGTGAAAAAACTGCCACAACACTTCTGCAAACTTTTGGAACGATTGAAAAAATTTATGCAGCGATTGAAAAAGATTCACCGAAATTTAAAGAAGCCAAAATAACACCGAGAATATTGGAGCTTTTGAAAGAACACAAAGAAGAAGCGGAGTTTAGTAAAATGTTGGCGACAATTCGGCGAGATGCTCCTGTGGAGATAGAAGTGCCAGAAAAAAGTTGGATAGAAAATATTCCTGCTCAAAAAATAAAAACACTTTTTAATGAACTAGAATTTCGCTCTCTTGCTGAAAGATTTAACACTTTGTTTTCAACTGGAGAAACCGAAACCGTAGAAGAAAAGGTCGAACAGGTTGTGGACGAGGATCTTTTGCAAGAAGCAAAGATTGGTTTGTGGCTTTTGAATTCGAATTTAACAAATCCTTCAATGCAAGACGTTTTGCATTTTGCTCGGACAGAACTTTTCGAAAGTGCTCACAAAAAAATTATAGAGGAAGTTGAAAAACACAATATGAAATTTGTATTTGATGAAATTGAAAAACCTCTGATTCCGATTTTGAAGAAGATGGAAGAAAAGGGGATTGCTGTTTTGCCAAAAGTATTGAAAGAGCTTTCAAATGAATATCACAAAAAATTAAATATTCTTGAAAAAGAAATTTATAAAATGGCGGGAGAAGAATTTAATATTAATTCTCCGAAACAAATGGCGGAAGTTTTGTTTGTGAAAATGGAATTGAAATATCCAGGAATGAGAAAGACTTCGACTGGTGCGTATTCAACGAAAGAAGATGTTTTGCAAAAGCTTTTAGGCACAAGCCCGATCATTGATTTAATTATGGATTATCGAGAACTTTCAAAACTTGTTTCTACATACATCGACAAAATTCCAAACATGATTGCAAAGGATGGGCGATTGCATCCTAAATTTATTCAAACAGGTGCGGCGACAGGGCGAATGTCATCTCAGGATCCAAACATTCAAAATATTCCAATCAAGACCGATAACGGTCGACGAATCAGAACCGCATTCGTCGCACCAAAAGGGAGAAGATTTTTAGCTTGCGATTATTCTCAAATAGAACTTCGTCTGGCTGCGATTTTTTCTGGTGATGAAAAATTCGTGGAAGCATTTCGTTCTGGAAAAGATATTCACTCGAGCGTTGCTTCGCTAGTTTTTGGAGTTCCCGAAAATGAAATTACAAAGATGATGCGTGTGAAAGCGAAAACAATTAACTTTGGAATTCTTTATGGAATGGGGGTTGTGGCTTTGCAGAAAAATTTAAAGACGGAAAGAAAAGAAGCGCAGAAATTTTATGATGATTATTTTGAAACTTTCACAACGCTGGCGAATTATCTTGAAGAAACAAAATCAAACGCAAAGATAAATGGTTATGTAGAAACTCTTTTTGGTCGTCGACGACATCTTGATGGAATTAAATCATCTCTTCCTTTTATTCGTGCACAAGCAGAAAGAATGGCAATCAACGCGCCGATTCAGGGAACTTCTGCCGATATTACAAAGCTCGCAATGGTGCACGTTGCGAAGTGGATTGAAGAAAATAAATTAAACGGCAAGATTGATATGCTTTTGCAAATTCACGATGAACTTATTTTTGAAATTGATGAAGATGAAATTGAAAAACTAGCGCCGCAGATAAAAAAGATCATGGAAAACGTTTTGACCGAAGAGCAAAAGGTGGGTGTGCCAATAATTGTGGAGTGTGCGGTGGGTAAAAGCTGGGGAGAAATGAAGAGTTTGTAAGTGGTAAAATAAAAGCAATGTTATATTTCCTATATGGTGATGTGCCAAAAGCAGCGGAGAAAGCCAGAAGCATGGTGGATTCTTTGATTGCAAAACAGCCAGACGCGGCAAGGTTTAAAATTGATTCGCAAAATTGGGAAGTGGGAGAAATGGAAGGACTGCTTCACGGACAAGGTCTTTTTTCTCAAAGATATATTATTGAGCTTCGACATTTGTTTGAAAAAGTTGAGACTGCGGAATCCGTTATTTCTTTTTTGCCGGAAATAGCTCAATCAGAAAATATTTTTATTTGGGTAGATAGAGATGTGGATGAAAAATCTTTAAAAGAAATTGAAAAACACGCGGCAAAAGTTCAACAATTTTCAGAAACAAAAAAAATCGAGAAACCAAAATTTAATTCTTTTATTTTGGCAGATGCGCTTTGCGAGAGAAACAAACAAAAGTTATGGGTTAATTTTCAAGATGCTTTAAATTCTTCAGATCCTCAAGAGTTGCATGGAACACTTTTTTGGCAAATGAAAAGTATGCTTTTGGCGCAAAAATATAAAACAGCGGCGGAAGTTGATATGAAACCTTTTCCTTTTAGCAAAGCAAAAGCAGGCTCAAAAAAATATTCAGAAGAAGAATTAGAAAGACTAACTACAGAATTGATTGCTGTGTCGCACGATTCTAGAAGGGGATTGTGCAGTTTTGAGGTAGCTTTGGAGCGATGGGTTTTGAGTATTTAAAATGTTAAAATGAAGTTTATGATTGAAATGCCACAACAACAGTCCTCAAACGAATTATTTTCAGATTTTGAAGATGAAAAAAGACAAATAAGAGAAATTGCAGAGGAGATGAACGATAGAGCTTGGAAAAAAATGGATGGTAATGCTGAAAAATTTGACCAATGGGTCGCCATGAGAAATGAGTTTGTTGCTGATAAGTTAAAAGAGCATGGAGTCGGGCATGCTCCTGAACACTTCGCAGCGTTTCATTATTTTATTGGGAGTGGACTTCCTTCGGGCGAAGGTCATCCATTTGATACTGAGGATGGTTTAGTATTGAAATCTATTATAGAGGTTTCAAAATATCTTTAGAACAAATACTTGTCCGTCCGAACTATCGTTCTGTCCGTTCGCGTTCGGAAATAAAAAAAGTGGCAAAGCCACTTTTTTTATTTCACTCACTTGTCCGTCCAGTAGGAATCGAACCTACGACCCTCCGCTTAAAAGGCGGGTGCTCTACCAGCTGAGCTATGGACGGATTTTGAAAGGATACAACTTTTATAGAGGTAAATCAACTGCAAAAGCCCCTGCGCCCGTAAACAGCAAGGAAATTGCAATCACGATCATCACAAGATAAAAAGCTGATGTGTGTGGCAGGATTTTTTCGGCTCGGTTTTCTATGTAGAAAAGGGCGAAAAGAATGTATATTGTGATTAGGGCTGCAACTTGTGTAAAGAAGCCGAAGATAAAGAATAATCCTAGAATTATTTCTGCAATTCCGAATTTCCAAGGTAGGAAACTGGCCATTGGATAGTCTCGACTAGAAAAATAAGCCATAAACAAAGCTCTTTTGTTTCGGATTGTATCTAGGCCTATTGTGATTAGGGTAAAGGCTAAAACTAGTCGCAAGAGTGTTGGACTAAGGATGGCGTAATTTAGAAGCTCTGGAAATGTATTTAACATATAAATGTAGTATAAAGTTATTATTGATATGAAACAAGCAAGGGAAACAGCAGGAGAATTTTATGTCGTTTTGAACAACATTCGAAGCACTCAGAATGTTGGGGCGATTTTGCGTACTTGTGATGCATCTGGAATTGATAAAGTTTTCTTTTCTGGGATCACACCTTCGCCGATTGATCGCTTTGGAAGAAAGAGAAGTGATGTTTCAAAGAGTGCATTAGGTGCGGAGGATTCTGTGAAATGGGAAGTTTTGGAAGAGATCGGAAAAAGTGTCGAGAGTTTTTTGAAAGAAATGAAAAGTGACGGATTTCAAATTGTTGCATTGGAGCAAAGTAAAAATTCTGTTGATTATAAAAATTTGAATAAAGAATTTCCTGCGGACAAGAGAGTTGTTTTGGTAGGGAATGAAGTGAAAGGTGTTGATTCCGAGATTTTAGATTTGTGCGATGTGACTGCGGAGATCCCGATGCTGGGAGAAAAAGAGTCGCTGAATGTGGCGGTGGCGTTTGGAATTTTTATTTTTAGGATTTTGGAGATTTAAATAAAACGACCTTATAGAGACTTTTCTCTATAAGGTCGTAGTTTCGAGTATTGAAACTGTTATCAGTTGGGCTTTAGCTCGGAAACCTTTTGAAGGATGTGTACACCTTCATTGGCCCAAGAGCGCAATTCTGAATATGCTTGGAAGTAATTTTTATTAATACTTTCAAGGGCCATTACCAGAATTCGCGGAGCATGGATAAGAGCTTTCCTAAACTCACGCTCCACAATAGTAAATTCAGAGAGAGAATTTTGCATATTGGTCTGTATGCAAGATCCTGTATCTCTGTGTTCTTTTGGTAATACTAAAATTTCCGCATAACACTCATCAGATTTGAGAATTTCTTCCCATATGGTTTTACATTTTGCTTGATTAACACGGTCTTTAACTTTTTCAAATTCTTTGAGAGCACTCTTTGTTTCGGATCGGTTGATGAACTCAATTAGTTGATCCATATTTAAATTAGTAGGAAATGATCTGTCGACTAGTTGGCAAATGTGTATACTCAAGGATCTCCTTTCGGTTGATTTTATGAAATAAAATCATATTAAATAATTTATGTCAACAAATTAATCTTATAAAGATTTTTATTTTGGAGATATAAATTGGCAAGTAGGGCAGTAATGAGTTCCTCGACCCGCAACTACAATTCTTGAGATTTTATCTTTGCAATTTTTTCGTAGACAATCTTTTCCTTTTCTTTGATAAACCTGGTGTTCTAATTGGAATCGGCCTTTTTCGCCAGACGGTGTGCGGTAGTCCTGCATTGAGTCTCCGCCAAAATCAATTCCTTTTTTCAAAACTTCTACAACTGATTTATATAAATTTTTTAACGCAGTTTTATCTAGTTTGTGCACAAGAGTTTCCGGGTGAATTTTAGACATCCATAAAGATTCGTCAGAATAAATATTTCCAATTCCAGCAATCAATTCTTGATCAAGCAGAGCTTGTTTTATCTTCCAAGTCTTTCTTCGCAAAATTCTGTCTTGAAAAATTTGAAATGTGAAATCATCTGCGACAGGATTTGGGCCCAAAACTTTAACATCAGGATGCTCAAACATTTTCGAAGTCTGTATCAATGTGATCTTCGCAAATTTTCTTGTATCAGAAAGTACAACACTCGTGCCGTTTTTCAATTGAAAAACAAGTCGGATGTGTCCATTCCACGGATCATCTCGAAGAGGTCCTGGTTCTGTTGCTAACCATTCTTTTTTCTTTTTGTCGTATGCATATTTTCCGTGGAGCAGGTGACCTGTCATTTTCATGTGTACTAAAATAGTCTGGTCTTTGTTTGTATGAATCAAAACATTTTTTCCAACACGGCCAGTGTCTTTTATCTTTGAACCTATAAGTTCTGCACGAAATTTCTTAAAAAACTTTGGATCTTTGATATCGTCTTTTCCATATCTATAAGGAGAATCATACCCACTCCAAATATCGACAATTTCTTGTCCGACTATTCGCTTTTTTAGCTCGGTGGCAGTTGTGTGAACTTCGGGTAATTCAGGCATGCAAGAAGCATAAATTGAAGCTTCGTGAGTTGCAAGGTATTATAAGAGCAATGAGAAGCATAGATAGTTTTTTTGTTTTTATTTTATTTATTTTGATAGCCGTTCCTACGGTGGTTTATTTTGCAGAAAAAGATCCTTTTAATATTGCGGGAAATTTTGTGCCAGCTGAAAATAATTCTCAGACAGCATCTTTGAGTGATGCTGTAAGTGTGGATGATTTGAAAAATAGATATAAAAGATTTTCTAATGGACGAAATCATGTTGCGAACAGAATTAAGGTTCTAATTGTTCCAGGGCACGATGACGTACATCACGGCGCTACATTTAATGGTTTGAGAGAAGTTGATTTGAATAGGGAATTGGCAAAAAATCTTTATCAATTTTTATTGAAAGATAAAAACTTCCGGGTATTTCTAGCTTCTGATGAAAATGGTTTCAATGATCGAATCGAAAATTATTTAGAAGAAGAGAAAAATGAGATTGAAGAATTTAGAAAATTTAAAAAACAAATTACAGAAAGCCTGATTGATTCTGGAGAAATTCAACTTGAACAATATGTCGCACATAACTCTGCGCCAGAAGAAGTTGCAAATGTTTTGTATGGAATAAATAGATACGCCAACGAAGAAGATTTCGATATTGTTTTACACGTTCATTTCAATGATTATCCAGGAAGACCAAAAACTTCTGAGGGAAAACATTCTGGAATTTCTATTTATGTTCCGGCTTCGCAATATTCAAATGGTTCTGCGAGTTTGGAATTGGCGGAAAATATTTTTGGAAGATTAACGAAAATATTTTCTCCATCGACAAATCCTGCTGAGCGGGTGGGTGTGATTCAAGATACTGAGTTGATTGCTGTCGGTGCTTTTAATTCTGTGGATTCAATCGCACTGCTAATGGAGTACGGATATATTTATGAACCACAACTTACCGATGAAAATTTGAGACCTGTGGTTTTGAAAGAATTGGCATATCAAACTTATGTTGGAATGAAATATTTCTTTGATGAAAATTATGTAGCTTCTAATTCTGAAACGACGCTGCTGCCGTACACTTGGTACAAAGATTTGGATGGAAAAGAGAAAACTGATTTAGATGTGTTTGCTCTACAGATTCTTTTGAGACTTTATGAAATGTATCCGCCGATGAATAATTTTGAGGATTGTCCTATCACTGGAAGTTTTGGAAAATGCACCGAAACAGCGCTGAAAAATTTTCAAGATAAATATGGATTGGAGACAACAGGGAAGCTCGATTCTAATACGAGAGACTTTTTACACGACTTAATTTAGTTTTTTAGTTTTGCGAATTCTTCGCGTACGACATCGGCGTCAGACCAAGGTTCTTTTGTTCCGTTTGCTCCCATGATGTACGGATCGGTTCCTTTTCCTGTGATTAATACTACAGCGTTGGCCTTTTTAGAAGCGAGTTCCATGGCTTTTCGAATAGCGAAGCGTCGGTCCATAATGATTTCCGGACTTTTATCTAAAATTGCGTCTGACATTTCTTTTACAATTTGATCAGGATTTTCGTCGTACGGATCTTCGTTGGTTAGGATTATTGCATCACAATATTTGTCAGCTATTTCTGCCATCGCTGGTCTTTTCCAAGTGTCTCTTCCTCCTCCTGTGTTTCCTAGCACGCAAACTTTTTCTTGATTTGGAAATGAAGAGTACAAAGCTAAAAGGGAATCCGGAGTGTGGGCGTAATCAACATAAACTTCAAAAGTTTCTGCTGAGATTATTTTTTCTGCTCGCCCTGAAACAGTTCGCACATTTTCAATTCCTTCTTTAATTATTTTTTCATTTATATTTATTGACTCGGCAAAAGTGATTGCACTCAAAATATTGTTGGCATTGAATTCGCCGTGGAGTTTTGAATATATCGTGCTGTTTTGGAAACGCATTTCTACACCATCGTCTGTTTTGAAAGGTCGCATTGATTCTAGAGAATAAGAAACTTTTTTTGATGCAGGAACTTTTTCTAGAAAATCTTTAGAGTGAACGTCGTCTCCATTTACAACTAAAATTGAATGAGGTTTTTTGATTAAAGATTCTCCAAGTGCGATTTTAGCTTCTTTATATTTTTCAAATGAGCCGTGTGACTCGATGTGTTCTGGTTGAAGGTTTGTGAAAATAAATGCGTCTAGGTCTATAAATTTATGTCGAAATTGTTTTGAACCTTCGGAAGTTAGTTCTAAAACTACCCAGTGACAATTTTCTTTTAAAGCTTTTTTTAAAAACTTTTGCATGAAGCCACGTCCAGGCATAGACATTTTGTGCATGTTTCGTGTGTCTTTTTCTCCTATTACAAAATGAATGCTGTTTGCGAGTGCAACTTTGTATCCTGCTGACCTTAAAATACTTGCGACAAGTTCTGATGTTGTTGTTTTTCCTTTTGTTCCTGTGATTCCGACAATCTTTAATTTTTTAGAAGGGAAGCCACAAATAACTGCTGAGATGAAAGCCAGAGAAAAATGATAAAAAGGTTGACCTGCTTTATAAAGTTTTTTGGGAATAATTTTTTGTATTGTGCGTAGTATTTTTTCAATCATAAATTAAGATAAATTTTTTAAAGCAAGTTTTACAAGTTCTTCTGTTGATAGGGAGTTGTCTAGTTTTTGGACGGTGGCGCGGGCGTCGTTGAGAGTGTAGCCCAGAGCTGTGAGTGCTTCGATGGCGTCGGTGGCTCCGTTTAAAGTTTGCGTTCCGCCGCCCGCGCCTGCCCCCACTTTATCTTTCAAAGCTACAAGAATTTTTTCCGCATTCTTTTTTCCAATTCCAGAAATTTTTACCAAATGATCTGCGTTGCCACTTTGAATTCCTTCTATAATTGTTGCAACAGGTGCCGTGTTTATTATTCCAAGCGCAGACTTCGGGCCAATCCCAGAAATTCCCAAAAGCAATTCAAAAAAATCTAAATCATCTTTTTCCAAAAAACCATATAAATCAGAAGCGTTTTCGCGGAGCGCATGATGAGTGTAAATAGTTATTTTCATACCTGTTCGAATGTTCGAAAGCATGTGATTTGCCACTCTCACACCATAACCAACACCCGAAACATTTAATATAATTTCACTTTCCGAGATCTCATCAATTTCACCGCTCAATTTTCTAATCATGCATTAATGATACCTAATCTTTCGACATCTTGCATTTTTAGCCCTTTTTGTTAAAGTGTTCTCGTTATGCCTATCACTAAAGGTGCTAAAAAAGTTGTACGAGCTTCTGAGAAGAAGCGTGTTTATAATCTACGCCGAAAGCGAAACTCTGTTTCTGCTGTTAAGGCTGTTAAAAAGATGGTTGTTGCAGGAGATACAAAATCAGCACAAGCAAATCTAAGTGCTGCTTATAAAGCTCTAGACAAGGCCGCAAAGATGGGAACAATCAAAAAAGGTAATGCTAATCGGCAAAAATCTCGATTGGTTGCAGCTATCAAGAAAGCTCAAACTAAATAAAACAAAAAACCGGTGAAAACCGGTTTTTTGTTTTTTATGTGCCCCTGCCAGGAGTCGAACCTGGAGCTAGAGTTCCGCAAACTCCAATTTTATCCATTAAACTACAGGAGCAGTGTCTGGCAACAAAGAATTTTGTCAGACAACTCCAACATAATACTTTTTTGAAACTTTTTATCAAGGACTCCAAAAATAAAGACAAATAAGGTTGAAAGTGTTAAAATCTCGTTCATGAAAACACGATACAACTGGAAATTAATAGGAATTATAAGCGCCGTAGCATTAGTTTTGCTTGTGGTAATTGTCATTGCAATCAACAACAACACTGATGATGTCACAGCAGAAGCAAAAGTCGACACACTGACTCGCACAATAGACGTGACTGGAAAAATTGTTCCAGCCGACGAAGTGACTCTAGGTTTCTCTAGCCCAGGGCGAATTAGTTCTCTTTCTGTACAAGAAGGGCAGAGAGTTTCTCGTGGGCAAGTGTTGGCGACACTGGATTCTTCTGAGGTTGATGCGAGCTTGAGACAGGCTGTGGCTGAGAGAAACGTTTCAGAAAGTGAACTGACTTCAATCGTTGGATCGGGTTCTTTGGATGGAAAATTGGAATCAGCAAAAAAAGATGCATACAACTCTGCTCAAAAAGCTCTAAATGTTTCTATTACTCAAATCAAAACAAATACAGATTCTCTTTTTATAGACCCACAATCAGGTCGTCCTAAATTGAAATTTTCTAGCAAAGATTATTTTGAACAACAATCTATCATTCAACAAAGAGTTGATGTTGGAAAAATTCTAGACAACTGGTCATCTGATTTAAGTTCAAAAAGCCAAACAAACATTTCTCGTTCTGATTTGGAAAGATCTTTAAAAAATTTAGGTGAAATAAGTTCTTTCTTTACAGTTCTTTCAAAATCTCTATCAGAAGCAGAAACAAATAATAATGTTTCGTCTGCGACACTTTCTGAATATCGAGGAATCGTAACATCTGCACGTTCTGCTATCGACACTATGATTAACGAGCTTTCAACCGCTCAAGAAAATCTGAGAAGTGTAGATGCAGAAATTCCAGTGCAAGAAGCCAGAATCATTGCGGCTTCTGCAAGTATTGATAAGTTTCAAGCTCAAATAAATAATTACGCAATTGTGGCTCCTTTTGATGGTGTGGTGGTAGATGTGTCTGCTTCAGCTGGTGAAAATGTGTCTGCAAACCAAGCGGTGCTGGTGCTGATAAATAATTCTTCTGTTGAAGTGGAAGTGTTTGTGCCAGAAATTTATATGAAAGATTTGCAAGTAGGGGATCCTGGAAGAGTAAAAATTGAAGCACTTGGAGACGACTTTGTGATTGGTGCGTCTGTTGTTTATGTTGAAGACAGAGGTGTGGTAAGAAACGGAATAGTGACATACAAAACAACCCTTGCTCTAACTGTGGATTCTCCTGATATCAAAACTGGTATGACTGCAGGAATTGAAATTGACACTTTAGTTGTTGAAAATGTTTTGTTGATTCCTAGATCGGCAACAAAAATAACAGACGAAGTGGTGGATGATGTGAATCAAATAAAAGCGATGGTGAAGGTGATGGATGAAAACGGAAAGATTGTAGAAAAAGAAATTATAATTGGTCGAACTGATTCAAAAGGTTTTGTAGAAGTTTTGTCGGGATTAAGTGTGGGTGAAAAAGTGGTGGTGAGTTCTGTTGAATAAAAATAAAATGTTACCAATTCAAATTGGATTTTTTCTGGCAGTAAGACAAATAAGAAGATCAACTCTTTGGTCTACAGTTTTGATTATTGCCGTAATGACGCTGACTTTTTTAAACTTGGTGGTAGTTAGTGGAATTTTAGTTGGTTTGATTGAAGGTGCTCAATATGCAGTGAGAGAAAGATACACAAGTGATGTGATAGTTTCTAATCTTCGTGAAAATAAATATATAGAAGACAGTTCTAGAGTGATTCGAATCGCAGAGAGCCTTCCGAATGTCGAAGCTATTAGTGCGCGATATGTGGCAGGGGGAACAATCGAATCAAATTATCAAACTCAAACAAACGAAAATGATTTACCGGAATTAGTTTCTACTCAAATTGTAGGAATCAACCCTCAAAAAGAAGACGCAGTTTCTGGAATTGCTAGTCTTGTGGTGGAGGGAGAATATTTAAATGCAGACGATTTCGATAAGGTTGTTTTGGGTTCAATGCTTTTGGCAAAATATTTGCAGATTGATAGTGAAGCATTTCCAGCTTTGAAAGACGTGGAAATTGGTTCAAAAATCAGGTTAACAATCGGCGACGTGGTGCGTGAAGTAGAAGTGAAAGGGATTACAAAAAGTAAGGTAGATGAAATAGATCGCCGAGTATTTATGGTAGACACTCAACTGCGTTCAATGATTGGAGGTTCTGAATACAGTGTTGATGAAATTGCGATAAGTTTGGTAGATGAAAAATATGCCGATGCGACAAAAGCCGCTTTGCTCGCAAACGATGTTGATCAGCTTGCAAAAGTGCAGACATACATAGATGCTCAACCAAAATTCTTGCAAGATATTAAAAAAACTTTTGCTTTGCTGGGTGCGATGATTAGTTCAATTGGTCTTGCTGTGGCTGCTATCACAATCTTCATTGTAATTTTCATCAACGCAATCACTCGTCAAAAATATATTGGAATCATGAAAGCCATAGGAGTGAATGCAAAAGCAATTGAGATTTCTTACATTTTTCAATCTTTGTTTTATGCGATTGTGGGTTCTGTGATTGGTCTGACTTTGCTTTATGTGATTTTAGTTCCGTACTTTGCAGCGAATCCAATTAACTTCCCATTTTCAGACGGAATTCTTGTGGCGCCCTTTGGAAGTACAATGTTTAGAATTACACTTCTAGTATTAACAACTGTTATTGCCGGATTTATTCCAGCTAGAATTGTTGTAAAGAAAAATACACTGGATTCAATTCTGGGTAGACGATAAAAATATGATAAAAGTAAAAAATATAAAAAAATCATTCATCCAAGGAGAAGTCGAAACGAAAGTTTTGAAGGGTGTTGATCTGGAAATAAAAGAAGGGGAGTTTGTCGCAATCATGGGACGATCGGGTGCCGGTAAATCTACTTTGCTTTATCAGATTTCTCTTTTAGACACTCCGACATCTGGAGAAATTATTATTGATGGAAAAACAGTTTCTGACTTTGACCAAAATCAAAAGACACAATTTCGTCTAAAAAACATGGGATTTGTTTTCCAAGATTATGCTTTGATTCCAGAATTAACTGCAACAGAAAATGTTATCCTGCCGCTTTTGATGCAAGGATATGATTTTAATTATTCGATTAAAAAAGCTCACGAAGTTTTGAAAACTCTTGGATTAGAAAAACAAATAAATAATCTTCCAAACCAACTTTCGGGAGGAGAGCAACAAAGAGTTTCTATTGCTAGAGCTGTAGTGCATAGTCCAAAGATTATTTTCGCAGATGAGCCGACAGCAAACCTGGATTTAGAATCTTCAAAAGCTGTTATAAAAATCTTAGAAGAAACATGCAAAAAGTTTAAACACACTGTGGTGATGGTGACTCACGAAGAAGAGTATGGAAAAAAGGCAGATAGAATTATTCGAGTGGTAGATGGAAAAGTAGAAGACTAAAACCCAAGACGCTCCATTATTTGTTGAGAAACAGGTTCCTCCATTTCTTCTTCATTTATATATTCCAAAAGATAATCTCGAATGTGATCAGGATTTATTTTTGTACTATCATAAGGAATTATGATGTACGGCATTAAAAACTTTTGTGATTTCAAGATAATTCGGTCGTTGATTTCTTCGTCAATTACCCAAAAAGATTCTAGAGAAGAGTAGGGGAAAACAGATGAGCCTGCTTGCACACCTTTTCTGGTGATTCTGTAAGTTAGTATTTTAGGAGTTGTGTGCGCTTGTAGAAAAGCTGTCATTGCGGCAATCACAATAATTATTGCAAATAAAACATTTCCAAAATAAGCAGCCAAAATAGCTCCCGCTACTGCGATGGTTCCTACAATCCAAAACCAATCCGGAGTTTTTTCGTGATGGTGATGATGTTCGAGAGCTTGCCACTCAATAACTTTTGATGCCATGCATTTATTATCTCCAATTAATGAACAATAGTCGAGTTATCTTTACCACTGTTTTTGCATTGTAAAACTTTTTTAAACAGTTGGCTTCCAATAATTCCGATTAATAGTGCTCCTACGTAAACCGAAATTAATTGAACAAAACTATAAGGAACATTATTTGCGAATCCTAAGAAGAAAGCTGTGTACCAAGAGATGAAAGATACTGCGCCAGAAGCAAAAGCAATATTGCTCATTCGTGAAGTGTGTTTAACATCAATTCCGTTTTCTTTCCAAGCGATTGTAAGAAGTTTTGGTGTGATCAAAAGATTTAGTACTGCACCATTTAGAATTACCACAGCTATCACCACCATTTTTGTTAGGAATTTAGCACTGTCCAAAAGCCTTTCTGATTCTGGTAAAAATAATCCAATTCCAGAAACTACTATTATCAATAATCCAATCCAAACAATTTGTGACATCAATTGCAAAATGCTTTTTTCTTCGACTGTAATTTTGAAATCTTTTAAAAATCTCATGAACAAAACATCACTGATTGTGGCTCCTCCAACTCCTAATGCGAATCCAAACAAATGTAGAAGTGTAACGTAAGATTTGTATTCTGTAAGTATTGGTACAAAAGAAAATCCGTCGATAGAAATCCCAATCATGGCAAATATGAAAATAGAAGTTGAAACTCCGGCAGACATTAGACACCATGAACACCAAGTTTTAATCAAGAAAGCTTGAACAAAAGTAAGGTAAAGAGAGAAAAGAAACGCTCCTATAGAAGCTCCCGCCAAAATGAAAGTTGTCATCTCGGATTGGAGGTTCGGAAATAAAATAAGGGAAGAATATGATAATGCTATTAATCCGTAATAAAGCATTCCGTAAATTTCCAAACCAATTCCAAGGAAGCTAGAGAAATCGCTGGTGATCACAGAGTCACAATCGGCTCCAAAAGGGCAGACAAGAACTTTTTTCTTGTGCTTCTTTTTGTAAATATTGATTGTAATCGTCAGTCCTATTAATGCGGCCGCTACTATAAGTAAATAAATTGTTAACATGAATAATATTGTATAGTAATTTGCTCCTTTGGCCAAAATTTTATTGTGTAATTTGTTTTATTTTTTGATATTGCGAAGAGCTCGATGATTAGGTAGTATTACCGACACAGGTTTTGTCCTGTCTTGAATTGGCGCTTTGTATATAGGTGAGCGCCGCAACCAGATTCATGGAGAGATGGCAGAGTGGTTGAATGCACCAGTCTTGAAAACTGGAGTCCTCGAAAGGGGACCGAGAGTTCGAATCTCTCTCTCTCCGCTGAAAGAACAAAGTATTGGTCTAAATAGAATTAAGATTATGAACAAAGAAGAAATAATTTTTGAAAAAGCCATTACTTATAAAAAAGAACGGTGCGATGTGGTGCATAAAAATACCAATGATTTTTCTGCTATTCCAGATGAATTAATCAAGAAAGCCCACGGCGTTTGTATTCATAATAATAAAATTCTTCTTGTCCTGCATCCTGAATGGAATATCTGGAGTATTCCGGGAGGTGGAAGAGATGAAGGTGAAACTATTATCGAAACTCTACACAGAGAAGTGCTTGAAGAAACAAATTGTAATGTTGTTTCTTTGGAACCGATCGCATATCAAAAAATTCAAGCTTCAGATGGAGATTTATATTATGCTACATTTTATTTATGTGATGTAGTCCCTGAAGGTGATTTTGTTGAAGACGTAGCTGGAAATATTACTGAAATCAAATGGATTAGTTTTGATGAGTATAAAAACTATATTGAAGATAAAACGTTTAAACTAGAAGTAATTAAAGAAGCTCTTGCTCAATATAATAAAAAGTAATGAACCTATACAACAAATATATTCTTCCTAAATACATAAACCTTGTGATGAGGAATAAGGATTTGGAAAAGTATCGTGCAGGTGTTGCCGGAGGGGCGAGTGGTGTTGTGCTTGAAATTGGTTTTGGCTCCGGACTTAATCTTTCTTATTATAAAAATATAAATAAATTTTATGCTCTCGATCCTTCGCAAGAGTTGTATCAACTCGCACAAGAAAGAATTAAAAGTGTTTTATTTCCAGTGGAATATCTTCAAGCTTCGGCAGAAATAATTCCACTCCCTGATAATAGTGTTGATTCTGTCGTATCTACATGGACTCTGTGCAGTATTCCGAACCCTGAAATAGCACTTAAAGAAATCTTGAGAGTTTTAAAACCAAGCGGCAAATTTTTATTTATTGAACACGGTAAATCTCCAAATACTTTAGTTTCGAAAATGCAAAATCTATTCACTCCAATCTCAAAAAGAGTTGCGGGAGGGTGTCATATGAACAGGGATGTAGAAAAACTAATTCTTAATGCTGGATTTGAAATGCAAAAACTAGAGAAATTTTATCAAAAATCTAGACTACTTGGATTGTTATATAAGGGTGTTGCTGTTGTTGAAAAGTAAACTCTAATACTCAAACACCTTCATATAAGTTAAAATATTCTCACAATGGCAAACCAAATCACACACATCGTTCTAGCAGAAAAAATGTCAGATGAACTTTTTAAAAAGTTTGATAAAGAATCTTTTCTTGTTGGTACAGTCTTTCCTGATATTCGATATCTGAAAATAATAGATCGAGAGAAGACTCATCTCAAAGGATTGTCTATTAAAGATGTTTTAGATGAAGAAAACTCTTTTATTGCTGGTTTGAAATACCACAGCCTTGTAGATGAAGCGCGAGAAAAATATATGGTAGAGAAGGGGATTTATTCTATTGTTCCTGATTCAAAATTTATCACACAAGCTATCAAAATTTACGAAGACGAAATTCTTTATTCAAAAGTTTCTGATTGGAATGAAGTGGCAAAATTTTTGGATAAAGTTTTACCTGAAGAGACGCAACTCGTTGCGCAAGGTGAGGGTGTAAAGATGTGGCACTTTTTGTTGCAAGAATATTTTAAAGATTCTCCTACCGATATTTCTCGAAAGAATTTTATTCTTGGACTTGGATATTCAGAAGAAGTTGCTTTAGAGGTAAATGAATTGATTGGTGAAATAAGAAATATTCCAGAAATTCGAGAAATAATTTTGGAGTTGTGGGAGAATTGGGATTTACTTTTAAAATAAAAAAGAGTTGGTGGAAAAATCCACCAACTCTTTGAGTCTTACTTGAGCAATTCAGCAATTTGGATTGCATTCTGTGCCGCACCTTTCCAAATGTTGTCTCCTGAGCACCAGAGCATCAAACCATTTTCGGCACTCTGGTCCTTGCGAATTCGCCCGACCAACACGTCGTATTGACCAGAAGCTTCTATCGGCATCGGGTAGATGTTGTTTGCTCGTTCATCCATCACGAATACTCCATTAGTTTCTTCCAAGATTTCCTTGGCACGTTGTGCGCTGAGAGGTTCTTCAAACTCAACATTAATTGAAACACTGTGACCATTAAAGACTGGTACACGAACACAAGTTGTTGCGATTCGAATCGAAGAATCACCGAGAATTTTATGAATCTCTCGACGCATTTTTATTTCCTCGGTGCTTTCTTCGGAATCATTTTTGAATGAACCGACATGAGGAATAACGTTGAACGCAATTTGATGTGGATACACCTCCTTCAACATCGGGTCTCCTTTTGCCCAAGACTTAATTTGAGTCTCGAGCTCATTGATTCCATTTGTACCTGTTCCAGAAACGGCTTGATAGGTACTAGCCACAATTCTCTTAATCTTTGCTGCCTTGTGAAGCGGTGCAAGAGTCATCAGTGTAATGATCGTACTGCAGTTTGGATTTGCAATTAACCCTTGATGTTTCTTGATGTCCTCCCCATTGATTTCAGGGATTACGAGCGGAACTCTTTCGTCCATTCTGTAATCGTCACCGTTATCGATCACCATACATGCTCTCTCGATAGCTTCAAAACCAAGCATCTTTGAGGCTCCAGTCGAACCTTCGGTCCCGGCAAAAAAAGCGAGATCGATATCATTGAATGATTCCGGTTCTGCTTTTCTCACCTCGTAAGGTTTCCCATCGATTATTTCGGTCCGCTCTGAACGTGCCAAAATTGTTATCGAACTAAATGGAAATTTTCTTTTTACCAGGAGTCGAATCAGCTCTGTGCCGACGGCTCCTATTCCAACGATTGCTATTTTTTTCATAGAACTATCACTAAATTTGTTTTTGTTGTTCGTGATAGACATTACTAAATTATTGCTTAAAGTCCAGCTGGGGTGATACACTACAACCACTTCGTTTTCCTAACCGAAAGTGAACAGAAAGAGACGGATGCGTGCGCGTCCGTCTCTTTCTGTTTTGTCTGAGTCGAATTTAACTTTTGAAAAGTAGTACAATAGAGCACATGAATGAACCTACACAATATCTAAATCTTATAAAACCCTCATGGGCTCCACCATCTTGGATTTTTGGCCCAGTGTGGACTGTGCTTTATGCAATCATATTTGTTTCTTTCGGTACTGTTTTCTATAAAGCATTTAATGGAAAGTTACCTTGGCTTGTCGCACTTCCTTTTGCTCTGAATCTACTTTTCAATCTTGCGTTCACACCGATTCAGTTTGGATTAAAAAATAATCTTCTAGCTTCGATTGATATTCTTCTTGTTGTCGGAACTTTAGTGTGGGCTTTTGTTGCTTTGTGGAATGCTTCGCCGGATCTTCGTTGGATTGTTTATGTGAATATCCCGTACCTTCTGTGGGGAACTTTTGCCACATGTTTGCAACTTACAATTACTTATTTGAACAGATAGTTAGTTGTAGTAAAATAAAACCATTATGAAAATATTAAATAATTTTTTGAAGGTAGTTTTGAGCTTAATGTTAGTAATGCCGATTGTAGGATCTTTAGGAATTTTTCCTGCACCTACAGCAGATATGTACAACACGCCTGAAGCATTTAATTTTATTCAAATTATGATGGACAGCGGATACATCACAATGATGATGTCGGTTGTTTTTCTAATCGCACTGGTATCTTTGTGGACTGGGCGAGTGGCACTAGCTGCACTTTTGTTGTTGCCGATAACTTTAAATATTGTTGGCTTCCACGCTTTTCTTGATGGGGGATTATTTAAAATGGGTGCGCTGATGGGAAATATTCTATTGATTTTAAACGTTTACTTTTTGTGTCAGACGAAAAGACAATGGATGGGATTGTTTAGAAAAGGGTAGTCTAAATAAAAACCGTACACGTTTTAAGTGTACGGTGTGAAACTAGGATTATTTTTTATAGTCCCAACCCAAGCCTTGTGACTTTAAATTTTCATTGATCTCACGGATAGGTTTCCATGCCTCTCTGAGATGATACTGACGATCCTCAAGAGAGTTTTTCCAACGAAATAATGAGCCCCAAGGTCCTAAATCTGCCACTTTGTTGCACGCAAGAGATTTCTTTAAGTGCTGGATTGCCTTCTTGAGCTGTCTATCTTCTTGGAAGGTAGAAAACTTCAATGCTTTTTTGAAGTGAACAATACCCAGTTCCAAACCCTCAGTATTTCCAAGGGTCAGAGATTCGTTGCCTGCAATAAACTCCTCGTTGAAGAGTTTAAGTATTGTTAATGGTCTGTGGAGCTCTCTCTTTTTCAATTGAGCTGTCATTATCCATGTCATGGTAATGCCACTTATAATCATAATGATTACTATTGTTATTAATGTGAACTCAGTCATGTTTTCTTTTAAAGAACTTTTTCTTTTTGGTTTGTTTGTAGCCATCTTAGCCACATTTGCACTCTATAATTTTTTGTTAGTAAACTCAACTATTTTTATAGAAAAATAACTTTAATTAAATATATCATTATATTAAGCCATATTTTAAAATAAATATTATAATTAAAATTATAAACTTTTGACAAAAGACACTGTTTGTTTTAGAATCACCATATTATGCAAATGTATCAAAAAAACCTTGAATATATTGGGTTGTCAGAAAAGGAGGCAAAAGTTTACCTTTCATTATTAAAAGTTGGACATGCACAAGCTTCATCTCTTGCTAGAAAACTTGCAATGAAGCAACCGACAATATATGTAATCTTGGGTACTTTGTTGCGAAAGAGAATACTTAAAGAAGTTGTTGTTGGAAAAAGAGTTTTTTATGCAGCAGAGCCACCGGAAGTCTTATTGAACATGGTTGAAAGTGAGCATTTGGAAACTATTAAAAAAATGAAACGAGCGGAACATATTGTGGCAGAACTCAAAACTATTGGCAGAGACGACGGAGAAAGACCTGTTGTTCGTTTTTATGAGGGGAAGGAGGCGTTGAGACAGTCTGTTGAAGAATTTGTTGCTCAGGAAGAATTTTCAGAAGGTTTAGATTATGGAATTTATTCGTATGATTTGTTGCCTAAAATTTTTGATAAAAAACATTTAGATGAAATTGATAAAAAACGGGTTGAAAATAATATACGATTTCGAGCGGTCTACTCTGGATCTCAAAAAGTGATTGAGAGAAATTCAAAGTTGCAAGAGTTGATTAAGATTGATCAAGAACAGTTTCCGATACAATGTGATGTTTCTATTTTTAGAGACGAAGTTCGCTTCCATACTGTTTCTGAGGATGGTAAAAATCCTTCAGGAATCGTCATAAAAAATAAAGAAATAGCCACAACCTTGAAAAGTCTTATTGATTATATATTTAGTTCAAAAAATTTGGTTTAAGAAAAAATAAAATAATGATACAATTTTTATATGGAATATTTTGAAACATCAGCAATGGCGATCGTTGCTTCGCCACTTTTATTGGTTTTATTAACATGGTCATTGGTTTGGAAGGGGATGTCACTTTGGAGAGCTGCAAAGAACAACAGCAAGAAATGGTTCATAGTTTTGCTTTTGGTAAATACATTTGGAATTTTGGATATTCTGTATGTATTTGTATTTGGGAAGAAGAAAACTGGAAAAAATTCAAATGATAACAACAGAGATACTACACTTTAAAGAAAGATTAAATCAGAATACTCAGAAGCTTTTCGTATCTAATATTTTTCAAATCACAGCAGAAAGCATAACCAATATTTTTATTGCGGCTTTTATCTGGAGATTTACCGAATCATTTTATGCTGTCGCTTTTTATCAGATTGGATTCTATATTGCTTTAGCTGCTGGTTTCTGGGTCAATGGAATTTTATTAAGGAAATTTTATTTGAAGAATATTTTTTTGGCTAGTACTTTTTTGACAGGTGCAACTAGTCTTATTGTTTTGTTTTTTTCTGAAAGCCAGCAGGTCTTATTATTCTTTTTAATAGGGCTTATGAATGCTTTTGGATATGGTTTGTATTGGCCAAACAGAAATTACTTAGAGCTTAAGGAAATAAAAGACAGTTCAAGAAATTATTATTTTAGTTTAATAAATGCGGTGGGCTGGACTACTAGAGCGTTGGTTCCTTTTATTGCAGGTTGGTTTATTGTTTTAGGTTCAAACTCAGGTTTTTATAAGGTAGAAACAGCTTATTGGATACTTTTTATTTTTGCTTTTATTTTGATGATCAAAGCTGGATTAGTAATTTATAAAGGTAATCATGTTAGTCCAAAACCTCTGATTATTACTAGATTCAAGCTTCAGAAATTTTTGAATAAAAGATTTTTACTTAATACTTCTCATGGAGTTGTTGATGGTATTGGCTTTATTTTTGCGATTATAATTTTAATTCACTTGGGGGACGAGGGTGTGTTGGGAACTCTTACAGCTGTGGCTTCTATTTTGGGTTCGGTAGTTCTATATTTTTATGGAAAATTTTCAAAAGAAACAGCTCGTGTAAAAGTATCTTTGGTTTCTAATATATTATTTCTTTCAGGTGCTTTATCTCTAGTGTTTTTACCAAGTTCTGTAAGTTTTATTTCATATATTTTAATTGGCTCAATATTTTCAAATTTATATTATGTTGGAGCAGAACCAATTATTCTTGCGGAATCTGAAATAGAGATGTCTAACAATGAAAAGGAAGAATATTCTTTTATTTTTGATAACGAGTTCTTTCTTAATTTTGGAAGGGTTGTTGGAATACTAGTTTTTGTTCTGTTGGTTTATGTTTTTTCACAATCATTTGCATTGAAATTCGGTCCGTTGTTGGTGGGTCTTTTACAGTTGGTTCTACTATCTTTCTATTTGTGTTTAAACAAGAGAAATTAAGATTTGTCACATTTTCTCAGAAGCAACGTCTTGGACTGCATGACAAACGAAAAATCATTGTACAAATCGACAAAATTAATTTGGTATTTTTTCTATGTAGTCGAAACATTAATTTTGTTTAGATTACTATTGAAACTTTTTGGAGCCAACCCCGCAGCCGGATTCACAAACTTCATCTACACATTAAGTGGTGTATTTATGGCGCCATTTAGATTTGTTTTCCAAAACAACAGTGTTGGTGGAAGTATCTTTGAATGGAACGCTCTACTTGCAATGCTAGTTTACTGGGTTTTTTTCTGGGGAATCATCAAACCTGTTGTGATGAATAGACCGATTGATGCACAAACGGCAGAAGAAGGTTTGGAAGTATAGGATACTCCTTAATAAATGCTTGGTTGTGTTTGAAGCAAAAAAGAATTAGATTGTATCAATGGCGAGATTATTGGGAATAGATTTTGGCGAAAAAAGAATCGGCGTAGCGCTTTCTGATGAAGGCGTTCGTTTGGCTTTTCCTCATACAACAATCATAAACAACAAAGATTCAATTAATGAAGTTTTAAAATTGGTTGAAGATTATGAAGTGGAGAAGGTTGTGATAGGGGAGTCAAAAGATTTCAACATGAGAGAAAATAGAATCATGCAAGAAGCAAAAGATTTTGCCGATGAATTAAAAGCAAAAAATGTAGAAGTATTTTTTCATGCGGAGTTTATGACTTCGATGCAGGCAGAAAAAACCCATTTCCAATTATCAGAAAGACATAAAGATCGGGGAGTGCAAAAAACAAAACAAATAGATGCACAAGCCGCCGCAATTATGTTACAAAGTTATATTGATACTAATAAATAAAAATATGTCAGATACACCAGATTTAAATACACAAAATACTGAAGAAAGCGTTGCGCCGGAGGTTGTTGAGGTAAAAGTTGATCCAAAAATTTCTATTGATCAATTTAAAGCTGTGCAAATTAAGATTGGGAAAATTTTATCTGTAGAGATTGTTCCTGATGCTGATAAACTTTTGAAACTTTCTGTAGATATGGGTGAAGAATCTCCAAGACAAATTCTTTCTGGAATCAGAATGTATTTTGAAGACCCGCAAAGTCTTGTTGGGAAAAAGGTTCCATTTGTGGCAAATCTTGCACCGAGAGTTATTCGTGGACTTGAATCAAACGGAATGATACTTGCAGTGAATGACAAAGATGGAAATGGTTTCTCGCTTTTGGAAGTAGGGGAAAATATTTCAGCCGGAAGTTTAGTTGGATAAATTATGAAAAATAAACATATCTTTTCTCTATTGAAAAGTTACTGGAAACCAGTATTGCTTTTGAGTATCTCCACAATTGTGGCAAATGTTTTGTATTTGGTTGTTCCAAAATTTATTTCCTCTGGTATTGATTCCTATGTTTTAGGAAAGGAAATTGGTACAAATTATTACATTCAGTTCACACTAGTTTCATTTGGAATTTTCCTTTTGACTTATTTTCAGGGAATTTTTCAAACGTATTTAGCAGAAAAAGCTTCTTATGATATTCGAAATCAATTAGCAGATAAGATTTCACGATTGAGTTATCGTCAAATTGAAACAGAGACATCTGCAAAGATTTTAACCAATTTTACATCTGACATTGAGTCAATAAAAATGTTTCTTTCTTTTGCTGTATCAATTGCCATATCTTCTGTTGTTGTGATTATTGGTGCTGCAATACTTCTACTTACTATAAATTGGAAACTTGCTCTAGTCGTACTGGCTCTGCTTCCTTTAATTGGAATTTTATTTGCATTAGTTTTTTCTAAACTTGGTCCACTGTTTAAAAAGAGTCAGGAGATAATAGATAAATTTAATACTATTATTGGAGAAAGTGTTGTAGGTGCTGCAATTGTGCGAGTGCTTGATTCTGGAAAAATAGAATACAATAAATTTAGACAAGAAAACGATATTTCTAAAGAAAACAGTATGAGGATTTTGAGATATTTTTCTTTTGTAATTCCTTCTGTTGGAATAATTGCCAACCTGGCCTCTCTTATTATCCTAGTTTTAGGAGGAAAGTTTGTTATAGATGCAACAATGTCTCTGGGAGACTTCACTGCTTTTAATAGTTATGTGTTTATTTTAATTTTCCCAATTATCATGCTCGGATTTATTTCTAGCACAATATCCCGAGCACAAGAATCTTATGTAAGAATACAAAATATTATCGACATAGAAGAAGAAAAAGATTCTGGAACAATCGAAGCAAAGATTAAAGGTGATGTAGAGCTGAAACAAATTAATTTAAGTTATGGAGAAAGACAAATTTTGAAAGATGTTTCATTTTCTCTAAAAGCTGGAACCAAAACAGCGATTATTGGACCAACAGCAGCTGGAAAGACTCAACTTTTACAGATATTACTTGGATTGACGACTCCTACTTCTGGCTCTGTTTTATATGATGGAATTGAATTAGAAAAATACACAAGAGACTCTCTTTATTCTCAGGTGGCTTTTGTTTTTCAAGATAGTGTTATGTTCAATATGAGTGTTATTGAAAATATTTCTTTTAGCCAAATTACAAATGATGAGAGCATTAATAAAGCGATAAAGACTGCAGAGCTTGATGAGTTTATAAACACACTGCCAGAAGGTTTGAATACAAGTGTGTCTGAGAGAGGTACGTCGCTTTCTGGAGGACAAAAACAACGGATAATGCTTGCGAGGGCTCTTGCCTTGAATCCGCAAGTTTTGTTTCTAGATGATTTTACGGCTCGTGTGGATGCCTCTACAGAGAAAAAGATTCTGCAAAACGTAGAGAAAAATTATCCAGGAATAACACTTGTTTCTGTGACTCAAAAAATTCAATCAATTGAGCATTTTGATAAAATAATTTTAATAATGGAAGGTGAGGTTGTCGCGGAAGGTGTTCATGAAGATTTAATTCATTCTTCAACGGAGTATGTTCAAATAATGGAATCACAAAAAAGTACTCAAACATATGAATAATAAAAACTTACAAAAAGACTACTCTTTAAATAACGAATCAGAGGAGGGGTTTAAAAGAAGTGCTCGGGGAGCTGTTAAAAAGATATTTCCAATGCTCGCTAAAGAAAAACGCTATGTAATTATTTCTCTTGTAGCAACTCTTTTAAATTCATTATTTAACCTAATTGGGCCACTTCTTATTGGTTACAGTGTCGATGCATATATTGTTAAAAATAATTATTCTGGGGTTTTGAGAATGGGATTAATTTTGCTAGTTGTCTATTTTGCTGCATTCGCTGCAAACTATATACAAATGAGAGTTATGGGAGGTGTTGCACAAAGAGTTTTGTGGAGTTTGAGAAATAATTTGTTTGCAAAACTTCAAGAGCTTCCACTTTCTTTTTTTAATCAAAATAAATCAGGAGATCTTATTTCAAGAATAAATAGTGATACGGAAAAAGTGAACGAGTTTTTTTCACAATCTTTAATGAGATTTGCCGGGAATATATTTATGATTTTGGGAACCGGTATTTTTATTCTTTCTATAAATTTTAAACTAGCAATCGTTTCTCTGGTTCCTGCTGTGTTTATTTTAATTTTCACTAAATTGATTTCATCTTGGGTGGGGAAGAAGAATAAAGAAAGTTTAAGTGCCCGGGGTCTTTTGAGTGCTGACATTCAGGAATCTATTTCCAACTTTAAAGTTATTTTAGCTTTTAATCGTAGAGATTATTTTAGGACTAGATTCGAAAAAATAAATAATAAAAGTTTTAAATCATCTATGGGGGCTGGTTTTGCAAATGAATTATTTACACCCGTATTTGAATTCATGGGTAATGTGGCTTTAATTTTAATGTTGGGATATGGAATTTATTTAGTTTCAATTGGACAGTTTGCTGTTGGATTTCTTGTGAGCTTTGTTATTTATATTACGAGATTTTATGACCCACTTCGAGAGATGGCCAGACTTTGGGCAACGCTCCAATCTGCTTTGGCAGCATGGGACAGAATCGGAAAAATATTAAGTTTTACTTCGGATCTTGCTTTTGAAGAAAATCCAAAAAAAGATGGTAAAGGAATTATTGAATTCCGGGACGTTTCATTCTCTTATTTAAACGGAAATGATGTTTTAAAAAATATTAATTTTGTTTTAGAGAAAGGAAAAAAGTACGCTCTAGTTGGTCCGACTGGAGGAGGAAAAACAACCACCGCGTCACTTGTGGCACGTCTATTTGATCCAACAGAGGGAGTTATTTACTTAGATGGGAAAGATGTCAGATCTTATCATTTTGATGAAAGAGCTCAAAAAATAGGCTTTATTTTGCAGGAACCTTATCTTTTTAGTGGGACTGTAAGAGAAAATTTAATGTATGGTTTCAGTCAAAATAAAAATTTTGATATTTTAATAAAAGAAGCTGGTTTTGATAATCTGCTTTCTCGTTTTCCAAAAGGTCTTAACACTCAAATCGATTCTACAGAGAGTTTATCTTTAGGAGAAAAACAAATTATTGCTTTTATGAGGGCTGTTTTGAGGGCACCTGATGTTTTGATTTTAGATGAAGCTACTGCCAACATTGATACTGTTACAGAAAAAATATTGAATGATATTTTGAAAAAACTTCCAGAAAAAACAACTCAAATTATTATTGCACATAGATTAAATACAATTGAGGGAGCGGATAATATTTTCTTTATTAATGGAACAAAAATTGTAGAGGCTGGGTCTATGGAGCAAGCTGTAGAAATGTTGTTGCACAACAAAAGAGAAAGTTAAATTTTAAATTATTGTTGTATAATATTTTTATGCAATATAAAACAAAAAGACAACCTCTTTTTTTAAAATTATTTCCTATACCAAAATTTCTTTCACTCGATCCTGTCGGGATTGATATTTCTTTGCGTTCCGTTCGAGCCATTAGACTAAAGGCTTCTAAACAAGGACTGATTCCAGATAAGTATGCCGAAGTAGTTTTGAAAGAAAAATGTGAACTTCTAGAGACGAAAGAAGATTTGGAGCACTGTGATGATTTAAGAACGGCTCTGCGAGAGTTGAAAAAACAATTAAATTTAACTTACGTAACTATTTCTCTGCCGGAATTGAAAACTTATATTTTTAATACCACTTTACCTTTTGAGGCTAGATCAAGTATTGATGACGCTTTGATTGTGAAGTTGCAAGAAAATGTGCCATTGGATCAAAACGATATTGTTTATGATTATGTGGTTTCGAAAGTGAATCATAATAAATCTACAATTGAACTTGTTGTGACAGCACTTCCTAAAAGTATTATTGAAACCTACACAAAACTTTTCAAAGACGAAGGATTGATTCCAATTGCATTTGAGTCCGAAAGTCAGTCTGTGGCTCGAGCTGTGGTGGCGGAGGATGATAAGACGCCTTATCTAATCGTTAATTTTGGACATGCAAAAATAAGTTTTGCTATCGTGGAGCAGGGAATTGTGCAGTACACTTCATCACTGCCTTTTTCTACAGAATTAATTTTGAAAGATTTTTCGAGCCCTGAAGCACAAACTTTGAAGTCCACTTTGAATAAACTACTAATATATTGGTTTACAAACAAACACACTGTAGATTCTGAAGAAAAAATTACAAACGTTATTATGACTGGATCTTTTGCCGATGCTCCAGGGCTCTCTGTTTTTCTAGAACAACATCTTCATGTCTCAGCTGGAATGGCGGATGTTTGGAAAAATTGTTTTGATATTAATGAGTATGTCCCAGATATGGATCTAAAAATGGCACTTCAATACAACACGGCTGTTGGATTGGCATTAATGAAAAAATAAAATGCTCAGACTTTTATTAAAAGAAGAAAAAAAAGAAATTAAAAAAGAGTATATTCGACGAGTTCTAACAATAATATTTTTGGGTCTTTCTGGTGTTTTGTTTTTATTCTTAGTTTCGCTTTTGCCAGCTTTCTTTTTATTAAGTGTTGATCAAAAAGTTTTGAATCAAGAATTAAGTGTGGCTCAAGATGTTGAATTAAACGCAGACAGACAAAGATTAAAAGAGAAGTTAAAAAATCTACAACAAACTTTAAATCTAATTGATACTCCTAATTCTGATATCTCATATTACATTCAAAAAATCACAGAAAGACAACCAAGAGATATTAATATTTTGAGTTTAGATTTTACAAAAAATGCAGATAAAAATTCTATTGTTGTGCAAGGTGTAGCAAATAGCCGAACCAGCCTTTCTTCATTTGTGAAAGTTTTAGAAACTGTAGATGAATTTGAGGCTGTAAATCTACCTTTTTCAAGTTTTACAAGAGAAGTTGATATACCTTTTTCAATTACAATTTATTTAAAAGATACTCAACCTAAAAAATAATATGAAAAAACAATTATCAACAAAAAAATATTTAGGAATATCAGCAGGGATTTTTTGTATTTTGTTAGTTGCTGTTTTTGTAGCTTTATTTATTTTAGAAAAAGAAAAAGAAAAGTTGCGTGTTATTTCAAATGATTTATCGATTGCCAATAAAGAGGATGTGGTGACTTTGAAAAGAGCAATTAGAAATTATGAAGAAAGTGCAGATTCAATTGAAAATGTTTTGGTGAATCGTGATGACATATTTATTTTTATAAGTGATGTAGAAAGATTAGCTAAAGAGAGTGGTGCTGTTGTGGCTGTACAGAACATAGATCTATTTGATGTTTTGAAAAACGGAGAGATGGTCAGAGTGGGAAGTGGAGAAAATATTGGAAGAACTCATGGAAAATTTATTATGAATGTACGAGTTGATGGTGATTGGGAAGCAGTTTCTCTATTTCTTTTGAAAATGGAAAATATTCCAAAACATGTTTTGATAGATTCGTTTAAATTGAGCTCAATCTTTGATTCAAAAACAAACACTCAAACATGGTCGGGAAATTTTAATATAATTACAACAACAAATTAAATGAAAAAATTAAATTTAAAAATCAAAAAAGGACTTTCGTTGAGCGGTGACTCAGTGCAATTAGATTGGATTTTGATATTTTCATTTTTGACTTTTGTTTTTGTTGTGATGGCTTTATTTTCTTCAATGATTTATTTTTCGATTGAAAAAGATTCTTTTTTAGATGGTTCGGAAGAGGTTGTGGGGAATTCTCTGAAGGTAAACACAGAACAACTTGATCGTGTTGTGGAAAACTTGAATTCAAGAAAAGAAAAATTTAATACTTTAACCGACGGCATGATTTTAACTGAAGCTTCAGATTTGGTAGAATAGCTTTGACCTTTTTCAATTGTATTGTTAATGTGTCTAAACGCTCCTGTAGTTAAATGGATATAACTGCGGACTTCTAAGCCGCTGTTGTTGGTTCGATTCCAACCGGGAGCACATAATGGTGAATATAGAATAATAAGGAAACGAGAATTTAATCTCGCTTTTTTATTTTATAAATCCCAACAATAAGACTAATTGTTGCCACCACAGCAGCAGAAGTAAAACCTTCTTCATTATTTAAACTGTGAATGTCGATGAAAAATGGCACGATCAATGCGCCGATTCCAACTGCGAGTGTTGCGAGAAATTTTACACGCATAGATGATAAAAAAACTTTCAAAACATTTCCTCCGTCTGTAATCTGTGCGACTTCATAGTTGGCACGGAAAGCGGGGAACCATGTGGTCCAAAGTCTGTCTTTCACTTCGAACTCTTTATTTTCTTCTAGCTTCGCCACTTTCAAATGATAAGTTTTTGCAACAATAATATTTACCAATCCAGCAAGACACCAACCGATGAAAATTGTAAACATTGTACCAGCGAACACAGCGTAACCTGTAATTTGAGAAAGAATCGATACGACAATTATTAGTGTGGTACCAGGAAAAAAGCTTCCAATAAAATACAAACCTTCTATAAACACAGAAAGAAATCCTGCCAGGTAGATGTGGTTTGCGTCTGCAGCAGATAAAAATTTCACCAACTCTTCAACTCCAGGAATTTTTGCATTCAAAAATCCCATTGTGCAGTATATATAAAGAGACAATGCAGATAGAAACCAAACGATAGCTGAGTAGTTAAATTTTCGTACTTCTTTTTCCATAAAATGCCCTAGTAGTATATTATTAATTAAAGCATTTACATAATCTGAATTTTAAGATAATGTTTACGTCACGAGGGCGATTAGCTCAGTTGGTAGAGCAACCCGTTTACACCGGGAAGGTCAGGGGTTCGAGTCCCTTATCGCCCACAAAATAAAAAAAGCCTCGAACGATGAATCGTTCGAGGCTTTTGTTCTGACAAATTAGCGAAGGAGCATTTCCGCTGCTTCTTGAGGTGTGAGGATTGAGAACTGTAAAGTATCTCGAATGTATGGTTTTTCCTCATACCTGCCGTATCCATCCACGTAATAACACACACGCGGGGCAATGATGTAGTAGCTGTGTTTGGCCACATACTCAATACCAGGTGCCTCCTCAGAAACCCCTTCTGTTGCAGGGTGAGGGTAGATAAATCTGCTGTGAGAATCTTCTTCTGAGAGGACAATAAAAATTTCATCATCCTCCAACTCCGTAGATATTCTCACAAGGTTGTCCACGTCGAGATCACCCCAGCCTATTTTTTCTCCTTCTTTGTTGTACCATCCAGCGTTGCGGGTTATTCTGTTTTTTCCTGCGCACATTTGGCCGCATTTTAGTCCAAAAAGATCAGACTTGCGGTTGTGTTCAGTTCCAAAAAGACCTTGAGTCAATCTACTGCTTGTTGCCATTTTTTTATTTCTATTTGGTTTGGCAAAATTGCCTTACTTTTCGTGAAGAACAATATAATTTATAAACAGCATTGTCAATAAAAATGTTGACTTGTTATTTTAAATAGCAATTTACACAAAGATATAGCTTTGGTATATATAAAGTATGTCAATTGAACAAATTAAAGAATCACCTATAGAAAAAGAGTCTAATTTGGACAAAAATAAAACGGATCCCATTTTGAAATTAATAGAAGAATTTATAGTGAAGCCAGATTTAAGTAACGAGGATAAAGAATCTATCAACGATCAGTTGGTACTTCTTCTAGAAGAATTTTTTGAATATCGTCCTCTTGATGCAGGTTTGCCGGAATATAAAAAACAAGTTTTGAATGCGGATTCTTATGATGAGGAAACTGATACTGTTAAAAAATTAGTGAGATCTGTAAATTTATCAGAATTAATCAGAGCTTTTAATGGTGATGCGAAAGCTTTGTCTGCCGGTAATGTTGATGATCATTATGCGAATAGTGGAAAGGCATCATGGGAGGCTACTAAGATTGCTTTGTCTGAAGGAAAAACAGAAGGTCCTTGTAAAACAATAATAAGTTTTAAGACAGATAATTTAGAAGTTCATCCTATTGAAGTCAGACCAGAAGATCCTAGAGATCAAAAACATAGAGTTGAAAATCTTACCCATGTGATTGGTACAATCAAACCAGAAGACATTGATTATGTTTTGTTAAGATTCCCAATGAAGACATTCCCAGAAAATTTAATGAGTGAAGAAGAGATAGATATAAATAATAACAGGTTAAGAGATATAAAAATTAAAGGTAAAATTCCGGAAAGTGAAGAGGGTTTGTATTTTGTTTATCGTGGAATAAATTTAGCTACAGAAAATAAAAAGTTGGCTAACCTGCAAGAGGTTAGCCAACAAAATTAGTCGGAGATTAATTATCTCGTATGTCTCGAGCAGCTTCAGCGAAGTCAGTGGAGGTAGTGTATCTACCTCCTTCAGACCGAGGTCTTCTTCGTGTTACATCCTGGGCGCTGCCGTCCGGATGTATCACGAAAGAGTGTATCGCAGGTCCTTTTTTGAGGACTTCGTCTAGTCTGGTCGAGACTGTTGGTTGTTCGTCGGGGCCATTTCGTTCTCTTCTCATGTTCTGTGTTTGTGTTGTTGGTGTTTCTGCTGTATAAAGTAACACTTATTGTAATAATGTCAAGTATATCAATTGTAAAATAAGTGATATAGGTTTTTTTAAAAAGAAAAACACGCTCAAGGCGTGTCGAATGCAGAATCCGGTCTTTCTAGCCATGCTTTATATAAGTTCATTAATGAACGGAGCTCCTTTTTGGTTAAGTCAATTCTCTTAAGGATTTTTTGAAAGTTAGGTTTCGAGCACGTTTTTTGAAAGTCTTTGAATGTGCCGCACCTGCGAGCCATGTCGATATACCCCCAAATAACATGAAGATCTCCTTTCTTTAAATTCAACTTTATAGAGTCGTTATCTTTTTTATTTTCGTTTACTATTTCCCAAAACTGTTCGATATTCATATTGTTTGTGTTCTTTCAGGTATCTTTTTAGTCTAAAAATATAAATTGTCAATTAAGTGCGTTATAATTTTTTCATGGAAGACATAAAAGTTATTTTTGAATCTGAAGATATTATTGCTATCAATAAGCCTGCTGGGATTGTAGTGCACGGCGATGGAAAAAATGACAACAGAACTTTGGTTGATTGGATTTTGGAAAAATATCCAGAAGCGAAAGATGTAGGGGAGCCGATTGTTTCTGAAAAAATAAATATATTGAGACCTGGAATTGTTCATCGTTTGGATAAAGACACTTCAGGAGTGATGTTGATTGCTCGCACAACAAAAGGATTTGAAAACCTGAAACAACAATTTCAAGACAGAATTATTCAAAAAAATTATCACGCTTTTATTTATGGAAATATAAAAGAAGAAATAACTATTATAGACAAGCCGATAGGGAGATCTTCAAAAGATATTAGAAAATGGACATCTCTCCGTGATTCTAGAGGGCAGATGCGTGATGCTCTGACTTTGGTTCGAGTTTTAAATCGCGGAAATTATAAAGGTGAAATTTTTACATACATTGAAGCCGAACCCAAAACTGGTAGAACACATCAAATCCGCGTGCATCTAAAAGCAATTGAAAAACCAATCGTTTGTGATTCTTTGTATGCTCCGAATCGTGATTGTCTTTTAGGTTTTAATCGACTTGCTCTGCACGCGCGCGAGATTTCTTTTTATGATTGCGATGGTGAAAGAAAAACTATTACAGCCGACTTTCCGGAAGATTTCGAGAATGCTTTAAAGTGTTTACATTAATATTTAAAATTGGTAAATTGAAAGTCGGAAAGGAGGTTGATCAATCAGAATAAGAAAATTTAGGGTCTGGGGACATTGTTATCCTAGAAGAGACGTTCTCTTTGCAAGATTGCAGGCTGTCCGTGGTTTTGTCTCGAAGAGTAATCGAGGCTGAAATAATCTCGAAATCGATTCTGTGTCGATTTTGAACCATCAGCGAAGAGCTGGTAGAAAGGAGAGTGATCCAAATTATTATGTCACTCGCATCCAGTTGTGTGTGGTGACAGGTGTTAGGGTTAATCGCCCTAGCATTCGGCTACCTTGTGCGGGCCAAAAAACGGGAGCCTGGCGGACAATGTTCGCTAGGCTCTTTTTCTTTTCAAACATCTTGCTCGTATAAAACCTTTGTGTTAAAGTACCCCGACATATGAATAGAGTAATATCACCAGTAAACATAGAAGCACGACGAACTTTGGACTTAAGAGCCGGAGATACTGTTCGCGTTTCTCAAAAAATTGAAGAAAAAGGAAAGACTCGAATCCAGATTTTTGAAGGTTTAGTTCTAGCTCGAAAGCACGGTACAACAGCAGGCGCTACTTTTACAGTACGTCGCTCAACAGGTGGATACGGAGTAGAAAAAATCTTCCCACTATACTCTCCAATGATTGATAAAATCGAAATAGTAAAGAGATCAAAAGTACGACGAAGCAAACTTTATTACATCCGAAGAAAAGCTATTAAACAAATTTCTAAGAGAATGAAAATGATGTTTGTTAATATTGATGACTCTGCAAAAGGAGAAGATCTAGATATGCCAGAAATACCTGAGAACGAAGAACTAACTCCAGAAGAAATCAAATTAGCTGAAGCTGAGATGAATGAAGAGGTTTCTGAAACTCCTGAGGAGACAGTAGAGGAAGTTTCAGAAGAGGTTGCCGAAGACAAGAAGGAAGAAAACTAAATTATTCTGCTATAATTTTGTAGCACTCATGGCGCTCATAGCTTAGTGGTAAAGCCCCAGTCTGTGGATCTGGTTACGAGGGTTCAATTCCCTCTGGGCGCCCAAAATTTGTGAAAGAAAAAATCACCCCTTATGTTAGGGGTGATTTTATTTATCTCATCTTTGGTTGTCTCGGTCGTGTGCGATTCTTCTGCGACGACATAGATCCTTGTCGTATTCATCACGTTCTTCTTCAGTCATGACCAGTTTGGCCGAAAAATCACTACTTAGAGATTTATGAAATTCATCTTTCCTGATCCACAGCCGGTACCACCAGAGCAGAATTCTTTTATTCCAAATTCTGCGTCTGATGTTTGCCGTTCCGCATTTCAAGTCGAACCAAAAAAACCACCAACCAAGTTTTATTTTTTGCAGTTTATTCATAATTAAGGACTTTTATCGCATCATAGCAAAAACAATATTTTTTGCTACCAAACTTTGGAATATGAAATAGGAGATTTTTGCTATAATAGGTTAATGGAAAAAAATCAAAAAGTAGTATTTTTAATTACAGGATTAGTGGTGGGTATTTTTGTTGGTCATTTTATCGGGGGAGGTGATTTCAAAAGTAATTCAAAAATGCATCAAATGCCAGACGGCACAATGATGCACAATGATCACAAATCTGGAGCTTCAAACATGGATGAAATGATGCACAGTATGACAGCTTCTCTTGAAGGAAAGATGGGTGCAGAATTCGATAGGGAATTTTTAGAACAAATGATTATTCACCACGAAGGAGCTGTGGAAATGGCACGAATGGTTTTGGTTCAATCAAAAGAAGCTAAATTGATTAATCTCGCTCAAGATATTATTGACGCTCAAACTTCAGAAATAAAAATGATGCAAAACTGGCTTAATGATGGTTTTGTTGTGACACCCTCAACTCCTACTCAACCCACTCCGACTACTCCATCAAATCCTCCTATATCTCCTGTAGCCTGTACAATGGAAGCAATGATGTGTCCTGATGGTGTGACTTATGTCGGAAGACAAGGTCCAAATTGCGAATTCGCTAAATGTCCTGGAATTTAAGATTCTAATTTAAAATAAAAATATGTCATCAAGAACAAGAATAATAATCACGGTACTCGCTTTTTTAGGTATATTGGCTCTATTTAACTAACCTTTCGAGGAGGGTATAAAGCGAAAGGATTATCGCTGACGCGCTTTTCGACGAGGATTTAGCTTATTGATTCTATAAAGTCGCCCTCGGCGTCGAACCAATTGATCTCCTGGCTTTTCTTTTTTGATTGATGACTTAACTTTCATGGTTTTTTGCGTTTTTTCTAGTTAGTCATTTTTATCATACTTACCCAAGTCTTGCAATGCTCTTGTCAATTTACTGTGTCAATTTTCTTATTTTTATTATCCACAGTCTATTATATTTTTAGGAAAATTTTAGTTAGGTTTTTTTCTCTTAAACAAGCTATAATGTCTTTAACTTTAATAGAAAATAATTTTATAAAAATATGACACCACTTGAGATCACTGTCACAAAGCGCGACGGTACAAAAGCCACATTCAACGCAGATAGAATTAACCGTGCGATTGAAAGAGTTTGTGCTGATTTACCGAATGCTACGGAGATGGTGATGCAAGTGGCTACAGAGACTTCTCTTACTTTGTACGATGGTGTTACAGAGGATGAGTTGGACGAAGCTGTCATCAATGCTGCTCTACAAAACATTCAAGAAGACCCTAATTACGATATTGTTGCAAAAAGAATTCTCCTAAAAACTATTTATGCTCGAGTACTAGGGGATTACGACAAACTAGACAACGAAGCTCCACAAATTCTTCATCAAAAAAGATTTCCTGAACACATAAAGCAATGGACTGACCGAGGTCTTCTAGATAAAAGAATGATCGAGAAATTTGATCTACCAGATTTGGCAACAGCTTTAGATATTTCTCGAGATGAGCTTTTCAACTACGCTGGACTTTCTGGATTATTAAACCGATACGCTTTGAAAGGAGAAAACCAAAAAGCAATCGAGACTCCACAATTTACTTTCATGCGAGTTGCGATGGGACTTTCATACAATGAAGAAAATCCAAACGAACAAGCGAAAAAGTTTTATGAAAAACTTTCAAAACTAGAGTATCTTCCAGGAGGTTCAACAAACTTAAACTCAGGAACATCAATGCCTGCACTTTCAAACTGTATTCTTTTGGAAATTCACGATTCAATGGATCACATTGCAAAATCTGTTTCAGATATCATGATGCTTTCAAAAGGTTCTGCTGGTATCGGAGCATCTGTTACAAAACTTCGAGCATCTGGTTCTCCTCTAACTTCTTCAAACACAGTTTCATCAGGTCCAATTCCATTTTTGAAAATTATCGATGTTGCTATTCGCGCAATTCAAAGAGGAGGAAAGAAAAAGGGAGCATTAGCTTTTTATATGGAGAACTGGCACTTAGATTTTCCTGAATTCGTTGAAGCACGATTCAACAACGGAGATGATCACTTGAGATTTAGAACAGCCGACACCGCTGCATTTATTTCTGATGAATTTATGAAGCGAGTGAGAAACGGGGAACAATGGTATTTATTTGATCCAAAAGAAGTTCCTGATTTGAATGAACTTTATGGAGAAGCATTTTCACGAAGATACAACGAATATATTGCTATGGCGGAATCTGGAAAAATGCGAATGTACAGAAAAGTTCCTGCTCGAGAACAATTTCGACAAATCACATCAAGTCTTGTTTCTACTTCTCACCCTTGGATTACTTTCAAAGACCCAATCAACCTACGGGCTCTAAACAACAACACTGGAACAATTCACATGTCGAACCTGTGTACAGAAATTTGTTTGCCACAAGACAAAGACAATATCGCTGTATGTAACTTGGCTTCTTTAAATATTTCTCAACACATCAAAGGAAAAGAAATTGATTGGCAAAAACTAGAAAACACAGTGCGAGTTGCAATTAGACATTTAGACAACTTGATTGATATCAACCAACTTCCAGTGCAAGAAGCTACAAATTCAGACAGAAGCAACAGAGCTGTAGGACTTGGGGTGATGGGGTTAGCAGATGTGTTTGAAAAAATGGGATGGTCATATGAACACAAAGAAGCTTATGATTTTACAGATAGTCTATTTGAATTTGTGAGCTACATGGCGATAGATGAAAGTGCCAACCTTGCGCAAGTTAGAGGAAGCTATGCGAACTTCGCTGGATCTGAATGGTCAAAAGGAAAAGTGCCAATCGATACTTTAGAAAAATTGGAAAAAGAAAGAGGAGTTCCTTTGACAGTAGATAAATCTTCAAAGCATGGGGGATTGGATTGGAATATTCTTCGAGAGAAAGTTAAGAAGGGAATGAGAAACGCAACACTGATGGCAATTGCTCCAAACGCAAACATCGGTCTTATCGGAGGAACAGTTCCTGGAATCGACCCAAGATTCGCACAAGTGTTTTCACGAAATAAAATCTCAGGAAAATATTTGGACATCAACGTGAACTTGGTGAATGCACTTAAAGAAAGAGGACTTTGGGACAAACTACGAACTCGTATTTTTGAAACTCAAGGAGATATAGAAAAAATCGAGGAAATGCCACAAGACCTAAAAGATATTTACAAAACATCTTTCACAACTTCTCCTTATGCATTTATCGAAATCGCAGCGCGTGCACAAAAATGGGTAGATCAAGCACTTTCTAGAAACATGTATCTTCGAACACGAGACAATGAAGAGATTATGAAAATTTATTCAACAGCTTGGGATAAGGGTGTGAAGACAACATACTACCTACACATGGAACCTCGACACACTGCAGAGCAATCTACGGTGAAAGTGAACAAAGCTGTGACAATGGGAAAGACAGGATTCGGAGCAATGAAAGCAAAAATGGCCGCAACATCTTTTGTACCAGAAGAAGTGACAGCAGAAGCTGTGCCTTCATCGACTGAGGTAAAAACACATGAACCAGTAATCGCAAAAAAGAATGACGGTCCAGTAGATCCACAAGAAAGATTTGTTTGTGATAGTTGTCAGTAGAATTATAAGTAGGGTTTATTAATCAAGTTATTAATTGAAAATATTATGTTAATTGGAAAAGCAGAAGAAAAAGATTACAACATTTATCCATCAACATACGGATGGGCCAGAGAATTGTTTGAGCAAGCTGTTGCAAACACTTGGTTTCCAAAAGAGGTTCCTTTGAAAGAGGATTTGGACGATTTGCAATCAATGACTGAAGACGAGGTGGATGCTGTTAAATTCATCATGTCTTTTATGAACCCTGCTGAGCTTGTGGTAAACCGATCAATTGCACTTGGAATTTATCCTTATATCAAATCTGCTGAGTGCCACTTATTTTTGGCAAAATGGATGTATGAAGAAGCAAACCACTGTATGACTTTCGAATACATGCTAGAAACTTTCCCGTGGGACAGAGAAGAAATTTATGGAAAACATTTAGTTGTTCCAGCAATGATTGAAAAAGAAAATTTTGTGCAAACCTTCACAAAGAGAATGACAGAAGACAAAATCGATATCGAATCTCCAGAAGGGAAGAAAGATTTCATTCGAAACCTTGTTGCAACAAACGTGATCATGGAAGGTGTGTGGTTTTACTCTGGATTTATGGTGATGCTTTCTTTCCGACAAAGAAACAAACTTCGAAACTTCGGATCTTTGATCAACTGGATTGTACGAGATGAAAGTCTTCACTTGAAATTTGGAATGACATTGCTTCTAACAATTCTTGAAGAAAACTCTGATCTTGTAACAGAAGAATTTGCTACTGAAATTCGAGACATGGTAATCAAAGGTGTTGAGATTGAAATCGCATACAACCAAGAGCTTTTCCCAAATGGAATTCTTGGATTGAACGCTGATTATGTAAATCAATATGTTAAATACGTTGCTGACAGAAGATTGGAAGAACTTGGATTCGAAACATTCTACAATGTACAAAATCCAGCAAAATGGATGGCGACATCAACAGATGTTCTGGAATTAGTGAACTTTTTCGAACAACAAAACACAAACTACGAAGTTAATTCAAAAGCTTAATTAAAAATATTATGCAAGAATTTTCTGAAAGAGAATTAGGTTTTGCAAAAACTGCAATTGAAGATGAACAATGTCTTTGTGCAGAGGGTCCTAAAATTGGACGATGCGAAGATTGTGATTTTAGAAACGATGTAAAGAGACAAATTGCAGAAATGGAAAAAACAGATAATGAAGAATAAAAAAGATTTAAACGGAGTGGAGCTTGATAAAGAGTTGGATTTAATGATAACCTCAAATCAAGAAACAAGAGTCACAAGTGTGATGTTGATGGTTTTACTTGTTTTGATTTTGATCACAGTTGTAATTCTTTAAAAATGATTTTATTAGAAGGAAAGAAAATCGCCGACGAAAAATCGGAGGGTTTAAAAAACGAGTTTGAAAAATTGGATTATAAATCTACTCTTTTGATAGTGCGTGTTGGGGAAGATAAGGCTTCTGATGTTTATGTTTCAAAAAAGGTTGAGTTTGGTGAAAAGGTTGGTGTGAATGTAGAAGTGGCTCATTTGCCAGAAACTGCGAGCGAAGAAGAAATTATTTCTAAAATAAAAAGTGGAAATGAAAACAAATTGGTAAAAGGAATTATTGTACAACTTCCTCTTCCTGCAAATTTTGATAAAGAGAAAATTATCAACGCGATTGATTCTGAAAAAGATGTTGATGGTCTGACTGCGAAAAATCTTTGGAAATTAATGAATGATGGTTCGGGAATTATTCCTGCGACTGCGGGTGCGGTGGATTTGCTTTTGAAAGAATACAGCATCGAAGTTTCTGGGAAGCATGTTGTGATTGTAGGGGATTCAATTCTTGTCGGAAAACCGATGGCGATTCATTTTTTAAACAGGGATGCGACAGTAACAATTTGTCATGACAAAACTCGTGACTTGGCGGATTTTACAAAACAAGCAGATATCTTGATTGTGGCAGTGGGCAAGCAAAACCTAATAAATAGTTTTCATATTGGAAAAGATCAAGTAGTTATAGATGTAGGGATTAGTCGGCTTGATGATGGAAAGGTGGCAGGGGATGTGGATTTTGAAGCTGTGAAGGGTCTTGTGTCTGCAATCACTCCGGTACCCGGTGGAATTGGGCCTTTGAACGTATTTTATTTATTTGAGAACCTTCTTTTGATTAGCAAAAAATAGGAGTATAATTAGTTATTATCATTTAATAATTATTTATGAGTTTAGATTCAAGTCGTTTTGTCTCAGATAGATCTTATGCTGTCGGCAAGGCAATTTATATGGGTGTGATAGTTTTGTGTTTATTGGCAACATTTCTTTTTGTAAAAATTGTAACAGAAGTGATTGCTTGGGCAGATGGAGACACAACATATCCTTCAAACGTTATTTCTGTAACAGGAGAGGGGGAAGTGGTGGCTGTACCAGATGTGGCCGAGTTTTCATTTTCTGTAAATGAAAGAGGTCCTTCAGTGGAAGATGCACAAGATATTGCTTCAGGAAAAATGAATGCAGCAATTGATTTTCTAAAAGGAAGAGGAATTGAAGAAAAAGATATCGAAACAACAGGATACAATGCGTACCCTCAATACGAATATTCAACTTGTCGAGATTATGTTTGTGTAAATGAACAAAGACTGGTTGGTTATGAAGTGAGTCAAACAATTTCTGTAACTGTACGAGATACTTCAAAAGCTGGAGAACTACTTTCAGGGGTGGGTTCTGTTGGTGTTTCAAACATTTCAGGAATTTCATTTAAAGTAGATGATACTGAAAAGTTTAAAGCAGAAGCTCGTTTGATTGCTATTGAAAAAGCAAAAGCACAAGCTGAAACTTTGGCAGAAGGTTTGGGTGTAAAATTGAAGGGTGTTGTGAGTTTTAATGAAGAATCAAGTCCATCACCTTACTATGGATACGACGCAATGGGTGGTGCTGAAATGATGGCTAAGTCTTCTGTGGCGCCGCAATTGCCTGCAGGGGAGGAGAAGGTTACAAGTAGAGTTTATGTGACATACGAGATTAGATAAAGTTTAAGTCTCTAAAACAAAAAACTCTGAATTATCGAACGGTCCTCGGTTCACATAACTGCGTTATGCTCCCTGCGGATGTTCTCAAATTCAGAGATTTTTTGTTTTTAAGGTTTATATGTTGTTTAATCTCAGATTGACAAAGAACTCTTTGTGTTGTAGTTTTTAGACAAAGCACTTTGATATGGGTGCAAGAAATAAACTAAAAACGAAAGGAAAACGATGAGTACAAAACACATCGGCGCAGACGCGGCCAAATTGGCTGGTTTGCAAATTGACATGCTACAGAAGCTCAGGAATGGGCAGATAACACTCGAACATTTGGAGAGGTTTAACAAGCTCTCATTTAATGATAGGGAGAAAATGTTTGGTGGTGGCAAATTTAAGCGACTACCAGATTTTCTGGAGAAGTTTAGAAATGTAATTACCAATCCAATTGAAAGATTTACACTGATTGTAGATCTAGGAATTATCATTGTTCCTTTCGACTATAAACACGCAACTCAACTCGGAAGATTTGGTATGCAGAACCGTAGCAAATTCTATTTCAATGAAAATATTATTGACGGGAACTTCCCGAACCCATCAAGGATCCTCAAGTCTGGAGACAAAATTCATGTTCGTGTGTTCAAGCAGGTTGTTGATGGTATAACCACGAATGAAGAACGCTTAGCATTCTTGGCAAGTCAAAACGCCTTCTTTGCCGGTGCGCAAGGTGCGTCGCTTGTCTTCGAACAAAAACGGGATATGTTGCCGGACGGTCCGCGGTACTTGTCGCTTGATGAAAAAAATCGACTTTGGAAAGATGCTGCGGAGTTCCATAGAGTTCCATGTATTGGTTCTAAATCGAGTGCTGTATTCGGACTCGGTCTAGATCTGTTCGAAAACACTTCTGACTCCAGTGCTTGCATTATAGGTTTCTTTGACGAGTGATTCCTAAAAACCCTCGCTTACAAGAGTGTCGAGCCAAAAACTCGGCACTCTTTTTTATTTGACTCCAACCACCGAATACGGTATTATCTAGGAGTTCGCCCCTTTGGGGCGTTTTAAATTACATAAAAATATGGGAATCATTCGTTATATAAAAGAAACATCAGCTGAGCTAAAACACGTTGTTTGGCCTACAAAAAAACAAACTTTAGTTTACACAAGTTTGATTATTGTTATTTCACTTTTTGTAGCTGCTTACCTAGGTCTATTTGACTGGTTGTTTACTAGCTTCGTTAAATTATTCGTCTAATAATTAATTTCATATGGCAAAACAACAACCTTCTAGAGACCGAAACTGGTATGCAATTCATACTTACGCTGGATACGAAAACGCTGTTCTTAAAAATTTAAAACAACGAACTGAATCATTGGGAATGGAAGAAAAGATTTTCAATGTGATAGTTCCTACTGAAAAGAAAATTAAAATCAAAGCAGGGAAGAGAGTTGAAGTAGAAGAAAAAATTTATCCTGGATATGTTTTGGTGGATATGATTGTAACGGATGATTCTTGGTTTGTAGTTCGAAACACACCTCGTGTTACAGGTTTCGTTGGTTCAGGAGTTTACCCTGTGCCACTAGAACAAAAAGAAGTTGATGAGTTGTTTGGTAGAATGCAAAAAGATACTGCAAAACACTCAATGAATCTAGATGTTGATGACATGATTATGGTCATCGATGGACCTTTCAAAGAGCTTGAAGGGAAAATTGAAGAAGTTGATGAAGAACGTGGAAAAATCAAAGTTCTTGTATCAATGTTTGGTCGAGAAACTCCTGTAGAACTAGACTTCTTGCAGGTTAAGAAAATTTAAGCTAATCTCTATAAACCTATGGCTAAGAAAATAATGAAACAATTGAAGCTTCAAGTACCGGCAGGGAAGGCTGTTCCAGCTCCTCCACTTGGACCTTCTCTAGGGCAAGCTGGTATTAATATCAGTGAATTTATCAATCGGTTCAACGCAGATACACAAAGTCGAATGGGAGACATTGTACCAACAGTTGTTACAGTGTACGAAGATCGAAGCTTTGATTTAGAATACAAAAAACCACCAGCAAGTTTTCTAGTTATGAAAGCTGCTGGACTTAAAGGTGGTTCTGGAAATAATCTTACAAAGAAAGTTGGATCAATTACAAAAGACCAACTGCGAGCAATTGCAGAAGAGAAAATGGAAGATCTAAGTGCGAATGATGTAGAAGCTGCGATGAAAATCATTGAGGGTTCTGCTCGTTCAATGGGTGTAGAAATAAAATAAAACAAAAAACTGCTTTTTTCGAACGGTCCTCGGACAATGTAGCTTCGCTACACAGTCCTGCGGATGTTCTCAAAAGCAGTTTTTTGTTTTATCTATTTAAATCTCTTCTAAACTTTATGTTCAGATTTAAGTTCTGGGATTTTTCCTTCCTTAACAAGATTTGCTTCAGTCCGGTCTTTGTCTGCGTTTTTGAAGTTTTGTTTTATGAATCCTTCGATTATATCTTTTTGGTGATAACGACTTTCTTTAATCTCAGCTTTTTCATCTAATTTTTGGAAAACAATTTGGCAGAACCTTTCTCCTGGATAGAGTTTAATAATTTGTGATTCTGTATTGTTTCGAATAGGAATCGCTAATTGTCCTTTGTATCCAGAATCTACAATCCCAGTAAGATCTACAGAAAGACCTTTTCTGTTTGTAGAAGATCGAGGGTAGAGGATTGCCATCAAATCATCTGGAATTCCAATTGTTTCAAGAGTAGAAGCCAGAACATATTCTCCGGGAAGTAAATCAAAAGTCTGAGTTTTTTCTAATTCAATTACATCAAAATAATCAGGGCGTTGGTCGCTCAAGTGATCAATGTTTAATGCCTCACGCCCTTTTTCTGTAAGGTGCCATCTCTTTGGTAAAAGAAAAGTGTAACCAAGTCTCAAGTCGATTGCGTGAGCTTGAAGTTGAAATTCATCAAGACTTGGTTCAAAAATAATTTCTCCGGCATTAATTTTTTCTAGTATTTGTTTTTTGGTGATGATAGACATTTTATTTTTCAACTTTATATTCCAATAATAACGTATTTACCGACAAGTTTGTACTTGAAACAAGTTTCATTTTTTGACGCAATTCAGGGTTCAAAAAGGGAACACCTTCACCGAATTCGACATCTTCTTGAGTTACAAATACTTCATCAACTAAACCTTTTTCCATAAATATCTTATAAATTTCAGCACCACCACATACTGCTAATTCTTGTACTCCTTCTAAATTTAATCTAGCTACGATTTCTTCGGGTGATTCTTTAGTTACTTCGACTCCTGGGATTTCAATCTCTTGGCGACTCATCACAATGTTTCGACGGTCTTTAAGTGGTCTTCCAAAAGTTTCAAAAGTCTTTCTTCCCATTATTACAGTTCCTGCCGATTTTGTTTTTTCGACAAAAAATTTCTTGTCTTCTGCGCTTGTCCAATCCATAGAATTTTGAGAATCAGATTTTGCAATAAATTCATCCTTTGTTTCGGCTGCTATTAGAAAAACTTTCATATTATTTAGAGTGCGATTTTTAATCCTTTAATCGCAGGCATTGGATTGTATTGTGATTCCAGTTGAGCAACAACTTCTTCCAAAAGAGTTTCATCTTTTTGTTCCGAACGTTCAAAAGAATTTTCAGGTAAAGTTAATTTAATTAGAGGATGGTCATTTGTTCTAGAAATTATTTCTCTCGCTGCGTCATAATGATTTTCATAAATATGTGCGTTTGAAATTGAGTGAGAATATGTGCCGACTTTTACGCCAAGTCTTTGAGCAAGAATGTATTGAAGAAAACAAAATCCTGCAATATCAAAAGGAGCGCCGAGAATCATATCGTTTGAACGCACAATATTATGCATGTGAAGTTTGCCTGCGATAATATTTATCGTAAATGTATAAGGGCAGGGAACGTTGGCTTTTTTTACAAGTGAAAGTCCGTCTTGTGCAGGATCCCAAGCTATTACCACTCCATGTCTTGAGCTTGGTTCTTTTTCTAAAAGTTCAACTAAAAGTTTTATTTGATCTCGTCCAAAATGTTTTCGCCAACGATATCCATAGGCCACAGTCACAACATCATTTGGGTTTGTGAAAGCGTCCCAGATCTTTGTGTGGTTTCTTAAAAAGTCTGCAGGTTTTCTTGCGCCAGATAAAAACCAAATTTGTTCCACCACTGGTCCGCGTATTGGAATTTTTCGAAGTGTTAAAAGAGGGAAGCCATCTTCTTCTGGATTGATTTTGAAATGCATTCCTGGAATTGCTGATGTTTCTAGACCGGTTCTTTGTGAGAATTCTTTGTATCCATTTTCAAGAATATCTTTTAAAAGGTTTTGATAGATTTGATCGAATTTGGTCATGGTAGTATTTACATTATAATGGCTAAAAGATAATCTGCATTATAGACACTTTAAGAAATATATGGAAAAGAAAGAAATAAAATATCCGTTTCTGCCAGAAGGGCGAGAAATCAAGTATGTTCCAGCTGATAATCCGTTCATTAAAATGGCTCGGGAGTTTGCTCAGAATCATTCCTTGGACAAAGTTATGCCTAATGCGAGCGTAATTGTGCGTGACAGAGCTGTCGTCGCGATGGGAGCTAATGGAAGCACATTTCATGAAAACAATGAGTGTGAGCGAATTAAGCAAGGTATTCCGACCGGGCAAGGCTATGAGCTTTGCGAAGGTTGTCATCCAAAAAATCATGGAGAGCAGTCTGCTATTAAAGATGCCATAGCAAAGGGTGTAAACACTCAAGGTGCGGACATTTATCTATGGGGTCATTGGTGGTGCTGTGAACCTTGTTGGGATGCAATGATTTCGGCTGGTATTCGTGATGTGTATTTGTTGGAGGGAAGTGAAATTCTTTTCGATAAAAATCATCCGGATAATATTGTCGGAAAGCAATTTAAATAGATCAATGGAAAGTTAAAAGCCGCGGACTTTGTCCGCGGCTGATTTTCTTTAAATAATTCCAAATATTTCATCTCGGAAGACCGTTTCCATGAGAAATACCTTTGTATTCCTCGACTATAAATTCATCGGAGATTAAGGCCCACCCTTTGAACCAAAACCATGGAAATGTCTCTAGTTCTCTTGAGTTTTCTGAAAAGATTAAGATTTCTACTTCGGGTTCTTTCTGAATCCCTGTATCCGATGTCGGGAAAACAGAACTATCTGATTGATATTTACGCTCCTTCATCTATTAGCCATAATAGCATTTTTTGCTAAAATGTATTTATAAATTAACTACCATGATTTAACTCTGCGACAGCCAAATTATTTAACTAACACTACTTTTATGAAAGATATTGAAATTGCAGATTTAATAAAAAGAGAAAACGAACGTCAGGGAAGTGTAATAAATCTAATTGCGTCAGAGAATTATGTTTCAGAAGATGTTCTAGAAGCTTTGGGTTCAAAATTTAATAACAAATATGCAGAAGGATATCCGAATGCGAGATACTACGGAGGAAATGAAGTCGTGGATGAAGTAGAACTTTTAACACAAAGTCGTGCACTAAAAACTTTTGGTTTAAATGAAAATGATTGGGCAGTAAATGTTCAAGCTCTTTCTGGTTCACCTGCAAACTTGGCTGTGTACTTTGCTCTAGTTTCAAAAGGAGGAAAAATTATGGGAATGCGACTTGATCACGGAGGGCACTTAACTCACGGGCACAAAGTTTCTGCGACAGGAAGTTTTTATGAATCAATTCAATACGGAGTTGATAAAGAAACTGAACTTTTAAATTTTGAAGAAATAGAAAAAATTGCAGTTGATGCGAAACCAGAAATTATTGTTGCAGGGTTCACTGCGTACCCGAGAAATATTGATTGGGCAAAGTTCCGAGAGATTGCAGATAAAGTTGGTGCGTATTTAATGGTGGATATGTCACACATTTCAGGGCTTGTGGCGGGTGGAGTTTATTCATCTCCGTTTCCGTATGCTGACATTGTCACAACAACAACTCACAAAACTCTACGAGGTCCACGAAGCGCTTTAATTTTTGCGAAAAAAGACGACAGAAAATTAAATGAAAAAATTAACAAAGCTGTTTTCCCAGGGCTTCAAGGTGGTCCGCATATGAATCAAATCGCTGGTGTGGCGGTGGCTTTAAAAGAAGCTCAATCAGGTGATTTCAAAAAATACGCAGAGCAAGTAGTGAAAAATGCGAAGACTCTAGCAGATACTTTGAGCGGTTTGGGTTGGCGAATTGTTTCTGGTGGAACTGACTCACATTTAGTTTTAGTTGATACTTGGATGGATGGAAAAGGAATTTCAGGAAAAGAGGCGAGCGATAGATTGGAAAAAGAGGGGATTATTGTGAACAAAAACACAATTCCAAATGATACTAGAAGTCCTTCTGATCCATCTGGAATTCGTATTGGAACTCCGGCTGAAACTACAAACGGAAAAACAGAAAAAGATTTTGAAGAAATCGCACAAAGAATTGACGAAATTTTGCGAAATTAAATTTAATAGAAAATGCAAATTAAATTTAAAAAATTAAATGAAAATGCTGTTGCTCCACAATACGCACATTCATTTGATGCAGGTATGGATTTATTTTGTTTAGAAAATATTTCAGTGGAGCCAAACCAGAGAGTTCAAATATCAACTGGTATTGCAATGGAAATTCCTGAAGGCTGTGTTGGTTTGATTTGGGATAAAAGCGGATTGTCTCATAAGTCCGGATTGAAAACTGTTGGTGGTGTGGTCGACTCTGAATACCGCGGAGAAATAAAAGTTGGAATGATAAATTTGAGCGACGAAACATATCACTTTGAAGCAGGACACAAAATCGCACAAATGCTGATTCAAAAAGTTGAACAAGTGAATTTGATAGAATCAGCTGAGCTTTCTGACACTACGCGGGGAGAGGGTGGATTTGGAAGTACTGGGAAATAAAAAATGGAAACAAAAAATAAAAAAGGAAAATTTATTGTGATTGATGGAACAGATGGTTCTGGAAAAGGAACTCAAACTGAATTACTTGTGGAAGCATTGAAATCTCAAGGAGTTCAAGTTGTTGTTACAGATTTTCCTCAATATGGAAATCCATCATCTCATTTTGTTGAAAAATATTTGAGAGGAGAATATGGAACAGCAGATGAGGTTGGTGCAAAACGAGCTTCACTTTTTTATGCACTCGATAGATTTGATGTTTCTACTCAAATGTATAAATGGCTTGAGGAAGGTGTTTGTATTGTGAGTAACAGATATGTTTCTGCGAGTATGGGTCATCAGACTGGGAAGATAAGAGATCAAGAAGAGCGAGATAAATTTTTGGATTGGCTTCATGAACTCGAATATGAAATCTGTGGTATACCAAAACCAGATGAAGTTATATTTCTTTATGTTCCTCCAGAAGTTGGTCAAAAACTTGTTGATCAGAAATCTTCTAGAGAATATACAAAAGGTGAAAAGAGAGATATTCATGAGGCGGATTTAGATCATTTAAAAAATGCTTCGGAAGCTTATAAATATGTTGCAGATAAATTTAATTGGAAAACAGTAGTTTGTGCTCCGGATGGGGAGATGATGACACGAGAAGAAATTCATAAAATAGTTTTGGATTCGGTAAATGATCTGATTGATAGAAACTAAAATGCTGTTAAACTAACAAAATCATGCAAGAGAAAATAAAGGGCGTAATAAAAGAAATAATCACAGGGCTTGGGTTGCCTGAGGTTGATTTTGTAGTGGAGCATCCTGCGGATTTGGCAAATGGTGATTATTCTACGAACGTGGCGATGATTCTGGGAAAAAGTCTTGGAAAGAATCCAGTTGAAGTTGCGAATGAAATGCAGAGAGGTCTAGAAGCAAGTTTTGATTTTGAAGTAAAAAAAGTTGAGGTGGCTGGACCTGGGTTTATCAATTTTCATTTGTCTGACAAATTTTTTGAAGAAGTAGTACACGATGTAATCAATCAGGGAAAAAACTACGGACGAAACAATCGTTTAAATAATCAAAAAACTATTATCGAATTCACAGATCCAAATCCTTTTAAGATTCTTCATATTGGACACATGATGAGTAATTTTATTGGCGAAACAATTTGCAAAATATCCGAATGGAACGGCGCGGAAGTGAAGAGAGCTGTTTATCAAGGTGATGTGGGTCTGCATGTGGCAATGGCTGTGTGGGGAATGATTCAAAATCGCGCAGGCTTTCCGCACGATGATGATCCTTTAGATATAAAAGTACGTTTTCTTTCAAATGCGTATTCTTTTGGTTCTCATGAATATGAAGTGGATGAATCTGCAAAAAAAGAAATTGAAGTGACTAATAAAATGATTTTTGAAAAATCAAATCATGAGTTAAATATTTATTATGAAAAAGGAAGAAAGTGGAGCTTGGAGGCTTTTGAAATTGTTTACAAAAGATTGGGAACTAAATTTGATTTATATTTTCTTGAAAGTGAAACTGCTGGGTTTGGAAAAGATGTTGTGCAAAAAAATATTCCAACAGGAATTTTTGAAATGGGGGATGGAGCTGTGGTTTATAAAGGTGAAAAGCACGGACTGCACACGCGTGTTTTCATAAACTCAATGGGACTTCCGACATACGAAGCAAAAGAACTTGGTTTGGCAAAAATTAAAGCTGAAACCTATGCATACGATCGTTCGATTGTGATCACCGCAAATGAGCAAGAGCATTATTTCAAAGTGGTCTTGAAAGCGATGCAAGAAATTTTTCCAGAGTTAGAAGCGAAGACAACACATATTTCTCACGGAATGTTGAAATTACCTTCAGGAAAAATGAGTTCTCGTACAGGTAATGTAATTTCTGCTGAAAGTTTGATTGAGGATGTGCGAACAAAAGTTTCTGAAAAAAATGCAGACAGAGAATATGAAGAGGAAATTAAAGAGCAAGTCCTAGAAAAAGTTGCCCTTGGTTCTTTAAAATATTCAATTTTAAAACAATCAATTGGAAAAGATATCATCTTTGATTTTGATAAATCACTTTCTTTCGAAGGCGATTCTGGACCGTATCTTCAATACACCGCAATGCGAGCTTCATCTATTTTGAGAAAAGCAGAAAATGAAGGACTTGGTTTAGTGGGGGGAACTCAACCAGAAGATTGGCAAGTGAAAAATATTGAAAAAATATTAAATCGTTTTCCAGAAGTTGTTGCCGAAGCTTATGATGAACTAGCTCCGCAAAAATTAATCACATACCTCACAGAATTATCTAGTGAATTTAATTCTTTCTATTCTTCTGAACAAATTATTGATAAACAAAATATCGGGACTTCGTACAAAGTTGGGATCACACAAGCTACTCTGACTGTTTTGCAAAACGGTTTGGAAATTTTGGGAATTGGATTGCCGGAGAGGATGTAGGTGTTGACTAAAGATGGTTTTGTTATAGATTTTGAAAAGTGTTAGAGATCTTTAAAATCAAACAAAATTAAAATAAACATGAAAACAATTACTATTGATTGTGATCCTACACCAATCATTCCTGGTGGAATGATAATCTCCGCTCATGACCGGGGAGGTATTGTGGATTTGTGCCCTGAAAAAATTGATCGATGGAGATCTGATGTGCAAAAAACCTTTCACATCAAAGGGGCAAAACTCTACGATGAGGTGATTAATAAGAAACCTTTGAATGCCTGTGTTGCTGATTTTTTTATGAGTAATCAGGAGCTGATTCCTTCAGAATGGGAAAATGGTTTTAATTTTTTCTGGGGAACCAGGTTCTGTCTGTCCCGCGAGACAGATGGTGATGATTATGTTGTTTGTATATACAAGCGAGATGGTCGTTGGATCAAAGGAATTCGCAGGATTGCGTATGCGTTTCGTGATGAAGATTACGCTATTTGCGAGAAGTTCTGATAAGTCCAAAATAAAAGACCGACACTCCGTGTCGGTCTTTTCTCTTATGTTTTCAAAATCATTTCAGTTCTGTGTTGACTGCAATTGTTTTTAGTTGTAATTTTGTATTTGAATTGAACCCCTTAAAAAATTATGGCACAAGAACTAGAAAAATTATTCATTTCTGTTTGTAAAAATGAAATGATTCACGAACTGATTTGTGAAGCACAACTTCCCAATAAAGATTGGGTTAAAGTTGAGGTTACTTTTGAGCCAATTAAAAGAACTGTTATTTCTGAACTCCCTCGAACCTATCAACCTGATGGTTTAGAGCCGAGAAGTTTTTTTCGGCGATCACCACATCAATTTGCCACAAGTATCTTTCTCCATATTTCGAAGGCTCTTCAAAACTATGGAACCGATGTTCTTCCTCAGTTTGAGGAGGCTGCTCAGATTCTTTCTGAACACGGGTTTCCTATGGAAGATTCGGAGAGGTTTTGTGCCTAAAGTCTTTAAAGCGCATCCCTGATAGGGATGCGCTTTTTTCTTTTACCCTCACAATTGAAACAAAGCCTTAAATATCGTATGCTGTAATTTATGACAAATGAAGCTGACGAAACTAATAAAAGTCAAATAGCTCAAAGGGAAGAGAAAATCCTTAATTTTTGGGAAGAAAATAATATTTTCAAAAAGACTATCGAAAGAGAATCCACAAAAGGTGATTTTGTTTTTTATGATGGTCCTCCTTTTGCAACAGGGTTGCCACACTACGGACACATTCTACCTGGAACAATCAAAGATATAATCCCAAGATACAAAACAATGACGGGTTATAAAGTTTCTCGTCGATGGGGTTGGGATACACATGGTTTGCCGATTGAAAATTTAATTCAAAAAGAAAATAATCTTAAAACAAAACAAGATGTAGAAAATTTTGGAGTTAAAAATTTTAACGAAGCTGCTCGAGCAAGTGTGTTTCGATATCTTGATGAATGGAAAAAAATAATTCCACGAACTGGTCGTTGGGTTGATTTTGAAGATAACTACATCACAATGGATTCAAAATATATGGAATCTGTTTGGTGGATGTGGAAGACCTTGCATCAAAAAGGTTTGGCATATGAAGGTTTCAAATCAATGCACATTTCTCCTTTACTTGAGACCGCACTTTCAAACTTCGAAGTAAATCAAGCATACAAAGACATCACAGATTTATCTGCGACAGTGAAATTTGAATTGGCAGAAGAGAAGGGAACTTTTGTTTTGGCTTGGACAACAACTCCGTGGACACTTCCTGGAAATGTCGCTCTTGCGATAAATAAAAATCTTTCATATGTGAAAGTTAAGTTTGAAAATGCGATTTATATTGCAGCAAAAGATTTAGTTGAAAAAGTTTTTGTAGGAAAAGAGCATGAAGTGGTTTCAGAAATTTCTGCAGAAGAATTGTTAGGGAAGAAATACACACCACCTTTCAATTGTTATATTGACGATGCAACTTTAGAAAATCGTGAAAATGGTTGGAAAATTTATCATGGTGATTTTGTCACAACAACAGACGGAACTGGTGTGGTTCATATTGCTCCTGCATTTGGTGAAGACGATTTGAACCTCGGGAAAGAAAACAATCTACCTTTTGTACAACATGTAAAAATTGATGGAACTATAAAGCCAGAAGTAAAAGAATTTGCTGGCCTTCAAGCAAAACCAAAAGAAGATCCAATGCAAACAGATATTGAGTTTGTGAAATATTTAGCACACAACGGATTCTTGTTTGATAAGAAAAAATATACTCACTCGTATCCTCATTGTTGGAGAACAGATGCGCCACTTTTAAATTACGCGATGTCTTCTTGGTACATAAAGGTGACGTCTATAAAAGATAAAATTGTTAAAGAAAATGAAAAAGTAAATTGGACTCCGGATTTTGTTGGAAAAAATCGTTTTGGAAATTGGTTGAAAGATGCGAAAGATTGGTCTGTTTCTCGTGCACGATTTTGGGGAACACCGATTCCAATATGGAAATCTGAAGATGGAAATGAGATTGCTGTGATTGGTTCAATAGATGATCTAAAAGAAAAAACAAAAAGCACAAACACATTTGTGGTAATGCGTCATGGTGAAGCAGATCACAATTTGGAAAACAGAACTTCTGACAGTAATAATTCTCCGAGTCATTTAACTCAAAAAGGAAAGGATGATGTGGCGAGAGTGGGGGAGAAATTTGCAGATGAAAAATTTGATGAGATTTATTGCTCTCCGCTTTTCCGGACAAAAGAAACAGCAGAAATTGTTGCTGAAAAAATCGGATATCCGATAGAAAAAATTATTGTTGATGAAAGACTGAAAGAAATTCAAACTGGTTTTGACGGTCGACCGATTTCTGAGTACCGAGATTATCTTCCAACTCTACAAGATAGATTTGAAAAATGTGCCGATGGTGCAGAAACTGTTTTAGATTTGAAAAAAAGAGTAGGGAATTTTCTAAAAGAAATTGATTCTCAAAATGAAAATAAAAGAATTATAATTGTAACTCATGAGTATCCAACTTGGGCGCTAGTTGCATCAAACGGAGGTTTAAATAAAGAAGAAACAATCGCGATAAAAGAAGATAAAGAAGATTTTATTGCAACAGGAAAAACTTTGGAATTAATCCCAACAAGATTGCCGCTAAATGATAATTTTGAAATTGATTTACATCGTCCTTATATTGATGATGTGACTTTCATGCAAAACGGAAAATTGATGAAAAGAATTCCAGATGTTTTTGATACCTGGGTGGATTCTGGTTCTGTTCCATATGCTTCAAATTATTACCCTGCAAATAAAGAAAGATTTAGTCCGGATTCTGGTTTGTTTAAAAAGTCAAAAAATTATCCTGCGGATTTTATTGCTGAAGGTTTAGATCAAACTCGTGGTTGGTTTTATTCATTGCTAGTTTTGAATACTGCTTTATTTGGACGAGCGCCGTATAAAAATGTTGTTGTAAATGGTCTTGTGTTGGCGGAAGATGGTAAAAAAATGTCGAAGAGTCTAAATAATTTTCCTGATATATCCACTGTTTTAAATAAAACTGGCGCAGATTCTTTGAGATATTTCTTGATGTCTTCACCTGCAGTGAAATCTGATGACGTGGCTTTTTCAGAAAAGGGAGTTGCCGAAATCGCTAGCAAACTGATTTCAAGATTAGATAATGTAGTTTCATTCTATGAGATGTATAAAGATTTTTCTAAAAATTCTGAAGTTGCAAAAGAAAGTACAAACATTTTGGATCAATGGATTCTATCTCGGCTTTCTGAGTTACAAAATCAAGTCACAGTGAGTTTGGATAATTATGAAATAGACAGAGCTACTCGGCCGTTTATGGATTTTGTGGATGATTTATCAACTTGGTATATTCGTCGTTCACGAGACAGATTTAAAAACTTCGATGAAGAAAATGAAGACGCTGTTTTTGCAGCTCAAACAACAAAATTTGTTTTGAAGAACTTATCAAAACTTATTGCTCCGTTTACACCTTTTATTGCTGAAGATATTTATCAAAAAGTGAGAGAAAAAAATGATTTTGAAAGTGTCCATTTAGATTCTTGGCCACAACTTAAAAAGTCAGACGAGAAAATTATTTCTAGCATGCAAGTTTTGCGAGACACAGTGACACGAGCTCTAGACGAAAGAACAAAAGTTGGAATCAAGGTTCGACAACCACTTGCTTCAGTGACTCTTAAAAAAGAAGAATTGAAAAACAAAAATGATTTGTTGGAAATTTTGAAAGACGAATTAAATGTTAAGGATGTTTTGTTTAATATAAATCAAGACTCAGAAGTGTCTCTTGATACAAACCTTACCGAAGAATTACGACTCGAAGGAAATGCTCGAGAGCTAATTAGATTTATTCAACAACTTCGAAAAACATCTGGCTACAAACCAAATGATGAAATATCAATGATTGTTTCGGCTTCTGCAAAAATAGAAGTAGGGGATTTTGTTAATGAAATTCAAAAATCAGTTCGTGCAAAAGAAATTAAGTTTGAAGATAATGACGGAGAAACTGTGAAAGTGGGCGATATTGATATTGCTGTAAAAATTAAAAAGGTTTCATAAAATGCATCATATTTACGAAACAAATGCTTTTGTATTAAAAAATACTCCACACGGAGAAGCCGATGCAATGCTAACTCTTTTTACCGAAGAACTTGGTTTGATTCGTGCTGTGGCGCAAGGAATAAGATATGAAAAATCAAAACTGCGTTTCGGGACACAGACTCTATCTATGTGTCATGTGTCGCTTGTGCGCGGAAAAGGAGTTTGGAGGCTCACAAACGCTGCTCCATTGGAAAGTAATTTCCTTAAATCAAAAACAGAAATAGTTTCTGTGATTGCAAGAATTTTTAAATTACTTGAAAGACTCGTGGCTGGTGAAACGGGAGATGAAAAATTATTTGAAATAATTCATTCTGGAATTATTTTCTTAAAACAAAATCAAGATGTAGAAAATTTTAGTAAAGAATTAATTTTGGATATCGAAGCAGTGATTGTTTTAAGAATTTTAAATCGACTAGGATACATAGGTTCAAATGAAAATATTAATTTTTATATTTTGAATGATACATGGGATGGGGAAGTCGTAGAAAAAATGAAAGCTGAGCGAAGAGATGCTTTGAAGGTTATAAACTCAGGAATCCGCGAAAGTCAGTTGTAGTTGACAATTTTGTTTCAAAAAAGTAAGTTCATAAACAAATGAACATCATATACTCTTGTTTGGACGACAACGGAACAAATATTGAAAAAGAGTTTGAAGGTCATAAGGTTTTGTTTGTTCACGGATATGAGGCATTGAGAGATATTCTTTTGTTATCAACTGAAGAAAATCCGATTGCTGATTTAATTCTGGCAGACCATCTTATTTCAGGGAATAATGATTTTCCCATATCGACTTTTCATTTATTGACTCTATTTCAAGAATCTTTTATCCGTGGTTTTGGGGTTTTTATACCCAAAGGTTGTGGGTATACTCCGTTTAGTGTTACATCGGCCTCTAAATCCATTTGTTATGTCAGCGATTGTTGGCTTCCGGATGGAAGAAGGGGTTTGCAAAAACTCTTCCTTAAAGTAGTCGCAGGTTTTGAATAAAAACCTGCGACTTTTTCTTTTATCAAATATAAAACCCGCATGTTATAATTTTTATCATGAACGAGCCATTAGATTTGTCTAATTTAAATAATGATAAAAACGTCAAAAGTCGTGTAACAAAGCTTCAAGAAAAGCTTTATTCTCCTAATACTCAATTCCAAATTCGTACAAGGCAAAATTTAAAAAGAGAAGTGAAAGACGTACCAGATTCTTGGGGGGATCTTGAACAAGATAGTTTTTCGAAAACAGTTAAATCAAACAAAATGTCTTTTTTTACAAAAATATTTATTTTCGCATTTATTTTTTTCATCGGTGCACTAGGTTTTGCTTTTTATAAATTCAATGGTAGTGGCACTGCAGTATATTCAAGTACTGTTGATGTTTCTGTTGTTGGTCCAGTTGCTGTGGGCGGAGGAGAAGACATGTCTCTAGATATTATTATTCAAAACAGAAATCCTTTTGCGATTCAAACAGTTGATATTGTTTTAGAATTTCCAGACGGTACAAAAACTGTTGATCAAACCACAGATCTTCCTCGTATAAGAGAAGGTTTGGGGGATATTCCGCCAAATTCAATTGTTAAGAAGACGTATTCAGCAACTCTTTTCGGACAAGAGGGTGATCAAAAAGAAATTGAAGTGCGAGCAGAATACAGAATGCCAAACTCGAATGCAATATTTGAGACTAAAAAAACTTTCACTCTGGCTTTGCAATCTTCACCGATTCGTCTTGTGGTGGATACTGTAAAAGAAATTACATCTGGTCAGGCTCTAGCTTTTGATGTGACAGTTTCTTCAAATTCAAATAGTAGTTTAGAAAATATTTTAGTAACCGCTGAATATCCTTTTGGTTTTAACTTTTCTCAATCAACAGTGTCTCCATCGCAGGGAAATAATGTTTGGCATTTTGAAAAACTTGCACCACAAGAATCAAAAACATTTACAGTGCGGGGATCTTTGATAGGTCAAAACAATGAAGAAAGAGTTTTTAAATGGAATGTTGGTCTGTCTGAAAATAGTGAATCAGAAGATTTTAAAGTTAAATTTACAACACTTCCAAAATCAATTTCTTTAATAAAACCTTTCCTTGCTATGGATATTTCTATTGATGGGGAATTGGGTGTGGATTTGGTTAGAGAGGGTGGAAAGCAAATTAGTGGCCGATTAACTTATAAAAACAATACTGGAAGTGTGGTGACAGAGCCTCAGATTATTTTAAAACTCGACGGAGAAGTTTTAGATGATGCTAGTCTGGAAGTATCTGACGGATTCTTTAATTCTAGTGACAATACTATTACTTGGAATAAAGTTACAAGCCCGGAATTTTTCACCTCTATTGCTGTGGATGAGACACAGACTTTAAGTTTTAATTTTAGAACAAAAACTTTAGCTACTCGACAAGCTGTTTTTAAAAATCCGGAAGTAATTGTGAATGCAAGCATTACTGGAAAAAGAATTTCAGAAGACTCTGTCCCTGAGGAAATAAAAGTTGATGCTGCAAAAAGAATTAAATTAAAATCTGATGTGGTGTTGAGTGCTGTTACATCATACGCGGGTGGACCTTTCCAAAACAGTGGACCAATCCCTCCGAAAGTTGAAAATGATACAAATTATACTGTCACATTGAGTCTTTCAAACTCATCAAACCTTCTTCAAAATGGAAAAGTTACAGCCGTTATTCCTCCTTATGTACGGTGGAATAATATGATTTCGCCAAGTAATGAAAAAGTAACATATATACCATCTTCTAGAACTATCGAATGGGATTTGGGTGATGTTCGGGAGCATGTTGGTTTTATTGATCCGAGCAGATCTGTTTCTATGCAACTTACTTTCACTCCTTCAGCTAGTCAGGTTGGGCAAACTCCAGCCTTGATAATGAGCCCAACTTTCATTGGGACTGATACCTTTACTCAAACTTCTACAACTCACACATCAGAAAATCCAACAACCGATATGGAGAGACTTTCAGACCTAACTAATTCAAAAGTTGTGCAGTAATAAAAGTAGTGTAATATTTCGATTATGATAAATGACAAGATGGAGAAGATAGTTTCACTGGCAAAACGCCGTGGTTTTGTATTTCAAGGTTCTGAGATTTATGGGGGTTTGGCTGGTGTCTATGATTTTGGGCCGCGAGGTGTTGAGCTTTTGAATAATATTAAGCAAGCTTGGTGGAAAGCCAACGTTTATGATAAAGAAAATTATTTTGGAATAGATTCTGGAATGTTTAAACATCCTCGTGTATGGGAGGCGAGTGGACACACTCAAGGTTTCTCTGATCCTCTTGCTGAATGTCGAGATTGTAATACTCGTATTCGAGTTGATAAAGAATTGGCAAAAATAGATGTTGTTGCAGATGAAAAAATGTCTGAAGAACAAATTAATAAATTGTTTGATGAAAATAGAGAAAAAATTTCTTGCCCAAAATGTGGAAAGAAAAATTTCACTCCAGCAAAAGCATTTAACTTGTTAGTTAAATCAAATTTAGGTGATTTTACTTCAGAAGGGAATGAGCCAGTTTATTTACCAGGTGAAGCTTGCCAAGGTATTTATTTAAATTTTAAAAACGTTGTTGATACTTTGCAACCGAAAGTTCCTTTTGGTATGTCTCAAATAGGTAAAGCTTTTAGAAATGAAATTTCACCAAGAAACTTTCTTTTTCGAACTCGAGAACTTGAACAAGCCGACACTCAATATTTTGTTCGACCAAATGAAAATAAAGAAGCTTACGAAAAAATAAAACAAGATCGTTGGGACTGGTATAAATCAATTGGTATTAAAGAAGAAAATTTGCGATGGAAACAGCACGACAATTTAGTTTTCTATGCAAAAGATGCGTGGGACATCGAATACAATTTTCCTTCACTTGGTTTTGATGAGTTAGAAGGCGTCCATGATCGTACTGATTATGATTTGACTCAGCACATGAAATTTTCTGGTGAAGATCTAAATTATTTTGATCAGGAGAGAGGTGAGAAATATATTCCGTGGATTTTAGAAACATCAGTAGGATTAGGTCGTTTATTTTTGGCTGTACTTTCTGATGCATATTATGAAGATGAAATGGATGGCGAAACTCGTGTTGTTCTAAAACTTGCTCCAAAACTTGCGCCGGTAAAAGTTGCAGTCTTTCCACTTTTGAAAAATCGTCCAGAACTTCAAGACAGGGCTCGAGAAATTTTCCAAAAAATTAAAAAAGAAATCCCACAAACAATTTTTGATGATAGTGGAACAGTAGGAAAGCGATACCGAAGACAAGATGAAATCGGAACACCTTTCTGCATCACTGTAGATTTCGAAACTCTTGAACAAAATACTGGTGTGACTGTGCGAGATAGAGACTCAGGAGAACAAGAAAGAATTTCTGAGGATGATTTGGTGGAGTATTTAAAATCTAAGTTAAATTAAAAAAAGACTGGTTCTTTGGTTGAGTTTTTGTTGAAACATTGTATATTCACATAAATTTGAACTTAATAAATTATGAACAATGGTGCCGTTGGTTTATTTGGATTGTTGGTGCTTTTGGCTGTGGCTAAAATACTAAAAATAATCAATGAGGGTTATTTTTTTGGAACTCCTACAGAGACCTTTTTTCGTAAATATTGTTTCAGTTTTTTACTACTAGAAAACTTCGTTACAGTAGTTTGTGGTTGGATGATTTGTTCTCTTCTCATTTCAAGTCTTCAACCCGATGATCACTTCCTAATTAGAAACTTCGTACTGATTTTTTTAGTCATTTTTCTAATATGGTTACTAGTCTTTGGTCTGCTTCTCGTCTATGAATTGTTTGCTGAAAAACCTAAAACTGAAGGATTTTCTTGTAAGCAAGACATTATAATTGGTTCGCTTATTTGTACCGTCTCAATATTTCTTGCCGAATACACAGTCGTGCGAGGTGTTGCAAAGTTACTCGCAGATTATAAAGACCTGTAATCTATAAAACACTCCTAAACTCAGGGGTGCTTTTTTCTTTACTTTATTCTTAATAAAAGAAGTGATAATATATTAATTAATGAGAGACTCTACTGATCGCCAAATATCGATAAACATCACAACTGGTGCAATTATAAAAGCCGGTGTCGTTTTTGTTTTGTTTTGGTTTTTATGGGTTATACGAGATTTGATTTTGGTTTTGCTTACTTCAATTATCATTGCTTCAGCGGTGACACCTATTTCAGATTTTATTACTAAAAAAATAAAAGCACCTCGTTTGGTGGCTGTGCTAGGTATTTATGCTGGAACGATTCTTTTCTTCATAGGTATTTTCTCGGTATTTCTTCCTCCTTTTATTTCAGATATCAAAACCACTTTCAGTCAACTGCCAGTTTATATTGACGAGCTGGGTAGTGAAAAAATAACAAACATCCCCGGATTAGATATTTTCTTTGCTTATGTAAGTGAAATGCAAATCACAGAGGAATTTCTAAATAAAGTTACAACTACTTTCTCTGGTGCTACTTTTGGATTTTTGACAACCGCTTCTGCAATCTTCGGAGGTGCGTTATCTTTCTTACTTATCATTGTTATTTCTTTTTATTTAGCAGTACAAGAAGACGGTGTGAGAGATTTTTTGAGAATCGTCACTCCTTTAAAACATGAAAAATATGTTTTGGATCTGTGGAAGAGAAGTCAAAGAAAAATTGGTCTGTGGATGCAAGGACAACTTCTGCTTGCTGTGATTGTTGGCGTGCTTACATTCACTCTGCTTTCAATTGTTGGTGTGCCAAATGCCGCACTTCTAGCTTTTATTGCGATGGTTCTAGAATTGATTCCACTTTTCGGTCCGATTTTAGCGGCGATTCCTGCGATTGCTCTAGCACTTTTGAGTGGTGGTGTAACACTTGGAGCAATTACTCTTTGTATTTATATCGTGATCCAACAATTTGAAAGCCAATTGATCCAACCTCTTGTTGTGAAAAAAATTGTTGGTATTCCTGTTTTGGTTTCTATCTTTGCTATTATCATCGGAGCAAAGGTTGCTGGATTCTTGGGTATCTTGATTTCAGTTCCGATTGCTGCAATTATGATGGAACTTTTGAGTGATATGGAAAAAGCAAAAATCGCTGCCAACTCTAAAGACTAATTTATGTCAGAAAAAGGAAAATCTTTTTATATAACTACGACTTTACCTTATGTGAATTCAAAACCACATATCGGTTTTGCTATGGAAATTGTTCGTGCGGATACGATTGCTCGTTTTAAAAGGGAGATGGGTTTTGATGTTTTTTTCAATACAGGAACAGATGAGCACGGTGTAAAGATTTTTGAGAAAGCACAAGAAAACGGAAAGACTGCGCAAGAATACGTAGATGAAATGTGTGAATCTTTTAAAGATTTGAAAAAAGTTTTAAATATTTCATATGATAATTTTATTCGTACAACAGATGCTCATCATATTTCTGCCGCGCAAAGTTTTTGGCAAAAATGTTTAGACGCAGGATTTATTTATAAAAAAGAATACTCAGGGTTGTATTGTGTAGGGGATGAGATGTTTGTAAAAGAAAAAGATTTAGTTGATGGAAAATGTCCAAATCATCCAACTCAAGATCCAGTTATTTTGACTGAAGAAAATTATTTCTTCGCCTTCTCAAAATTCGGAGATCAGCTGATGGATTTCTATAACAAAAATCCAGACTTCGTGATTCCAAATTTTCGTTTTAATGAAATGAAACAAATGATCGAAAATGGTCTAGAAGATTTTAGTATTTCTCGTATTAAAGAAAAAATGCCTTGGGGTGTGGCTATTCCAAATGATGAAACACAAGTTATGTATGTGTGGTTTGATGCACTGGTTAATTATATTTCTGCTGTGGGTTGGCCAGACGATGAATCTAAATTTAAAAAATATTGGGAGGATGCAGTGCGTGTGCAAGTTTGCGGAAAAGACAACACTCAGCACCAGGCACTTCGGTGGCAAGCGATGCTTTTGGCAGCAGGGCTTCCTCTGACGAATCACATCATTGTAAATGGTTTTATAAATTCAGACGGACAGAAGATGTCTAAGTCTCTTGGAAATATTATTGAACCTATTGATATTGTGAATGAATATGGTATAGATATGCTGCGTTATTATCTTTTGAGGGAAACAAGCCCTTTTGAAGACAGTGATGTGACACTAGAAAAAATCAAAAATTCATACAATGCCAACTTGGCAAATGGCCTTGGAAACTTGTTGAATAGAATTTTGAAAATGTCGGAAGATCATTTAGAAGGGAACTTTAATTTTGATAATTCTTTTGAAAACTTACCTCAAGAATATCTAAACGCGTTTGAGAGTTTCAATTATCAAGCTGTGATGGATTTTATTTGGAAAGAAATTTCTGAACTGGATCAAATCATTCAAGATAAACAACCTTTCAAAGTGATTAAAGAAAATCCAGAAGAGGCAAAGAAAATTATTCATGAATTAGTGGAAAGATTATTTAATATTGGAAAACTTTTGAGACCTTTATTACCAGCTACTTCAGATGCTATAATTTCTGCCATCTCAGAAAACAAGAAACCAGAGAGCGCATTATTTCTTAGAAAAGATTAATTTTATTTTATGCAAAACGCAAAACCAAACATGAAAGCTCTGGTGAAGGCCTGTGAAAATTTAGGTATTGAAGTTTCTAAGGTGGATGAAATTGGAAACCTGTTGCAAATTAAGATTAACGATCAGATGTATTATTTTTCAATTGCTCGTGTTCCTATAAACGATGAATCCGTTTCTTTTATCTGTAGTTTTAAGTCGTACACATATCGGTTGCTTAAGGATGAGCTTCCAATGCCTAAAACAAGATCTTACAATGATCCAAATTCTGAAGAAGAACATACTCGTATCAATGCTCAATTTAAGTCTCAGAAAGCAATTGTAGAAGATATTGTTAAAAATTTTGATTTCCCTGTGATGGTTAAAATGAGTGCTGGTCTTCAAGGTAAAAATGTTTTTAAATGCGATTCAAAACGAAAAGTGGCTAAAGCTGTAAAAGTTATTTTTAACCAAAAGAAAAGAAATTACGATTCAACAGTTCTAGCTCAAAAATTTATTGATATTAAAAATGAGTACAGAGTAATTTTGTTAGATGGTGAAATAATTCTTTTATACGAAAAAGTTTCAGAGATTAAAAATATAAATTTGAGCCCACTTCACAATGATGATGGTAAAGCTGTGATAATCCTTGACGAAGTTATTAAAAAAGATATTGCAGATATCGTTGATAAAAGTCCTATACTGAAGAGTTTTCCGTGGATAGGGTTAGATATAGCCAGAGATGCTGATGGTGGTTGGGTTGTTTTGGAGTTGAATGTCCGACCAGGATTCTCTTACTTTATTCGAGACAATGGTGATGAAAAAGTTGTTGAAGTGTACGAAAAACTTTTAAATAGAATTAAAAATGGAAAAAAATAATCTTCCAGAATTTGTAGATGTGCATGCTCATGTGCAATTTAATGCCTACGCAGAAGATCGGGACGAAGTGATAAAAAGATCTTTAGAAAACAAAACATGGATGATAAATGTAGGGACGAATTTAAAGACTTCGAGGGATGCTGTGGAGTTGGTAGAGAAACATTCAGAAGGAGTTTATGCAATAGTTGGGCTTCATCCGATTCACACTAATGTTTCATTTCACGACAAAGAAGAGATCGGAGAGGAGAGTGAACCTTTTAATTCAAAAGGTGAAGAATTCAACATAGAAGAATTTGAAAAATTAATTTCACATCCAAAAGTTGTTGGAGTGGGGGAATGCGGTTTAGATTTTTTTAGAATTGAAGGAGATAAAGAAAATTATATTGAAAAACAAACAAAAGCTTTTGAATCTCAAATTGATTTAGCTGTGAAATACGACAAACCTCTTATGATTCATTGCCGAGATGCGTATCCAGAAGTTTTAAAAATTTTAACTGACAAAAAACAAATTCATGGAGAGAAACTCCGAGGTAATTTTCATTTCTTTGCTGGAAGCCTTGAAGATGCACAACAAATTTTAGATTTGGGTTTTAATTTTTCTTTTACAGGTGTCATTACATTTGCATCGCAATACGAAGAATTGGTTAAAATGGCGCCTTTAGACCGTATTTTCTCAGAAACAGATTGTCCGTATGTCACACCTGCTCCTCATAGAGGAAAAAGAAACGAGCCTGCTTATGTTTGTGAGGTGGTAAGGAAAATTGCAGAAATTAAAGGGTTGGATGTAGGTATGGTAAAAGACCAGTTGGTAAAAAATGCTGGAAAACTTTTTAGACTATTGTAATAAAATCAATTACAATTATAAATAATGCAAAATAAAAAAGTACGAATCATCGAAGCAATATTTTTTCTTTTAATAGTGGCTTTTAGTTTGAAGGTTGGATTTGAGAAGGTGATAGCTAGTTGGACTGTTACAGATATGTCAAATCCAGGATATTGGTCTGCGGTTGATGTAGCAGATAACGAGCCTCGTATTTATATTGCTTCTGGTAACTCAAATGATGGGGTCAGTGGTTTAATTTGGTATACAGATACAGATAATAGCTTTTTCCATACTCAAATCTCAACCGGTTCACAAATATGGGCTGATGTAGTTGTTTCAGACGACGGTAATATAATGGCAGGTGTTATAGAGGGTGGACCGATTCATGTATCAGACGACTCCGGTTCAACATGGAGAACAAATGGTGACTCTTCGGGATCAAGAGATTGGTCAAGCATCACATCATCTGCAGATGGTTCCAAGCTCGCCGCTGGAGTCTCTGGTAGTGGATACATCTACACTTCATCAGACTCAGGAGCGTCGTGGAATACAAATGGAGACTCTTCAGGATTAAGAAATTGGCAAGGTATCACATCATCATCAGACGGTACTAAGCTCGCTGCTGTTGTTTATGGAGGATACATATACACCTCAACCGACTCTGGACAGACGTGGACTACAAACTCAAATTCATCTGGTTCAAGAAATTGGTCTGGCATCACATCATCTGATGATGGAACAAAACTTGCTGCTATTGTAAGTAATGGATACATCTACACTTCAACCAACTCTGGAGTGACGTGGACTGAGCAAACTGGTGCAGGTTCAAGAAATTGGACTGATGTTGATATGTCTTCTGATGGAGGTCGAATAGTCGCTGCTGCAGGTAATGCTAGTAGTCCTTATATATCTATAGATGGAGGTTCAATTTGGAGTGTTATGCAAGATGTGGAACAACTATCATATATAGCAATAGATGGTGCTGGAACAAAAATAGTGGGAGCGATGTCTTATGGAGCAGTTTCTGTTTTTGAAGATGTTGTAGAACCAATAGTCGCCTCAATCTCTTCAGATAAAGCTGATGGAACTTATACTGTGGGAGAAGTAATCGATATTGATGTCACATTCTCTGAAGCTGTAACTTCAACAGGAAACGTCACTGTCACACTAGAGACTGGAACAACAGACAGAACATGTACATTTACAGTGGCAAATTCATTAACTGGAACATGTAATTATACTGTGCAAGAAGGTGATGTTTCTGCTGATTTAGCAGTATCTTCAATATCAGGAACAATTACAGATAATTTCTTTAACGAAATGAGTGTTTTTGTAGGTTTTACAAATCTTTCTTCTAATAAGGATATTGTTGTGGGTGAAAATACTTGGACACAGCATGTAAGTTCTGGTAATAAGGCGTGGACCAGAATGGCTTCATCTGCTGATGGTACTAAGCTCGCAGCAACTGTTAGTGGTGGATACATATACACCTCAACCGACTCTGGAGCGACATGGACTGAGCGAACCGATGCGGGTTCAAGAGGTTGGTCTGGCATAACTTCTTCATCAGACGGTACTAAACTTGCCGCAGTTGTTGCTAGTGGATACATATACACCTCAACCGACTCTGGAGCGACGTGGGGTACACAATCAAACTCGTCTGGTTCAAGAAATTGGCAAAGTATCACTTCATCTGAGGATGGTACAAAACTCGCTGCTGCTGCATATAACGGATACATCTACACTTCATCAGACTCAGGTGCTACATGGACTACAAACTCAAATTCATCTGGTTCAAGAGGTTGGCAAGGTATCACATCATCATCAGACGGAACTAAACTAGCTGCTGTTGATTCGACTCCTGGATACATCTACACTTCATCAGACTCAGGTGCTACATGGACTACAAACTCAAATTCATCTGGTTCAAGAAATTGGAGGAGGATCACATCATCATCAGACGGTACAAAACTCGCGGCTACTGTTACCAACGGATACATCTACACTTCATCAGACTCAGGTGTGACTTGGACTACAAACTCAAACTCATCTGGTTCAAGAGGTTGGTACGGCATTACATCATCATCAGACGGTACTAAACTTGCGGCCGGTGTATATGATGGATATTTATACGTTTCTGCTGATTCGGGTCAAACTTGGATATCTCAAACAGATGCAGGTTTAAGAAACTGGTACGATATTGCCTCATCTGATGATGGATCCAAATTAGCTGCTCCTGCTTATAATGGATACATCTACACCACCACCCTCGGCTACGACGTCACAGCACCAACAATTACCTCAGTTTCTTCTTCTAAAGCCGACGGTACATACGGAGTGGGCGAAGTGATCGACATCGACGTAACATTCTCTGAAGCTGTCACATCAACTGGAAACGTAACTGTAACTCTAGAAACTGGAACAACAGATAGAACATGTACATTCACTGTATCAAACGCAGACACTGGAACATGTAACTATACTGTACAAGCAGGTGATGAATCAGATGATTTGACAGTATCTTCAATCTCAGGAACGATTGCTGATCAAGAAGGTAATGCAATGGTGAACTTCACACCTGCTACAAACCTTGCTGCAAATAAAGATTTGTTTATAGACACAACACCTCCACCAATTCAAACCCTCTCACCTTTAGACAACGCAACAGACGTAGCAATAGACTCTAACCTAGTCATGATTTTCAATTCAGTTATATCTGTAGGAACTGGAAACATCCTTATCAAAAAAACATCTGATGACTCAACAGTTCTAACAATTGATGTTGAAGGAGATGAAATATCACAAACTGGTCTAGATAGAATCACTATCAATCCAGAGTCTGATTTATCTAATGGAACTTCATACTATATAATTATTCCAAACACTGCTGTTTCTGATAACTATGAAAACTATTTTGAAGGAATCTCTGATTCAACAACATGGAACTTCACTACGGTTGCTGCCGCAGAAGAAACTGTCGAAGAAGAAGAAGCTGTTGAAGAAACACCAACAAACAGAGCACCATCATCTAGAAGTAGATCAGGAGGTTCTTCTTCATCTTCAAACAACACTCCATCTGATGATACACCTTCAGTTGTTTCAACCATAATAGACTCACTACTAACAGAACTTAAATCAACAATACAATCTGAACCAGAGAACACTTCAAAAATACAAGATCTAATTTCAAAGATGAAAGAAGAATTTAATTCTTGGTTCTCTAGTGATACAAGTACCACAGAAGAAACTCCAACTTTCACTAAAGACTTAGAACTAAACGATGAAGACCCTGAAGTGAAACTACTTCAACAATTCCTAAATACACAAGGATTCACAGTTGCAACATCAGGTCCTGGATCAATCGGCCAAGAAACTACATTCTTTGGAAGATTAACTCAGATTGCACTATCCAACTTCCAGATGTCTGTAGGGATTGTTCCTGCGGTGGGGTACTTTGGTTCGATTACTAGGAATTTTATAAATAGCCTTTAGAAATCTTGCGCCTGGTAAGCCTTTATGTTAATCTTTTGCTCATGTCAGAAAACGCAACAATAGACAATATGAATAATGATGAAGTACGGCTTTATGAGCTTGGTATTAACCTTATCGCAACTCTTGATGACAAAATTCAAGCAGATTTCGATGCTGTTAAAAAAGTTATCACAAACCACGGTGGGGCAATCGTTTCAGAATCTACTCCTGTAACAATTCCACTAGCGTACACAATGGTTAAAAATATTGACTCTAGAAACCTAAAATACAACAACGCTTCATTCGGTTGGGTTAAATTCAACATCACTCCAGATCAAATCGAATTGATTAAAGAAGAATTAGATTTAAACGCTGAAATTTTAAGGTATGTTGTTCTAAAAACTACAGAAGACGCTAACACTAGTGCGGAAACTATTGCAGAAGCTCTATCAAAGAAAGCTGAGGCTCCAGATGAAAGAAAGAGACGAAAAACTACAGATGACGAAGTAGAAGCTGATGTTGTAGAAGAAGTTGTAGAAGATGAAGTTGTTGAAGAAGAAATCGACGAAGCTATAGAAGCTCTAGTTGCAGAAGATAAATAAATTCTAAAAAATACCTAAAATCTAGATGAAGGTCTAGATTGACTACTACCTACAACTCTGCGAACATACTAGATGTATGTATTTAAATAAAGCATTAATAGTAGGAAACCTTACCAGAGACCCAGAACAAAAAGCATTACCAAATGGTACTTCTGTATGCCAATTTTCATTGGCCACAAATCGTGTGTGGAAGGATCAAAGTGGAGCAAAACAGGAGTCAACAGATTATCATAATATCGTAGTTTTTGGGCGACCAGCTGAGACAGCCGCTCAATATTTAAAAAAAGGACAAAGCGTAATGGTAGAAGGAAGAATTCAAACCAGAAGTTGGGACAACCAAGCAGGACAAAAGCAATATCGAACAGAGATCGTTGCAGATAGGGTTCAATTTGGGCCAAAAGCAGGTGCAGGAGAGGGTTATTCTCCAAAAGCCGACTCAGGTTCATCTGCATCAAACTCGGCTGAAATGCCTCAAGATGATGGAGGTCAAATCGAGTACCCACAAGACGAAATAAACCCTGAAGATATTCCTTTTTAAAGCCAGTTGCACAACTTAAAGAGTTTGTGTATAGTGTTCGAACCTATGACAAATGATTATTTTAATCAAAAAAATATAAAGACAATCGATTACAAGGATTTAGAGCACTTGAAGCGTTTTGTTAATCCAAACGGACGACTTCTTTCTCGAAAAAGAACTGGTCTTTCTGCTAAGCACCAAAGACAAGTTGAGAGTGCTATTAAGAGAGCTAGATTCATTGGGTTGATGCCTTTTATTTCTCGATAAATAAAAACAAAACACACTGTATTCGTACACGTGTTCAAACAAAAAAAAGAGACACTTGTGTCTCTTTTTTTGTTTGCCACTATGCTCGGCCCTTAACGGCCTCCGCAATGTACTCACACAGTGTGTTTTGTTTTTACTCAATGAGGTATAAAAGGCTAAATTAATAATGGTTAAGTAAGACATTAAAAGGTTGATAAGGTAACTTTTATTTTGAGTGGGGAAGGTGTATTTTAATAAATGAACGAACCTTTATTTATTATGGATAATATTATACAAAGAAGTTTTTTTGAGTGTTGGGGTATGGGTGATGATTCACATCTGCCAGGACCTTCTGAACCGTCTGATGAAGTTGATTCTTCTGATGGTAAACCAAGTAATCTTCAAGAAGCTTTTGCTTGTATGCAAGAACTTTTTGAAGATCCAGAAAGAGAGGGTAGGAAGAATCTTCAAGAGGATATTCTTGAAGACTTTAGTCATGCTCAACCCGCCCGCACTTTAGGTGTTGGCGGACCGTATGAGGATGCAAAACCTGATGACCACATCGTGATGCTGAAATATCGCCTTCCTGGTGATTTCACAGAAGACGATGAAGATTGGGGTAGTAGAATATTCTAATCTTCAAAGAGGGGTGCAAACCCCTCTTTTTTCTTTTGTATGCAGTAATTGTAATTGAGTTGAGTTTATAAAAATAATTAAATTAGAAACAAAATAATCACAATATATTTGCATCCGCAGGGAGCATAACGAAGTTATGTGAACCGAGGACCGCAAATATATTATGACTATTTTGTTTTAAGTATGCTGAATTTAATAAATTAAACTCGTTCTGTATATTGCCCAGTTTCTGTATTAACCCGAATCACATCTCCAACTTCCACAAAAGTCGGAGTAGTAATCATTGCTCCAGTTTCTACTTTAACTTTTTTATCTCCACCGCTAGCTGTGCTTCCTTTGATACTTGGTGGAGCTTCAATAACTTTTAGTTCTACTTTGATTGGTAGGGAGATGCCAATAATTCTTTCCCCAAAATAAAGCACTTCGTACTCGGTATCTTCTTTCATGTACATGATTTTGTCAGCCAAAACAGATTCAGCTACTTCAAATCTTTTACTTTTATCTTTTGGATCTGTGAACCAAAATTCAGTAGTACCTGTTTGTCTGTTGAATTTGTTGAAAGAGTATTTAACAACTTTCTTTTCAAGATAAGCTTCTTCAACTGTGTCGGCATAGTGAAAAGTCTGTTGACGGGTTCCGCCAGTAATTAAATTTCTTAGTTTTGTTTGGTTAACAGGTTTTCTTTGTTGTTTTCTGGAAACTTGCGATTCCATAACTTCATAAGGGTCACCATCAATAACAATAAAACCTCTTTCTTTAACTTCGTTGTAATTTAGCATGTTCAGGATTCTACCAAACAGGGCAGGGCTCTGCAATTAGATTTCTTCCTTAATTTTGTCTTTGATTTTCTTCAAGATTTCTTTTGAAACAGCAGGGTTTTCTTTCAAGAAAGTTCTAGATGCATCGTATCCTCGTCCAAGTTTTACTTCACCATAAGAATAAGATGAGCCAGATTTTTGAATTAATTCAAATTTTTCTCCAAGAGCTAGCATTTCTCCTTCGATTGAAATACCTTCATTGTATAGAAGATCAAACTCTGTCACACGAAAAGGTGCGGCTACTTTGTTTTTAACAACCTTCACTCGCACTCTTCCTCCCATGATTTCTTCACCTTTTTTAATCTGAGCGATTCTTCTGATGTCCAAGCGAACAGATGTATAGAATTTCAATGCTTTTCCTCCTGGAGTTGTCTCAGGGTTTCCAAACATAACTCCAATTTGCATTCGGATTTGGTTAATAAAGATAACTACCGTTTTTGACTTTGCGACAATCGCTGTAAGTTTTCTCAAAGCTTGAGACATAAGTCTCGCTTGTTTACCTACGTGGTACGCTCCCATGTCTCCTTCGATTTCGTCTTTTGGTGTAAGTGCTGCGACAGAGTCGATCACTACAACGTCAATTTTTCCAGAACGCACAAGACTCTCTACAATTTCTAAAGCTTGTTCTCCTGTGTCTGGTTGTGAAATCAAAAGTTCATCTAGATTTACTCCAATCTTTTTTGCGTACTCAGGATCTAAAGCGTGCTCAGCATCTACGAATGCACAAATACCATGTTTCTTTTGAGCTTCTGCGACGATGTGAAGTGAAAGGGTAGTCTTTCCTGAAGATTCTGGACCAAAGATTTCGATGATTCTTCCTCGTGGAACTCCTCCAACTCCTAAAGCTTCATCTAGCCCAATTGAACCTGTTGGAATTGAATCGACACCAACTTTTGGTTTTTCACCAAGCTTCATGATTGCGTCGTCTCCAAATTTTGTTTTTATTTCTCGAATTGTGTCTTCAATATTTTTTGAAGAATTTCTTTCACCGCTAGTATCTGATTCTTTAATTACTTTTTTTTCTTTTGCTGCTTTCTTTTTTATTGCCATGTTCGTATTTTAAATTATTGGTAATTAAATTCCTATAAAAAACTAATCAAGTGACGGTGAAGATGTTGAGGTCGAGGTGGCAGGGGAGCTGGTCGCGATTTCGATTTCTGAAATATCTATCTCAGAACGTTCGCCGTTGTATGTGTACCAAAGAGTCTCTTCTGTTGATCTTTCAAATCTGTCGCGTGCGTCGATTCTAATTATACTTGTCCCCGGAGGTAACAGCAATTGCTCTCGAAATTCTCCTTCTTCGTTAACATATATAGTATTGCCGTTCATGCTTATGAAAGATGTATTTCTAGCTTCTCCGACTAATTCTATAAAAGGTGTATCAAAAGTAAGACCATTTTCTGGACTTTTGATAATAATTTGAGGACCAGCGAGCAGAAGTCGAGCGTTAAAAAAAGCGTATATTAATATGATTATCAATAATGTAAGTGTTCCAAATATAATTAACTTTTTCCTAAATTTCATCTTAGAATTGTTCGTCTTCGTCTATATCGTAGTTTGTAGGTGGTGTTCCTGAAGAAGATCCAGCTCCTATTACATCTCGAGGTTTTGAGCCGTCAGCAGGGCCAACTACACCTCTTTCTTCTAATAGGTCGATTAGGCGCGCCGCTCTAGAATACCCAACTCTCAATTTTCTTTGAATATATGAAGTAGATGCTTTTCCTGCTTCAATCACGACCCGGCGCGCCTCGTTATATAGATCATCGTCGTCTCCTGGTTCATCAAACCCCCCCGCAGCAGCGATTGCATCCATAGGATTTGTATCATTGTTAGCATTTCCTCCAAGATCGATATTTGATACACCAATTTCATCTTTGTATTGATTTTGTAGCCATTCAACAACATCTTTCACCTCCTTTTCTGTAATGAAAGCAGATTGAAGACGAATCGGTTGTGACATTTCTCCAGAAAGATAAAGCATATCTCCAGCTCCAAGAAGTTTTTCAGCTCCAGGCATATCAAGAATAGTTCGTGAATCGATTTGTGAAGCCACTTGCAATGCAACACGAGTAGGGATGTTGGCTTTAATCAAACCAGTAATAACGTTCACACTCGGTCTTTGTGTAGAAATCAAAAGGTGAATACCCACCGCACGACTCATTTGAGCCAAGCGCACAATCGCTGATTCAAGTTCTCGAGGATAAGACTGCATAATATCTGCCAACTCATCGATGATTACTACTATATAAGGCATGTTTTCTGGTACTTCAGCTTCAGGATTATCTTTTGCTTTCTTTAAAGCTGGTTCCAAAATATTTGAATGATAAGACTGAATATCTCGTACTGCGTTTTCTTCTAGTAAATCGTATCGTCTATCCATTTCTTTTGCTGCCCATTTCAAAGCAAGAATAGCTTTTTTGGCATCTGTGATAACAGGAGTTAGAAGGTGAGGAATTTTATTATAAAGAGTAAGCTCAACTCTCTTTGGATCAACCATAATGAATTTCAGTTGGTCTGGATGATTTTTATATAGTAGAGAAGTCACAACTGCGTGAATTGTTACAGATTTTCCTGAACCAGTAGCTCCGGCGATAAGTACGTGAGGCATTTTTGCAAAGTTGGCAATTGTAGCTTTTCCTGTGATCCCTTTTCCTAAACAAACACTCAATGGTTTTGAAGGATCATTAAAAGTAGGATCTTTGATAAGTGAACCAAGTCCAACTGTAGTTTTAATTGAGTTTGGAATTTCGATACCAACTAGAGACTTTCCAGGAATAGGAGCTTCGACTCGGAGAGGGTGGGCGGCAAGTGCTAGAGAAAGGTCGTTTTGCAAAGCAACAATTCTAGAAAGTTTTACTCCTTCGGCAGGTTTCAAAGCATAACGTGTGATTGACGGACCAATTGAAACTTCATCCATCTCTACTTGAATACCAAAATTTGAAAGTGTTCTTTTGATAATGTTTGCGTTTGCTTTCACGTCTCCTACTTCTGGTTTACCAGAATCTTTTTGCAGAAGAGAAAGTGGTGGGGGAGTAAAAGTTTGTTGTGCTGATCTTTTTGCAAAGAAAATCAATCCGCTTGGTTTCGCAGATTGAGCTACTGCTGGAGTAGGAGAAATCACCGGCACCTGAGCATCCTCTTCGTCATCATAATCATCATTTGGATTTTCTTGTGGAAGATTTTTTTCAATTCCTTTTGTCAAAATTGCATCCTCTTCCTCAGTCAAAGATTTTTCTTTTTTAGCGAATATTTTTTTGAAATCTACTTTTAGTGAAAGGTTGAATATTACCAAAACTGAAATTAGTAAAACCGAAAATAAGAAAATCAAAGCCACCCAAAATCCCAAAAGTTTTTCAAGTACGAATGACAGCTTGTCTCCGATCAATCCTCCTTTTTCAAAAACTAAATCAACAATTCCTAATCCGGAGATGAAGATGAAGATAGCTCCAACGATTTTTGTGATTGCCAAGTTGTGTTTCAGGGATGCTAAAAAAGAAATTCCTAATCCGAATAGAATTATAGGAATTAAATAATAACCAATTCCAAAAAGAAAATTAGATACTCTATAGACAGCGTCTCCTAGAAATCCCGCACTTCCAAAAGCTGCGAAAGTCAGGAACACTCCAACTAATAGAAATACCACAGCGATGATGGCTTCTACGGTTTCTTCTTTTAGAAAAGAAACGCTCTCTTCCACAACATCCTTTCTATCTTTATTTCTGTTTTTTTTCTTGGCCACTTTTGTTGGTTTAATTGATGATAATAAGTCTCTATATAATAACATGCTTATTTTTAGCCACTATGTGAAAAACTATTTAAAATTTTATTTATTAAAGACATTTGATATTAGTCGGATTATTATATAAAAGACACAATTACAACACTCCTCAACAACCTCCACAATTGTATTCTGTCTCAGATTTATCTAGAATGTCTTTATGGACACAGAAGTATTTCCTAAAAACTACAATAGCTTCAAAGTTTTCTTATTTAAAAAGGTTGAAAGGATTGTCCTGGCGCTATATCTATCTACCAACCATTTGTCTGATAGGATTTCTTTAAAGACAAACATAAGATCTATCGCAGATGTTTTAATAAAAGACATTATTATATTTAATAGCGGACATTCTGACTCAGGAGTTTCATCAAAGCTAACCCAAGACTTTTTGGAGATAAAGACACTACTATTGCTAGGTGCTAGCTCTAATATGATGAACCAAAACAATGTGCAGATTATTCTAGATGAGATCTCTCGACTAAATAAGGAAATCGAAAATCACAAGGACAACTTTATCGGAGACACAGACTTCAAGAAATCTTTTTTTGTAGTGGAGTCCAGACAAAAACTCCCAGAACCAGCAGATTCTTATAAAGGACATAAAGGACAAGATTCAGACACTGATAAACCTAAAGATATTAAACATACAGAAGATGTTTATAAAGGACAAAAAGAAAATGTAGAGCTTAATAATAGAAACGAAGAGATAATGAAAATTATAAAGGACAATGAAAAAGTCACCATAAAAGACATTTCTTCTAAAATAAAAAACTGCTCAGAAAAGACAATTCAGAGAGAGTTGATAAAGATGGTGTCCTTGAATTTGATCAAAAAAGAAGGTGAAAGAAGATGGAGTACTTACTCTATTATATAGCGGTCAAACCTGTTGATTTTTAACCTTTTTTGTTGTATGCTGTCGGGATGTGGATTGAGCCTAAAAAACTCAGTTATCCACATTTGTTTATGTGTCGAGTGCCTTAGGGTGCGATACAATATGCAATGTACCTATAGACGGAGGAGTAAGACGGTACGAATTGATCGTTGATAATTGAATAAAAATTCGTCATCAAATAGGTATTTCCCGTACGATAAATTCAGTAATGGATGTATGTCAGAAACTCAGACTAAAACATTGAAGCCAGCCTATTTATTTGTAGGCGACTATAAATAAATAGATGGTGTTTATCGCTCGACTTCCGATTTAAAATTGAAGTCGAAAACGTTAGTAATTAATTACCAATGTTCAACTACTAATCATTTTTAAAATAACGATTTAGTAGTTGCACTTTTAAAATTTATAAAAAAACAAATGAAAAACATTTTTTCAAAAATTGCTGGTTCAGCTGTGGTTGTAGCGTTTGCGCTTACAATCGTAGTTGCTCCAACAGCATCAGCCCTAACAGCTGCTGATATCCAACTTCTAGTAAGTATGGGTGTTATCCCAGCTGACAAAGCTGCTGCAGCTATGGCTGCATTAAGCACAACTACTTCAACAAGTAGCACAGCTTCATGTGGTACATACACACGAGACCTTACTTTAGGTTCAACAGGAGCAGATGTAGTTTCACTACAATCTTTCCTAGAAGCTAAAGGAACATTATCAATCCCTGCAGGAACTTCAAAGGGATACTTTGGAGCTCTTACACAATCAGCTTTGGCTAAATACCAAGCATCAGTGATGATCTCACCAGCTGCTGGATACTTTGGCCCAGTTACACGAGCTAAGGTTGCAGGAGACTGTACAACAACTACAACTACAACTACTACAACAACAAGCGGTTCTCTTAACGGAGAAGAAGCTCGTCTAAGTAGTTACGATCGAGAAAACTCATACTCTAACGAAGACCTTGAAGAAGGAGAAACAGCAAAAGTTTTTGCTGCTGAATTCGAAGTTGAAGATGGAGACGTTTCAATCGACCGTGTAGACATCAGACTTGAATCAGTTACAGAAACTCTAGAAGATGAGCCTTGGAATCAAATCGAATCTATTGCTCTATTCATCAACGGAGACGAAGTTGATTCAATGGATGTAGATAGCGAAGATGACTGGTCAAGAGAAGACAGCACAGAAACTCCTACAACTAGCCGAGCCTACGAAGTAAGATTCGCTGGATTGGATACTGTAGTTGAAGAAGGTGATGACGCTCTAATCGAAGTTGAAGTTACAACTTCAGATAGCATTGATGATAGTGACCTAACACAATCATGGAAAATTTGGATCCCAACAGATGGAATCCGAGCCGTGGATGGAAAAGGAATTGATCACTACGAAGGTTCAAACACAGAATCAACAGAATTCGAAATCGAAGCTGCTGACGCTGGAGATGTTACAATTCGTTCAAGTGATGATGATCTAGACGCATCTATCTTGGTTGTAGATACAGACGACAACTCAGGACCATTTGAAGTATTCCGATTCGAAATTGATAACGATGATAGTGCAGATGTATTACTAAATACTCTTACAATTATCGCTTCAACAACTGATGACGATGTAGAAGACGTTGTAATTGACCTTACTATCGAAATCGATGGTCAAGAATTTGATTACGACACTGCATCAACTACAGCTGGAGTTGGAGAATACACATTCGACTTTGAAGACAATGGAGACGAAATTGAACTTGAAAAAGATTCAAGAATCGAAGTTGTTGTAATGGCTGAATTCAATTCAACAGGAAGCTCTTTTGCTAACTTTGATAACGGTGAATCAGTACAATTCGGAGTTGGTAAAATCAACGGATCTGACTTTGGTACAAATGCTCTAACAGCAGAAGGAGCAGCAAACGGTGACTCTTCAGTAGTATCTGGAACACAAGAAGGTGCTACACATACTCTAAGAACAACTGGTATCGTAGTTGAAGGTGTGAGCGAAGGTTCATCTCTACGAGAGAACGTAGACACAACTTTGACAGATAACGAAGGTATTTACACATTCGAAATTAGAATTACAGCTCTAGAAGAAGATGCTTGGATTTACGATAGCGTTTCTACAACATCTTCATCAACAGCAGGATTCGTTGCTACTGTTACAGGTTCAACATTTACAGGAACATCTTCAGCTCGTATCTCAGATACATCTGCTGATGTTGAAACAAACGACCGATACAAAGTTGCTGAAGGAACTTCAGAAACATTTGAAATCATCGTAGAACTTGACCCAGGAACAACAGGACAATACGGACTTGAACTAGATTCAATTAACTTCGCAACTACTTCAACAGCTACACAAGCTGCTTACACAGTTCCGGACGAAAGTGAATACTCAATTCCTACACAAACAATCAAGAACTAATAATTACTTATAGTGAATTAAATTTCACATAACTAATCTAGTATTGATAGGCAAAAAGCCGCCCGCAAGGGCGGCTTTTTGTTTTTCTTTTTTAACTTTTAATACTTCTTTAAATATATTTAAGGTTCATTCTGATATTCTTTGCGCAATGAAACCTATAAAAATTCAAAAAATAAAAACGAAAGTAGTAAATATTTTATTAATACTGGTGGTCCTGATTTCTCCGAGCCCACTTTTTGCAATGAAAATAAACGAGATTATGTACGATGTTTCTGGGACTGATTCTGGTAGGGAGTGGGTGGAGGTGTACAACAATACTTCTAGTGATATAGATTTCTCCAACTGGAAATTATTAGAAAGCTCGGTCAATCATGCTGTGAAATTAATCTTTGGAAATGCCGTTATTCCGGCTGGTGGTTATGCAATTATTGCCGATAACGATGAAAAGTTTTTAATTGATAATCCAGATTTTAGCGGTACGCTTTTTGATAGTGTTTTTAGCCTTACAAATACTGGCGAAGTTTTAGTTTTGATAAATTCTAGTGGCCAAAAAATACACGAAATTAGCTATTCGGACACTTTGGGTGCAAAAGGAGATGGAAATTCTTTGCAGTTTAAAGAAGAGTTTCTAATTAGCGCAAAACCAACCCCAGGATTGCCAAATGCCACAGAAGCATCAACACCAGAACAAATAGAATCAAACGCAACCACCACCGAAAATACTACAATCACAAACATATCTTCACATTCCTCAGTCGCTTCTGCTGTCAAAGCAAAAGAAGTCACAGAATTGGAGATTTCGATTGGCAGAGAAAGATTGTCGAGTATAAAATCACCAATAATTTTTGAGGTCAAAACAGGAGAAAACAAAGGTTTACACAGAGCCAAATATCTTTGGAATTTTGGTGATGGAAACGAAAAAAGAGGCAAGAAAATTGAGCATTTTTACAAAAATGAAGGTGTTTATAACGTTGTTTTAAATGCTGTGTCGGGTATAAGGCAAGCAGTCTCTAGGACTATTGTTTATGTAGCAAAACCCAAATTAGCTTTAAATATAAAGGAAAACGGAATTGAAATAGAAAATCAAGATTCAAATGAAATAAACATAGGTTTATGGCGAATAAAATCTGAAGATAAAAAGGCGGATTTTACTTTTCCACAAGACACTATTTTGAGTCCTAAAGCAAAGATCACTTTTGATGAGACACTGTTCAGTGATAATTCCGAGGATTTTTTCCGAGCAAATCAATCTTTGAATCTATTTTTTCCAACTGGGGATTTAGCAACGAAAACTTCTGCTATAATACTAGAGTAAAATATATGAAAGGCAGCGGATTTATATTAGGTTTTGTTTTTATTATTATTTTGAGTTTTGTTTTAATGGTTTTTGTTTATAATTAAAATTGATATGGAAGCATTAGGAAAATTATTTGGAAGTCTGGCACGAGTGAAAGTGATGAAACTTTTCCTATTCAACGATGAAGCTTTTTTTGAAAGAAAGGAGGTTTCAAAAAGAGCAAAAATTTCTTCAAAAGCCGCTTTGCAAGAATTAAATCTCCTTACAAGAGCTGGTCTTTTAAAAAAGAAAAAAAACCAAGGATACTTTTTAAACAAAACTTTTCCATTTCTAGACCCAATTCAAACTCTTTTGATGCACTCAGCTCCAATGCAAAATAAAGAAATCTCAAAGAGATTATCTGGAATCGGGAAAATTAAAGCTGTAATTGTATCTGGTGTGTTTATCCAAAACCCGGAAAGTCGCTTAGATATTCTAGTAGTAGGGGATGATGTGAGTCCAAACCGACTGAAAACTGTTATTGGTAATATGGAATCTGAAATTGGCCGAGAATTAAGATTTGCTTTACTTGATACTGCAGATTTTAAATATAGACAAGGTGTATGCGATAGATTGGTGCGTGATGTGTTCGAATTTCCTCATAAAGTTGTTGTGGATAAAGTGGGGATTGAATATGCTAGGTGATACAATAAATAGTGGGGTTAAAAATAAATCTTGAACCCATTATCAGTATTTTTAAATATCACATGAATAGTTTTAATGATCTTGTAGGTACACTTTCAATGTCGGCACAAGGTGTTGGAAGTAGTCTAACAGCAGTTGCTGCTTCTGTTTTAGTTGCAGTAATTGTTTTTGTTGTAGGGTGGTTAATTGGAGGTTTGGTTTCTAGAGTTGTAGAACAAATTGTAAAAGCTATTAAATTGGACACACTTCTAAAAACAGCGGGCGTAGATGATTTGGTGCACAAAATGGGAGTTAAATTAAACTCAGGAAAATTCTTGGGAGAAATTGCACGATGGTATTTGGTGGTAGTGGTTTTGATTGTTTCATTCGATATCATCGGATTGAATCACATCACAGCTTTTCTAGCTAATATTGCTATTGGGTATCTTCCAAAAGTTATTGCTGCTGTATTAATTCTAATTATTGCTGCAGTTATTGCTGAAGCATTGAGAAAGGTTATCGTTGCAAGCGCAAAAGGTGCTGGAGTTGCTTCAGCAAATTTTGCTGGTGCAGTTGCTAAGTGGGCAATTTGGATCTCAGCAATTTTGGCTGCTCTTATTGAGTTGCAAATCGCAACAACATTTATCCAAACAATTTTCACTGGTCTAATCGTAGCTTTGGCTATCGCTTTAGGTTTGGCTTTTGGTCTAGGAGGTCAAGATGCTGCTAGGGATTATATTGCGAAGATAAAGAATGAAATTAAAAAAGATTAATTCTTTTTTATAAAATACAAACAAAAAGGCCTGAGATTTCAGGCCTTTTTGTTTTATAAAAGAAAAACGGCGCCCTTGGGTAAGGGCGCCGCGTTGTTCGGTGTTCGGTTCGGAATCAGGCGTTGGCTTAGCCGACGACTGTGAATTCGATCCTTCCACCGAGTTGTCTGACACGGAAATCCGTGCCTTTCCTGTCGACGATCTTGGCGACGATGCGTTTACCGGTCCTTCCAGACCGGTAGAGCACTTTCTTTTCGCCAGCAGCGATGACGCGGTTGACTCCGGGTGTCTGAACTTCTTCTGTCGGAACTTCATGCTCGACGGTAGAAAGCTCGTTGTTCTTTTCAGTGATCTTTCCAAGGCCGAAAATGGCCAGGAAAGCTGTCAGGATGTGGGTGATACGGTTCATATACTCAAATAAGATACTATCACATAAACATGATTATGTCAACTACTATTAAATGAGATGCGGTGTAGGTATTTGTTGATTTTCTAGCTTAGAGCCTGAAAGTAAGGTATATTTGGAATTAATTAAATGAAAAACTTACTGGCTATAAAGGGTAAAACAACAGAAATTTGGAGGCATCAGGGCTTTCAAAAATACTTCAAAAACACCGGTTGGCTTTTTGCAGGTAGGATATTTAGTTTAGCGATTTCGTTTTTTGTTGGGATATATGTTGCTCGATATTTAGGTCCATCGAATTATGGTTTGATGAGTTTTGCTATAAGTTTTGTAGGAATTTTTGGTGTCCTATCATCCTTAGGTATTGATGAAATTGTAAATAGAGAGATAGTTAAAAATCACAATATAAAAGATAAGATTATTGGAACTGCTTTTTTTATAAAGATATCTGGATCCGTACTGGCTATATTTTTTATTTTTCTAGCATCTTTTGCCATTACAGACGAAATGTTTACTCTAATTCTTATTTGGTTATTTTCACTTCATTACGTGCCTCAGGCTTTTAATGTTATAGAAACTTATTTTCAATCACAAGTATTATCAAAAAAAATCGTTAAAGCTCAAATATTGTCTGGAATCATTTCAGCTGTGTTAAAACTTGGAGTTATATTATTAAATAAAGGTATTTTCTGGTTATTGTTTATATACGTTGTTGAAATAGCTTTAGTTGCACTATTTTTGATTGTTGCGTTTTTGAAAAGTGGTCACCACTTCAAGAATTGGAAATTTGATAAGAAAATTGCATTAAGTTTGTTAAGAGATTCTTGGCCCATGATTCTATCTGGCTTGTCTGTGGGTGTTTATATGAAAATTGATCAAATTATGATTAATCATTTTTTGAATAATGAAGCTACGGGTATATATGCAATTAGTGTTAAACTTTCAGAAATTTGGTATCTCATACCAACCATCATAGGGGCTTCCATATTTCCAGCGATAATAAATTCATTAAGTGTGAGTAATGAAAAATTTGAAAGCAGGCTCAGCAAATTGTATTTTGTAATGTTCTGGTCTTCCTTAATTTTTTCAGCGGTCGTTTCAATTTTTGCTCAGAAAATAATCACATTACTTTTTGGAGAACAATACATCGGAGCCACTCCTGTCCTACAAGTTTATATTTGGTCTTTGGTAGCAGTTTCATTGGGTATAGTAATTGGAAAGTATTTGATTGCAAAGAATTTAACCAAAATAACATTATACACAACTATTATTGGTGCCTTGTTGAATATTGTTTTAAATATTATCTTGATCCCAAAAATGGGTATTGCAGGAGCGGCGTATGCAACCATAATTTCATATCTAGTTGTTAATTTTTCAATTGTTTTGTTTAAAGATAGTCGAGCTCATTTTTTACTGATTACAAAATCAATTTTTAATTTAAATTACAAAAGATAATGGAAACACCAATTTTATTTTTAGTTTTTAATCGACCTGATACAACTCAGAGGGTTTTTGATGAGATACGTAATGCAAAACCTAAATATTTGTTTATCGCCGCAGATGGTCCGAGGATTAATAACGATAATGATCGTTTGAGATGTGGGGAAGTTAGATCAATTGTAAAAAATATTGATTGGGACTGCGAAGTGAAAACATTATTTAGAGAAGAAAATTTAGGCTGTAAATTGGCGATAAGTTCAGCCATAACTTGGTTTTTCGATAATGTAGAAATGGGAATTATTTTAGAAGACGACTGTCTACCGAATAAATCTTTTTTTAGTTTCTGTTCCAAACTACTTTTGAGATATAAAAATGACAATCAAGTTATGATGATTTCTGGTACACACCACTTAAAAAATTTGGAAATTCATGATGATTATTTTTTCTCTAATCATTTTCAGATATGGGGATGGGCGACATGGAAAAGAGCTTGGGATTTGTATGACATTGAAATGAAAGAGTGGCCTATTCTTATTAAAGAAGGTTCATTTGAAGATGTTTATAAAGATAGAAAAATATACCAATACTACAAAGATTCATTTAACCACGCCTATCACAACCTAGTAAATACATGGGATATACAATGGAATTATACATGTGTATTAAATAAAGGATTAAGCATAACACCAAAACATAATTTGGTTACGAATATTGGAGTTCAAGGAACACACACAACAACAAAAACAATTGAGGATCAGAATTTATTTCGAAAAACCCAAGAAATAGAGTTAAGTGATATGTTACTTGAAAAAATAGAAGCAAACCATTATCTTGATAGAGTGCAATTCAATAATTTTTATAAGGCAAATATGTTGGAAAGATTATATTCTAATTTATTATATCGAATAAGATTATTAAAGAGGAAACTAAATAATAATTAGATATGTTAAAAATTCTACGAAAAATATACTCGATATATAATAGGCAATTAATTCTCCGTAATGTTTTCAACAGAAATCACAAAAAGAAAGTATTAATATCCTACATTACCTTTCCTTTTAAAAGACCTAACTTAAAAACTCATACCAACATACAAGAAAGTTTGGTAATTGCTAAAGTATTTGATGAACTAGGTTTCATTTGTGATGTTGTGGATTATAACAGCACTAAAAAAATTGCTTACGAAGATTATGATGTTGTATTTGGATTTGGGGATATTTTTGATAAAAGTTTTTCTACTTCTAAAAAAATATTAAGGATTTACTATGGTACAGGAAGACATCCTTATTTTAGCAATGTGGCAACAATAAAACGGGGTATTGAAGTTTACGAAAAAAGCGGTGTTCTTTTAAAAGAATCATTAAGATTTATAGAAAAAGATTATGCAATACAGACGATAGGTTCCGATGCGTTAGTGTTACTAGGAGACCATTACCTGGTTGATACATATAAAAAATATACAAATACGGATTGTTATAATTTAAACGTTTCATTCATAGAATTACTTAATCCAATGGAAATTATTAATGATAAAGATTTTTCTGAAGGAAAAAAACATTTTCTTTTCTTTAGTGGTGGAGGAATGATTCATAAGGGTTTAGATGTTTTATTGGACGCTTTTTCAAAGAGACAAGATCTCCATCTCCATGTATGTGCTCCACTTCAGAATGAAAAAAGATTTGTAAAAATATTTTCTGAAAATTTAAAAAGTGAAAATATACATTTATATGACTTTGTAAAAATTGAGTCTGATAATTTTAAAAAAATATTAACGAAGTGTGCATTTGTAATTTTACCGTCTTGTTCCGAAGCTATGCCAACTTCAGTTGTGAATGTTTGTGCTAACGGGGGATTAATACCAATTTTAACTAATGAGGCATCTATTAAACAAGATGAATTATCTATCTTGATAAGAGAAATAAGTGCTGATGGAGTATTAGACTCATTGGATTTGTCGCAAACATTAGATAATATTGAGCTCAAAAGACGTTCGATTGGAATAGTAGAAAATATTTTAAGAGATTATAGTTTAGAATCATTTAATAAAAATTTTAAAGAGATATTGTCAAAAATACTTATATGAAAAAAATCTTAAAGAAAATATGGAATTCCCCACCGAAATCTTGGTTTAAAAAACTTAAAAAATATTTTTTACATTTTGATAAAAAGAAGGATTCCTGGAATGTTCACAACGTAAAAGTTTTGGAAAAAGATATTTCATTGCTTATGCCTAATGAAATTCCAGAAACATATATGAGCATGTTGGATGGCTCTTATGAAATAGATTTGATATCAAAATTAGCCGCAAATAAAAACAAAGTTGTTTGGGATATTGGAGCTCACATTGGTTACTTATCATTATTTTTTTCATCAGCCTTCGGTGAAGAAACATTGGTATATGCATTTGAACCAAACCCAAGTAATCAAAAGTGGTTAGAGTCAAATATAAATATTAACGAAGCATATTCAAAAAGAATTTTTATAAATAAAGAAGCAATCACAAACAAGGTTGGTGAAGTGGAATTTAATGTAGGAAATGCTGATGATGCTACTTCATCTGGTGGTTATATAAAAGATGTGACTCCTCCTTTGCAAGAAAATTCTTACGAAGATTTCAAGAAAATTAAAGTAGAATCAAACACTATAGATAATTTAATATCTCAAAAGAAATTATCAGTACCAGATTTTATAAAAATTGATGTTGAGGGAGCTGAGCTAAAGGTACTAGAAGGTGGGATAAATACATTACAGCAAAATGGTCCAGAATTGATTATTGAAATACACACGATACCAATGATGTTTCATGTGTCTAATTTTCTTGAGAAACTTGGTTATAAAATAAATATTTGGGATGAAGATTCTCAAAATTTTACGAAAATAATTCATGCAAGAAAACAAAACTAAAACAAAGATTTGCCAGGTTACAATGCATTATTTGCCAATAAGTGGCGGACAACAAGTTTATATTGATAATCTAAATAAAATATTAGTTGAAAATAATTTTGATGCTAGTGTTTTACAAAGAAAAGTAAAACAAAAAAATAATACCGGAACAAAAATATTTTTTGTTACACAAATTCCGAGATATTTTTTATTACACCCATTTATATATAACGCGGGTTGGTTTGCGTTTAATATTGGTTTATTTCTTTCTAAGAAAATCTTAAAAGACCAAGATATACTAATTTGTCACTATCCATTTCATTATCCGCCATTGAAATGGCACAAGAAAGTCATCATAATTTCTCATGGTGTTTTATGGAGTAATACTAAAAAAAATGTTTTTTTTGATATATATCATAAGTACATAAGTAAACACCTAAAAAACAAAGATGTTTTTATTGTGGCTAATGACACAAATTTTCTAAGAGAAATTGGTTACTCTGTTGAGCCAGGAAAAAATATGTTTTCGGAAGTTAAAAAAATGTTTGGTTTGTACCAAATTGTGTAGATACAGAAGTTTTCAAAATGACCAAGGAAACATTTCAAAAAGAAAAAGTAATTTTAGTTCCAAGAAATATAAGTTATGACAGAGGTATTCATCTTGCGATTGAGTCATTCAATATATTTATAAAAACTAATCCCGATTTTAAGATGTTAATCGTTGGGAGTGGTGTTGGTAAATATTATAATTACTGTATAGATCTGGTTGCAAAATATGATTTAAATGAGAAGGTAATATTTAAAGGTCAAGCCAACAGAGACGAGATGATTAATTATTACAACACCTCATTAATCACCTTAATTCCAACACTAGACAAAGAGGGAACCTCTTTGAGCGCATTGGAGTCAATGTCTTGTGGTACGGCAACAATTGTTACAGATGTGGCGGGCTTAAAAGATCTTCCTGCATACAAAACAAACCCAGACCCCGGTTCAATCGCTAAGTCTATAGCAGATGTTTTGGATAATGTTGATAAATTTTCTACTGAGCAAAGGGGGAGTGTTCTGGAAAATTTTAATATCAAACTTTGGGAAAAATCATTTTTAAATATAATAGAAACAATAAAATTAAGATAATAAATATGAAAATTTGCATAATATTTGGAACCAGGCCGGAAATAATAAAACTCTCTTCAACAATCAAGGAACTTGAGTCTAGAGGAATTGATTTTGTGCTAATTCACACAAATCAGCATTATTCAAAAAACTTAGATGAGATATTTTTTGATTGTTTGAAATTACCAAAACCAAAACATAATTTAAATGTTGGGTCTGGAACGCATGGTCAGGTAACCGGAAGAATGTTGATTTCCATAGAAGAAAAATTAATAGAAGAGAAACCGGATTTTGTTTTGGTACAAGGAGACACAAACAGTGTACTAGCAGGAGCTCTTGCTGCGGTAAAGTTAAATATTCCAGTAGGTCATATTGAAGCGGGACTGAGATCTTTTGACACACAAATGCCAGAAGAAACTAATCGAGTGATGGTTGATCACATATCGAGTTTATTGTTTGCACCAACAGTTGATGCCATTAATAATTTAAAAAATGAAGGAATTTCTGAAGATAAAATATTACTTTCCGGAAACACTGTTGTAGATGCATTAATTGATCATTCAAAAATTTCAGAGACTTCAGATATATTAAAGCGAGTAAATCTGAAGTCTGGTGAATATATTTTATCTACAATCCATCGACAAGAAAACGTTGATAATGAATCACGATTAAGAAGTATTTTTGTTGGACTTGAAAAAGTATCTGAATTTACCAAGTTGCCTATATTATTGCCAGGACACCCTAGATTAATCAAAATGATTGATCAATTTAAAATTAAACCATGCGAAAAAATTATTATTATAGAACCTGTTGATTATCTTGATTTTATACAGTTAGAGAAAAATTCAAAAATAATCATGACTGATTCTGGAGGAATACAAGAAGAGGCATGTATTCTTAAGGTGCCTTGCGTAACATTAAGGGACAATACAGAAAGGCCGGAAACGATAGAGGTTGGAGCAAATATACTTGCCGGCGCTGATTCTGAGAAAATATTATCTTCTGTTAAAACAATGATCGATTTTAATAAAATCTGGGAGAATCCATTTGGTGTTGGTGATGCATCAAGAAAAATAATTGATGCAATTTTAGATAAACTTAAATAATGAAAATATCAATAATAATTCCCAGCTATAATCTGGGCCGATATATTAAAAGAACGATAGATAGCGTTATTGATCAAGATTACGAAAACAAAGAGTTGATTGTAATTGACGGCGGGTCGAGAGATGAAACTGTTGATATATTAAAGTCTTACGGAGATAAAATATTTTGGATTTCTGAAAAGGATAAAGGTCAGTCTGATGCAATAAACAAAGGCTTTAAAATTGCTACAGGTGATGTTGTGGCTTGGATAAATGCCGATGATTATTATGAGCCAAATATTTTATCTAAAGTGGCAGAAGAATTTTCAAAAAATAAAGGAGAGATTTCAATATTGTATGGAAAATGTAATTCTGTGAGTGACACCAGTACACTTGTTAACACACCACCTGAAAACATATCATCTCACAAACTAATAAATTCAGGTAACCTAATTTATCAGCCTTCATCTTTTTATGATTTAGACTTAGTTAGAAAAGTTGGATACCTAGATGATAGTTTGGAATACTGGATGGAATATGATTTATATATTAAATTGATTAAAGAAAAACCAAGTAAATATATAGATTTGGTGCTATCAAACTTTATGGTCAGAGAAGACCAAAAATCGAATTCAAAGAATAAGAGTGACATGGACAAAGAATTGATTTTAATAAGTAAAAGACACGGAGGCGGAAAAATATTTTCAAAGATTTATATAAAAAATCTTCTGAATAAATTTAAACAATGAAAAAGTTTTTAAAAAAAATTATCAAAACATTACTAACTCCTTTTGTTCTGAAAGATTATTTTTCATTTTTAAAAGTTGATAAAGAAAAAAGATTTACAATTAAGCTGAAAGATTTTTATCCTCAAATAAAAGACAAAACTATTGGAACAAATTTTGACAGGCATTATGTGTATCATACGTCTTGGGCTGCAAGAGTTATTTCAGAAATCAAACCGGAAAAACATATTGATATATCTTCAAGTCTTTATTTTTCTGGAATCGTATCTGCTTTTGTGCCGGTGGATTTCTATGATTTAAGACCCGCGGATTTGATTTTAAGTAATTTAGAAAGTAAGTCGGGCAACCTGATGAGTCTACCTTTTGAAAGTGGAAGTATTAAATCGCTTTCGTGTATGCATACAATTGAACACATCGGACTGGGAAGATACGGTGACCCGATTAATCCAGATGGAGATATTGATGCTTGCAAGGAATTATCTAGAGTTTTAGAAAAAGATGGATCGCTTTTGTTTGTTACGCCTATTAGTGATGAACCTAGAATAGAATGGAACGCTCACAGAATATATTCATATGATCAAGTTTTAAAACTGTTTCCAGAATTGAGATTGAAAGAGTTTTCTTTGATACCTGAAGATTCTAAAGATGGTGGACTAATTAGAAACGCTGATATTAATTTACTGTTAGGAGAGAAATATGCATGTGGCTGTTTTCATTTTATAAAATAATTAATTTATGATCATAACCAAAATAAAAGGCGGGCTTGGAAATCAGATGTTCGAGTATGCGACTGGAAGATTTTTGGCTTATAAAACTGGTGCCGACCTATATTTGGATGCGAATCAGATTCCTAGTCATAAAAAAGAGATATCTCGAGATTTTGATTTAATTAAATTTAATATACAAGCAAAACCTGCCTCAATAGAAGAAATTCAAAAGATTAAAAATCCATTCGGAAGAATTTCGGATATTATGCGAAAGATCAGTCAAAAAATATTTTTTAAATACCGTATAGATTTCCATCCAAGTTTTTTAAAAAAAATAGAGAACAAATTAAAGAAAAATAAAAGTGCATATGTTGAAGGATATTTTCAAAGTGAAAAGAACTTTTTGGAAATTCGGGAGATACTACTTCAAGAACTCTCATTGAAAGAGGAATTTAAATCTGAAACCTTTAAAGATTTGCAAACTGAAATTCAGAATTGTCATTCTGTAAGTGTGCATGTTCGACGTGGAGATTATGTTCAAAATCCTGGTGCTAGGAGATATCATGGAATTTGCTCATTAAAATATTATCAAAACGCAATCAACACGATTAAAGAATCTGTAGAAAATCCTAGCTTTTACTTTTTCTCAGACGATCCTGCATGGGTTTCTGAAAACTTTGATTTAAGCGAAAATTCTGAAATTATTTCAGATAAAAATCTATCTGCACCAGAAGAATTAATTCTAATGTCCACATGCAAACACAACATAATATCCAACTCAACATTTTCTTGGTGGGGAGCATGGCTAAATAAAAATCATGATAAGCTGGTGATAGCTCCCACTCCTTGGATACAGCAATGGCCGAGCCCCCACAAAAATATAATTCCAGAAACATGGATTCAATTGCCCAAAAACCACTAATTAGTATAAACATTTGTACCTTTAATCGTGCAAAATTGATTTCAAAGGCGATTGAATCAGCTCTTGCGCAGAATTATCTAAACATCGAGATAATTATTGTGGATGATAATTCTACCGACAATACAGAAGAGATTGTAAAAAACTTCACCGCTATAAATCCAAATATTTTTTATTACAAAAACGCGGGAAACATAGGAATCACAAAAAACAGAAACTTTGGCTTACAAAAATCTCAGGGTAAATACATTGCAGTGCTCGACAGTGATGACTACTGGCTACACGAAAACAAGCTCACTGAACAAGTAGAGTTTCTAGAACAAAATCCAGATTATGCGCTGGTGGGGACTTTTACAAAAGTAGTTGATTCAGAAGATAAAGAAATAAGCACACTAAAACCAGAAACCACAGACGAATCAATTCGCGAGAAAATTCTTCTACAAAATCAGTTTACTCACTCAAGTGTTTTATTTAGAAAAGATTCGTTACCCACATATAACGAGAAATACTTCATTTGGGAAGACCTTGCAGCGTGGTTAGATATAGGGCGTAACTTTAAATTTGCCAACCTTCCTAAAATCTACACAGCTTATAAAAAACACGGCACAAATATCTCTCAAACGAGGAAAATAAAGGGTGTAAGAACACTCGGACAGATAATAAATGACCATAAAAACCACTATCCACACTCCCTAAAAGCGAGCCTTAAAAATAAGCTCCGATTAATCAAATCTATAATATAGAACAACCCCCAGATTTAGTTGACTTATCTGAAGCAATTTTATATACTCGTGCTCACATGTTGAGAGGTAAAAAAAGTAACAAACGGCTTGGTTAGTTAGTGTTTTTTCAGACACTCACCCAAGCCGCCAAAAGCGGCTTTTTTTAAAAATAAAATATAGACAAAAGTGACTTGTGATTCGACCTCGTCATTTTGAACTTCGGTTCAGAATGGTGAGGCCGAACCGGAAGAGGGTTCGATGAGATCTTCGACAATTGAAGAAAAAATGTAGGTAGAAATTGCATTGAACCAAAAAATGTAGAAAAAGCGGTTTTTAGCATTCCTGACGGGAGTGCTAAGGGCGTATGGTGGATGCCTAGGCTTCTAATAGCGATGAAAGACGTGGTAAAGCTGCGATAAGCTTCGGGGAGGTGCCTAGCAACCTTTGATCCGGAGATTTCTGAATGGGGAAACCCGACCTTTTATAGGTCGTTACGAGCTTGACTTGTAATGCTTACCCAGGGAAGTGAAACATCTCAGTACCTGGAGGAATAGAAAAAAATATTGATTCCCTCAATAGCGGCGAGCGAAAGGGGAAAAGCCCAAACCAATCGTACTTGTATGATTGGGGTTGTAAGACAAACACTTCTTCACGAGGAGAGTTACAAAATTAAATTTTAGTAGAAACAACTGGAAAGTTGTACCCCAGAGGGTAATGGTCCCGTATACGAAAAAATTTAATCTCTCTTGTGTTTGTTCTTGAGTAGCCCGAGACACGAATACCTCGGGTGAATCCGCCAGAACTAACTGGCAAGGCTAAATATATTAGAAGACCGATAGTGAACTAGTACCGTGAGGGAAAGGTGAAAAGTAGCCCGACAAGGGCGTTGAAATAGACCTGAAACCATATGCCTACAAGGAATCGGAGCGGACTTGATCCGTGACGGTGTGCCTATTGAAGAATGAGCCAACGAGTTTATATGTACTGCAAGCTAAGACCTTAGTCGGTTGGAGCTGTAGGGAAACCGAGTGTGAATAGCGCGTTAGTAGTACGTATAAGACCCGAAACCAAGCGAGCTTGCTATGAGCAGGGTGAAGTTTATGGAAACATAAATGGAGGCCCGAACCGGTAGGTAGTTCAACTCCTTCGGATGACTTGTGGTAGGAAGTGAAAAGCTAATCGAGCTTGGTAATAGCTGGTTCTCTCCGAAACAGCTTTTGGGTTGGCGTCATGTGTTCCTTCTGGGGGTAGAGCACTGGAAGGTCTAAACAGGGAGCAATCTCGTTAGACCTATCAAACTCCGAATACCAGAGATTAAGAGCATGGCAGTTAGACCACGGGGGCTAAGCTCCGTCGGTCAAAAGGGAAACAGCCCAGATCTCCGTTTAAGGTCCCAAAATATACACTAAGTGCAAGAAAGGTTGTGACATTTCAGAGACACCGAGGAGGTTGGCTTAGAAGCAGCCATCCTTTAAAGATAGCGTAACAGCTCACTCGCTCAGAGATGACGCGCCACAAATGATCGGGGCTAAGTGTATTACCGAAAACGAGGAATTTACGTGTGTTCGCACATGTGGATTGGTAGGAGAGTATTCCACTCTGCGTTGAAGCGAAAGGGGTGACCCATCGTGGAGCGTGTGGAAGTAAGAATGTTGGCACAAGTAACCGCAATGCAGGTGAGATTCCTGCACGCCGAAAGACTAAGGTTTCCTTTGCAATGTTAATCAGCGAAGGGTTAGTCGGGCCTAAGGAGATGACGAAAGTCGAATCCGATGGACAGATGGTTAATATTCCATCACCTCATTATGTTCCGATGGAGGGACGGAGGACACAAGTTTAAGCGTATTACTGGATTTACGTTGCTAGCACTAGAGTTATTGAGTAGGCAAATCCGCTCATGTTAGACTCGGTGTCGGCTGAATGGTGGCTTAGGCCATCAAACTTAAGCGAAGAGCCTTCCAAGAAAAGCTTCTAAGGTTAAGCATAATGAGACCGTACCGCAAACCGACACAGGTAGTCAGGTCGAGAAGACCAAGGCGAACGAGTGAGGGGTCCCCAAGGAACTCGGCAAAACAGCGACCGTACCCTAGGTATAAGGTCTGCCCACGCAAGTGGGCCGCAGCTAAAGATTCCTGGCGACTGTTTATCAAAAACACAGCTCCCTGCTAACTCGTAAGAGGATGTATAGGGGGTGACGCCTGACCAATGCCGGAAGGTTAAATATTGGCGGTGCTAAACACTGTGCGCATGATTCAAATTTTTGAATCATAATCGTGCGTAGAGTGTTTAGTGCTGACCGATATAAGCCCCGGTGAATGTCGGCCGTAACTATAACGGTCCTAAGGTTGGTAGCATAATTTATTGTGTTACCAAGAATTGGGGCTGTTATAAAGGTGTGATAGACAGCATGTTACAAAGAATAGTAACTGCCTTTTTAAAACTAGCCATATGCTGGAAACTCCGAGTATCTTTAAATACTAGATTAAATTTATTTAATCAGTGAAAATTTTAGAGTGCGGACAATCAGCAGGAAAGACTAAATTTATGAAAATATTTTTAGAATCCTCAGAGACCAAATGCTAGTGCTTGAGTAAAATCAAGTAAAATAGAGTCCGTCCTCTATGGCGACATAGAGTTAACACGAGAGAGCGAAATTCCTTGTCTGGTAAGTTCAGACGCGCACGAATGGCGTAACGACTGGGAAACTGTCTCGGGGACTTGCTCGGTGAAAATGCGATGCCGGTGAAGATGCCGGCTACCTACAGCAGGACAGAAAGACCCCAGGAGCTTTACTGCAGCTTGATATTGGGTATATGTTCTCTCTGCGCAGAATAGATGGGAGACTTTGAAGTATTGATTTCGGTTGATATGGAGTCGACAGTGAAATACCATCCTTTGAGAATATATAGTCTAACCTCGACGGCAAAAACGTCGGGGAACAGTATCTGGTGGGTAGTTTTAGTGGGGCGCTACCCTCCTAAATTGTAACGGAGGGGCCTAAAGGTTCTCTAGGCGCGAATGGAAACCGTGCCGATAGTGTAATGGCATAAGAGAGCTTAACTGCAAGGCGTACATGCCGAGCAGACACGAAAGTGGAGCATAGCGATCCGACCTTTCGCTTTAGATGCGGAGGAAGCTCAACGGATAAAAGTTACCCTGGGGATAACAGGCTGGTACCGCCTAAGCGTCCATAGCGACGGCGGTGTTCGGCACCTCGATGTCGGCTCATCTTATCCTGGGGCTGAAGAAGGTCCCAAGGGTTTGGCTGTTCGCCAATTAAAAAGATACGCGAGCTGGGTTCAGACCGTTCACACTTGAAGAGTGTGAATGTGTGCTGACCAAGATGTCAAACATATAGAAACAAAAAACTTGAAGTGTGAATCAATCTGAATCCCTTCGAGGGTTATCGAGAAGAATTATTTTTGTCTTTCTGTCCCAAAATATAGAACCAACATCACGGCGGTTTTGTGTAGTGATACACAAGAATTAGTTGACTGATATCGGGAAAATCCTATCGCTATTAAGCGAGGACGATTCCGAGGGAAACATATCAATATGTACCCGTAGAGACTACATGTCAGCCTTCCTTAGGGAAGAAAGTATAGTCCAATCCACCTAGTAATAGGTGAGCAAGGTGCGTGAGACAGGTTGGTTCTCTATCCGCTGTAGGCGTTGATTTTTGAGAGGAGCTGCTCCTAGTACGAGAGGACCGGAGTGGACTGACCTCTGGTGTACCGGCTGTCATGCCAATGGCATCGTCGGGTAGCTATGTCGGGAAGGGATAACTGCTGAAAGCATCTAAGCAGGAAGCCTACCTCAAGATTAGAAATCTTTTGAGAGCCCTAAGAGATGATTAGGTTGATAGGCACCAAGTATAAGCGTGGCAACACGTTCAGCTGAGGTGTACTAATTGCTCAAACTCCCGTTCGGAATGCTGAAAGTCGCTTTGATACATTCAAACTGGTTGCAATGCATAAAATTTTTACCACAAAAACACATTTTTTCTTCAATAGTCATATAATAAAATAGAAGATGTATATCTTCTGATCTGGTGACTCGTCGCTGGGGACACACCCGTTCTCATTCCGAACACGGCAGTTAAGCTCAGTAGAGGCGATGATACTCGTAAGGGGAAAGTAGCTAGTCGCCAGTTCAGAGGATATACATTCAAAACAAAAAGCCGCGGACTTTGTCCGCGGCTTTTTGTTTTTATTTGCTATAATAAATTTCATGTCATGGGGAACACACAGAAGAAATACAATTGTTTTTACTTTCTTCTCAATAATTTTTCTTATTGTTGCATATTTACTTTTTGATGCACTTTATGAACAGCCAAATTGTTTTGATAAAAAATGGAATGGTGATGAAGTAAACATCGATTGCGGAGGATCATGTTCTTTGATGTGTTCATCACAAGTTCTAAGCCCCATCATTCGTTGGACTAGAGTTTTCGAAGTTGCACCAGGAATTTATAATGTTTTAGCATATGTTGAAAATCCAAATCCAAATGCCGAAGTGCGAAATATTTCGTATAAGTTTAAAGTTTTTGATAATGAAAATGTTTTACTTCAAGAAAGACGAGGGTTTACTTCAATTCCTCCTAAAAGTATAATTCCGATTTTGGAAAATACTTTACCTGTTGGAAAACTAGACGCGAACAGAGTTTCTTTTGAATTTTCTGAAGAACTAGTTTGGCACAAAAAAACTCCTGAAGAATCTCTGGTGGCAGTGCAAGATGAACAAATCACAAGACTAGAAGATAGTCCGAGGATTCGAGCCATTATAAGAAACACTGGTGTGGAGGTGATTAAAAATTTGAGAGTTGTTGCTATAGTTTACGATTCACAAAACAACGCAATTGGAGCTTCTAGTACTTTGTTTAAAGAATCTTTTCCAAACACTAACACAGAAGCATTTTTCGTTTGGCCGAAACCATTTGAATCAGATTTTTCAAGATTTGAATTGATACCAGTTTATGACAGAAGCAGTAACTAATATTTTTCAGAGAATAATCGGTGGGATAGATTGGATTTTAGTTTCTGCAATGTTTTTGCTTTCACTTGCAGGTTTGGTTACGATGTCATCTTTAGGCGGGAATAGTATTTTTTTTGATAGGCAAGTAGTGTGGTTGATTATTTCTTTTGGAATATTTTTTATTTTTAGTTTGATTGATTTTAAATTTCTCAGACGAACACAAGTTATCGTGTGGATTTTTGGTATATCTTTAGTTGTTTTGAGCTCGCTATTTTTTATCGGAACAATTTCAAAAGGTGCACAAAGTTGGTTGAATTTCGGATTGTTCAATGTGCAGCCAGCAGAAGTTGTGAAGCTTGTTTTAATTCTGCTCCTAGCAAAATATTTTTCCAGAAGACATGTAGAAATTAGAAATATAAAACATATTATTGTTTCTGGAGCTTACGCTTTTATTTTGTTTGTATTGGTTTTGGTTCAGCCAGATTTTGGTTCTGCTTTGATTATATTTTTTATTTGGTTTGGAATGATTTTGGTTTCAGGTCTTTCAAAAAAACATTTGCTGGCTGTGATTGTGTTAGGGGCTTTGGCTTTTATGTTTATGTGGACTAGCATGCTTCAGCCATATCAGAAGGCTAGGATTATGACTTTCCTAGATCCTTTGCAAGATGTTCAAGGAACTGGTTACAATGCATATCAATCAACTATTGCTGTGGGTTCCGGAGAATTTATCGGAAAAGGAGTTGGATATGGAACTCAATCTCGTTTAGCATTTTTGCCAGAATATCAAACAGACTTTATTTTTGCGGCATTTGCCGAAGAATGGGGATTTGTTGGAGTGCTAATTTTATTTTTGCTATTTGGAATTGTTATTTGGAGAATTATTAGCAATGCACTTTGTGGCGCCACCAACTTTGAAACTCTTTTTGGAATTGGTTTAGCTGTGCTTTTTATGAGTCACTTTGTGGTGCATGTGGGAATGAATATTGGTTTGATGCCAGTGACAGGTCTAACAATTCCTTTTATGAGTTACGGAGGTTCACATCTGGTCGTGACTTTTGCTGGTCTTGGAATTTTAATGAGTATGCGGAGATATGCTCGCGCTGCACATAGAGACGTAATGCGAAATGAATTTTTAGGGATTTAGTATAAATGTTTATAAACCTTTAATATTTATTTTTGTATCTGATAGACTTTAATATAGTTATGAAAAAATATTTTGTCTTGTTTTTATTACTTGTACTTATTTCTCCTCAGTTTGTGAAGGCGGAGAGTGTGTTGTGGAGTAAGGCACTCAGCGAAGCTTTTAAGGTGCAAAACTTTAGTAGTGCATATAAAACACACGAACTAACAAATCCTAATCTTCAAATACGATACAACTCTAGAGTTGTAAATGCAGATACAGGACAGGTCCTTGCTTGTGGATCAAAGGTTGCACCGGGAACGAAAGTTCGTTTTGAATTTTTGCCTCACACATATACTGATGTTGCTTGGTTTGGTACAGGTACGTCTTATGACTCACCATATGGAAGCTGGAACGCAGATGCTGGAAGAAGTGAAGGTTCTATCTGTCTGGAAAAGAATTTTTATATGATCGCTAAACATTTTTGGCGAAAAGGTGTTTTATACTATAAGCCCGGAGATGAGGTAAATATGGAAACTATATATAAATTAAAAAACTACATGGACTTCTCTGTGAATCCTCCAACAAAAACTATCTCAGGATTATCAGATGTTGTGGGGTGTCAGACTTTAGCAAATGGAAATGTAGAATGTAAGATTAATGAAGAAAAAACACTTCCTACTAAATTTGATTTCGGAGAAACATTTAGTCAAATGTTTTATGGATTTAAAGCTGGAATAGGAACAAGTAATGAGAAGTGTTATGCCACTGAAAATCCTCTTGCTAGGGCGGGTACTACAACTTATACAGGAGGTGGACGAGGTGGAGTTGCTGTTAAAACAACAGCTGCTACTCCAATAAAAATCCCAATCCCATCTCAATCAATCTCTTGTCCTATTTATATTGCAGACTCAGGAACAAACACACCACCAAACGCTCCAACAATCAGTGTAAAGAACAACACAGACAACAGTTGTATATCAGGAGCAACTATCTCATACGACGTAACAGCAGTAGATAGAGACACAGACCCTGAAGACTCACAAATCAGATATCTAATTGACTGGGATAGTGATGGATCAGTAGATCAAACAGTGCCAAGCACAGGTTATGTATCTTCAAACACAACACAGACATTTAGTTTTGTAACAAGAGGTGATGAAGAAGAACAAGCGTTTAAGGTGGCGGCACAAGATAAAGGAGGACTAATGTCTCCATGGGTATCATTCAACGCTCCAAGATGTGTGAACGATGAACTAATCATAGATCCTATCCAAGTACCACAAGCAGCATCAGGTACACCACTAACTTTCGCACCAGGAGAGGTAGAGTTCACTCTAAATCCATCTGTCACAAACAGTGTTTGCAAAGCCACATGGAATGCAAAAAATGTATCATCATGTTCTCTATATAAAAATGGAGGACTATTTCAAGCCGTTGAAATCTCTGGACAACTAGACTTAACACCAGGAAGATATGAACTTAGATGCCAAGAACTACGTGGTGGTGGAACAATCTCAGTATCAAAAGAGCAAACATGTTTCTTGAATCCTGACTTTAGGGAGTTGTAGATACTATCCCCATATATTTTAAAAATAAATTTAATTGATTTTTAAAAGTATATAATTTATTTATATGAAAAATTATTTGAATTTATTTTTAGGAGTTTTATTTATAACTAGTTTATTAATTTCACCGGTATCTGTGATTGCTCAAGATATCTTCATAGAAGATTTAACAGAAGCGGAGCTTCAAGAAATTTTCGAAGGTTTTGGCAACCTTGAAGATACAGAGAGCTCTCCGATGGAACAAGAAACTGTCTCGAGTTGTTTTGATTTCTACCAATTTAACTCTGTGGAAGTGAACGTAATCACTAATGTGGTTTCAACTGTTCCTGGAAGTACGATTGCTTTTTCTGGAAACATAGTAAATAAAAATAATTACCCTATTGTAAATGGAACTGTGTATGTAAAGATTTTCAAAAATAGAGAGAGCACAGAAAAAAATGCAAACGGTCAACATGTGGTAGATCAATTTATTGCCGTAAGAGGTGTGAACTTGCAAGCGAATGAACAAAAAGAAATTAATTTTGAATGGACTGTGCCTGCTTGGTCTGAATCTGGAGAATATCAATTAGGAACATTCTTTATTAGTAACTACAGATACAATCTTCTAGGACTTTCATTTACTGATGACATTGTGGGGAATGTTGCCAATTTTAGAGTTACGACGCGAGAGTCAGGTTTGGTTTATCTTGATAAAGATAATGTAAAAATATTAGATCAGGATTATTATTTTGCCGCTTTTCCACCAAGACTTGATAAAAATACTACTGCAGATATAACTACTCAAGTTATAAATACAACAGATGAGTCTCAGAATGTGCGGGTGACTATGAATGTGTATTCATGGGATGCAATCGATCCAAGCAACTTTATTAGAAAAGAAGAAAAGGTAGTCAATGTTCCTGCGAATAGCACTGCGCCAGTTTCATTTTCTGTGAACAATACAGAACACCCTGTATATTTAGCAGAGATTTCTCTTGATTATAAAGACACAAAATCATTTTTGAATATTCGTTTTGTGAGAGATGGTGTTAATAAATTGAGAATTAATTTTCCTGCTGTTGGTAATTATCCTTTGACACAAAATACTACAACAGATTTGTTCGCTTGTATTCACAATGTGTCAGAAGAGATTGTTTCTGGAACACTTCGATTGAAAATAGTAGATGAATTAGGAAAAGAAATTTATAGTAAAGATTGGGAGGGATTTGTGGGTGGAGATATGATGGGTATTGCAAGTCAATTTGTGCCAACTAAAAAATATACAAACTTTTCAATAATAGCTGAACTACTTCAAGATGGAAAAGTTGTTGAAACTGATACTGTAAAATATTCTTGTGAAAACTTTAATTCATGCGAAGAACCTGAAAAACAAAGTCTATTTACAGATCAAATAAAAATGATTGTATCAGGAGCTGTTGTCCTGCTAATTTTGCTAGCACTAATCTTTATGAGAAAAAAGAGTAATAAGGGAGAAGAGTTGAATGTATAATATGAAGAATGGTTTATTAAAAATAAACATAACAACATTGGTATTAGTTGCAGTTTTTCTGCCAACAAACTTTGCAAAAGCTGACAGTGTGATGTGGAATCAAACAGTGGCCCTAACTTTTGAAGTTAGTCGACCAGATAATAGTGTTTATAAACGTTTGCAAACAGTTCGTAATCCTAATTTTCAAGTTAAATATAACGCACGTGTTCTAAATGTGGACACTGGTCAAGTGCTTTCTTGTGGTTCAAAAGTTGCGCCAGGTACAAAAGTTAGGTTTGAGTTTATTCCTCACGAATACACCGATGTGGCTTGGTTTGGTACGGGTACGAGGTATGACTCACCTTATGGAAGTTGGAATTTAAATGCTGAAAGAAGTGCTGGTTCAATCTGTCAGGAAAAGAATTTTTATCTTGTAAATAAAATTAATGACGAAGAGGAAGTGGCGGCAGGTGCTCGTATAAGAATAAATAATTATATTGATTTCTCAGTGAATCCTCCAACAAAAACTATATATGGTTTAAATGATGTTGCAGGATGTCAGACTTTAAATAATGGAAACGTGGAGTGTGATGTTGATGAAGAAAAAACATTGTCTGCTCAGTTCAATTTTGCTGAAACATTTGGACAAATGTACTATGGTTTTAAAAGATTGAAAGATGTCGCAAATCCTGTAGACAAGTGTTACCTTAGTCAAAATCCTCTCTATATTCCGAGCATAAATTCTAACGTATCCCTTAATATTGCTAGAATTATTGTTCCTACTCACACAATACCTTGTACGATAAATGTTGCAGATTCAAACACTAATACACCACCAAACGCTCCCTCAATCAGTGTAAAGAACAACACAGACAACAGTTGTATATCAGGAGCAACTATCTCATACAACGTAACAGCAGTAGATAGAGACACAGACCCTGAAGACTCACAAATCAGATATCTAATTGACTGGGATAGTGATGGATCTGCAGACCAAATAGTTCCAAGCACAGGATATTTACAATCAAACACAACACAGACATTTAACTTTGTAACAAGAGATGATGAAGAGCAAACATTCAAAGTCGCAACACAAGACAAAGGAGGACTAATGTCTTCTTGGGTATCATTCAGAGCGGCAAGATGTGTGAATGAAGAGTTAATTATTGATCCTAATCTGACAGATACATCAACAGTGGACACATCGATCTATGGACCAGGAGAGGTAGAGTTCTCTCTAAACCCGTCTATTACAAACACAACTTGTCGTGCGACATGGTCTTCTGAAAATGTATCAACATGTTCTCTATATAAAAATGGTGGATTATTGCAAGAAGTGGAAGTGTCTGGACAACTAGACTTAACACCTGGAAGATACGAGCTGCGATGTCGAGAGTTGCGTGGAGGTGGAACAATTACAGTATCAAAAGAACAAACATGTTTCTTGAATCCTGACTTTAGGGAGTTGTAGAATAACTAAAAATAGAATTAGTATAAAGAAATTGTTTTATCCAACATCTTTTGATAATTAAAATTTTCTTCAACTCTAGTTTTTAGATTTTGAGCAGTTGTTTTTGTTTGCTCATAATTTTCAATTGAATTTTTTATAGCTTCAGCTAGAGATTTGTAATTTTCTGGTTCAACTATTTTTCCAAATGATTCATTTGAAATAATTTCTGGAAGACCACCAACTTTAGTGGCAATTACAGGAACATCTCCAAGACCTGCTTCTAGTACTACAAGTGCCAAAGCTTCTGATCGAGAGGGAAGTATAAACAAATCAAAAGCTTTTAAATATTTTGCTGCATTGTCCAAAAAACCAAGTAAAATAACCTTATTTTCAAGATTGTAATTTTTGATTTGTTCTTCTAATTCTTTTCTAATATGACCTTCACCGATAATTACAATTTGCGCATCAATATTCGCTTCAATACTTTTAATTGCATCAACTAAAATATCCAGACCTTTAATTGGATGAAGCTCTGCGATTGTCCCAACTAAAAATTTATCTGGATTAATATTCTGATTTATTTCTGCCAGAATTCCACGAGCTTTTGTTTTGTCGTAAAAATCAATTTCTTTTACACCGTTGTGAATGATTGTAATTTTGTTTGGGGTAAAAGGCCATCCAAAAACTTGTTTTTTAATATTTTCAGAGACTGCGATTGTTTGGTCACACAACATTATTGTCAGCCAGTGTATAAATTTAATTATTGATTTTGAAATAAACCCTCGGTCTTCATTGAAAGCCCATCCATGCGCAGTAAAAATTATTTTTGGCACACCGCTTAGTCTTGCCGCAAACCCTCCCAATGCTCCAATCTTCGAACTATTTAAATGAACGACATCGAAATGATTTTCATTGAAAAAATTATATAAAAATTTAAATGATCCAATGTCTGATGTTGTGATAAGTTTGTTGCTAAGGTTGGGGATGTTTACCACGTGAATTTCACTTTCAATTAACTTTTGTTTCAAAATTCCATTTCCTCCAAGCGCAACATAAACTTCAAATAGATTTTTGTCTAAACTAGTTGCTAGTTCGTATACATATTTTTGCGCTCCGCCAAAATTTGATTTTGTGATGATGTAACAGATTTTTGTTTTTTGCATATTTTTAAAAAGACTAAATTGGAGACCGATTGCACTTCGGCTACAACTTTGTATTATAAGTACACCTTATATTAGGGTCTAAAATGACTATTGTAAATAAACGCGAACCATTGCTTTTACTGCTAGGAGACCTAGTATTTTTCTTCATCGCACTGTGGCTTACGCTATTTGTTCGTTATTTTGAGCTCCCAAATTACGAAAGATTCATTTCTCACGCAGAACCTTTTTCAATTTTATTTTTAATTTGGATTGTTTTCTTTTACATCGCTGGGCTTTACGAAAAGCACACTATTTTTCTCCGAAACAAACTTCCTTCAATAATTTTAAACACACAAGTCGTAAACAGCTTAGCGGCGGTTTCTTTCTTTTATTTGGTTCCGTTTTTTGGAATTACACCGAAAACAAACCTTTTTATTTATTTAGTTATTAGTTTTGGCTTGATTGTGTTGTGGAGATTGTTTATTTTCCAAAAAGTATTTTTTAGCAAAAAGAAATTCTCAGCGATTTTGATTGGTTCAGGCGAAGAGATGAAAGAGTTGAAAAATGAAGTGAATCAAAATGACCGGTATGGTTTTTCTTTTGTGCGAACTATTGATGTGCGCGAATTGGATCAAATTGATTTTCAAAGGGAAGTTTTGGATGTTGTTTATTCCGAAGGAGTTTCATTGATTGCTGTAGATATGCGAGATCCTGCGATTGAGCCGATTGTCCCTCAGCTTTATAATCTGATTTTCTGTGGAATTCAATTTATCGACACACACAAAGTTTACGAAAGTATTTTTGATAGAATCCCGCTTTCAATTATTGGATACAGTTGGTTCTTGGAAAACATTTCTTCGAAATCTCATATTGTTTACGATACTTTCAAAAGAATTATGGATGTTACCGTTTCAATTCTTTTTGGTTTGTTTACTTTAATTTTTTATCCTTTTGCCTTGCTTGCGATTTTAATCGAAGATGGTGGAAAATTTTTTATCATTCAAGAAAGAGTTGGGAAGGGCGGAATCAGATTTAAGTTGTTGAAGTTTAGAACTATGACTAACAATAATGACCGTGGAGGATGGCCAGGTGACGAAGGTGAAACAAATAAAATTACTCGCGTTGGATCATTTTTGCGAAAAACTAGAATTGATGAATTCCCACAACTTTGGAATGTTTTGAAAGGCGATGTTTCTTTGATTGGGCCACGTCCAGATATTATTGGAAATTTTGAAACACTTGTTAAAGAAGTGCCGTATTACACGATTCGAAATGTGGTGAAACCTGGGCTTTCTGGTTGGGCTCAGACTCATCAGGATATCGTTCCTCATTCTATTGAAGAAACAAAAGCACGCCTTGCTTATGATCTTTATTACATTAAAAATCGATCTTTTATTTTAGATATCAAAATTGCGTTGCAGACTATTAAGACGCTTTTGAGTAAGGTGGGGCGGTAAGATTAGATTTTTTGTTTAATGCAGATTTGTGATAATCTATTTGAATATGGAATCTGAGAAAAAAGTTATTTTTATTACGGGTGCAGCGGGGTATGTGGGTGCGATGCTTGTGGATCAATGGAATGATCGAGAAGATGTAGCAAGAATTATTGGAATAGATAAAGAGCCTCTACCAGAACTTCTAAAAGACAAAAATAAACTTGAATATATTCAAGCAAACTTAGCCGATGATACTTGGCAAGATAAAGTGCGCGCTGCAAAACCAGAAGTGATTATTCACACAGCGTGGCAAATTCGCGAAATGTATGGAGAAAAAGCAAAACAATGGGATTGGAACGTAAAAGGCTCTGAAAATGTTTTTGATTTAGCTTTTGACACTCCTTCTGTAAAAAAACTAATCCACTTTTCAACGGTCTCTTCATATGGAGCTTTTGCTTCAAACTCTATTGATCACCGAATAAAAGAAGATGAACCTTTTAGAGAGGATAAATATCTTTATGGAATTGAGAAAAAAGCTGCCGAAGAAAAATTAAAAGACAAAGCGCCAGCAGATGGTCCACAAGTTTTCATTGTCCGCCCGGCAGCTATCACTGGTCCTCGTGGAAGATTTATGAAAATAAGATTCGGTTTGCAATCAGCGCTATCTGGGCAATTAGATAAAAAAGATTTCTTCTACAACATTGTTTCAAAATTAGTTTCTTTTGTGCCGATTACAAAAGGTTGGTGCCGACAATTTATTCATGAAGATGATGTTGCAGATATCATCACAATGTTTACGTTCGATAAATTAGAAGGAAAATACGAAGTTTTCAACATTTGCCCTCCTGGAGAAATTGTTCGAGGAAAAGATATGGCAAAAGCTGTAAATAAAAAATCTATTTCAATTTCGCCTTTGATAATTCGAATAGGATTCTTTTTCTTGTGGCATCTTTCTAGGGGAAAAATTCCAACATCAAGAGGCGGATGGAAGTTTTACTCTTATCCTGTAGCAGTGGATGGTTCAAGACTTACACAAAAATATGGATATCAGTACAAACATCACTCCCTAGATGCTTTCACTAAAAAAGAAGGACGATATGCGAAATACGCTACGTCAAATAGCGCAAACTAAACTTTTCTGTATAATGCACCCATAATATGAAATCAAGAATAATAGCCGGAATATCGATAATTTTAGTTGCTTTGATTGCTTTCTTTGCTTTAGATTCAAATAAAAATTTTAGTTATGGATTGGATTTAAGTGGTGGAACTCGACTTACATACAGTGCAGACACAAGCCAAGTCGATCAATTTGAAGTAAATGGTGCGATGGATGTGTTGCGACAAACTATTGAAAAGAGAATCAATATCTTTGGAGTTTCAGAACCGATTGTGAGTGTGGAAAATGCTGGTTCATTTTCAGATGATAAAAATCAAAACCGTCTTTCTATAGAATTACCTGGAGTGACAGATGTTGAATCAGCTATCAATTCTATTGGAGCAACTCCACTTTTGGAATTTCGTTTAGAAAAAGAAGATACACAAGATAGATTAGCTTTGCTTTCTCTTGGTACACCAGAAAGTAGAACTCCAGAACAAATCAAAGATGTAATTTATAATTCATATGTATCGAGCGGTTTGACTGGAGGGCAACTTGAAAGAGCAACTGTTGTGTTTGGGCAACAAGTTGGTTATGCGCAAATTTCTTTGAAGTTTAATTCAGATGCATCAAAACTTTTAGCGGATATTACTCGCGAAAATATGGGAAAACAAATGGCGATTTTCTTGGACGGGAATATTCTTTCAGCTCCAGTGATTCAAGCTGAGATTTTTTCAGGAGAGGCACAGATTACAGGAGATTTTTCTCCAGAAGAAGCTAAAGAGTTGGTACAAAATTTAAATTTTGGAGCACTTCCTCTTCCGATTAGTTTGATTGAAACAAATACAATCGGTCCGTCACTTGGGCAAGAAACTCTTCAGGCGGGAACAAAAGCTTTAATGATTGCTTTTGCATTAATTTTTATATTCTTGGTTGCGATTTATAGAATTTACGGACTTGTGGCGACGATATCTTTGGCTTCGTATGTCTTAATAATGCTTGGACTTTTCAAATTTATTCCTGTAACCCTGACAGCTTCTGGTATTGCTGGATTTATTCTTTCTATTGGTATGGCAGTGGATGCGAACGTTTTGATTTTTGAAAGAATCAAAGATGAGAAAAAGAAAAATAAATCTAAATTTGAAACTATTAGTGAAGGGTTTAATCGGGCTTGGCCTGCTATCAGAGATGGAAACTTCACGAGTCTTATTTCAGCTGTGATTTTGTTCTGGATGTCTGATGCTTCTGTTGTGAAAGGATTTGCACTGGTATTTGGATTAGGTGTTTTGGTGTCTATGTTAACAGCTGTATTTTTAACAAAAAATCTACTACTCGCATTTGTTAAACAAAATAATAAATAAATATGTTTGCAATAAAAAACAAAAAAATATTTTACATAATCTCAATTGCTCTAACTGTGGTGGCTGTTGTTTCGATTTTTGCTTTCGGATTGAAACCAGGAATCGATTTCACTGGTGGATCAATTTTGGAAGTTTCTTTTCCAAATGAAAAACCAACACAATCAGAAATTGAATCTGCTGTAAGTGCTGCTAATTTAGGAAACTTTGTTGTGAGAAGTGCCGGAGAAAATGGTTATTTGATAAAAATGGCAACAATTGATGATGCTACAAAAAGATCATTAGAAGATGCTTTTTCAAAAAATGGACAAATTCAATTTGTTGAAGAAAAGTTTATTACGGTAGGACCGACACTTGGAAAAGAATTAACTTCGAAATCTTTGGTGGCAGTGCTTTTGGTGCTTATAGCAATCACAATGTATGTTGCATACGTGTTTCGATCTGTTTCAAAGCCTGTTTCATCTTGGAAATATGGTTTCGCGACAATAATCGCTTTGGTTCACGACGTTATTCTAACAATCGGATTTTTTGCAATATTAGGAAAATTTGCTGGTGTAGAGATTGATACACTTTTTGTGACTGCGATGCTTGTGGTACTTGGATATTCTGTGAACGATTCAATTGTTGTTCTTGATCGTGTGCGAGAAAAATTGAGCGACACAAAAGAAGAAGAGAGAGGTATTAATTTTAAAGAGTTGGTAGGAACTTCATTGAAAGAAACAGTCGCAAGATCTTTGAATACAACAATCACAACTCTGCTTTCTCTTGTGGCTTTGTATATTTTCGGAGGAGAAACTACAAAAAACTTTTCACTAGCGCTTATCATCGGAATTGCCGCTGGTGCGTACTCTTCAATCTTCATTGCTCCTCAACTTCTGGTTACATTTTTTGAAAGAGGAAAAAAGAACTTGAAAAAATAAATAATAGGAGTAGAGTTTTTTCAGAAAGGAACTTTTTATTATATATGAGAAATGAACTGCTTGACGGGCTCGTGCCAGGTGCTGCCGAACAACAAACGGAGCAAAAACTTAAATCTCAACAACAGTTTGAGAGTCTAAAAAAGATCAGCTTACCAGTTGACCAAAGATTCAAGCTCTGCGGATGTCCTGTGGAGAAAAAATGTTTTTGTGATACTGCTTCATGAATCTCTTAAAAGACCCCTCTACGGAGGGGTCTTTTTCTTTTTTAATAGACATGCTTTAATTATTTAGTAAATGAAAAATATTAATTGTACAGAAATGAAACACTTTGAAACCCGATATATTGTCGGTGCAGATTTGACTTTTCCGTATGAAATAAACTCCTAAAATTATTTTTCTCGTATGTAAAAGCCAGCTCTGCACAAAATGCAGAGCTGGCTTTCGTTTAAATGACTTAAACGATTGTCGTTCCTTAATAAAAACCGAAAAAACAAATGAGTATTGTAAAAGAGCCCCCAAATAAAAAAGGTGGTCGCAGGATCATCTACAAACTGAATGTTATGCAAACAAAAGAAGGTTCGTCAGCGACTTATGTTCGCCTGGAGGGTCTGATTGCTGTGCCGACTATTCTTGTAAAAAACTTGACCAGAAGGGAGTTATTCATTTTCCTGCAAAACAGGAAAATTGTTGGAGAAGCTTCTCTTCTGGATGAGGGAAACTTGGGTTGAAAAACTCAATCTTTTCAGGTCAAAACACTCTGTGTTTTGACCTGATTTTTATCTATAATTTAAGCCATATTTTAGCATGTGGATAAAGCTTGACCTTATAGTATATATGCGTATAATGCTTACCACTCCCATAAGAGAGGAGTTTAAAAAGAACATTGTCAATTTAATACTGGTAAGAATCACATAAACATTGTTTTGTTTATAGGTTCCAAAAATTCCAATACAAAAACAACAATTCCAGGAATAACCAAATTAGCAACAGAACAAAACAAATTACAGAGTCACGACTTTTTGATTTGTTTCGTTCACTTAAATTTAGAGTTTGATCCTAGCTCAGGATGAACGCTGGCGACGTGGATAAGGCATGCAAGTCGAACGAGGCTTAGAGCCGAGTGGCAGACGAGGTAGTAATACGTAGGAATGTACCCTGAAGTCAGGAACAACTATGGGAAACCATAGCTAATACTTGATAGTCCTTTCGAGGTAAAGCTTTAGCGCTTTAGGAACAGCCTGCGGGGTATCAGCTTGTTGGTAGTGTAAAAGACTACCAAGGCTATGACGCCTAGGGGAGGTGAGAGCCTGACCCCCACCGATGGTACTGAGACACGGACCATACACCTACGGGTGGCCGCAGTCGAGAATCTTCCGCAATGGACGAAAGTCTGACGGAGCGACGTCGCGTGATCGATGAAGTCTCTAGGGATGTAAAGATCTTTTATGAGGGAGGAAAAATTTGACGTTACCTCATGAATAAGGGGTTGCTAAACTCGTGCCAGCAGCAGCGGTGATACGAGTGCCCCAAGCGTTATCCGGAATTATTGGGCGTAAAGGGTCCGCAGGCGGATCTATTAGTCGATTGTTAAAGCTCCCGGCTCAACTGGGAAAATGCAATCGAAACGGTAGATCTAGAGGATGTGAGAGGTGTACGGAACTCATGGTGTAGGGGTGAAATCCGTTGATATCATGGGGAACACCGAAAGCGAAGGCAGTACACTGGCACATTCCTGACGCTCAGGGACGAAAGCGTGGGTCGCGAAGGGGATTAGATACCCCCGTAGTCCACGCCCTAAACGATCCTGACTAGATTTGGGGAGTATCGACCCTCTCCGAGTCGTAGCTAACGCGTTAAGTCAGGCGCCTGGGTAGTACGACCGCAAGGTTAAAACTCAAAGGAATAGACGGGGACTTGCACAAGCGGTGGATCATGTGGCTTAATTCGTAAATAAACGAAGAACCTTACCAGGGCTAGAAATCTAATTGAATACTTAGGGAAACTTAGGTAGCCTTCGGGCAATTAGACAGGTGATGCATGGCCGTCGTCAGTTCGTGGCTTGAGCTGTTCCCTTAAGTGGGGTAACGAACGCAACCCTCGTCGTATGTTACAAGTGTCATACGAGACCGCCCCCGCTTCAGCACATAAATTTTATTTATTTGTGAATTGAAGCGGGGGAGGAAGGTGAGGATGACGCCAGGTCCGCATGTCCCTTGATGCCCTGGGCTGCACACATGATACAATGCCTGCTACAAAGAGACGCAATATCGCGAGATGGAGCAAACCTTCAAAAGCAGGCCCAATTCGGATTGTAGGCTGCAACTCGCCTACATGAAGCCGGAATCGCTAGTAATCACAGGTCAGCCATACTGTGGTGAATACGTTCTCAAGTCTTGTACTCACCGCCCGTCAACTCAAGGGAGTTGGGAGCACTCGAAATCTTAGTTTATCTGGGACTACAGTGAACTCAATAACAGGGAGTAAGTCGTAACAAGGCACGGGTAGCGGAAGCTGTTCGTGGATTAATTCAAGTGAAAACACGTCTAAGCAGCATTGCTGTTTAAACTTAGACGGTCGATTTCTGTGCCTCGATCGAGCACAGAAGGAAAATTGCATTTTTTCCCTAAAGTATGCACAGACAGGGAGGAAAGACTCCTAAGTGAGCGAAACAAATCAAGTAGTTGTGTCGTTTCTTGCCAGTATTAAATAGATAATTTTCTCTTAAATTATAGAAATAAAAGCACTGATTGACTCAGTGCTTTTATTGTTGTATAATTATGGAAGATGAAAAACCGTTCTTCGCATGGTCGTGAGATCACCATTGGTGATCTCTTCGTTTTGGTCGCAATCATTTGCGGCTTACTGTGTTGTGTTTATGGCGCAATGCAACGAGGGATACAGTTCAAGGACACTGTCTCAAAAGTGTCCCAAATCAAGCCGTAAAAAGCTTTTGAATTGTATCCTTTAAAAGAGGTCCTCGGACCTCTTTTTTCTTTTTACAAACCAGTATTATTTTGTTATAGTCTCTTTCACACGAATATGCGCGTGTAGCTCAGGTGGTTAGAGCGCGTCACTGATAATGACGAGGTCCCAAGTTCGAGTCTTGGCATGCGCACAAAAATATGAAAAATATTTTTCAAAAAAGTAATACTTGTTGTACAAGCAAACAATTGTGTTTAGCTTGTATTCTTGTATAAAAATTCTCCTAATTTAAATAGATAAAAGACTACCAGCTGAACAGAAGCTGGTTTTTTATTTGGTGGATGTTTGGCAAATTATAATTAATATAAATAATATGAGTGCAAAGAAAATACTTGTAATGGGATTACCGGGTTCAGGAAAAACTTATTTTTCTGAAAGATTAGTTCCAAAAATAAACGCTGTACATTTAAACGCCGATAAAGTTCGGGAGAAATTTAACGATTGGGATTTTTCAGAAGAAGGAAGATTGCGACAGTCAAAAAGAATGTCAGATTTGGCAGATGAAGAAATTAAAAATGGAAATCACGTTGTGGCAGATTTTGTTTCGCCAACAAAAGAATCTAGAGAAATTTTCAATCCAGATATTGTGATTTGGTTGGACACGATTTCCGAAGGTCGATTTGAAGATACAAATAAAATTTTTGTTGCTCCGGAAAAATTTGATTTTAGAATCACTAGTCAAAACGCAGATTATTGGTCAGCTTATATTTCGAAAAGAATTTTGGGAACTGGTTGGGATTCAAAGTCTCCGACAACACAGCTTCTTGGTCGGTGGCAGCCGTGGCATGAAGGGCACCGTGCTTTGTTCGAAAGAGCGATAGAAAAGACAGGACAGGTCTTTTTGATGATCAGAGACGTACAAGGCGTAGGGGACAATCCTTTTGATTTTGAATCTGCCGCTGCGAGAATCCGTGAAGATTTGTCAGATAAATTTGAAGAAGATGTTGATTATAAAATTCAGCTTGTACCGAATCTTGTGCATATCACATACGGTCGAACTGTGGGGTATAAAATAGAACAAGAATTTTTGGGCGAAGAATTAGAAAGTATTTCTGCGACGAAAAAACGGGAGGAGTTGAGGGAAAGAGGTGAGTTGACATAGTCTTTAATTTGTTTTAATCTCAGCAAAAGAAAGAGCTCATTAAAACAATTGGGCATTTATAGATGAAGAATAATTCTAAAAAATATAAGGCGATTATCCAACTACTATTCATATTGGTTGGGGGTTGCGCTCTGTGTGTTTGGCTCTTGATGCTCCTCTGGAACTTTTCCGAGGTAGGTATGATGAGAAAAATTCTCAACACGGTCGGACATGAACCGGAAAAGGTGTTTGTGGACTTTCCTGAAAGTAAGATTTTTGGTGAAAGGATTTTCTATCAAGAAAAGATTTCCTCAACCATGTCTGCGGGTGATCCTATTTATAAACAGGAAATAACCTACAAGGCTTTTCTAGATTTGAGCGTTAGTGAAGTCTATGCAGTTTCTAGTCACAATGTCGTTGGACAGAAATTGAATGTCACTTTAACCGGGAATGCCGTTGATGGTGTCATGCGATACTACGCTGAAGTTGAAAAGGAAATCGATATACCGGAAGGAAAGCGGTTTGTTGATCTCAGGTATGTTGATGAAAAGCTAGAGATAAGTCTACAACCCGATTTGGGTGTAGCATCTTGGAGGCTGGTTGTTGAGCGAGTAATTTACTTCGTTATCTTCATTGTTCTCTTGATCATACTTTTGATGGAATTTTTACAAACAAAAGAAGCCAAAGATGATTTAGATCACAAGAATAGTTTGTTAAATGAAAAGAGAGACAAAGTTTTCTCTTTAGAAATCGAAATGACTAAGCTAAAAAGGGAATCGAAATTGAAAGTTGATTCTCTGGAGGATGAGCTGTCTAATGTAAAAAGTCAGTTGGCAGAAATGAAATCTCAAAAAGCTGATGAGGGTGGCTGTGGCGACGGCTGAAGCTAAACACATAAACCCAACGTTCCTTGTGAGCGTTGGGTTTTTTCTTTATTTGTGGTAAATTAGCAGTCTTATTTTAATTAAACGAACAAGAATGAATAATTTACGAAACGCGAAAATTGTAGGAAAGATTGCAGATAACAATGCAGAACCAGCTTTTATCAAGGCACTTTTTGAAACGGGTGTTGATGTGTCATGGTTGAATACTGCTCACCAAGACGAACCAGCAACTCTGGAGGTAATGGAAAAAATTCGCGCTATTTCTACTGATGTTCCTATTCTTATCGATACAAAGGGTCCTGAAATCCGAACAAAAAATATTGAGAATCCTATTGAACTAAATGCCGGAGAAGAATTTGTTATCACAGGAGATCTGTCTGTGACAGGTGAAAAAGTTATTTACGCTGCTTATGAAAATTTAGCCGGAGAAGTTCCTGTTGGATCAATGATTCTAATTGATGATGGAGAATTTGCGTGCGAAGTAAAATCTATTGATGGTACAAAATTAATTTGTATTGCTGGTAACTCTGGAAAAATTAAAAACAAAAAAAGTATAAACATTCCTGGTGTTCATATTGAACTTCCTGCACTTTCTGAAAAAGATAAAGGTTTCGTACATTTCTGCGCAAAAAACGATGTTGACTACATCACACACTCTTTTGTCCGAAGTAAAAAAGATATTGATGAAATAAAAGAAATTCTAAATCAATATGATAATCACGATGTGAAAATTATTGCGAAAATTGAAAACCGAGAAGGTTTTGAAAATCTTGATGAGATTCTAGAAAACTGTGAAGGTTTGATGGTGGCTCGTGGAGATCTTGGAGTAGAAGTTCCTTTTGAAGAAGTGCCTTACATGCAAAAAAGAATGGTTGAGAAGGCAATCCAAATGGGAAAAATTGCGATTGTTGCAACACAAGCTTTGCACACAATGATTGAAAATCCACGACCAACTCGAGCGGAAGTTTCTGATATTGCAAACTCAGTTCTAGACGGTGCAGATTCAGTTTCAATGAGTGGAGAAACAGCTTACGGAAAATATCCTCTAGAGTCTGTAAATGCTATGGCAAGAATTATGAAAATGACAGAAGCGCATCGAGGAGAATTAAATTTCACAGAGTCTCGACCATTTTCAACTCACCCTCTACACGTTGTTACAGAATCAGTCGTATTCACAGCTGATGCATCAAAAGCGGTAGCAATTATCGTTCCTTGCACTACTTCAAAAATTGCACAAGCACTTTCAGTTTTTCGACCAGATACTCCAATCTTTGCTTTCTCATCAGATAAAAGAGTTGTACGAGAATTGAGAATGTCATATGGTGTTCATTCAAAATTTGTTGAAGGATCAAATCAAATTGAACTTTTGAAAAATGGTTTGAAACAAATTGAGTTAGCTGAAACAGATCGAATCGTAGTTGTGACTCCAGAAAATGATGACGCTGAGTCTTTTGACATTGACGTTATCACAGTTTCTCAAGCATTGAAGAAATAATCTGTTAGAATAATTCTTCATGAGCAAAGAAGATTACTATCAAAAAAAACTTGAAGCACTAGCTGATAAAGACTTTAGAATTTTTGAAAGACCAGAGTTAATAAAAAATCCTAAACAATTTCATATTGTTGGAGTATGTGGGACTGCAATGGGTGCATTGGCAGGTCTTCTTTGCGAAAAAGGATTTAAAGTTTCTGGTTCTGATCAGGTGTGTTATCCTCCGATTTCAACAATGCTTGAAGGGTTAGATGTGCAGACACATTTTGGAAATTTTGAAGTAAAAAATATTGGTGATGCTGATGTGATTGTGATTGGTAATGTGGCTCGTCCACAAAATCCTGAAGCACAATTTGCACGAGAAAATAAATTAGTTCAAACCACACTGCCAGAAGTTTTGCGTGAATATATTTTTGAAGATGCTCTGCGAATCGTAGTTGCTGGTACTCATGGTAAAACTACAACAACAGGTTTGATTGCCGAAATTTTTGAAACAGCCGGAGCACATCCTGGATTTATGATTGGCGGAGTTCCACAAGGAAAAGAGCACGGCTTTGCACTAGGTGCGGGAGAGTTTGCTATTTTTGAAGGAGACGAATACGACACTTCATATTTCAATAAGATGCCGAAGTTTTTGCAGTACGGCGCACATACCGGAATTGTGACTTCTATAGAATTGGATCATTTGGATATTTATTCTGATTTAAATGATTATCGAAGAGCATTTGAGTTTTTTGTTAAAGAAATTCCAGAAGATGGTTTTCTTTTTGTGAATGGAGATAAAGACGAAACTCGTTCACTTTCTTTGAGTTCAAAATCACATGTGATGACTTATGGTCTTTCAGAAAACAATGATATTTTTGCGCGGAATTTGAAAAAAGAAAACGGAATGCAGACTTTTGATTTTATGTATCACGGTGCTTCTTTAGGGCAAATAGAAACTTCACTTTCAGGAAATCATAATGTCGCAAATATTTTAGCTGCAGTGGGTGTGGCCCTTGCTCATGGATTGAGTTTTGAATTTATAAAGAAAGGTGTGAAAAATTTTAAAGGAATGAAGCGACGGCAAGAAATTGTTGGTGATATAAATGGTGTTTTGTTGATTGATGATTTTGCTCATCATCCAACAGCTGTGCGAGAGACTTTGCTTGGTATAAAACAAAAATATTCAGATAAAAGAATTGTTGCACTTTTTGAACCACGATCGAATTCAAGTAGAAAAAAAGTTTTTGAAAAAGATTATATAAATTCTTTTGATAATGCCGATTTAGTTTTTATAAAAGTACCGCCTTTTAGAGAAGGCGATGTGGTGGAAGATTTTATGGATGCAAATTTTGTCGCTCAATCAGTTTCGGAAAAAGGAATTCCTATGCAAGTGGCTGAAAATGTTGATGATTTGGTAAAAAAAGTCTTACCGGAAATTCGAGAAGGGGATTTAATTATAATGATGTCGAATGGAGCTTTTGATGGACTTCAAGCGAAACTGCTTGATAAATTGAAGCAAAAGTCATAATCTCTGTATATGTCTATTTTATATGTAGTGGCGACACCAATCGGAAACCTAGAAGATATTACACTTCGGGCTATTCGTATTTTGGGTGAGGTGGATTTTATTTTATGTGAAGACACTCGGGTTACAAGAAAACTTTTATCTCATTATGAAATAAAAAATCCAACTATTTCTTATCATTCAAATTCAAAGATTGATAAACTTGAAAAAATAATTGAACTTTTAGAAGAAGGAAAAAATCTTGCCCTTGTGTCTGATGCTGGTACTCCTGCTATTTCTGATCCAGGTGTTCAATTGATCGAAAAAATTCGAGAGAAAATTCCAGATACAAAAATTCTAACTGTTCCTGGAGCGAGTGCTTTAACTGCTGCTGTTTCTATATCAGGCGCTCCGACAGCCCGGTTTCAATTTTTAGGATTTCTTCCTCACAAAAAGGGACGAGAAACTATTTTTAAAGAAATTTCTACTTCAGATGAGACTGTGATTTTTTATGAATCTCCTCATCGGATTATTAAAACTTTGGAATCGCTTGTGTCACACGCCCCGGAAAAAAATATCACAATTGCTCGTGAACTTACCAAAATTTACGAAAGTGTCGTGATTGGGAAGCCTGCTGAAGTTCTGGCGCACTTTGATGAAAACCAAGAAGAAATACGCGGTGAATTCGTTGTGATTGTGTCTGAGTAAAAAATGTTTATAATATCCTTATGATTGGAGGATATAAAATGTTGATGTGGATTGGAATTTTAATAATTGTTTTACCGTTTATTGGAATACCTTCTCTTTGGAAAGAAATAATTTTATTTTTAGTTGGGATGATTTTTGTTGCTCAATCAATTTTTATGCGTCATGAAGAAAAGAAGTATTTTGAAAAAAAAGAAGATAAGGTTTTTATAGAGAATAATTTGCAACATGAGTAAAAAAAATAAAAATAATTCGGGTTTTATTTGGCTGCTGGTTTTGGCAGTTATTTTTGTGATTATAAGTCTTGCCGTGGGTCCTAAAATATTTGCTGTAAGTTATGATAAAGATTCTGGTAGACCGATTCAAGAAGAAAATTCTGAAGAAGATACAGAAGTTGTGAAAGAAGTTTCTTCACACATAGCGCTACCAAACGCAGTGAAAGCAATTTACATGACATCTTGTGTTGTGGGTACAAAAGATTTCCGCGCAAAACTTGTTGCTCTAGCAGAAGAAACAGAAGTAAATGCAATTGTGATTGATATCAAAGATTTTTCTGGAACACTTTCTTTTGCTCCAAAAAGTGACAGATTGAAACCAGCTTGGGATGCAGCACAGTGTGGAACTTCAGATATGAAAGAGTTTATTGCAGAGCTTCATGAGAAAGGAATTTTCGTTATTGGAAGAATTACAGTTTTCCAAGATCCTTTTTATACAAAACTTCATCCAGAAGATGCGGTGAAGAGAGCGAGTGATGGAGCTGTTTGGAAAGATCATAAAGGATTATCTTTTGTGGAAGTGGGTGCAAAGAGATATTGGGATTATATTTTAGAACTTTCTCACGAGTCATACGAAATTGGTTTTGATGAATTGAATTTTGACTATGTTCGATTTCCATCTGATGGAAACATGAAAGATATTTATTTTCCATTTTCAAATGAAATTATTGTTGCAAACGGAACAAAAGGAAAACAAATTGCACTTGAAGAATTTTTCAAATTTTTAGATAAAGAATTGAGAGGGGATTTGCCAGCGGACACTTCAAAGCGACCAATTATTTCTGCCGATCTTTTTGGAATGACTACTACAAACACAGATGATTTAAATATTGGACAAGTGTTGGAAAGATCTCTTCCTTATTTCGATTACATCGCGCCGATGGTTTATCCTTCTCATTATCCGAACACTTTTAATGGTTGGGCAAATCCAAATCATTATCCTTATGAATTGATTCATTTTGTGATGGGTGAAGGTGTGCGTCGTGTAGAAGAATTTAAAAATGCATCTACAACTCCAGAACACATTCGTCCAAAAATTCACAAAGAACAATTGCGAACTTGGATTCAAGATTTTGATTATGGTGGAGACTATGGTCCAACAGAAGTGCGTGAACAAATTCAAGCGACATACGATGTTGGTCTAACATCATGGATGATTTGGGCGCCAAGTAATATCTATACGAGAGGAGCATTGTTGAATGAATAATTAGTTTAGTGTCATAAAAGATAAGGCTTTTATAAATCCTAATTTTATGATAATCATAGGTTAGGAAAAGATCATTTTATAGAACACTAAAACAATTAAATACAATGGATTCTGAACAAGTGTCAAAACTGATTAGCCCTTTTAGCGATAGGCTTAGGGAGATTAGTTTAAAAGGAGACTCTTTTGAGTTAGCTGTGAGTAAAAAAGGTGAAATGATAGTCGAAGAGCTTTTAGCTGTGACTTTAAAGTATGTTGGGTTATTTGAGGGTATTTTCAGTATCGAGGTTGAGCCTGATTATGAACTCAGTTATGAAGAGGTTTTGGATTCGACTGGTTGTACTGTTCGTTTTGTTGATGAGCAAGTCATAGAGACAATGCCAAAGAGAAAACCCGAAAGCAAATCCTTGAAAGTTTTTTTCTTCCAACTCGCTGAGAAAGTTTACATCGAAGACTTACCAGAGGAATATAAGTTGAGAGACTTAATTCCAGTTGACCCATATGCTCTTGCTGAAATTAATGAAGATAAGTTTTTTTCAGAACAGTATCCCAATGGAACTTATTGGGAGGACTCAGACGGAAAAATTTGTTACATGTTGTTTGAGCTGTGGGTAGATGGTCGAGCTGTTGTCGTTCGGCGCAGTAAAAAATATTTGGAAAAAGGATTCTGGTGTGCTGGCATTGAAAAATAAAAGCACTGCTAACCGGTACACATGTATCGGTTTTTTATTTTGTAAAAGTTTTCAACTCCAATATTTTAAAGTTGTTTGATACAATAAAGAGTAATGGAGAACCCTGAGCAAATTACATATTTTGCAGAAACAGATGCGAGAAATAAACGCATTCCGTTTGGTATAAAAGCAAAAGATCGTTCACGTCACATGTATGTGATTGGGAAAACTGGTATGGGTAAATCTACTCTGCTAGAAAATCTTGCCGTGCAGGATTTGAGAAACGGAAATGGGGTTTGTTTTATGGACCCTCACGGAAAGACTGCAGACCTACTTTTAGAATATATTCCAAAAGAAAGAATCAATGATGTGGTTTATTTCGCTCCTTTTGATACTGATTTCCCAATTTCTTTTAACGTAATGGAAGATGTGGGATACGATAAGCGGCACCTTGTTGTTTCTGGTTTGATGTCTACTTTCAAAAAGATTTGGCAAGATGCTTGGTCTGCGAGAATGGAATACATTCTTTCGAATACGCTTTTGGCGCTTTTGGAATATCCAGATTCTACTTTGCTTTCTGTAAACAAAATGTTGTCAGATAAAAATTTCCGTCAGAAAGTGGTGGACAATATTACCGATGCGTCTGTTAAATCTTTTTGGGTGGATGAGTTTGCAAAATATACAGAAAGATTTGCTGCCGAAGCTACTCCTGCGATTCAAAACAAAATTGGTCAGTTTACATCGAATCCTTTGATTAGAAATATTGTTGGTCAACCAAATTCGAGTTTCGATATTCGTGAATTGATGGATCAAAGAAAAATCGTAATCATCAACTTATCTAAAGGGCGAATAGGTGAAATTAACGCACAGCTTTTGGGAAGTATGATTGTGACAAAAATTTATCTTGCTGCGATGAGTCGCGCTGATACAAACGAAGAAGATTTAAAAAAGCTTCCGAACTTTTATTTATTTGTGGATGAGTTTCAATCTTTTGCCAATGAATCCTTTGCGGACATTTTGTCTGAAGCTCGAAAATATAAATTGAACTTAACGATTGCTCACCAATACATTGAACAGATGCCAGAAGAGGTTCGTGCTGCCGTTTTCGGAAACGTTGGTACTTTTATTACTTTCCGTGTAGGTGCGACTGACGCCGAATATTTGGAAAAAGAATTCGCTCCAGTTTTCTTGGCACAGGATATTGTGAACCTTGGTTTTACTCAAACATATTTGAGATTGATGATTGATGGAATTGGTTCTCAACCTTTTTCTGCTAGAACTCTTCCTCCAATTGCAAAAGAAGACACTAATTATGTAAAAGAGATTATTGAGGCGTCTAGAAAACAATATGCTCAACCTCGAGACTCTGTGGAAGCTAGAGTAAAAGAACTTTTGGAAGAAGGTCGTGATGCACCTAAGAAAACTGAAGATAAAAAACCTGATTTCAATAAAAAGAACAGTTTTGATAAACCAAAAAGTAATTACGACAACAAGCCTCGCGAAAACAAACCTCAAAATCAATCTGCTCCGAAAAATTATCCTCAAAATAATAATTCTTCACAACCACAGCAACAATCACAACCTCGTCCTCAACCTACTTCACCTCGCCCAATGATTGATGAAAAAACTCGTCGAGAACTGGAAGAATCTGCACACAGACAAATGATGAAAAAACAAATGGAAGAATTGCCACCAGAGCCGGAAATTTCTTTGGAGGAAGAATCTCTATCTTTGAAGTCTTTGGAAAGTAAAAAAAGAGTATTTCAAGATCCAAAACAGATTAGTAGTGAAAACAAAAATAGCTTAAAAAATGCTTTGGCTGCTGTGCTCGCAAATATGCCTGAAAATAAGGCTAAAAATGAAACTCAAGCCCAAGCTCTAGCCTCAACTCCTCAAGCAAAATCAAACGAAATTTCATCAGATGAACTGAAAGAAATACTGGATGTAAAGTCTTAAATGATTGTGCTAAGATTGCCTCTAATTATCATGAATGGTGAGATTATATTTTAAGTATTACATTAATTAATTATGTCAAAAAAAGCTTTAGTAACAGGTTTCACCGGACAAGATGGATCTTATTTGGTTGAATTTTTATTAGATAAAGGTTACGAGATATGTGGTTTCTTAAGAAGAAAAAGCTCTGATCCTTTTAGTAATTTTGATGATCCAAATATATCGAGCAAAATTAAGCTAGTGTACGGTAATTTGAGAGACGAAGGAACAATAGAGAGATTATTTCAAAATTTCGTTCCTGATGAAATTTATAATCTAGCTGCGCAGTCACATGTCGACACTTCCTTTGTGTGTCCAGAAGAGACTTGGGATGTAAATTACAATGGTTTGGAAAGATTAGTGAGACATGCTGTTTTAAAAAATCCTAATGTAAAAATTTATCAAGCTTCAACAAGTGAAATGTTTGGTGCGTCTCAACCTCCTCAAAATGAGAATACAAAATTTGATCCCGTTAGTCCTTATGCGGAGGCTAAGTTGAAGGCTCATCAGTCTGTAGTTTTGAAATATAGAAAAGAAAACAATGTTTTCATTTGTTCTGGAATTTTGTTCAATCATGAGTCGCCGAAAAGAGGTAAGCTTTTTGTGACTAGAAAAATTACTTTTGGTTTATCAAAAATAAAATTAGGACTACAAAAACATTTAGAACTTGGAAATCTTGATGCAAAAAGAGATTGGGGATTTGCTGGAGATTATGTGAATCTTATGTGGACTATGCTTCAACAGGAAGTTCCTGATGATTATGTTATTGCTACTGGAGAAATGTATTCTGTGAGAGAGTTTGTAAATAAGGTAGCTGATTATTTAGATATGCCTATCACATGGGAAGGCGAAGGTGTAGATGAAATCGGAAAAGATTCAGAGGGAAACATAATAATTAAGGTAGATAAAAATCTATATAGACCGGTAGAGACAAGTGACTTGTGTGGGGATTCATCTAAGGCTCAAAAAGTGTTGGGGTGGAAACCAAAAGTAGGAATCGATGAGCTTGTAAAGATGATGGTTGATTTTGATTTGATTGAAGCAGATTTTTTCAAAAAAAAGATGGAGTATATTAACTCACGTTAGGTCTTTGCTATTTTTATGCCTAGTTTTTTGATATAGTCTTTTCCATATGACAATTCAAACAATTTTGAGAAGAATTTTAATAGTCGGTATTTTTGCAACATTACTAATCCCTTTTATCGTAGATTCTAGTTTATATTTCCCATTTATTACAGGTAAAGCTTTTACATTTAGAATCTTAACAGAAGTAATGTTTATCGTTTGGATTGCTCTGACTCTTTTTGATCCATCTGCTCGTCCTAAGAAATCTTGCATACTATGGAGCTCGATTTCTTTCATGGTGATTGTTTTAATTGCTAATCTGCAGGGAACAAATCCGGATTACAGTTTTTGGAGTAATTACGAAAGAATGGAAGGTTATGTGACACTTGCACACTTGTTTGGATACTTCTTGGTAATATCTTCTGTGTTTAACACAAAAAAGATTTGGGATATTTTCTTGAATTCTTTTGTTGGAATAACTGTTGTTCAATCTTTTTACTCTATCTTGCAAATTACTGGAGTTTTAAAAGTCGGTCTTTCTGCTGATCGTATCGATGGAACTTTTGGAAACGCAACTTATCTTGCGGCATACATGATGTTTGGTGTATTTGTGGCCTTCTATCTATTAACAAAGGGAAGCTCTTATGCAAAGGCAAAATACTTCTATATATCAGCGATTGTATTGCAAGTAGTTACAGTTTTTTTTACAGCTACTAGAGGTACTTTTATTGCGGTGATTGGGGGATTGTTTCTAGCCATTTTAATTCTAGCTATTTTAGAACCAAAGAAAAAGTTTCTTAGATGGAGTGTTGGCGGGGCGTTGATTGCGATTGTTCTTTTTGTAAGTTTAGTTTTTGGTTTTAAAGAATCTAATCTCGTTCAACAAACTGTTCCTTTACAAAGACTTTCAGAAATTTCTTTAGATAGTGGTACAGTTCTTGCTAGAGTTATCAACTGGGGAATATCTTGGAGTGCAATAAAAGAAAAACCTCTTTTGGGATATGGTCAGGGAAATTACGGAATTATTTTTGATAATAATTACGATTCTCGAATGTGGAATCAAGAACAATGGTTTGATCGTGTTCACAATTTATTCTTTGATTGGTTAATTGCTGCTGGATTTTTAGGACTACTTTCTTACTTGTCTATAATTGGTTCAACTCTTTATTATTTATGGAAGTCTTCAAGTAATTTTTCTAATGCAACGAAAGCTTCTTTCACTGCATTGTTTGCTGCATATTTTGTGCATGTGATGTTTGTATTCGACAGTCTTACAAGTTATTTAATTTTATTCTTTATATTTGCTTTCATACATTCACAAGTTGCAAAACCAATTCCGTCTCTAGAAAAAATTAGTTTTCCTCGAAATGTTACGATTGCGATTGCGAGTTTGGTTTTAATATCAACACCATTTGTAGCTTGGGCAATAAATTCAAATGGATATTTCCAAAATACAGAAATGATGAAAGCTATTCGTCCTGCTACTGTGGAAGAAGTTAGTGTCAGCAGAGATTTATTTGAAAAATCTTTAGCTCGTAATACTTATGGTAATCAAGAAGTTTTGATGCAGTTGATTGATTTCACAAGTCGGATAATTAGAACAGATAACGTAAGTATGGAGGTGAAGCAGTCTTTTGTGGACTTGTCTGCGGTAGAAATACAAAAATATATTAATGAAAATCCTACAGATTCTAGGACAATGTTGATTGCCGGACAATTTTTAGCACAGACAGGTAATCTAGAAACTTCCTTAAAGTTTTTTGATTCTGCTATAAACATATCTCCACAGAAACAATTTATGTATCAACCTGTTGTAGAAATATTATTTCAACAAGGTAAAAATACCGAAGCACTTGAATTGATAAAAAGAGTTTACGAGATCAATACAGACAATACTTTGGTATGGGGAACTTATGTTAGATCTGCTATTAGAAGTGGTGATGAAGCTTTATACAATTCTTTGATTGAAGAAGCTTTTGCAACAGGAAGAGGGGATCGTGTGATTTATCTATCAGAATATAATTTGGAAAGAAACCCGGAGAGCGCACAAGCACACGCATCTTTGGCAGTAGCGCATTATCGAGCGGGTAATCCTGAAAGAGCCATTGAAATTTTAAATGATATTATTTTGAAATTTCCACAATCAAAAACTCAATCTGAATTAATCATCGAAAAAATAAAAGCAGGCGAAGAAGTATTTTAAGCTATTGCATTATCTGATTTATATGCTATATTAGTAATTGTGAGTGTTGCAGTACGCAGCGCCAAAAATGAATATCTGTGAAAAGACCCACGAAAGTGGGTCTTTTCATTTTAAAATTTGAATAAATATTTTTTAAATAAACACTAAATTGGCTGTTGTGGATTTATTTCTATCCGCTATAATTTGTCCTAGATTCGTTATTCGAAATGGCCGACAGCTACACTCACATTAGATATTCATTTTGGAGCTCGTACCTGCCGGCCGTTTCGGATTGTGAAATAAAAAACTCTCAGCTTGCTGAGAGTTTTTTATTTTATCTACTTAATTTTACCGTAGTTTTTTTAAAAAAATAAAATTAAATTTTCTTCGAAATAAAAATAAAATTTTCACAAAAACAAAAATAAAAAAGTTTTTTAATTTAAAAAACAAAAATAAAAAAATATTTTTTTATTTTTTTAAAAAAGTTTATCCACACATTTTGTAAAAAAAATATTGTAAGTAGTTTTCATGTGTCCGATAATTAATACATAGAGGTCGAGTATTATTTAAATACAATAATTAATCAAGACAAATGGCAACAAAGAAAAAAGCAACAAAAAAAGCAGCTCCAAAGAAAAAGGCTGTTAAAAAAGTTGTAAAAAAAGCTGTTAAGAAGACAGTAAAAAAGACAGCTAAAAAAGCAACAAAACGACCAGCTGCTAAAAAGAAGACAACAAAGAAACGATAATCGATTCTTTCAATCTCAAATACATAAAACACCTGACATGTCGCCGTGGCAGGTGTTTTATGTTATGATGCTCTCCTATGGGATTTTTATCGGGTCTGTTTAAAGACGAAAACGAAAAGATGCTAAAACGCTACGAAGCGCGTGTTCCTCTTATTAATTCTTTTGAAGAAAACCTTCAAAAACTAAGCGACGCAGAATTAAGATCTAAAACTGAAGAATTTAAAAACAGATTGCAATCAGGTTCAACTTTAGATGATATTTTGCCAGAAGCTTTTGCTGTTGTGCGCGAAGCTTCGAAAAGAGTTTCAGAAAAAAGACACTTCGATGTTCAACTTATTGGAGGAATGATTTTGAATGATGGTAACTTAGCAGAAATGCGTACTGGTGAAGGAAAAACTTTGATGGCGACTCTGCCTTCTTATTTAAATGCACTTAGTGGAAAAGGAGTTCATGTTGTGACGGTAAACGATTATCTTTCACAAAGAGATGCTGTTTGGATGGGACAAATTCATGACTTCCTTGGATTGAGTGTGGGTGTGATTGCTCAAGCTGGTTCTTTTATTTATGACTCAGCACATCAAAATTTGGATGAAGAAAGAGATGAGGAAGGTTCATTTAAAATAGTTCACGAATTTTTGCGACCAGTTACAAGAAAAGAAGCTTATGCCGCGGACATTACATATGGAACAAACAGTGAATTTGGTTTTGATTATTTGAGAGACAACATCGAATATAATGAAAATTCTTTAAGACAAAGAGGCCATAACTTCGCAATTATTGATGAAATAGATTCAATTCTTATTGATGAAGCCAGAACTCCGCTTATTATTTCTGCTCCGGCGGCGGATTCACAAGACCTTTATGGTATTTTTTCACAGATTGCAGAACAGTTAAAAGAAGATGAGGATTTTACAGTTGATGAAAAATTAAAAGCCGTTTCGATAAATGATTCTGGAATTGATAAAGCAGAGAAAGCACTTGGAGTTGAAAATATCTATACAGAAAAAGGTGTTAAATATGTGCATCATTTGGAAACTGCTGTTCGAGCTAAATCTCTTTTCAAAAAAGATAAACAATATGTGGTGAAAGATAATGAAATTGTTATTGTGGATGAATTTACTGGAAGAATGCAACCAGGACGAAGATGGTCTGAAGGACTTCATCAAGCTATCGAGGCGAAGGAGGGTGTAAAGATTCAACAAGAGTCTAGAACTTACGCTTCTATCACATATCAAAATTATTTTAGAATGTATGAAAAACTTTCTGGTATGTCTGGTACAGCAAAAACTAACGGAGAGGAGTTTTTGAAAGTTTACAATCTGGATGTTGTAACAGTTCCTCCAAACTCGCCAACTATTCGTTTGGATAGAGATGATTTAATTTTTCAAACTCAAATAGGAAAGTTTAAAGCGATTGCAAAAAAAGTAAAAGAAATCCACTCAACAGGTCAACCGGTTTTGATTGGTACTGTTTCTATTGAAACAAACGAACTACTCTCAACTTTTCTTGCTTCAGAAGGAATTCCTCATCAAGTTTTGAATGCAAAAAATCACGAACAAGAAGGTCAAATAATCGCACAAGCTGGACGAAAGGGTTCTGTGACTATTGCCACAAACATGGCTGGTCGTGGAGTAGATATTATTTTGGGAGGTGCACCATATGAAGAAGATGCTTATAAAGAGATAAAATCTTTGGGGGGATTATTTGTAGTTGGTACAGAAAGACACGACGCTCGCAGAATCGATAATCAGTTACGAGGTCGTTCTGGACGTCAGGGAGATCCAGGAGAGACACAATTCTTTGTTTCTTTGGATGATTCCTTAATGAGAATTTTTGCTTCTTCAGGTGTAAAAACTTTGATGAGTAAACTAGGCCTGCCAGAAGATCAACCTATTGAAAATAAAATTATCACAAAATCTCTAGAATCTGCTCAAACAAAAATTGAAGGTTTTAACTTTGATTCACGAAAACATATTTTAGAATTCGATAACGTTTTAAATACACAAAGAAAGTCTATTTATGAAAGAAGAAGAAAACTACTTCTGGGAGATGTTCCTTATATAGAGTCAGAATTGAAAAGACTTGCTAGTTTGGATGAAAAAGTTTCAAAAATTGTTGAAGAAAAAAAGGCAATTTTAAATGAGGAAGAATTAATCGCTGCATTGAGAAGATTGATGTTGCAATCTATTGATAATTTTTGGATAGATCATTTGGAACTGATGAGTTATTTGCGTTCAAGTGTAGGTCTGAGAGCCTATGGTCAAAGAGACCCTTTAATTGAGTATAAAAAAGAAGGTTTGCGAGTGTTTAATGAAATGCTTGCTGGTATTGATGAGAATATAATTAATCTTTTACCTCACATTGGAGCTGGAGCTTTTCAAAAAGAAGAAGAAAAATTGAAAGAGACAATGAAAAAAGCTCAAATGATTTCTAACCAAGATCAAACTTCTGAAAATAATCAAAGCACATCTCCAAAATTTGGTAGGAATGATATTGTAAAAATTGAAAAAGACGGTGAAGAAAAAGAGGTAAAATGGAAAAAAGCAGAAGAAATGTTGAATGATGGGTGGACTCTAAAAAGCTAGAAATCTAAGTCGAATAATGTTAGCATTAGGCTATGAAAAAAGCTTATATAAAAATAGCTTTAATCCTTTTTGTTTTTACCATATTTACTGCACCTTTTGATTTGTCGGCCGCTACAATACGAACTGATAAAGCGGCTAGTGTGGCTCAAGGTGAGTCTATTTTAGGAAATATTTATTTAGCTGGTGCCGAACCAAAGTTTTTAGGAAACATTGAAGGAGATGTGGTGGTTGTGGGGAATAATATCGAAATCGCCGGAGATGTGAACGGAGATGTTTTTTCTGCTGGTGGAAATTTAAATATTAAAGGAGATGTGAACGGAGATGTGAGAGTTGTGGGTGGTATTGTTGTGGTTGAGAAAAGTATTTCAGGAGATCTTGTTGTGATTGGTTCTGAAATAAAAATTCTACCAGGTGCTGTGGTGGGTGGGGATTTGATTTTGATTGGTGCGAGTGTGAGTTTAGAAAATGAAACGAATACCCACGTTCGAATAATTTCAGGTATGACATTGATTTCAGGTAAACTTGCAGGCACAGCAAATATAACTTCTGAAAAAATAGATATCTTAAAAGATGCAGAAGTGTCTGGTGATATAAGTTATTTTTCTCCTAGGCAAGCTATTTTGGAAGAGGGTTCTAAAATTTCTGGTTCGGTGAGTTTTAATAAAGTAGATTCTCTTCGAGAAAATGGTTTGGTTCAGCACACAATTGTGAGCTTCTTGAATTTCTGGATGTTATTTAGATTTGTTACTACTCTTATTTTAACTTTTGTTCTCGTTTATGTATTTAAAATCTTCTCTCAAAAAACTGCATTAAGAAGCCTTCAATCTTTTTGGAAAAGTTTATTGATTGGTTTAGTTTCATTTATATTTATTCCTGTTGCGGTGGTGATATTTTTAGCTAGTTTGATTTTGTTCCCAATCGCAATTTTATTAGGAATGGTTTATGTGGGTGTATTTATAATTTCTACTTCAATCGCGGGAATAACCTTGGGTGCGATCATGAAAAAAACTTTCTCTAAAAATAAAAATCTTGAAGTTTCATTCCAGACAGCTACTCTTGGTGTGATTGTACTAACTCTTCTGCAATTTGTTCCAGTACTTGGAGATATTACAAGATTTGTATTTATTTTAGCTGCCTTTGGTTCGGTTTGGTTTTATTTGTATGAAAAAGTACGTTGGGGGAGTGTTGTAAATAAATAACTAATAAATAAAAATGTTTGGTAAAAAAATAAAAATTGTAACTCATGATTCTAGATTTCATGCTGATGATATTTTTTCTGTAGCTGTCTTGGATATAGTTTTTAAAGGAAAAATAAAGGTTACTAGAACTAGAGATGAAAAGTTGATTAATGAGGCAGACATCGTCTTGGATATTGGAGGCGTTTATGATGCTGAAAAAAACAGATTTGATCATCATCAAAAAGAAGGTGCAGGAATAAGGGAAAATGGCATTCCTTATGCCAGTTTTGGATTAATTTGGAAGCATTTTGGTTCAAGAATTTGTAACGAAAAGGTCTGTAAACATATTGAAGAGAAAATCGTGCAACCAATCGATGCTGGAGATAATGGTCTGACTACATTTTCTGTTAATCAAGATTTTGGAGTTTTTCCTTATATTGTTCCAAACATGCTTTATTCTTTGATGCCTAGTTGGAAAGAAAAATTTACTTTTGATGAAGGTTTTTTTGAAGCAGTGGAAATGGTTAAAAAAATATTACAAAGAGAAATCGTTCGAGCAGAACACTCTTTTGAATCTGAAGAAATTATTTTAAGAGATTATGAAAAATCAGAAGATAAAAGAATTGTTGTTCTAGATAAAAGATACAGTTTTTCTGACGAAGATATTTCGAGAGCTTTATTTTCAAAGCCGGAAGTTTTATATTTTTTGAAATATCGTGAAGAGCATGATCAATGGAGTGTAAAAGCGATGAGAATAAAACCAGATGATTTCCCTTCAAGAAAACCTTTTCCAAAAGAATGGGCGGGATTGTCTGATTTAGAATTACAAAAAGTTTCAGGAGTGGGTGATGCTGTTTTTTGCCACAGAGGAATATTTTTAGCAATTGCAAAAAGTTTGGAGGGCGCTATAAGTCTGGCTAGAAAATCTTTAGAAAATTAAGTGTGGAAAAGAATAGATTGTAATATATAACAGGTCTATAATTAAAACCAGTAGATTTTGATTTACTCAAATCTATTATTAGTTAACTAATTATAAATAAATAAAATTTATGAAGAATACAAATAGAGGTTTTACATTGATTGAGTTGTTGGTTGTGATTGCAATCATCGGAATTCTATCTTCAGTTGTTTTGGCTTCGCTAAACACAGCTCGAGGAAAGGGACAAGATGCAGCTATCAAAGCAAACCTTGCAAACGCAAGAGCTCAAGCGGAACTATTTTATGATAATGCCCCAACATCATATGCTGGAGTTTGTGTTTCAGCTGCAGGTATCGCGTCTGCTGTTGAAGCAGCAGGAGCAACTTGTCTTGATTCAGAAGATGGATGGACAGCTACTGCAGAATTAGATACAGCAGGAACTTACTTCTGTGTAGATAGTACTGGTGCTTCTGCAACAACTACAACACCTGTTGCTAATGGTACAGATTGGGAACTAGCAGATGCTTGTTCATAAGGTTTAACTTCCTAAGTTATAATCAACAAAAAACCGGCGCAAGTCGGTTTTTTGTTTTACCAATCTTATTCAATAATATTTAATATGGTACAATTTTATTAATGAAATTAGTCGGAAAAAGAGGTTTTACATTGATTGAGTTGCTTGTTGTGATTTCTATAATAGGTTTACTTGGCTCTATTGTGTTAGCCTCTTTGTCTGATGCAAAAGGAAAGGGAAACACTGCAGCGATCAAGTCGACACTCGTTAATGTGCGTACTCAGGCGGAATTAGTTTTTGCGAGCGGGTATAGTTTTGAGGGGGTTTGTTCGGATTCTATAATTGTTCGGGCAATGTCAGAAGCTCAAAGACTAAATGGCGGAACTGCTCCCCTGTGTTATGACGGTAGATCTAGTTGGGCTATTTCTTCTGTTATACCAGACGGAGCTTTTTGTGTAGATGCCGACGGTGTCGCAAAAGAGTACGACAGTATTGGTGATACACTCGGAGAAGATGACACATCTTGTAATTAAATGACTTTATTTTTCTCAATTATATTTTTAATACTAGGAATTATCATTGGAAGTTTTTTGAATGTTGTAATTTTAAGATTTAATACAGGAAAAGGTTTAAATGGTAGATCTGGATGCTTGAGTTGTAATAAAAAATTGCACTGGCATGAATTAATTCCCGTAGTCTCTTTTTTTCTTTTAAAGAAAAGATGTTCAGGTTGTCTTTCGAAAATTTCTTGGCAGTACTGCTTGGTAGAAATTTCTACTGGGCTAATGTTTCTTGGAATTTTTCTGAAACAACTTTCCGTTTTTACTTACGCACCACTTCTCGCAATTATTGGGATGATTGCATATTTTATTATTTGGAGTCTTCTGATTGTAATTTTTGTTTATGACATCAAACATACTATTATTCCAAACTCGCTTGTATATACTTTTGCTGGAATTTCTTTTTTATACGCTGTGATAAGTACACCTTATGATTTATGGTTTCAGTTTCCATTTGCTTTAGATATTGTTTCCGGATTCATTTTCTTCGTACCTTTCTTTTGTCTGTGGTTTTTTTCTTCTGGAAGGTGGATTGGACTTGGTGATGGGAAGCTGGCTTTGGGAATTGGATTTTTGCTAGGATTTATTTCGGGAATATCGGCTATTATTTTATCTTTTTGGATTGGTGCAATTTTTGGAATCTTAATTATGTTGCTTTCTCGATTGAATATACGCGGCCAAAATATTACAATTAAGTCTGAAATTCCTTTTGCTCCGTTTTTAATTATTGGAACCCTGATTTTGTTTTTTGTTCCAATAGATATTTTAGGGCTAACATTGTTTTTCAACTTAAATGTTTAAACTTTTTAATAAAAAAATAAAAGAAAATACCTCTCGAGGTTTTACTTTGGTTGAAATGACAATTGTTGCAGCAATCTTTGCGATTCTAACTGTGATTGTGGTGGTAAAATATGGAGACTTTACTTCAAACCTTCTGGTAACAAACATGGCTTATGAGATAGCTCTTACAACAAGACAGGCACAAGCTTTTGGAGTTGGAGTTCGTGGTTTTGAATTAGATGGTGACAGGGGTTTTGGTTATCCTTATGGAGTTTATTTTTATTTAAATGATGGACCATCTAGAGACTTTGTATTTTTTGTAGATAGAAACGATGATAAGCGTTGTGGTACTGGTACCGAGAGCTCAGGTTTTTCAAGTTGTGTTTGTGCGGCTGGAGATGAGTGTATCAATCGACTTACATTACAAAGAAATATTAGAATTACTGAAATCGAAGTCGGAAACGATAGTTGTGTAAATGAGGTGGTTGGAAGTGTAACTCATGTAACTGCTGCTGCTGTGACATTTAAAAGACCTAGTCCGGAAGCTCGAATTAGAAGACAAGATAATTTTGTTGATGGTTTTGGATTTTTGCAATTAAAGGTTGAAGCCCCAGCCACAGAGACAAATCCTAGTTATGTCTTAATAAGAAAAAATGGTCAGATTTCAGTTTCTGGAAATGATATTTGTGGTTCAAGTTCAAGTTCTAGTCCAAGCCCAAGCTCAGGTGGTGACTCTGGTAATTCAAATGAATAAAAACAAATTACAGAATAATAAAGGTTTTACTCTGGTGGAGATGATGGTGTCCGTTGCAATTTTTTCTATTGTGGTGATGATTGCGTTGGGTGCAATTCTTACAATTTTAGATGCAAATAGAAAAGCTCGTACTCTGACAGAAGTGATGAACAATCTAAACTTTTCTGTTGAAATGATTACAAGATCTTTGAAAACAGGAGTTGAGCCAAACTACGAATCTTCAAATAGAATTTTGCATGTGAGTGCAATTGTTTTAGATGAGGCAGGTTTTCAAAGAGAAAAAACTAGATATCGACTAGTGACAGACGACACTGTTGCGGGTCGACAAAGAGGATACATTGTACAATGTGTAGATACTGATTACGATGATGAATTGTGTGATGCTAATCAGTGGGTTCCTATCACATCAGATTTAGTTGATATTGAAAGTTTTGAAGTTTTAGTTGTGGGTGGTGGTGTAAATAATGACTTAACTCAACCCAGAACCCAAATTGTTATTTCTGGAACAGTTCAGGTTAACGAAAAAATATCATCTTCGTTTTCTTTGCAGACATCTGTTTCTCAAAGAAGATTGAACATTACTGGTAGTGAGCTTGATATAGCACCATAAAATATGAAAAATTTTATTAAAAAAATAATAAACGAAAAAAGAGATAGAGGTTTTACAATTTTAGAAACTCTTGTCGCAATTTTTATTTTAGTTCTTTCTATTACAGGTCCGATGGTTTTTGCTCAATCAGGGTTGAGAACAGCTTTTTTGGCTAGAGATCAAATCACATCTTTCTTTTTAGCTCAAGATGCAGTTGAGACAATTAAAAACATGAGAGACAATAATGCTTTAAATGGTGCAAACAATTGGCTAGACGGTATTTTTGCTTGTGATCAAAACTTGAATCCAACTTGTTTGATTTCTATTGATACCACAATGAGTACGACCACTCCTGAAATTGATATTTGTACTTCAGGAACCTGTCCTCCTTTAAAAACTGATGCAAGCGGAAGGTTTGGTTATAACTTTTCTATAAACGATTCTTCTGATTCTAGATTTACAAGAAATATTTATCTTACTGAAGTGGTCCCGGGAGCAGAGTTGCAAATAGTTGTTGAGATGACTTGGACTTCAAATGTTCGTGTCGGAGATTCAAGAATTGTGGTGCAAGAAAATATTTTTAATTGGATTCCAAACATAGCACCAACAACACCATAAGATATGAAAAAATTTACGTTTAAAAAAATAGATAATAAAGAAAAAGGATTTGCTTTGCTTTTCGCAGTTTTGGTTTCGGTGATGGTGCTTGCTGTGGGCGCTTCAATTATTAATATTGCTTTGAAACAAGTTATTCTTTCTGGTGCAGGAAGAGAGTCGCAGTTTGCTTTTTATGCTGCAAACACAGGAATGGAATGTGCATTGTATTGGGATTTAAATGGAACTATTGTAGATCCTAACACTGGTGTAGCTCAGTATGTATTTCCTCCCGGAGGTGAAGAAGGTTTGAGAAGAACTGACACAAATGCTTTTGAATGTTCTGGAACAAATATAGCGACAGGGGTCTCGGTTTATGAGCAATCATACACACAAGGTGGATGGGATACTGCAGAAAGCTCAACTGTTTTCAGAATTGCTATCTCAAATAATGGAGATAATACAAGAAATATTTTGTCTTGTGCAGAAGTTACAGTAGAGAAAACTGTTGCTACAGAGGGTGAAGAAAATGAGTCGTATACAATTATCACTTCTCAAGGTTTAAACACCTGTGACCCTGAAGGAGACGAACGTGCAGTACAAAGAGGACTTGTGTTACAGTATCGTTCATAATCCTTTGCATATATGTTGTCAGAAAAAGAGGCTAAAAAGCAGTGGAATGCGTTGAAAAAAACTATTGAAAAACATAGGGATCTTTACTACACAAAAGAATCTCCAGAAATTTCGGATGAAGAATATGATGCTCTGGAGAGAGAAATTCTAGCCATAGAAGAGCAATTTCCTAATTTTAAAAAAGATTCTCCAACTCAAAAAGTCGGAGGTGTTGCTTCTTCTAATTTTAAAAAAATAAAACACAAAATTGCGCAGTGGTCTTTTAATGATGTTTTTGATGAAGAAGAAATTATTGCATTTGATAAAAAAGTTAAAAGAGCCCTGAAAGATGATTTTGGAGATTTAGATTTGGAATATACATGCGAATTAAAAATTGATGGATTGAAAATAGTTTTGGAGTATAAAGATGGTGAGCTTGTTTCTGCGGCGACTCGGGGAGATGGGGTTACAGGTGAAGATGTGACAGAGAATGTGAAAACGATTATTAGCATTCCTCATAAAATAAAATCTTCTGGTGAATTAATTGTGGAAGGGGAAATCTATCTTTCTAAAAAACAGTTTGAAAAAATAAATTATGAAATTGAAAAAGAAGGCGGACAGCTTTATGCAAACCCTAGAAATCTTGCTTCGGGAACTTTGAGACAACTTGATCCTGAGATGGTGAGAAAAAGAAAATTGGATGTTTTTATTTATGATATTGCAAAAGCGGAGAAAGAACCCGAAACTCAGTTTGATGAATTAAACTGGCTTAAAGAAAAAGGTTTTGTGGTGAATAAAAATTTTGTTTTAGCAAAGTCAATTGAAGATGTTATTAAGTTTTGGAAAAAGTGGAGCAAGATGAAAGATGATCAAGAATTTATGATTGATGGTGTGGTGGTGAAAGTTAATGAGAAGAAATATCAGAGTATTCTGGGGTATACAGGAAAGGCTCCAAGATTTGCGATTGCTTTTAAATTCCCAGCTGAACAAACAACAACTGTTGTCGAAGATATTGCTTTCCAAGTAGGAAGAACTGGAGTAATCACACCTGTGGCTCATTTGAAGCCTGTTTTAATAGCTGGTTCAAAAGTCTCTAGAGCCACACTACATAATGAGGATGAAATAAAAAGATTGGATGTGCGAATTGGTGACACGATTGTTTTGCAAAAAGCAGGAGATATTATTCCGCAAGTGGTAAAGGTTGTGAAAGAATTACGGCCGAAAAACACAAAGCCTTTTATTTTTCCAAAAACAATTTCTGAATGTGGAGGTGATGGAAGAATTGAAAGAATTCCAGGTGAAGCAGCGTACCGGTGTGTAAATAAAAATTCTTATACTGTGCAACTTCAAAAATTAGCATACTTTGCTTCTAAAAAATCTTTTGATATTGAAGGTTTGGGTCCAAAGCAAGTGGAGCAAGTTGTGAGTGCGGGACTTGTACAAAATCCAGCAGATATTTTTACTCTTACAGTTGGTGACTTATTGCAACTAGAAAGATTCGCGGAAGTCTCAGCCAATAAATTGATTGCTTCAATAAATAAATCTAGAGAAGTTGATTTAGAAAAAATGATTGTGGGTCTTTCTATTAATAATGTCGGAGAAGAAACTGCGTTTTTGTTGGCAAAAAGATTTGGTGATATAGAAAAAATAAAGAACACTGATATTGATTCACTGAAAGCTATTGATGGTATTGGTGATGTGGTAGCAGAATCTATTTTTGAATGGTTTAAAGATAAAAATAATCTACAAATGCTTGAGCATCTTTTGAAAGAGATAAAGATTAGAAAAACTAACTTAGGTAATCAAAATAAAAATATTGAAGGGAAGAATTTTGTAGTCACAGGGAGCTTGGAAAATTTTTCTAGAGATGAAGTGAAAAATTTGATTAGAAATCTTGGGGGAAACATCTCCAGCGCTGTCTCAAAGAATACAGATTTTGTGGTGGCTGGAAATGAGCCAGGGAGTAAATACGATAAAGCTGTGGAATTGGGTGTGAAAATTTTGAATGAAGAAGAGTTTTCAAAGCTCATTAAATAAGCTAGGATATGCCTATGAATAAAGAAGACATAATCAACTTGGCGAAACTAGCTCGCCTAGAACTAACTGAAAATGAAGTGGATAAATATAGCCAAGAAATAGGCTCTATTTTGGGCTATATTGAACAAATTAACTCTGCTATCGGAGAATCAGAAGGAGACTTCAATTTGATTGAAAATTCTGGAGATAGAAACGTTTTTCGAGAAGACACAAATGCCGATGAACCAGAAACTTATAAAGATTCACTTTTGAAATGCGCTCCAAAAACGAAAGATGATTTTATCCAAGTGCAGAAAATTTTAAACAATGACAATGGATCTAACTAAACTAACAATTAAAGAAGCTCACAAAAAATTAGTCGCAAAAGAAATTACGGCTGTAGATTTGGCGAATGCATATTTAAAAAATATTCAAGAAAAAAATCCTGAATTGAATGTGTATTTAACTATTTTTGATGATGTGATGGAGCAAGCAAAAAAAGCTCAAGAAAAAATTGATGCTGGTACTGCAACACTTCTGACAGGTATTCCGATTTCAATGAAAGACAATATGTGTATGAAAGATCGACGCACTACTGCTGGTTCAAAAATTTTAGAAAATTATGTTGCTCCATATTCTGCTACAGCTATTTTAAAATTGGATGAACATTGTCCTGTGTATTTAGGAAAAACAAACACTGACGAATTTGCTCAAGGTGCTTCAACTGAAAACAGTGCATATGGTGTGACAAAAAATCCTCATGATACTGAAAGAGTTGCAGGAGGTTCTTCTGGAGGTGCGACTGCTTCTGTAGCTGCGGAAATGGCGGCTGGAGGATTCGGTTCTGATACAGGTGGTTCGATTCGAGAGCCTGCGAGTTTTTGTGGAGTGGTTGGATTGAAACCAACATACGGAAGTGTTTCTAGATATGGATTGATTGCGATGGCGAGTTCATTTGACGTGATTAGTCCAACTGCAAAAAATGTCGATGATGTAGAAATCCTTTTTGATGCTGTGCGAGGAAAAGATGAAATGGACTCAACAAGTCACTCAATTTTAAACGAAGATTCAAGTGTGAAAACAATCGGAGTCCCTTATGATTTTTTGAAAGAAGGAATTGATGAAGATGTATTGAAATCTTTTAATGATGGAATTGAAAAATTGAAATCTGAAGGGTATGAAATAAAAGATATTAAAATTCCTGGGATTGAACATTCTCTAGCTGTTTATTATGTTTTGGTGCCAGCTGAAGTTTCTTCAAATATGTCTAGATATGACGGAGTAAAGTTTGGTGAAAGAATTGAAGGAAAAGACTTGTTGGATACTTATATGAAAACTCGGGGACAACTCTTGGGTTCTGAGGTGAAAAGAAGAATCATGCTAGGGACTTATGTTTTGTCTGCTGGTTATGCTGATCAATTTTATAGAAAAGCTTGGCAAGTGCGAAATATGATTAGAAAAAAAGTCGAAAACGTTTTTAAAGAAGTTGATGTGATTGCAATGCCTGTTGCTCCAACTCCTGCTTTTAAAATTGGTGAAAAATCTAGTGATCCTTTGAAGATGTATTTGAATGATATTTTTACGGTTCTTGCTAATGTTGCTGGCGTTCCCGCTATTTCTGTACCTGGAAATGAAGTAAATCGTGATGGAAAAAATCTTCCAGTTGGAATGCAATTTATTTCTGCGCAGTATAATGAAAAAAAACTCTTTGAGATTGGTAAAAAATTTGAGAAAATAAAATAGATGGCAGATAAACCAGTTGAAAGCACTGACTCAGGATTACTTTGGACAGTTGTCGCAATGATTGCGATAGTTTTTATTTTTGGAAGTTTTGTAAATAAATTTACAAACAAAGTAGAAGAACAAAATTTGGAAGTGGGAATCACTGAAGGGGATTTGAGAATTGTTCCTGTAGGAGATTTATCTGTAGGAAAAAAAGTTGCAAATATTTGGGATACAAAGGTAAGACAAACCCCAGCTGGTGCGATTATTGGTGAACAAATAAAAGGTGCTATTGGAAAAATTTTAGAGGGCCCTGTAGATTTGTACGGACAGAAATGGTTTAGAGTTGATTATCAAGAAACTCCTGACGGTTGGGTTTCTGCAAAAGATCTAACAAGTGAAATAGGTTTCTTCAGAGCTTTAAATATTGTACCAATTTTTCTAGATATATTTAGACCAATTGGATTAATTTTAGCGATTGTGTTTTTATTTTTGATTTTTAATATTTCTAAAAAACAAAAGAAAGCCACTATTCTTTCTCAGAATAAAAAAAGTTTAGAATTCCAATCTTTGCAAAGAAAAATTAAACAGAATGAAGAATTTTCTGAACCAGTTAGTTTGGCAAGTTTCGGATTGCCTTCAAACTTGCCGACCGGAGATGCTAGCGCGTTGGGATTTTCTTTTGAAGTAGAAGAACAAACTCCAACTGGTCCCAAAAATGAAAGATGGATTAGAGTTGAAAATTTAATTCAATCTCATAGTTCAAGTGATTGGAGACAAGCTATTATTGAGGCGGATATTATTTTAGATGAAATGCTTTCTCGAATGAATTACGACGGAGATTCTATTGGTGACAAATTAAAACAAATTGAGGAGTCAGATTTTATTACTTTGAATAAAGCATGGGAGGCTCATAAGATTAGAAATCATATTGCTCACAGAGGAGGTGATTTTACTTTCTCAAAATCTGAAGCTGAAAGAGTGATTAATTTGTATCGACAAGTTTTTGAAGAGTTTTATTATATTTAGGATTGAAATTGACTAAACAGGTTTTTTCGTGTAGTATTTTGGGCATCCAAAAAGTTGGTAAATATATCGCGGGGTAGAGGAGTAGTACCTCGAGAGGCTCATAACCTCTAGACCCCGGTGCAATTCCGGGCCCCGCAACAAGTTAGATTGAAGCTAATAAAACAGACAAAGCAAAAGGCCGCCCTTACGGGCGGCCTTTTGCTTTCTTTCAACTAATCAGAAATTATTAATTTTTGATTGTTTTACTTGAAATTCTGTATTGAGTTTCATTCGGTACAACGTATTCTACTTGTGTTCCATTTGAGCTGATTGCGAAGTTGATGTTTGAAAGTGTCAAACCATATGCTCCTGCAGTAGCTGGATCAAGTTCTACTACAATCTCGAATGTCTCTGAAGTTCCTTCTGAAATTTTGTATCGATTATTAGTTAATACATCTGCTGTTGTGTCAGCAATTCTCGCTGATGATTCACCATTGAATGTATCTCCTGTGACAGTCGCTACAAATCCAGCTGTTGTTGATGATGTTGTCGCAACACTGTTGTCGATCCAAGCATCCTCTTCTAGAGCTGTAACTCTTATTTGGAATTTGTAAATTCCTTCATCGTCTGACAATGTACCTGTTAGGTTGTCTCGGTAAGTGAATGTATTACCAGTTGAGGTAGTTGAAATTCCTTCTGTTCTCAATGTGTGTAGAGAACCTTCTTGTCGTCCTGTTACATCAGCATTGTCTCCAGTTGATTGTCCTTCTGCTGTGATTCCAATATCACCGTAGTCAGAACCATCAATTTTTCCGATTCCAAATTGTACAGTAGTACCATCTGCATAGTTTCCTGTATTTTTGTGGAATCTTACAAATACAACTACTTCAACAGTATCGTCTTTGTCCACACCAACGTCATCGTTGTTATCTTCAAAGTCGAATAGGTATTCTCCTACGTTAGCTGTAGTTGATACTGAGTCGAAATCAAATTCGTCTCCGTCAATTTCAACTGTAAGTTCTGATACAACATCATTAATGTTGTTATCAGAAGTTGAAGCTACGATTGTAAGAGTGTTTAGGAAAATATCAGCATCATCTGCTTCAACTTCAAATCTAAACACTTCGTATGATGAAGATTTAGTGTCAGTATCTACAACCAAGATAGATGCATCTAGATCATCATCACTTGAACGAATTGATACATCACCATCATCAGCAGTTTCGATTTCGAATTCTGTTGATTCTGAGTTTGAACCTTCATAATGATCAATTCCTTTTCCATCCACGGCTCGGATTCCATCTGTTGGGATCCAAATTTTCCATGATTGTGTTAGATCGTTGTCATCAATTCGGTCTGATGTTTTGATTTCAATTTCGATTAGAGCGTCATCACCTTCTTCAACTACAGTATCCAATCCAGCGAATCTTACTTCGTAGGCTCGGCTAGTTGTAGGAGTTTCTGTACTTGATTCTCGTGACCAATCATCTTCGCTATCTACATCCATTGAATCAACTTCGTCACCGTTGATGAACAAAGTAATAGATTCAATTTGTTTCCAAGGTTCATCCTCGTTAGTTTCTGACACTGCTTCAAGAGCAATATCTACACGGTCTATTTTTACATCTCCATCTTCCACAGAAAATTCAGCAGCAAAAACTTTTGCTGTTTCTCCTTCCTCAAGAGTTTCATTTGAATATGAGTTCTCTCGGTCGTAATCAGAAAGTCTTGCTTCCTTATTTGAAAGTTCTGGGTTTGGATTGTTAGGTGTACCTGGATTTGGATTTCCTGGAGCACATGCTAGAGCAACATTTGATCTAGTGATTGGTCCAAAATATCCTACAGCTGGAGCAATTCCAACTGAAGCTTGGTAACTCGCAAGAGCTTGTCTTGTTAGTTGTCCAAAATATCCTTTTGAAACTCCAACTGGCATTGTTAGTTTTCCTTTTGATTCAAGAAATGTTTGTAGAGAGACTACATCAGATCCTGTTGATCCAAGAGTTAAATCTCTCATGAAAACACCACATGATACTGTGTTTGAATTTCCTGAAACAGCAGCTCGTGCTACAGCGGCTTTATCAGCTGGAATGATTCCAAGTGCGATTAATAATTCTACATCGCTTGATGTTAGTGCGCTTACTGATGGAACAGCAATAATTGCTGCCATCACTAAAGCTACTGTCATTTGGGCAGTACTTTTCTTTAGTTTCTTTAATGTGCGGCTGATTCTTGAGTGCCAAACCACATCAAATTTTTGATTAGATTGATTCATAGTAATATTGTTATACTTATAAGTGTGTTGTTAACTATAATAACTCCATGCTTTTCTGAGTAATATTTAATTGTCAGAGTACATGGGGTTCCACTATTAATGACACCGCAGGAGCTAAAATCTTACATAGAATGTAAGAAATCAGTATTTGCAGGGTTACCAGTTGCGAATACGTACATATTCAATGAATAATAAAAGCCGAAAAAATATGGAAATGTTGTACGACGCTTATGTTGATGACATTTTCAGATATTTGATGTTTCGTATTCGAGACAAAGAAAAAGCACTTGATTTGACTCAAGAGGTGTTTGTTCGGATGTGGCAATCGTATCTTGGAAAAGGGAAAGATGTGGAATTCCCAAAAGCTCTTTTATATAGAATCGCTCATAATCTTTTGGTGAATAGCTACGAGAGAGATGTGCATCATTCTTCATTGGATACGCTGTCTGAAGCAGGTTTTGATATCGCGGATAATAGCCAAGATATTTCAAAAACAATAATTGCTTCAGATCTAAATCAGATGCTCGGTCTTATAGAAAAGAAAGATTCCGATCTGATTTTATTGAGACACATTGAAGGCTTTTCTGTAAAAGAAATTGCTGATATACATGGTGTAAGTGAAAATGTTATTTCTGTGAGATTGCATAGAGCACTCGCACAGTTAGAAGATTTATATAATAAAAAAGAAAAAAATGAATAACCCAAAATTACAAAAAGATATTGAAAATTTTGAAAATGCGTACAAGCAAGTGTCTTTGAGTGTTTCTGAAAAAGAAAATCTAAAATCAAATATTTTTGGGAGAATTACACCAGTTGCACAACCGTCACCTTTCTTTGCTTGGTCTTTTTATTTACGCGCAGTACCAGCGGCTTTGATAATGTTTGCAATTATTGGAGCGCCTGTTTCTTTTGCTGCTGAAAGAAGTTTGCCCGGGGATGTTTTGTATAAAGTAAAAACAAATATAAATGAAGAAGTAAAAGCTGCATTTGTTCCTAAAGAAGAGAAGAACGAATACTATCAATCTCTTTTAACAAAAAGAGTGAGTGAAATAAAAATTCTTGCTAGGGAGGGTGAAATAAAAAAGGATGCACTTGTAGATTTTGAAGAGGCTTTGGAAGAAAATGTTTCTGATGTAATTTTGGCTTTGGAAGTTTCTGAAGATTCGGAAGAAGATACATTGGAAGATCATCAAGTGGTTGTCGCTGCTCTAGATATTAGTGAAGATGTCTTGGGGTTGTCTGAAGAAACCGGAGAACTAGATGCTTCTGTATCTTTCTCTATCATATCTGAAATTGAAACAAAAGAAGAAGTTGATGATAAAGATATTGATGAAAAAAAAGCCGAAGATGAACAAGTTGAATTAGTTGAGCTAAAAGAAGAAACAGAAAAAGAAAACGATAAAAAAGAAATGCGAGAAAAATTTCGTTCATTAAGAAATGTTGCGCTAGATGCTCTATCTAAACATGTGGAAGATATTTCAAATACTCGAGTTGAAGAGGTCGAGTCTCTTGTAGACGATATCGTGCTGGAAGCAAAAGAGGAGATATTGGGATCTGATTTCACTAATGCTTCAACAACTTTAGATAGTTCTGTGAGAATAAGACTAGAGCAAGAGGTTGAGTTTTTGGTTAATGAAAGTGTGGAATTGGACTCCGACTTGTAAAAATTGACTGATACTATTATAGTGTGTTCTGCAAAGGTTTTGTAGAATCCCGGGGTAGCTCAGTTGGTTAGAGCGTAGCACTCATAAAGCTAAGGTCGACGGTTCAATTCCGTCCCTCGGGACACGTTAGGGGTATTTGATAAACAGAGCTTTATTTGGTAAAGTAGCGAAACGCATTTGTTATGTAATTTGCTTACACATTTGCGGGTGTAGCTCAGCTGGTTAGAGCGTCCGCCTGTCACGCGGAAGGTCGTGGGTTCGAGTCCCATCACTCGCGCAGTTCAAAAAACACCTCAAGATTGAGGTGTTTTTTGTTTTAGGAGAGTGGTAGAATTTTTGTATATGAAAGAAAAATTTCCTCAAACTATTTTTGATGATGAAATAGAGAATGATATTGAAAGTATAGAAGATATTAATGAGACTGTAAAAAGATTAAATAATGGTATTTTGAAAGATGGATTAAAAGCATTTTCTTCGGATATTTTGCCTTATGTTAAAAGAGGTGAAGGAGATAGAATAATAATAATCAAAGAAGCTTCGTTAGAAGAAATGATTAATGTTTATGAATTAGGTGACGCCGAGTTAGATTATATGCATACGAGTTCACATTTCAGAACAGATAAACCTCTGGAGGTTTACTCTTGGATGAAAATAAGTCAAAGAAATGTTGTAAGCGATTTAGGTGTATTTGAAAAGGCTTGGCTTATCGAGGAGATTCAATCTGATCTATTACAAAAAACCAAGAATAAGAAACTTAAAGAAGTAAGTCGTGATAAGTGTGAGATGTGCAATGGAAAAGGGGGTGTGAATGTTACTAAAACAGAATATGTAAAATGTAATAAGTGCTTTGGTGCCGGTAGTATTCCAAATTATCAAAAGGAATTGTTGGAAGATGTTAAGTCAGCTGCAAAAGAAATTGGCGTTGATGTGTTTCTTATGCCGACTTCTGAAACAATTTTAGAACAATATGCGGGTTTAATGAAGGATACAAAAGCCAAGCTTTTGTATGAGACGGTTCCAGAAAGTATTGATTTTGAAAGAGTTGAAACAAATGAAATTTCATTATCAAGAGAAGAAGGTGAGCCTGTGAATAGTAGAGTGTTTTGGAAAAAGAAAATTTAATATATACAACAACTTAACTTATCGACACCTCAAGATTGAGGTGTTTTTTGTTTTGGGAAGTGCTATATTTTTTGTATGTCAGAAGACTTAAGGGGTGATATTGAAAAAATAATAAAAGAGAAAATTACTAAATTTGAATTAAAAGCGTCAGGGTTTGTTAACAACGCATATTATTTGGAAACTAAGACTGGTAAAAAATGTATTGTAAAAGTGGAAAAAGAAATTCAAGAATTTACTCCTCAAAACAGTTTAGTTATTGAAGCAAAAGTTGCACAGAAATTATATGAATCAAATTTAACAATTCCTGTTCCTGAAGTTATTTTTGTTTCCCAAGATCCAGACATGTATGGATATTCATTTATTGAGGGTGATACTCTGCGTAATGTTTGGAAAGATTTATCAGAAGAAGAAAGAATTGATATTTTGCGAAATCTTGGATATTTTCATGCCCAAATCGGTAAAATAATTAGTAAACAAAACGCAAATGAAATGGGTGTCTTGGTTGACGACTCTACAGGACTTCATTTAGAAGTGTTAGCAGATTATCATTTAATTATTTCTGATGAGTCTTTGCCAAAAAATATGATAGATTTAGCTCAGAAAGCAAAAAGTATTTTTGACACAACTTTGGATCAGTCTGTTTTTCAATTTATTCACAACGATGCTCATCACGAAAATGTTTTAATAAAAGATAAAAAAATATCTGGTTTTATCGATTTTGGTAATTCCGAATATGGTGAAACTGCAAGAGAGTTTTCTAGATATATTAGAGATTTTCCAAATCACTTCCAACATATTATTGACTCTTATGAAGAGGAGAGTAATAACAAACTTTCATTGGCTAGATTGATCACAAATTCATTTTTATCAGGATTGATTGATAATGTTGAGGACTATAAAAAGGGAGGTAAAGATCGTGTTAATGCGGAAAAGTCTTTTGATGCTTATGGGAAAATGATTGAATCTTTATAAGGATTAGTTCCCAAAACACCTCAATATTGAGGTGTTTTTTGTTTTGGGAGGTGGTATATTTTTAGTGTGAAAGAAGTAAAAGTAAACGATAGATATCAAAAAAACTACAAATACACACTCACTGAAAAAGAGGGGAAGAATTTTGATCCTGAATTCAAACCGGATCTGACACCGAAGCAAATGTTGAAACTGGGAATATTTGGAGGAAAATATTTTGATGGAGAGCATGATGAATTTCCGAAAGATTGGTTTAAGGGAGCGAGCCTGTCTGTATCTGGAAAATACGAGAAAGATAAAAATTATTTTGGTATAAAAGCATCGCAGTCTTTGGAAGAATGGCAAAAGAAAGGTTGGATTTATAACGAAGATCCGCGAGGTTGGTTTCAATGGTATTGTAGATATTATTTAGGACGTCGGATTCCAAAAGAGGATGCAAGACAAATCAAGAGATGGAAGGCGATTAGTCGACACATTGCGCAAATCGTTAAAAATTGCAGGAAAGGTGACGAGAGTTGTCGTGCTAGGCAAAGGCAAGCTGTGTTACATTGGGCATATGATAGTAGGGGGTTATAATTCTAGTATGAAATTATTTTTAATTTGCAGCAAGGTCTTTTACGATAAAATACCTGAAATAAAAAATGAACTAGAAGACGCTGGTCATGTTGTAACACTTCCGAATTGCTTTGATGATCCAGGGACAGAGGCTAGATACAGAGATCTTGGATTTGATGAACACTCAAAATGGAAATCTTCGATGATTAAACACAGTGAGAGTGTGATAAATAATCAGGATGCAGTGCTTGTTTTGAATTTTGAAAAACATGGAATTCAAAACTACATTGGAGGCGCAACTTTTTTGGAAATGTATGATGCGTTTAAATTAAATAAAAAAATATTTTTGTTTGCTAATATTCCAGAAGGAATTCTAAAAGATGAGATTATTGGCTTTAATCCGACTTTAATAGAGGGAGATTTGAGTAAGGTCGTTTAAAACTTAAAACTAGAAAAGTTGACAGACTAGAAAAATAAAAGATACAATATACGGATGACACCGTTATTTCAATCTGCAGAAAATGTTAGTCACGATAGGTTGGATTTATATAATCTTGTTACACTTCATCCACACGCAACTTTTTATTTTAGATATGAAGGTTTTGATTTGCCAGAACTTCTTATTGCAAAAAATGATGTACTGGTGATAGATCGTTCGGTGTCGCCAAAAATTGGAAGTATTGTTTTAGTAAATCTAGACGGAGAATTTGTAATTCAAAAATTTTCACAGCAAGAAGATCAAGAAGTTTGGGGTGTTGTTTGTCATGTCGTGCATAAACTAATTTAAAATGAAAACCTACGCGCTTGTTGATTGTAATAATTTCTTTGTATCGTGTGAGAGGGTTTTTAATCCTTCAATACAAAATAAGCCCACACTAATTCTTTCGAGTAATGATGGTTGTGTGATTTCTCGTTCACAAGAAGTAAAAGACATGGGGATCCCGATGGGTATTCCTCATTTTAAAATGAAAAATAATTATGACATGTCAAAAATCGCTATCTTCTCAACCAATTTTAAATTATATAGAGATATGTCAGACCGGGTAATGAATATTATTCAAGAATTTTCAAATGAAATGGAAGTATATTCTATCGATGAGGCTTTTATTGATTTGACTGACGTGAGTGATCCTAAAAAATTTTGTGAGGAGTTGCACGCAAAAATAAGACAATACACAGGAATACCAGTTTCAATTGGAATAGCTCCAACAAAAACTTTAGCTAAACTCGCAAATAGAATTTCAAAGGATAACAAAACTGTCGTATATCAAATCGAAAAAGATAATAATCTCAATAAAATTTTGGAAGATGTTTCTGTTGGAAAGATTTGGGGAATTGGTTCGAGGATTTCTTTGTCGCTATCAAAATTTGGGATCAACTCGGCACTTGATTTAACTAAACAAAATGATCAGTGGATTCAAAAAAACTTTGGAATTGGTTTATTGCGGATTTCTAGAGAATTAAAAGGTGAGTCGTGCCTTTTAATGGATGCTCAAAAAGAATCTCGAAAATCGATTATTAGTTCGCGTTCTTTCGGGAAAAATGTATCAGACTTTAAAACTTTATTTCAGTCGGTGTCACATCATGTCTCAAACTGTGCTCAACAAATGAGAGAAGAAGGAAGTGCAACAAAATTTTTGAGTATCACAATTTCGACAAATCGTTTTACTAACACTGCCCAGTATTATCAAACGGAATCAATTGTTTTAGACAAACCTGTGTCGGACACGATTGAACTAACAAAAATTGCAAATAAAATTTTGAAATCAATGTATCAAGATGGTTTTGAATATAAAAAGACGGGCGTCATGCTTGGAGATTTTGTTCCAATAGATTCATGTCAGAGCGAAGATTTATTTGGACAAAAAACTTTTGATACTGAGAAACTGATGAAATCAATTGATTCGCTGAATTTGATTTATGGAAAGGGTACAGTGAGGCTAGCGTCTGAAGGTGTTGATAAAAAATGGGCACCAAACACTAAATTTATTTCCGGCGAGTTTACAACTTCTTGGGAAGATATACCTAAAATATATTCCTAGCGACCAATAGGGTCGAGCTAGATTAGGCCCTGAAGACTTTAATTGGTGTTTTTTATTTTTTAGTATTAATATCAATGATATGAATCTAACATCAAACCTAATTAAAATATTTAAATTCTTTAAACCACTTAGAGTGGTTATTGTTGTACAGTTGCTACTTATAGTTTTATTCTCGATTTCTTCGTTGATTTGGCCTTATTATTTCGGAAAGATTATTGATGGTATCACACAGGGTCAATCTTTTTTTGAAATACAAAATTATATTTTTATATTAGCAGGTTCACTATTATTGAATTCTCTGATTAATTTTATTCGTGGATATAATGAAACTCAAAATATTCAGCTTCAATCCGAAAATCTTTTAAATCAAGTCTCTTTAAAAAAGATGTCTGACTTGTCGGTTGGTCAACATATTAGATCTGATAGTGGTTTTAAGCAAAGTGTTCTTGATCAAGGAAAGAATTCCGTTTCAGAGATTTTCTTCATGATGAATTATGATATTTTTCCAAATGTTTTGAGGTATCTTTTTATTCTTGTTGCGATGATTTTTGTTTCTCCGTTGATAGGGTTAGTAACTTTTGGAATAAGTTTGATTCATTTTTCACTTTATCAATACTGCAATAAGGTGTTCATGAAAAGATTCAGAGAATTCAGAGATCATCGAGTGGAAGTTGATAGATGGAATGGTGAAATAATTAGAATCATAACAACTATTATTTTTAGAGGTGCAACTAAAAATGTTGTTGGAGAACAAAATGACAAATTAGAAGATTTGAAAAAACACTATCAAAAGACTTGGACTCCTTATGAAGTAAAAACCGCTGCAATAAATTTAATGGGAGACGTGAACTTAATTGTTTTGATTTTTCTCTCTGTTTTATCTATTACAAACTGGAATACATTGACTGTGGGAGCTTTCGTTACTTTACTTACTTATGGAATGAGGCAAATTGTAATGGTTGATCATGTTTTTGGAAGATTTAGAAGGTTAGCATTTTTATGGCCTAGAGTTGAAAAATTCTTTGAAATTCTAGAAATTGAAAATGATATTAAAGAAGTAAAAAATCCAAAAATTTTAGAATCAAAAGAAGGTGGGTATTCAATCAAATTTGAAAATGTAAATTTCTCACATGCCAACGATGAAGGTGAGGAAAAGAAAATTTTGAAAGCACTCGATGATGTTTCTTTTGAAATTAATTCTGGAGAAGTGTGTGCAATTGTTGGTCGCTCTGGTGCTGGGAAAACTACAATTATAAATCTCCTTCTGCGAGCATTTGATCCAGATAATGGAAAAATAAAAATTGAGGATGTTGAGTTGAAAAAACTTTCACTAGAAGCTCACCGAAAAAATATCGGAATTGTTGAACAAGAAGTAATCCTGCAAAACACAACTCTGCGCGAAAATATTTTGTTTGGACTTTCTGATGAAGAAAAAGAAAAATGGACAGATGAGAAATTAGTTGAACTAGCAAAAATCACACGAATTGATCAATTTTTTGAAAGGCTTGGTGAAAAACCTTTTGAAGCAGTGGTGGGTGAAAGAGGTATAAAACTTTCAGGAGGTCAAAGACAAAGAGTGGGTATCGCCCGTGCTCTTTCTGTAAATCCTGAGATTTTAATTTTCGATGAAGCTACAAGCTCTCTGGATGGTGAAAATGAAAAAGCAATTCACGATGCTATGAAAGAAGCGTTTAAGAATAGAACTGTGATTGTGATTGCTCACAGACTTTCAACTGTTCGTCATGCAGATAAAATAATCTGCCTTGATGGAGGAAAGATTGCAGGTATTGGAGATCACGAGACTCTATATAAAGAATGCTTGCCATACAAGACACTTGTGGATATCCAAAGCGAATAAAAAAAACTGAACTTTTTGTATGATACAATTTTTGTATGTTTAAAAAAGTTTGTAGTAAATTTTTTACTATTCTATCTTTATCTTTAATTCTATCTTCTGTATTTCCTGCAGAAATTTTTGCACAAACCTCAGAAGTTGTAAGACAAGAGACTATTCCTTTGGTCGTAGAAATACACAACACGGCGTATTCATCTGATAAGAGATTGGTAAGTATAGATTTTAGTGTACAAAACAACTCCACAACTTTTGTCGACAATTTGAAATATAGTTTTGAATTTTATAATGGAGAAAAATTAGAAACCACAGGTTTATTATTCAGAAATTTGGACTATATAGTTTCTACGTCTGATACTTTTCCAAGATTGGCTCCTGGAGAATCCGGAAGACAAACTATTCAATATGAATTACCGCCTACCATCCCTGGGGGGAGTTATTTTATAAGAGGAACTGTTTTTAATGAAGAACTTTCTTATTACGGAATTACATATACAAAAGAACCTCTACGTCTGACAGGTAGAGGAACTTTTATTTCTAACAAACAAGCGTCCCTCGTGGATGTGGAAACTAAGAATTCTTATCAATTGATGGAGGGTCCAACTTTGGAAAAAGATAAATCCTATATTGTTTCGTTTCCAGAGAGCACCAATCAAGAATTGTTTGATGCTATCGCTAGAGAAGATATTTATTCTGATATAAAAATTTCCCACATATCGGATAACGCTAAAATAGTTTATGAAGAAAATAATATTCTCTTAGAAGATTTAATAAGAGAAGACGGTGAAGCTTTGGAGTTCAAAATAGATCCTTGGGAAAATATTTTATCTGGTTCACACACTGCTTTTATTTCTTTTAAAAATGCTAGAGGGGAACAAATTTCAGAAAATATATCAGTTCGCCTTTTATATAGAGGATTGATTGGAAGAATTTATGAAACTCAAACAAATATAAATTCGTACAGAAAAGGTGAACCTATTAGTTTGATTGTGAATACAATTGTGGCAGGTGATCCGATGGCAAAAAAAGCTACACTAAAAGCAATATTTAAAAGTAAAAGTGAAGTAATACAAGAAGTTGAAAAAGAGATTGATTTAAATGGGACTTTTCAAGGAACAGACGTTGACGTCGACTTTAGTGACAAAAAAATAAAATCTAAAACTTTGATTGATGAAATAGAATTGATTTTATCTGATGAGAATGGAAATATTTTAGATACTCAAGTTGTAACAATGGATCCAAATAAAATATTTGAATACCCAAAATCTAATCTACTTAGAAATCTTTTATGGAGTCTGCTTGCCTTGGTTGTAGTTGTGGGATTGCTTGCTTTCTTAAAAAAGAAAACTAATTTTACACTTGTAAGTATTGCGATTGCACTCCTTTTTGTTGGAGGAACTATAATTGATTCAAAAAATAATTTAGCTTCTGCCCAGGAATATATTACTTATTGGGGTTGTACTGATCCTAGTGCTTCTAATTATAACTACCAAGCTAATGTGAACGATGGAACATGTCTATATTACCAAGACGCTGGTGATAGTAATGATGGTAATAGCAATCAAACAAAACCAATACTATATGGAGATCTTATAGATATTTGGTCTGTTCCAGATGGTGAACCTGAAGGATATCAAGGTCTTTGTTCTGGTGAAAACAGTTGTTCTGATGTTGAATTTTATGTGAAGGTTAGTTGTAAAGCGTGCGGTAATTTACCTGTAGATGTAACTGTTGATTTTTATAATGATACTGTTGATCCTGCAAAAACAAAAACTTGGAATATGAATACAACCTCTAGTACTAGCGTTAACGAGTGGATCTTTGGCCCATTTGTGGAGGAATTTTGTTTTGATGTTGATCATCCACAAAGAGTAGAAACTAATGGAGTCTTGAGTCAAACATATCGTTTGGAGGCTAGAGCAGACTTTGGGGGAGACTATTGTCGAGTTGATTTTGAACAAGGAGATTCAAGACAAAATTTAGAATTTACAGATGTAAGTCGAAGCGATAGACAAATGATGTGTGCTTTGGATTCTGAAATACAATCGAGCTTTTATTTGGATTACAGTGAGGACGGTCTTAAAGACAGTGATGAGCCGTATATAAAATCAAACAACGCGACTTCTTATTGTATAGGAGTTGAAGGACTTCCATTGGGTGCTGTGCAAAAACAATTTTCTGAAAGTATTTTAGGTGGTCTGATTCCACAGGATTGTAATTCTCCTGATGATATTCCTTATTTTTTCAAAACAGTTGATTTTGGGAATTATATTGCAAAGTTAGATCCATCAAACAGTTTTGGTTGGATTCAGACTGGTGTAGAGTACTTCTTTAATGATGCTTGGTATACAGAATATAGTCCGGGGAACAGTTATTTCCCTGTTGCTGCTGGAGAAATTCTAAAATCTAGAGTGGGAATAAAAAATTTGTATCCTGTGACTCTTTCTTGTGCGGCTAATCCAGGAGTGGGTTGGTATATTGATAATTTCTATTCAGATGACCATACACAAGAAGAACTAGAATATGTTTGGACTGGTGATGTTGAGCCTGAATCTGGAAGTCCTAGTTCTGGTGGTGTAATTTATACTCCTCCAACTGAACCGCCAGCTGAAACACCAAAATGTACAACCCCAGCCTCAGTTACTATCACGAATGTTGCTACCACCTTGCAAGCTTGTTATGAACATGAAAAAGATATGTGTGGAGGATTATATTATGGAAAAAGCTACACAGTTATCGGTGCAACCTTATCTTTAAGGGATCCTTGTAACACTGGAGAACTTTGGTTTATAAATACAAATTTTAATGGGAGTCGAATCAGAACTGATACAAGAAAACATGGTGATAGTTGGGATGCTCCAATTAATAGATCTGGTTATTTGAGTGATGCTGAAGATTCAGATACGGTTACTGTTGATGGTTGGACACGTAGCAGCCGTATTAATCAAGGAGTAACTAGAACTGTTTACGATTCAGAATCGGTTTCTTTGGAGATGTGTCCTTGTACGGCTTGTGAAGAAGAGTTTAACGCTCAAGGTTGGCCATCTTCTAATTATGGAAAGAATGAAGCGTGTCAATTTTATCCTCCTACTACAACTGTTATTTTTGGATGTAGAGACCCACTTCATCCTAGTTATAACTCCCAGGCTACACACCCTACTTATGTTAATCCTTACACAGGCGCATACGATGGATGTGATTATGGTGGAGGATGTCGTGTGTCTTGGGCTGACAATTTTGATTCAATTGCAGGTCCCAAATATAATTATGATGATGGAAGTTGTGTTTGTACCTATGACGCTCCTGGTGAGAGTTACGACGGTGAGGAGTACCCTTGTTATGGTCCTGAGCATTATTACCCATCTAATAATTGATGAGACAATTTAAAAAAATGACAAAAAATAAATTAAAAAAATGGCAAATCGAAAGTAAAGAATTTAAACAATTATTTTTTGTGGTTGCTGTAATAATAATTTATGTAATTGCCAATAATGTTTTCTCAACCGTACTTGCTCAAAATAATGATAATGAAGTAGTTACTTCCGGATCTGTTGATGGTGGGGCATACGATATTGTTTATGATGACCCTGAAGAAACAACAGAATATTTGGTTAATGTAGAAGCAAGGATTGTTGGAACTGGCGAAGTGGTTTCAAATATGGCGTCTTGTTCACATATACAAGAAGTCGATGAGTTCAAAGCTTCATGTGCAGCTTATTCTTCTTTAAGTGCTACTGTCCCAAAAACATTTTTTAATGTTGGTGAAGATGTCTACTGGAAATCAAGTGCAGCAAATGGAGAAGGTCCATTTGATTATTTGTGGGGAGGAACTGCGATTACTGGTGTAGAAAATAACCAAAATGTTGGACCTGTTGACTATGCTGTAAAAGGCGAATCAAAAACAGCAAGTGTGAGAATAACCGATCCAGACACTAGCAATGTTTCTACAGGTTATTGTTCGATTTTTATAAGAGAATGTATGGTGGATGATGAATGCGCTGAAGGATTATTCTGTAGTCAGAGTAGTTTCACTTGTGAATTGCCACCACCGGTATTTACTTCTCCTCTAACTTTGACTACTGGTGTTGCAAATGAAGGTGGAACTTGTGGATTGAGTTGGGTAGTTGATAGTGCCGATTCATGTATTCTTTACAGAAACAGTGTACCTATGGATTTGGAAAGTTTGGAATTAGAAAATACTACATCTGTAGATATGGACGTGGAGCCAGGTACTTATACAATTCGTTGTGAAAATCCAGAAACAGAATTTTCTGTGACAGGAGGACCTGTTCGATGTCTAGTGAACCCTGACATCCGAGAACAATAATTTTTTAGCTGATAATATTTTATGTCTAAAAAAATTATTATCACAGGAGGATCTGGTTTTTTAGGGAGTGAAATAGCCGCGCGCCTAAAGGCGCGCGGCTATTTCGTCGTAATCCTAGACATCATCCCGCCTCGAGATTCAACTTTAAATTTTGTAAAAGCAAATTTATCGGAATCAATTCCAAAAGATGAATTGCTAAAAAATCCAAAATCAGTTATCAATCTGGCTGGCACTCCAATTTTTGGAAAATGGAATAAAGAAAAAAAGAAATTAATTTATGATTCGAGAATTTTGGGAACAAGAAATTTAGTTTCTTTGTTTGAGGATACAGAATTTCGTCCTGAAGTTTTTGTATCCGCTTCGGCTGTTGGTTTTTATGGAGAACAAGGTGAAAAAGAAATTACAATCAACACAGAAAAAGGTAGCGGATTTTTGTCGGACGTTTGTTTGGATTGGGAGAAGGAAGTTTTGCAAGCGAAAAATTTCAATATAAAAACTACAATTATTCGAAATGGATTAATTTTAGGAAAATCCGGATTAATAAAAGTTTTGAGACCGTATTATGAATGGGGAATTGGTGGACCGATTGGAAACGGAAAACAATGGATGCCTTGGATTCATGTAGAAGATTGTGCAGAACTTTATATTAAAGCGTCTGTCGGAGAATTGAATCAAGGTGTTATTAATGCAGTTGCGCCAGAAAAAATTCAGAATAAATTATTTTCAAAAACTTTTGCAAAGATTTTACACAGACCGCACTTTTTATTTATACCAATATTCGCTTTGAAGGTGTTGTATGGAGGGTTCGCCAACGAGATCGCTGTGAGTCAGAAAATAAAGACTGAAATTGATGGGTTTGATTTTAAGTATAAAAATATCGAAGAAGCTCTGAAAGACATCATATAGCCTAAACAAAGGCTTAAATATAAATAACACTATTATTTTAATTTTCTTTTATCAAAATTTTATATACTATATGCTCTGTACTATGCCGTTATAGCTCAGTGGTAGAGCACTCCATTGGTAATGGGGAGGCCTCGAGTTCAATCCTCGATAACGGCTCAATATTTTGTTATAATGCACACATGAATTTTTCTAAGTCGCAGGAATCACCACCACCTATTAATTCAAACGAGAGAATTATTCAGGAGATGAAGGAGGAGATTTCTGGAAGATTGGATAGAGCTATTAATAATCCTATTTCTGAAGAAAGATTCTCTGAGTTGGAATTACAATTACAGAATTTAAAAGAAAATTTTTTGAAAAAAGGTTATAGGGAAAGTCCTGAAATTGATGATGAAGATAGTATAGAGAAAGAGATATTTGCTTCCAGTGCCATTGCTGACACAATTGTAGAATTTAAAGAAATGCTAGATCAATTAGGAGACAGATTTGGCAAGTATCGAGATTGGGTTGGAAAATATTTAGCTCATGAAAATGCTCATACAAATGTAGCTGAAACTTTGGGGTATGAAAAGGTAGGTTATGCAACTGTTTTTATTAAAGATGAAAATGAAAATCTTGCTTTTATTCAACCCCTGCATTTTTCAAAACCACAAATAGATTGGGGTCCGAGAGAATCACTTGAAAAACAACTTGAAGTTGCAAGTGCTCCTGAAAAGTATGGAGACAAACTTTCAGATTCTGACGAAGCTAATATTGAGGAATATAAAAAAGATTTAGAAGAATTAAATCAATCAGATCTTGATAAAGAAAAAGAATTATCTGAAATAAGGTCTAGATTAAATTCTAATCAGTAGTTTTTTACAATGCAAAAAGCCGACGTCGAAGTACGAATAAAAGAAATTGAGACTGCGATGACGCAAGGAGATTTTTGGTCTGATAAAGACAAAGCACAACAAATGATTCGTGAACTTCAAGAATTAAAAGACGAGTTGCAAGGTTTTGGAAAATACGACAGAGGTGGAGCTCACTTAACAATTTTCGCGGGAGCGGGCGGAGATGATGCAGAAGATTTTGCGAGAATGATTGCAGAAATGTATGTGTCTTACTCTCAATCAAAAAATTGGTTGATACACGTGCTCCATGAAAATAAAAACACAGTCGGCGGATACAGAAATATCACTTATGAAATAGATGGAAAAAATGTTTACGGCAATTTGAAATTTGAATCCGGTGTTCATCGGCTCGTACGAATTTCACCTTTTAATTCAGCATCGCAAAGACACACTTCTTTTATAATGGTGGAGGTAATTCCTAAATTAGAAAAAGTTACAGACTATGAAATTCCAGAAGACGAACTTGAAATTGATTTCACAAAATCTAGTGGTCCAGGAGGACAAAACGTAAATAAAAGAGAAACAGCAGTGCGAGTGGTGCATAAACCTAGTAAATTATCGGCTTTTATCGATACAGAGAGAAGCCAATTACAAAACAAGGAAAAAGCATTGGAACTCATCCGAGGAAAAGTGTATAATCTTAGAGAACAAGAACGATTAGAAAAAGAACGCGGTATGCAGATTTCAAAAACAACTGATGCCAAGTGGGGTAATCAAATTCGTTCTTATGTATTACATCCATATCAAATGGTAAAAGATCACAGAACAGATTACGAAGTACGAGATATTGAAAAAGTTTTAGGAGGAGATATTGATGGATTTATAGAATCAGCAAAACAAAATGATTTACTTTGATAATGTTACAAAAATATATTCTGACGACACGATTGCATTAGAAAATGTTGATTTAAAAATCGAACCAGGTGAATTTGTCTCTATAGTTGGTCACTCTGGTGCTGGGAAAACAACATTAATTAAATTGCTTTTGGCAGAAGAAACTCCGACTGATGGTCGTGTGTTTTTTGAATCTGTAGATATTCATTGTTTGAAAGGAAATGAAGTTTGTCGATTGAGAAGAAACATCGGAACAATTTTTCAAGATTTCAGATTGATTTCTAATAAAACTATTTTCGAAAATATTGCTTTTGCTATGGAAGTCGCAGGACGAACAGAAGAAGAGATTCGAGAAGATGTTCCGCATGCGCTTGAACTTGTTGGTCTTACAAAAAAGGCATGGAATTTTCCTCATGAACTTTCAGGAGGAGAACAACAGCGTGTTGCTATCGCACGAGCTATTGTGAATCAACCAGATATTTTAGTGGCTGATGAGCCAACAGGAAATCTAGATCCTCTAAACACTCACGATATTATTCAAATTCTAAAGAAAATTAACGACCTTGGTACAACTGTGATTTTGACAACTCACAATAAACATATTATCGATCAACTACAGCGTCGCGTTATCACTGTCGATAATGGTAAAATTATTCGTGACGAATTTTCAGGAAAATATATTTTGTAATTTATGTTAATGCTTAATTTAAGAAGAATATTTAGAACAGGTTTTGTGCAGTTTTGGCGTAACGGTGTGGTTTCACTTTCTGCGGTGTTGGTGATGATTATTACTTTGTTTGTTATCGGAAGTGTGATTTTTTCTTCAGCTCTTTTGAAAAAATCTTTAGTTTCTATTGAAGACAAAGTTGATATCAATGTTTATTTTGTACCAGATGCTGTAGAGATGGATATTTTGAGTGTTAAATCTTCTATCGAAGAATTGCCAGAAGTTGATTTTGTTTCTTATGTTTCAAAAGATGTTGCGCTAGAAAATTTCCGAGAAAGACACAAGAATGATCAAAAAACTCTAGAAGCTCTAGACGAGCTTGACGCAAACCCTCTTGGGGCAGTGCTAAATATTAAAGCTAAAGAACCTTCTCAGTACGAGGGTGTAGCAAATTTCTTGGAACAAAATTATCCAATTGGAGATGGAGTGAGTATTGTGGAGAAAGTAAATTATTTCCAAAACAAGCAAGCTATTGATCAGCTTGGTCAGATTATTGATGCAGGAGAAAAACTTGGTGCGATTGTTACAATAATATTCATAATCATTTCAATTTTGATTACGCTAAACACAATTCGTCTTGCGATGTTTATTTCAAAAGATGAAATTAATGTAATGAAACTAGTTGGAGCTTCGAGCAACTTTATCACAGGGCCATTCTTGGTAACAGGTGCAATGTACGGAATCGTTTCTTCTGTTATTACACTGATAATATTCTGGCCGGTAACATTTTGGCTTGGTCCAATCACAGAAAGATTTTTTGTAGAGACAAATATTTTTGAATACTACATTAGCTCTTTTGGGGAAATGTTCTTGATAATAGTTGGTTCAGGAATATTCATTGGTTCAGTTTCAAGCTTCTTAGCAATTAAAAGATACTTGCGCATCAGATAATTATGAAAGGCCACAAATATATTTTTGTCGTAGGAGGAGTGATGTCAGGAGTCGGCAAAGGTATAAGCACCGCCTCTATTGGTACTATACTTCAATCTATGGGAAATAAGGTCAACTTGATGAAAGTTGATCCTTATTTGAATGTGGACGCAGGTACGATGAATCCAAAAGAGCACGGAGAAACTTTTGTGATGAACTCTGGTTTAGAAACAGATCAGGACATGGGGAATTATGAAAGATTTTTAAATCGCGATTTGTCGACAGCGGATTATCTAACTTCTGGAATGGTTTATAAACATGTTATCGATCGTGAACGACAAGGAAAGTATGGAGGAAATTGTGTAGAGGCGATTCCGCATATTAGAGATGAAATACTACGGCGATATGAAAAGTCTGGAGTATTAAATAAATCAGATGTAACTATTGTAGAAATTGGAGGGACGATTGGGGATTATCAAAACATTATGTTCATGGAAGCGGCGCGTGTTTTGAAATTAAAAAATCCGAAAGATGTTTTATTTATTATGGTGAGTTATCTGCCGATTCCACAAACTTTGGGAGAAATGAAAACAAAGCCAACTCAAAATGCGATTCGACAATTGAACTCTTACGGGATTCAAGCAGATTTTATTATCGCCAGAAGCTCTGTTCCGCTTGATGCAAGAAGAAAAGAAAAGCTAGCAATTCAGTGTAATGTGCAAAAAGAAAATGTAATCTCAGCGCCCGATATTGAAAGTATTTATGATGTTCCAATTAATTTTGAAAAAGACAAAATTGGAGAAATGATTGCGGAAGAGTTGAATTTGAAAAATCCGAAAGCGAATTTAACTGATTGGAAAAAGTTTGTTTCAAAAACAAAAAATACAAAGAAAGCTTTGAAGATTGCTGTGGTTGGAAAATATTTTGATACTGGGGATTTTGTTTTGTCGGATTCGTATTTGTCAGTGATTGAAGCGATAAAATATTCTTCATATTATGAAGGTGTAAAAGCGGAATTGACTTGGATAAATTCTAAAAAATACGATGACAATCCGAAGCTTGTAAAAGAACTGGCTGATTTTGATGGAGTGATTGTGCCTGGAGGTTTTGGAGAAACTGGTATCGAAGGGAAAATGGCTGCGATAAAATTTGTGCGAGAAAATAAAATTCCGTATCTAGGACTTTGTTATGGAATGCAATTGATGACAATTGAATACGCGCGAAATGTCTTGGGAATCAAAGATGCTCAGACTGCAGAAATAAATCCTGATGGAAAAAATTGTGTGATAGATATGATGCCAGATCAAAAAGAAAAAATTGCGAGAGGGGAATTTGGTGGCACAATGAGACTTGGTGAATATCCGTGTTTTTTGAGAAAGGGAACAATTGCAGAAAAAGCGTATGGGAAATCGTTAATTTCAGAAAGACATCGTCATCGATATGAAGTGAATCCAGAATATATTGCTCAACTCGAAGATTCTGGATTGATTTTTTCTGGAACTTCAAAAGATAAAAGATTGATGGAAATTGCAGAACTTTCAAAAAAATCTCATCCGTTTATGCTAGGAACACAATTTCATCCAGAGTTTAAGGCACGACCTCTTTCTCCTCATCCACTTTTTACAGAGTTTGTGAGAGTGGCAAAAAAGAAATAGATAGTAGAATAATAAATAATGATTTTAACAAAACAATTACAAGTATTGATTGAGAGTAGTTTGGCCGAGGGGCGCGATTATGAAGATATTCGTGATGTTTTGATGAAACAAGGTTTTCAAGATGCAGACATTAGTGAATTGTTTTCTCAGTATCGTGGGAGTGAACCGGCAGTGAAAAACCCTGTACCCACAATTGGAACAACAACATCACCTGAAGTCGATACAGATTTAGGATTAATAAAAAGTCAGACAAATGTTGCACCGTCTGTCGTTGCTCCTGCAGAAGAAAATTTAAAAGCAAAAGAAAAATTGTTTAAACATGATTTTGTTCATCCGGAAATTAAAAAAGGTTTCGTCCCTGTAGGTTTTGAAAAAGAAGGTTCTGCACAATCTGCTGTAAAAGATTCAGCACAGACTTTTATGAATGTTGGAACGAATACGCAGACCGCTGCACATTTGATGGCAAGTGGTGGGCAAAGATTGCCAGCTCCCGGAACGACACTTCTGCCAAATGAAATTGCAAATCAAAAAGAGAACTCGACTCCAAAAGTTCTAAATGAAACTGGATCAGTAGAAGGTGAAGCTCCAGTTTCAAGTGTTCCATTCATGCCAACAAAAGTGCAGGCACAACAATATATAAATGTTGGTTTTGCAGGAATGCCAGAAATGGAAAAAGTTTTAGCGGAAGAACAGCAAAAGAAAATTGAAAAAAGTCCATGGCCTATGATTTTTGTTCTAATAGTTTTGTTAGGTTTGATTGGATTATTTTTCTTTTGGTTTTTCTTTTTAAATAAAACAGATGAACAATCATCTGAAATTTTAGATCAACTAATAAAAGTAGAAGATGAAGCGCCTGCAGAACCAGCTCCACCAGAATACACTGGTCCTAGAGATCCTTTTACGAATGAGCCGTTGGAAACTCAATAGGTTGGAAACGAACTAGTTTACTGATAATATTCACACATTGCCTGATCGTCTAATGGTAGGACAGTGGTTTCTGGAGCCATTAATCGGGGTTCGAATCCCTGTCGGGCAACCTAAAATTGACATGTTCATATTAAAATTGTAGTTTAGAAATATGGAACAAATTAATATAAGCCGAAAACAAAAAACTTTAATAGTGGTAGGTAGCGTTTTGTTGGGTTTTCTTATAAGTGTATTTTGGTCAGCTTCATTTGTGGATAGTGATCTTGGAGATCCTATAGCTAATAATCTTCTTGGATATGATGCTAAGACTACTCCAATTACTGGAATAATTATGGGTGCATTATTTGCCTTTGTTTCAGGTTTGGCAGGAACTTTCACTGCTTGCAACATTTGTGCTTTTAGTGCGATCGCTCCACTTTCAAGTGGAAAGAGATCAACTGGAAGTGTCTTGAAGCCTTTAGGATTTTTGTCACTTGGTCTAATTGTTGTAGCTGCGCTTTATGGCGGGATAGGTGCTTTGATTGGCTCGAACCTTCCTCAGCTTTCAACCGAGCAACTTTCAAATGGAATGCCAGTGCGACTCTTGCAGTCGGTTGTTGTATTCTGCTTGATTGGAATCACTTATATTATTTGGGGATTGGGAACTATTAAAGTAATTCCTAATCCATTCTCGAAGTTTTTTGCAAAACATGTGTGGGCCGCTCCTTTTATCATGGGTGCAACTATAGGTGCATTTTTAATTGGTCGTCCCTTTCCACTTTTTAGAAAAATGTTTGAATACGCGGCCTCAACTCATAATCCATTTTATGGTAGCCTCGCTTTTGTTCTTCAGGGGATTGGAAATATTATTGTAATGGCAGTATTGTTTTTGATTCTTTTCTATGGAACTGGAGGTAGATTTGAAAAATGGCTTAATGCTAAAACTAATCGTGTGGTAATCCTTACTGCTGTACTTCTTATTGTCTCTGGAACTTTCTTCTTATCATATTGGGGTCCTAGAATTCTTGCTAGAAATAATATTGTGAGCTGGCCATATTTTGATTGGACAGAACAAACTATTAAATTCCAAAAAAATTGACAATAGCATAAAATAATGTTAATTTCGAAAACGAATACTGTTCAATTTTAAACCCATATTACATACAAATGAATACCGCTTCAAAAAGAATGAGTTCAAAAAGAACTCCTCGTGACTTAGTGACTGCTTGTGAAAAGCTCAAGACCCTAGGAGATTCTTTTATGAAAAAGGTTTCGCTGGGTGTTCTGAGAAGATGGATTGACGAGAAAGGATTCAGTCTTGATGCTGTCCAAGAAATGTCAAACACAGGACGTTGGGGTAACCTTTTTTCTGAATTGGTTCTTCGAGTCGGTGATGTTGGAGGAGTTCTTAATGGTTATGCCCAAGCACTTCCTTTTATCGACAGTGAAGATAATCTTCCTGAATATCGAGGTGAACATTTGCAGAATCGTCGTATCGATTTGGCTCTTGCCAATAGCGGTCTTCGGAGTCCGGAACAGTTTTTAGGAGAGGGTGCGGCAACTTTTTTTGTCAGCCAATCTACTATTCCAAATTCCTTGTCTCGAGTTCCAATTGCCGTTGTCGGTTATGGGGCTGCGGGGATTCTTATCACTTACGCGCTCAGACAACTTGGTTTTAATAACATTACCATATATGAGAAGTCTAAGCCGCTGGGTATCTGGAGTCAGAACAATGTCTTTGGACTGTCTAGGAATAATCCACGTCAGCTACAATTCTTTGATAGAATCTTGCGGCCTGCACCTGGAGATGGTGAAGAAGTTCGCCGGTTCCTAGATAATCTAGCTTACCGTTCTAAAAAGGAGACGGTGGTCAAGATTGTTCCTGGTAAGTTGAAGCACGTGCTTCATTTCGCTAATGGAAAAAAAGAAACTTTTCCAATCGTTATTAATACGATTGGTCTCGGTAAACCAAAACCGCTTTCTGATCCAAGTCGCATGACTACTGAAGCGACCACTGCCCAAGCCGGTTCACGTTGGCAGAAGGTTATTGATCGCGATGAAGTTGAGGGTAAGAGAATTATCCTCGTCGGACTCGGTAATTCAACGGCAGAGATGCTTTTTCAGATTCATAATCTGATTGATCGAGGTGCGGCTGTGGACTATCGTGTTCTTACTCACTACCCTGAAGAATGTGTTTATAATCCAAACACGACTGTTGTCGTTGATGGAGTTGCACGCAGATTATTTCGGGATGTATCCCTTCCTAATCTGGTTGATTTTCAGGGAGATCTTGCGAGAAGTCGTAGTGATTACTACCGTGCGCTTCACAATGGAAAAATTCTTTATGGAGTCAATCGTTGGGAAGTTGCTGGAAAGGAAGTCTACGTCTTTCGTAAAGAGCACTCTGAGGTTGAAAAAATTCCCTTTGGGAAGATCATGACACTCATTGGGTATGGTAATTCGCCGGAAGTTATGAAAAGCATGGGCTGCACCTACGATCCTGTAGATAAGTGTCCTTTGTTTGATTACGATGGAGAGTTTATCGTCAAACACAGTCCTGATCCTAAGAAGCGGATTTTGTCTGGTTATTACGGCTTTGGGTCTGTGTTGGAAACTCCTCACAACCCGAATGCCATCGTCATTCCTGGCATGCTTCATCGGATTGGAGATGTTTTGTTTGGTGTTGTTATGAGAAGCGCGGAATATCAGCTCGCTCGCTGATGTGTATGCCGCCACCCTGGTTGGGTGGCGGCTTTTTATTTTAATAATTGACATGTCTTGATTTGTGTTATATTCTTCTGCCAGAAGTTGTTTTAAAATTATACCTAGTACAAAATGATAAGAATAGAAAAAACAAATTGGGATTTTCGTGTTGCGGATTCTTTTGAATCAGCTACCCGAGATGTTTTGGGTGATGCATTGGAAATATTGGGGTTCAATGAAATTCAACTGTACAACTGTCAAGGAAGACAAAGAGATGTACGTCGTTTTTCAACTACATTTTTTCTTAACGTCTTCGGTACTGCTGATGGTGATAAGGTCGAATTGACGCTTCCAGACGAGTTGTGGAAACAAAGAGTTCGTACATGTAATCGTACTCTATATCAACCTTCTGGTAGAGGGATTGTTATTGTGGATCCTGAAAGCAATTATGCTGTTGCAGAACTCGTTGGAAAAAATAATCTGTATTTGCTTTACGATGCTTCTAACAATTGCTGTAATAAGCCGAACGTGGATGTGTATAAACACATTCTTACAGAAGCAATGAATCTCATCAGGGGAGATTTGCCTAGTCTTGTTCAAATCAAGAATGGGAAATTCAAAATTCCTAAGTCCAAGAAAGATGTTGATCTTCAAAAACAGCTTACAGAAAATCGTCGGCTGATTCAAAACGATATTGTTTTGACTTCTTCTTTGGTATCAAAGAATGATGACAACCAGCAAGCTTACGAAGAAGCTGATAAGGTGCTTCAAACTCTTTGGAATATTCCTGAGATTCAGAACATTAGAGTGGATGGTAGAAGAATCATTTTCACCACACAGACCATGTATGCTGTTGATCCCGGAACTAAAATTCTTCATGAATTTGGACAATTTGAGATCAAGCTTCTCTTTGGAGGTGGTGAAGAAACACCTGCTGTGTTTAAAAACCTCACTCGTCGAGTTGAGTATGAAAGACACACTTTTGGTCATCCTCATGTGGATCGGTACACGAATCAATTTTGTATGGGGGAAGGAAAGGTTATTCTTCCTTTACTCAAGGATTATGAGTTCGAAGCGTCCATCCTTGTTGCCATTAAAGCAATTGGAACGATAAACGAAATTCATTACGGAGATTACCTCACTGTTTTGAGGAAGTTTCCTGTTGTTGATAAAAGTATCGATTATCCAAAAAAGCCACCGCTTAAAGATCCTGTCGTGATCTCGGCTTTCCGTAATCTGTTCGTAGATGAACGAGCAGCACAGAAGCAGGATAAGGAAAATGAACTGAAAAAGTTGATGAATAATATTCGTCGCAATCAGATGATGATAGCGCAAAACGTTTTTATCCAAAACCTTGTAAAGGTTCCTGCTGCTGTGACCACTGATTTGTTCAATGAACGTATCCAAAGGGTGAGTGCCTGGCCGGAAGTCTCGGGTGTCTTTTTCAAGGGAGATGATGTCTTCGTTGTTGATACTAGATCTATCAAAAGCAGGGACATTTCAACCGAAAAAATTCACAACATCGGATCGTTTCGTATTTTGTGCAACGTGTTGAAAGGATTAGTTAGTATTTCTCCGATCGGTAACGAAATGGAGCCGGATATTAATATTCCTCATTTGCACCCAATGTGGGATGGAGGGCTACCCATAGGTCCTCTTCATGCGACATTGCCGGAACTTCTTGGAGAACTCGATCTGGAAACAGTAATCGAGCTGGTCCTGGAATTCTTGAAGGAATTTGATGGCAGTCTTGCTATCAAATAATGGCTTTAAGTCAAACCGCTCTCAGAGTTTCTGAGAGCGGTTTTTTATATTAGATAAAAAGGGGTGGGGTATTGACAAAACCCTTAAAATATAATAAAAGAATTACAGAAGTAGTATAAAAAGAACCTTCACAATCGAATCTAAATGAAAAAAAACAATACTAAACTCCCTCTGCCAGCAAAAATTGTTGGTGCTCCTCGCCCATATACTCCAACCCCTCCGCAGCCTTACCAATGGGAATTCGCAGAGACAGACGGACAATTTTTTGCTCCGTCGGATGTTTTCCATACAACTCTGGAAGTTCTGACGTTGAAACACCATATTCCGACTGTATTTGTCAGTCCATTGGCCCTCTTCAAGATGTACGTTATTGTAGGTGCAATCAATATTGAAGTGGGGTGGCTTGGAACTGCTCGGCGACTAGGAGAAGACTTCATCATCGATGACGTGTTCCTCTTTCCTCAGACTGTGAGCGGTGGCCATACTGAAATTCTTCCAGAAGCTCTTCAAGAATTTGTCATGGAAATCCTTTCGAAAGAAGGTGGTGACGAAATCTTCAACAACATACGCTTCTGGGGACATTCACATGGAAATGGTGGAACTTACCCATCTGGTCAAGATAATGATCAGATGAAAATCTTTCAAAGTTTCGGTACTGATTTTTTCTTGCGCGGTATCTTAAATCGTCAAGGAGATATCAATTTCGGAATTTATGACTGGGAGAAGGGTTTCGCTTTTCATTCTGTTCCATGGAAATGGACAGAAGAAGACATAGATGACTGGGACAAACTGGATGAAATTCGTAATGATCTTCGGGAGGAAATGAAACGGAAAGTTACTGCTTTGCGGTTCGCTCCGTATTCACCACCCTTTTTCAAGGGTTTTGGAGGAAAATATAAACCCCGGTTTTTCCGGAAAAGGTTTCGTTAAGATATAACCAATAAAAACTAGAAGGAGAGAGAATGCCAGAACTAGACGTAATAAGACACCTTGATGTGTTTTCACCGCAAGAATTTGGTGATAGACGTATCGATATCATAGGTGTGGGTGCTACAGGATCTAGAATCGCCCTTTCGTTGGCGAAGCTCGGTATCCGTAACATTCACATTTGGGATCCGGATGTAGTGGAACCCCACAACGTCCCAAACCAAATATTCGGTAACAATCACAATGGACAACTCAAGGTTGAGGCGTTGAAAGATATTATTCTCGTGCAGACAGGTACCGAAGTTTCGGTGCACAATGAACGAGTTGATGGAACACAACGTCTCGGTCAGATTGTTTTCCTGCTGACAGATACAATGTCTTCACGACAAGAAATCTGGAAAGGATCACTTCGTTACAGACCTCACGTTGAGGTTATTATTGAGACTCGTATGGGTTCCAATAGTGGTCGTATCTATACAGTGAATCCATCAAGTCCCGTAGAAGTTTCGGGATGGGAAAAAACTCTGTATGGTGATGACGTTGCTGAAGTCTCCGCTTGCGGAGCAACTATCACAGTAGGTCCGACGGCAGAAATGGTCTCGGGATTTGCTGTGTGGCAATTCATCCGATGGTATCAGAAAATGCAGAAACTTAAGGAAGGTAAAGAACCGACCGATGAGTTCGAGCATGAATTGATATTCTCACTTCAACCCATGATGATTGTGGGTTCGTCGTTCAGTTAAAAAAATCTGTAAACAACAAACAAACCAAAAGAAAAGAACCATGAAAAAAGGAACCACAAAGAAAGCAACCACCAAGAAACCCGCTGCAAAGAAAGCAACTTCCAAAAAGGAGACTCCGGCACAAGTTGAGAAAATCAACGTGAAAGTCGGTGCTTTCCCCGGTGGACAGATCAAACCTTTCGAGGTGGACTCTGGAACCACAATCAGACAGGCGCTGGTAATTGCCGGTTATCGAGACAAAATTGAAGGAGAGGTTCGTTTGAACGGACAGACAATCTCCAATTTTGAGGAGGTGCTCGAAGAAGGAGCACAGGTGTTGATCTTTTCAAAGATTCGCGGTAACTAAGCCTTACCAACAAACAGGCTTAACTTACTTAGCCGGTTCGACTCATCTCGAACCGGCTTTTTCTTTTATTAGTTTAGATCAGTTTGCTACACCAAGACTTAAAAATCTCTTTTAAATCAAGATTTGCGGCAGACGTCATTTTAGGAATCAGTGAGGTGTTGGTCATTCCTGGAATAGTATTTATTTCTAGAAAGTATATTTTGTTATCTGGAGTTACGATGAAGTCAGAGCGAGATAAATATTTTGTATTTAAATGAGTGTGAATTAACAACGCTTGTCTTTGTAATTCTTGTGAAAGTGAAATATCAATTTCTGCAGGACAAACTTCCGTTGCTAGTTTTTCGGGATTATATTTATTTTCAAAATCAAAAAATTCTCCGTTGGTTATTATTTCAACAACAGGCAAGGGAATTGTCTCATCTCCATTATCGATGATACCCACTGTAAATTCTCTTCCTCGTATAGGTTCTTCTTTAAGAAAATCTGTTTCCGGACTTGTATTTAAAAGTTCATCTAAATCTTTTTGAGATTCACAAAATTTTGAAGAGACAGAAGAACCTCCGTGTCGTGGTTTTGCAAAGAGAGGGAAGTCATTTGTTTCTTTCGGAGAGGTAATACCAAGTGATGCTGCAATTTCCTTTGTAAATTTTTTATCTATCGCAATTGCATGCGTGCTTATGTCGGAAAAAATAAAAGGAATATGTAAATTTTTGAATAAGCCTTGAACACTCCCGTCTTCACCTCCGATACCGTGAATGACTGGTATTGCTAAATCAAATTCTTTCGCTGATTCAATAAAATTTTTTGTGTCTTCAGGAAATGTGAAAATAGTTGTTTCTGCAAAATCTACAATTTTGCGAACATTGTTCGCTGATCTAATTGAGACCTCTCGTTCACCTGTTTCTCCTCCTGTGATGATGGCGATTTTCATGAATCAATAATATCAAATTTAGCTTGCTTTGGTTGGTTTTATGAAAACAAAAAACCTGTCAGAAATTTTACTTCCTGACAGGTCCGTACTAACTTTTGTTTGAGACTTACCAATCGACTTTACTCAGCTGAAAAGCCAGAGGTTCCTTTTTGATTATACCGGTACTCGTTACAAGCATCGGCGATAGGAGTGACTTCACACCTGCAGACTCGGCATTTTCGCAAAAGAAGAGTAGTGCAATAATCTGCCCTTGTTCTTGGTTGTCGTATCGGATTTCCCACTCACCGACAGGATTACCTGTTGGTGTGCAGGCCGTTATAAACCAGGTGCAGATTCTACGAGAGAAGTCTCTTGAAGACATATCCCGTTCATTCCTAAACCTCACAAATTCCGCGATGCCGTCTTTATCGAGATCAATTAGCATGAGCTCGGTGTTCTCGTAGAATTGGATTGCGAGTGATTTGTTATTGTTGACGTTCAGAAATTTCTCAGAGCCATTGATTCGAATTACTCTCTCGATTTCTTCAATTTTTTCTCTCGCAACTGGGTCGCGATCGGCCAATGTTAAAGTTGGAATCAATATGGTGAGAGTTAACAGAATGATAACTATATTTTTCATCAGTGTACTAGGTTTTCATGCCTGATTTGTTTGAATTTAGTTGGGGCATGTCTTTTTATATTATACAACACTATAATTTTTTGTAAATAGATTAAGATTTCTTTACTTCCTATACAACACCTTCAACTTACTCATCCCACGATGATATTTTTATCTTTCTTGTATTCATCGATAATTAAATCGTTGAAGTTCGGCAGTCATTAATTGATTCACAAGGTATAATAGATGTTATGGATGATTTTAAAGTGAACGCTAAACTTGTGTACTTATTTTTATTTTTAATTATTTTGGTGGGAATTTTTTATTTTTTATCATTTTTATTTCGGAATGAAGAAACAAAGATTGTACGAAATCCAACAAAAGAATCTTTGTATTTAAATCCAAATAATTCTGTAGAAGAACGTGTTGAAGATCTTTTGTCTTATATGACACTTGAAGAAAAAATTGGACAGATGGCTCTTGTTGAAAATAAAAGTGTTGAAGAAATGAAAGATGTTTCTTTGTACGGACTCGGTGCACTTCTAAGTGGCGCTGGAGCGAATCCAGAAAATAATACCCCTGAAGGTTGGAACAAAATGGTTTCAGATTTTATAAATGAATCCAAAAATAGTCGTCTCGGTATTCCGATAATTTATGGAGTTGATGCCATTCATGGGCATTCAAATATTCCTGGAGCTACAGTTTTTCCGCACTCTATTGGACTTGGCGCGACTAGGGATCCAAAGCTTGTCGAAGATATTGCATCTGCTACTGCAAAAGAACTTTTAGCAACAAATGTGCATTGGAGTTTTTCACCAACACTTGATATGCCTCGCGACATTCGTTGGGGAAGAGTTTACGAAACTTTTTCTGATGATCCTGCTCTCGTATCTGATTTAGGTGTTGCATATATAAAAGGATTACAGGGAAATTCTGTGATAGGTACAGCAAAACATTTTGTTGGACTTGGTGGAATGCTTTGGGACACTTCTTCAAATGAAAATTACAAAATAGATCAAGGTGCTACTTTGGCTGACGAAGAATTACTTAGAGAAGAATATCTAGTTCCATTTAGAGCCGTTGTAGATGCTGGTGTGAAAAGTGTAATGATTGGATTGAATACTTGGGGTGAAACTAAATTGTCTGCGAGTGAATATTTGATTACTGATGTCCTAAAAAAAGAACTTGGATTTAAAGGTTTTGTTGTTTCTGATTGGTATGGTGTTTATGAAATTCCTGGGAGTGATTATAGATCTGTGATTACGGCTATTAATGCTGGAGTAGATATGGTGATGTTGCCTTTTGATTACAAACCTTTTGTTAAAAATGTTTCCAAAGCTGTGCGTGTTGGAGAAGTTTCCGAAGACAGAATAGATGATGCTGTGCGGAGAATTTTATATGCAAAATTTGAGCTAGGTCTTTTTGATAAAAATGAAAATAAAATTTCAACTGAAGTTGTTGGTTCAGTAGAACATCGTGCGCTTGCAAGAGATGCCGTGTCGCAATCTTTGGTTCTGTTAAAAAATGATAATTCAGTTTTACCAATTGATAAAAATATAAAACATATTCGTATTGTTGGAAGTGCTGCAAATAATATTGGAAATCAATCAGGAGCCTGGACTGTAAATTGGCAAGGAATAAATGGAAATGATTTGCCAGGAGCGACTTCTATAATAGATGGAATAAAAAATGCTGTAAGCGAAAATACCAGAGTGGATTATCGAACACTAGGTAATTTTGTGGATGATGGTACGAAAGCTGATTTAGGAATTGCATTTGTAGGTGAGCAACCTTATGCAGAAGGAGTGGGCGATAGAGAATATCCAATTTTATATTCTGAAGATTTGATGGCGATCAAAAAACTTCAAGCAGTTTCTGAAAAAGTTTTGGTAGTAATAATTTCAGGACGACCTTTGCTTATTGCGAACGAAATTTCTTCTTGGGATGCGCTTGTGGCGGCGTGGCTTCCTGGTAGTGAAGGGCAAGGTGTGGCGGATGTGCTTTTTGGAGATAAACCTTTTGTTGGAAAACTTCCCCTGCCATGGCCCGCGACTTCTCAACAACTTCCTATTACAAGAGATGGTATAACGGCGGATAGTACACCGGTATTGTTTCCAAGATATTTTGGTTTGGAGGAGTAAAATTTCTGTTATAATCAAAAAATGACAATATTTCTTGCGCAGTTTATAACCGTAGCAATAGTGCATCTTTTGGCTGTTGTAAGTCCAGGTCCAGATTTTGCGATGGTTGCTCGTAACAGTATTATTTATTCTCGAAAGACTGGAATTTACACAGCGATTGGAATTGCTGTGGGAATTTTGGTGCATGTGGCGTATTCACTTTTGGGAATTGGATTTGTTATTTCTAAATCAGTTATCATTTTTAATATTGTTAAATTTATCGGTGCGGGATATTTGATTTACATCGGGTACAAATCTCTGAGAGCAAAGCCTGCGGTGCACACTGAAACAAAAGATAATGTCGCAAAGCAAGATATAAGTCTTTGGTCATCATTTAAAATTGGATTTCTTACAAACGCACTCAATCCAAAAGCTACACTTTTCTTTTTAGCATTGTTCACTCAAATAATTGATCTCTCAACTCCTAAAATAATTCAGTTCGCTTATGGAATAGAAATGATGCTGATTACCTTTGTTTGGTTTGTTTTAGTTGCTCTCTTTTTCTCAAACTCACTTATACGAACCAAAATTGGAAAAGTACAACACTACGTAGAAAGAGTTACTGGCGCTGTGCTTATCGCGCTTGGAATTAAAGTTGCTTTAGCGGGGAATAAATAAAAAATGCTATAATCACTACCATGATTAAAAACATTCTTTCTTTCCTTCACTTAGAAAAAATCAACTTTATTCCTGTTGTAAAAGCGTATGATCTGAAATCTTTTCAAGATATTTTTAATATTCGTTTAAATGAGTATTTGGATGACAAAGTTTTAAACTATAAAAACTTTTCTGATAATAAATTAAGTTTGGAAGCAGTGGACTATGCTGTGTCTTTGGTACGTGAAGGTGGAAAAAGAGTTCGTCCATATATGGCTTTTTTGGCGTACTCTACAGAAGGTGGTGTGAACCAAGAAGAAGTTTTGCGAGCTGGAATTGCTTTAGAATTATTTCATGCGTTTGCTTTGATTCATGATGATATTATTGATAAAGGTGTAGAAAGACATTCCAAAGACACGACGCATGTTTATTTAGAAAAATTTATTTCATCGTATCCTCGAGGCGATAAAAAACACATTGCAGAATCCATTGCTATTTTGGCGGGAGATTTAATTTTTAGTTGGTCGCATGAAGTTATTTCTAGTTTGAATAATAAAAAAGTACAGCAAATATTTTTTAGAATGATTGAGGAAGTGGTCGCAGGACAAATACTAGATGTATCTTTTATGCTTCAGTACGAAGTAGAGATGAAAGATATTTTTCTTAAAAATGAATACAAAACAGCCTTTTATTCTTTTGTTAATCCAATGTTGATCGGTGCAAATTTGACTGGAAAAAATATTAACAAAGATTTTTATAAGGAATTGGGGTTGTGCTTGGGTCAGGCTTTTCAAATACAAGACGACCTTTTGGATATTGTGGGAGATCCTAAAAAAACAGGAAAGAAAAGGTTGCTGGATGTGCAAGACGGTCAACACACAATTTTGACGCAATATATTTTTGAAAACGCCAAAGAAAATGATAGAAATATATTCTTAGCACTTTTTGGAAAAGAAATTGATGAATATTCAGTACTTGTATTGCAAAAACTTTTTCAAGAAACAGGCGCAATTGATTATGCTGAAAAGGAAATTCATTCTCAATTAGATAAAGCCAACAAAATAATTTTGAAATCAAATCTTAAACCAATGATCAAAGACGTGTGGTTTGATTTTGTGATATTGCTTGATAAGAGAAAATCTTAATGTACCCAGAATATAATTTAGATTTAGAGTTTTGCAGAGGAGTTCATCGAGAATATGGGAAGAGTTTTTATTTTGGAACTTTGTTAATGGGTGCGGAGTATCGTGATGCGATCTGTGTTTTGTATGCATTTTTTCGTTTACCAGATGAATATATAGATACTACATATAAAGATCAAAAAGATTTAGCTTTAGAAAAATTAAATGAGTGGAAGGAGGTGTGGGGTAAGTGTTATCGCGGTGAAGAATATTTTGCCGAAGGAGATGAATTAAAAGTTTTACGTGCCACAAAATATGTTTTTGACACATACAAAATTTCTTTTGAATATAGTGAAGATTTTATTTCGGCTATGATTCAAGATACTTCAAAAACTGAGTATCAAAATTATAAAGAATTGGAAGACTATATGTATGGTTCGGCTGTAGTAGTGGGTTATATGATGGTTTATATAGTTTGTTCAAAAGATAAAAGATTTGTTACAGATTTAGATTATAGAAATAAAATTCTAGATCATGCAAAAGCGCTTGGCGAAGCATTTCAAATGACAAATTTTTTGCGCGATATTTATGAAGATGTAATACAAAGAGATAGAGTTTATCTTCCACAAGATGAAATGCAAAAGTTTGGGGTGACAAAAGATGATTTAGTTAATAAAAATATAAATCAAAATTTTATTGATTTGATGAAATTTGAAATTGCTAGAACTGAAGATCTTTATAAAAAAGCTGATATCGGATTGCAAATGTTGCCTAAAAGAGAGGCGAAAGCGATAAAAGTAGCACGAGTTTTATATTCAAAAATTATTGTTAAGATAGAGGTTGTAAAATACGACATTTTCGCTGGCAGAGTTCATTTAAGTTTTGGAGAAAAACTTAAGTTAGCGTTTTTAACATTAATTAAAAAATCATGAGTCAAAAAGAAGTAATCATAATAGGAACAGGTATCGGAGGCCTTTCTACGGCTTGTATGTTGGCTAAAAAGGGATACAAGGTGAAGATGATTGAAAAAAATGATCAAGTCGGCGGTAGAGCCAGAATCTATTCCGAAGATGGTTTTGTTTTTGATATGGGGCCGTCTTGGTACATGATGCCAGATATTTTTGAGCACTTTTTTAAATTGATGGGTGAAGATATTACTCAATATTTAAAATTAAAAAGACTTTCTCCTTCGTACCGGATTTTTCTAAAAAGCGAAAAGAAACATTATGATTTTTATTCTGATTTAGAAAAAACAATCGAAACTTTTGAAAGTTTGGAGCCGGGTTCTGGTGATGTTTTGAGAAAATATATGGATAGTACAAAGTATCAATATGAAATCGCAAAAAATGAATTCATGTTTAAAAACTACGATACTATTTTTGACTTCTTCAACAAAAGAGTAATGAAAGAAGGAAGAAAACTCCCGCTCTTCTCAAGTGTGAAGTCTATCATCGAGAAAAAATTCAAAAGCGAAATTCTGAGAAAAGTAATGCAATATCAAACTGTTTTGCTTGGAACTTCTCCTGGAGATGCGCCGGGGATTTATAGCATGATGAATTATGTAGATTTTGTGGAGGGAATTTGGTATCCAGAAGGAGGTATTTATAAAATCATAGAAGCGTTGGAAACTATTGCCAAAAAACACGGAGTTGAGATTTTGTTAAACAGTCCTGTAAATAAAATTATTGTTGAAAATAAAACTGCTGTGGGAGTGAGATTGGAAAACGGACAAGAATTTCGAGCTGATATTGTGATTTCAAATGCAGATACTGCTCACACAGATATGCATCTTTTGGATGAGCCACACCGGGAGAAAAGTAAAAAATATTGGGAATCACGATTGCTTGCACCATCTGCATTTATTATGTACATGGGAGTAGAAGGAAAAATTCCGTCTCTGCAACACCACAATCTTTTGTTTGCTGAAAATTGGGAAGAAAACTTTTCACAAATATTTAAAAAACCTACATGGCCAACAGATCCTTCTCTGTATGTTTGTTGTCCATCAAAAACTGATGCAAATGTAGCGCCAGCTGATAAAGAAAATTTGTTTGTACTTGTGCCAATTGCTTCTGGTTTAGATCACACTGATGAATCACTAGAAGAATATTCTGAGTTTGTAATAAATCAAATGGCAGAAAATATGGATATTCCAGATTTCAAAAATAGAATTGTGTATAAAAAGCTTTATTCTGTAAAAGACTTCATCAAGGACTACAATGCATTTAAAGGTACTGCACTAGGTTTTGCACACTCATTGAGTCAGACTGCAATTTTTCGACCGAATAATGTTAGCAAGAAGGTTAAGAATCTTTATTATGTGGGTGCCGGTACAAATCCAGGAATCGGTATGCCTATTTGTTTAATTTCTGCAGAGTTGGTTTATAAAAGATTAGAAAATATACAAGACGCAGAACCACTAAAAGAAATCTAATTAAGTAAAACTGAAAAGAAAATAATCATTCCTGAAAGAGAATTTATTTTTGGGAAATAAGTATAAATTTTGAAAAGTTGTTCGTCTGTTGTTTTGATTGATTTGATCATAAATACAACATAAACAAGTGAAAGGATAATGCTGACTATCCCTAAAAATTTGAAAGCAAGAATTCCAGAAAGTGCATAAAGAACTGAGCATAAAATTATTGTTTTATTTTTTTCTAACTTTGTAGCAATGGTTTCTAGTTTTGCATCTCTGTCTGCTTGAATATCCGGAACTGCGGAATATGCATGCATAGCTATAGCCCAAAACATTCCTGCAAGTGTGCCAATCGCGAGATTAACCCAAGTAATTTCTTGATTTAAAAAATAATTAATCATCAAATATGAAAACACGGCTGTAGCAACATAATGTCCTGCACTAAAAATACTGTCTAAAAAAGGACGAGCTTTTGCACGGATCGGTGTAGATGAATAAAATCCCGCAAAGAAAAAGAAAGCCAGAAGCGCGATGAAGCTTTGAATATTTAAAACAAAAAATCCATAGACTAAAAAAGGCGCACAAAACAAAATAATATTTTTCCAAAGCTTTGGCCACTCTTCCGGCATTACAAGAGATTCGTAGGATATTTTTTTTGGATTTAATTTATCTGTTTCGTAATCAAAAATGTCATTAATTCCGTAGATAAAAATATTTGCTGGATATGTGAAAAAAAAGAAAAATATGATCGCGGGGATTAAAAGCCACGCGTTCAGTGTTATACCCGCTGCTGCTGCAATTCCTACAATATAAGGACCTATTTCATAAATCCAAAATCTCGGTCGGCTTATTTTTAGAAGGCGTTTTATTTGCATAGTTGTATTCTATTATATTTTGGAGATAAAAGTTATATGGTTTAAATTTGCTATAATGGATATATAACTAATTAATCAATAATATAAACAATATGAAAATAATAATTAATCTTATTTTGTCCGCACTTGCTGTGATAATTGCCGCATATTTGTTACCAGGAGTTTTTGTTGGTGGTTTCTTTACCGCACTTATTGTAGCTGTAGTTTTAGCAATCGTTAACACTTTTGTAAGACCTATAATTACAATTTTAACTTTGCCGATAAACATTGTGACCTTGGGACTTTTCTCATTGGTGATCACTGCATTAATGGTGATGCTAACTGATTACGTTGTGTCTGGATTTGAAGTTGCAGGATTTTGGTCAGCTTTATTCTTTGGAGTTTTGCTTGCTCTGATTTCGATGGTGTTTGGGAAAGGGGATAAATAAAAATTAAAAAGAAAAAAAGCGCACGACGAAGTCGTGCGCTTTTTGATTTGTGAAATTGAATCACAAATCAAATCTGATAATTTATCCCACATTCATCACTCTCTCCGAGATCTCGATCACTGCGGCGTTCACCTGGTTTTGTGCTATGAATGTCACCAATTGATTCGTAACCTTGAAGAAACAGTGGATGTTCCGGTAGGTTGTGAGTCTTATTGTAGCTGCGAATATCTCGCGAAGTCCATTTCAGAATCGGATGAATTTTGAATGTTCCATCATATCCTCTTTCAATAACGTTCAAATTTGAACGATGTTCCGTCTGATCTCTTCTGACTCCATGGAGGATACCTTTCACTTTCAATTGTTGAATCGCTCTCCTGAGTGGTTCAACTTTTCGAATTGAGTGGTAGAGGCTTAATCCTTCCTCACCATATTCCCAAAGCTGCCCATGGTTGCGTTCCATCTCCTCGGGAGTTTCTTTTCCATAAAACACGTGCAGATTGAGCTTTAATCTTTCTTTAAGCGTAATTACATACTCGTGAGTCTCCGGAAAAAGATATCCAGTATCGATCATTATTACTCGTATCCGAGGATTGATTTGTGTTGCCATGTGAAGCATGACAGCAGAGTCAGCACCAAAAGAAGACGCTACTACAAGCCTGTCTCCAAATAAGTTTTTGAATGCGTGACGGACAATGTCTGTCGGTGGTAAAACCTCCAATTCGGAGTTTAATTCTTCTAGGTTTATCATTTTTTATTATGCGAAGTTCTGTTCTGGCACTATATTACATATTTTGAAGCCAAAGACCAGTTGCTTTAATGGTTCAGTGGATTTGATTTCAATCCTTGACGACCACTTACAAAAGGTTTAACCTCAAAATTGAAATAGGTTTCCAAGTGGCTACCTTTAAGTAAAGAAATAATCAAATATAGAGAAAACAGATGAAAAGATTCAAATATACTGGATTTAAATCCGATGGAGGTGGTTTGGTGGAAGGAATAATGGATGCGGAGGATATGGACAAGGTCTGTGAAGCTTTGAGGTCTAAGTCTATTTACCCGACATCGGTTACCGAGATCTCCCAAGAAGGTTTGGAAGATCATTCACAAGGACCTCTTATCAGCTATCATCTTCAAAAACTGGTTAGAGAAAAAGATCTGGATCAAGATCGGAGGAAAATGTATAACCTGATTGCCGAAGGAATTAGGTCGGATGTACCAATCCTGACCAACCTGAAGCTCATTAGTGAAAAGGTTTCTTTCGAAGAACATAAAGCCCTTCTAATCGAAGTCTATGACAAAATCAGGGCAGGAGATTCATTCTCAATTGCTTTTAATGAAAAAGTTCCGGCCTATGAATTATTGGCGTTGACCGTTGGCGAAGAAATGGGAAATCTGGTTGAAGTTTTGTCTGTGTTGGGTAAATTTCAACCAAACAAAAACCTTCAAGACGATTTTGCTTATGTTTTTACTGAAATAGGCGGAATGCTGGTTCATCAACGCGTCAACCCTAAAAGAATTTTTTCCTATCTTGGTTATTGGTTTGAATCAAAACAAAATTTTGAAGCCGCGGAGGTTTTTTGGGGAATGTCTGAAGAGACTAAAACGAAGAGTTTCTCTGAAATAATTTCTACCAGGACTCAATATTTTCCACCTCACTTTATCTCAATTATGAAAGATGGAGAATTGAGTGGTGATTTTGAAAAATCATTCAATCGATGTAGGGAATTGATACTCAAGGGGTATCAAAAGTCCGGTCTCCCCGTGTGATATTGTTCTATAATAAGACCCGTCCAATTTTGGATGGGGTCTTTTTTATTTTTTGTTACAATCTAGTAATGTCATACTGTCAATTTATACTCACCGCTCCAGAAGCGAAGAAAAATATTCACAAAAAATATCACGATACTCAGTATGGTTTTCCAATTCATGATGATAATGAATTATTTTGTCGATTAATTTTAGAAATCAATCAAGCTGGTTTGAGTTGGGAAACTATTTTGAAAAAAGAAGAAACCTTTCGAAAAGCGTATAGTAATTTTGATATTAAAAAAATTGCGAAATATACAGAGAAAGATAGAATGCGACTTATGAATGATGCTGGAATTATTCGCAATAGACTAAAAATAAATGCAGCAATTGAAAACGCAAAAACAATTATTCAAATTCAAAAAGATTTTGAAAGTTTTGAGAATTGGTTAAAAATAAATCACCCCAAAACAAAAGATGAATGGGTGAAATTGTTTAAGAAAACTTTTAAATTTACCGGCGGGGAAATAGTGAATGAATTTTTGATGAGTATCGGAATTTTGCCTAGAGCACATACAAAAGACTGCCCAATTTACGCTAAAACTTTAAAGAAAAAGCCGTTGTGGAATAAGTAAAACATAATATAATTCGATTATGGAAAACTTTAAATTTGGCAGAGATCAATTACCACAAGAATTAGAGCCAGCAAAGGCTGAGTCATTTGAGAGCTTGAACGAAAGAATTGAAGTTTTGGAAGGAATAACAAAAGAATTTGAAAAAGAAGTGGCGCCGGCTTTGCATCAGTTTGAGATGACGAGTCCGCATAATTATACTGATGGAAATGTCTATAGCGATATGATACATAGAAAAGCGTTTGCGGAATTGCTTAAAAAATTATCTGCATTTGAAGTGAATGTAAAATCAATTTTTGAATTGTTTGAGCAAACAGGAGGCGGTGCTGGTTTGAATAATTTGTATGCTTCTATTATAAAAATGCAGGAAAGACTTATTGCTGCACCGGATGTTCGTTACAACAGAGAAGCTCAAATTGAAAGTTATGGTGGTAAAGAAAATGTGCCAGCGGGAGGTTCTTTAGACACATTCGAAGAGACTCAAAAAACTGCTCTAGGTTTAAAGGGTGAAATGAGAGGGATTGAAATGGCACTCACTTTCTTGTCTCCTGAAAAAGTTCGTAATTAAACCCGCTGTGGCATTTTAATTAAATTTAATATATACTCATTTACCTATGGCAAAAAGATCAGGATCAATCAAAGCAAAGACAAGCTTTATTAAGAGAGGCCCAACACGAATTGCAAAAAAGAAGGAAATGCTAAGAATCAAAGCATTAAAACCAGCAGCTCGAAAAAAGGCTCTTAACGGAAAGTAATTTATAAAAAACAAAAGGGGTCTTGTTTCAAGGCTTTTTTTGTTTGTGTTAAACTATTTTTATGAAAAAAGTATTTATAATTCATGGTTTTAATAGTTGCCCAAACAGTAGTTGGATTCCTTGGCTTATGGGGGAATTAAAATTAAAAGATGTATACGCCTGTTCTTTGGCTATGCCAAATCCAGAGGCTCCGATATGTTCAGAGTGGGTTAATGAAATTTCTAGACATGTGGGTTTAAATAAAAATGATGAAATATATTTTGTTGGGCATAGTTTAGGTGTTGCTGCTATTTTAAATTATCTGCAAAATTCTGATAAAAGTTTTCCGGGAGCAGTTCTGGTTGCAGGTAGATTTGAAAAATCAAATAACCCGCTTACTGAAAATTTTTATAAAGACTTTGATTTTGAAATTATAAAATCAAATCTAAAAGACGTGTCGATAATTCATGGAGATAATGACACTTTGGTTGTTGTAGAAAATGCTTATAAACTTGGAGACAAATTAGACAAAGAACCTATTATTATCCCGAACGGAGTTCACTTGAATGGATCTGCTGGTTGGAAAAAACTTCCTGAAGTTTTGGAGGAGTTAGAAAAAATGTTTGTGAAAAATATATAGCTATTCACTTTCTGTAAATTTTGTTGTAGGTTGGTTTTAAATGAGAACTAAAAATCAATTGGAACATTTAGAGTTGGTGGAATGCATTCTGTCTGCCACCGACCATTCGTGGAAAGGTGGAGAAGGCGGCGGATACAATATCCTTGATTCGAAAGGCAAGGCAGTTATGAAAGTCTGGTCGGAAGGTCAGGCTGTCGCTATCGTTTCACTTGGGGAAATTTTGCGTTGCGCAAGTAATCCTGAAAAAGTCGAATCAGATCTTTTGGTTTTAGTGCAAGATTTTTTGCGCTAAAGTCACCCTCACATTCGTGTGAGTTTTCTTTATTAAATAGAATTCCCAGCGACAAAACCCGTTGTCCAACACAACTGCAAACTATAGCCACCACTCGGTCTGTCGATGTTTAGAATGTCTCCAATTAAAAATAGATTCGGGTAAATTCTCGATGACATTGTTTTGAAATCTACTTCGTCGAGTAAAACTCCACCGCTTGAAATAATTGCTTTATCAACCCCAAGTAATTTATGCACATTTAGTGGAATATTTTTTAGAAGTTCAATCAATTTCATTCGTGATTCTCGAGTGATGCTGTTGCATTTGATATCCGGATCTATTTTTGAAAGTTCAGTAATTATTGGAATCATTGCAGAAGGAATTAATCCTGAAAGGGAATTTTTGAAATTCTTTTTGTCGTTCTCTTTAAAAATTTCTTGAAGAGTAGAATTTAATTTGGCGTGATCATGATTTGGCAAAAGATCCAAAAGAATTTTTACCTCTCCATATTTCAGAAGTTCACCGATATCTTTGGACATATTTAAAATTGTTGGTCCACTAATGCCGACATGAGTAAAAAGAATTCTTCCTTTTTGAACACTTTGTTTCTCGCCGTTTTGTGTGACTGTTAATTTTATGTCATTCAGACTCACACCAGACAATCTTTTTATCCAAATATCTTTTGCGGCGATTGGCACAAGAGAAGGAACCGGTTCTATTACAGTGTGACCAATTTTTTTAAGCCATTTGAAACCGTCACCTGTAGAACCTGTTTCCGGTCTAGATGTTCCTCCTGTGGCCAGGATAAAACTTTTACCTTTGATAATATCTTTTTTCACTTTCACCCCAACTATTTTTCCGTCTTCTAAAACAAAATCTGAAACAGGGGAATCAGAAAGAATTGTGACTTTATTTTTTTTAATATAATCAACTAAAACATTCCAAACTGATTGTGCTTTGTCGGAAACAGGGAAGACGCGCAATTCTTTTTCAATTTTAGTTGGCATATTTCTAGTATGAAAAAAATCCAAAGTATTTTGCACATTCCATTCTGCAAAAGATGAAAAAAGAAATTTTCCTCCGTCTTTGAATTTTGATAATAATTTTCTGGTGTCGAGCTCTGCATTTGTCACATTACAACGACCACCTCCTGTGATAAGTAGTTTTTTTCCAAGCGAATCATTTTTCTCTATTAGTAGGACTTTTTTTCCTCGCTCTGCAGCACGACCCGCCGCCATCATTCCGGCTGGTCCGCCACCTATTACTATTACATCCCATACATCCGCGCTCATTGCTGGTATCGTAGCATATTGTTTATTTTTTGTGATATGGCTCATATTGACAAAACACCATTTTATATATATAAAGAGCTAAAATTTAACCTAAAAATAGATCTTTAATAATCAACCAAAGAATCAAAAACTCAATGAAAACTAAACCTTTTACGGCTCAGTTTATACAAAGCCCCACGGCTCAGTACGAAGTTGGTGAGCGTTTGGGTCAAACAGAAAGTTTTACCCTTTACGAGTGTATTCTGGAAGATTGTAAACCCGGAATCCTGAAGATTGCTCGTGAAAAGACGCACAATGGAAAACTTGATCTAGAGGCATTTGTTCTGCAAACTCTGCAGGATGGTGTCGAAAGAATTGATCCAGAAAATACGTTTCAGTACGACAAGTCTTTCCCTTTTCTTCTCGAAAGTTTTATTTCGAAGGAGCAGGGAGACAGAAACGTTCTTATCTTGGATTTATCAAGAGTAGCGAAAAGTCTGAGTGACCTTGTGCCACTCGGTCATCTTTCTGCTCGTGAGAAAATTCGTGTAGATCCCAAAACAAGTGTATGGATTATGGGGAAGCAACTTAAGCTTCTTGATTTTGCATGCAACATTGGTGTGAGTGTTCAGTTCAGTGGAGACAATGTTCTAATCAATCGAGACAACCATCGTGTTGTTGTTTTTGATTGGAGCAATTCAATTGTTTCAAACATGGTTTTGGAACCTAAAAGGGTTTCTGAACAGATTGCACGAGCTGCACAACTTACAATCACTGCACTAGGTGGAGATTTGAAAACTGGAAAACTTCCAGCTGATGATCAATACGGTGGCAGTGATGTCTATGAAAAACTTCTCATGAAGTTTACTAAGGGTGTCGAGTCTGATGCTGGAAAAGCGCATACGCAATTTTACACAACAGTACTTGAACTCTGGCCTTCTGGATTTCATAATTTTACGGCTTATTCTATCCTGCCGTGAATATACAAAAACAAACCAAAAACCAAAAATAAAATTATGGGAGAAAATAAACCAACTAAGGCTGCATTTGCTGAAGTTTTTGAAGAAGTAAAGAGAAGTGGTGGCGATGCAACCTTAATCGGTAAACAGCGTCACCGGGAAGGCAAAGGTCTGCATGAACTAGTCGATCCGAAAGGATTTGGCGGAATTAGGTTCTCAAGGAATCGTTTTGAGCATGTGTTGGAAAAGTGGTTTCGGCTCAATGTCGCGCAAGCGATGTTGCTTGAAACTCTGTTTGATACTACAGGGTCCATGGGACACAATGTTCAACTTGCGTTCGATTCATTGCCTCGAGCTTACCATCTTTTGATGGAGGCTGTTGGTGCACCTTTGGCTCGTTACGATTTGCAGATCATCAGTTCTATTTTTGGAGATGTGGTGGATAACTACGTTCTTCAAAGGAGTCAGGCTGAGATGGATATCAAAATTGCGGAAGAACTTCGCATGATGGTGCCTGAATCAGAAGGTGGAGACACTGATGAAGATCCTCAATACGGTCTTTTCGCTGCTGCTTACCTTACGGCTGCAAGTATCGTGAAAACTGGTCTCAAGTCCTATCACTTTACGGTGACGGATGCGCCGGGTCGTTCACGGCTCAGTTCTGAAACACTCATTCGAGTGTTTGGAGAGGAAGTCTTTGATCGAGTTCATGAGAACGGATATCAGATCGACAGAAATAAGCTACCTTCAACCAATCGTGTTGTGATAGATCTCTTGAAGATTTCCCATGCTTTTGTCATCCAGGTTGGTGACTCAGAAAGAACTAGGGATTTCTGGCAGAAAATGTATGGTTCGGACAGAATCGTTACAGTTTCCAGCACAAGATATCTTCCTGAAATCGAAGCTGCTGTTATTGGTCTCACTGAAGGAACTCTCACTTTGAAAAATGTTGAGAAGTTTTTAATGGATGAAGCCAAATTGAGCAAGGCTGAAGCCATGCAAATCAAGCGGGCTGTCGCAGGTATCCCCATTGGAGCACAGGCAAATTTGCCCAACTTCGATAAGATGCCCGTTGCTGGTGATCTTTTCGCTTCGAAGGAGGATGTTTGGCCTACTAAGCGCGTTGGCGATACAGCCGATGAAGCAGACGAAGGTCTTGTCGCAGAAACCGATTCGAAAGACGTCGGAATGTGGGACTGATCTGAAGATTGTTGAGGGTGGCTTCTTACGAAGCCACCCTCTTTTACTGCAAGAATTCGAAAACAATAAAAAGAAAGGTGAAGTCATGAAAAACAAAAAAGTTTTTATCATCACCGATCTTGGTGGTGGCGACGGAGGAAAAGGTGGAGTTGTTCATGGAGTGTCTTCAAAAATGCGAGCACACACTGTTATAAAAGTTGGTGGTGCTCAAGGAAGTCACGGAGTTAGAACTTCAAAAGGACAATCATTTAACTTTAGTCATTTCGGTTGTGGAACTTTTGAAGGAGTTTTAACGCATGTATCTCCCTTGATGGTGATTGATCCTATTCGACTTCTCGAAGAAGGAAATGATCTTCGTTTTAAAAAGGGAATACCAGAAACATGGGATATGCTTACCGTTGATGAAAATTGTCTTTGTTCTATTCCGTACCATGGAATTACTTCGCGTCTGCGGGAACTTTCCAAAAAAGACCAACAAAAAGGAACGGTCGGTGTTGGAACAGGAGAAGCGACAATTGATGCGGAATTACATCCGGAACTTGCTTTGTATGTGAAAGACATTTCACAGCCCGGACTTCGTGAAAAAATCGAAGCGATAAGAAATTTTCAGATTAAAAAACTCAAGCCAATTATTGAGAATCTTGATAATCGATTAAAGTCCGACAAAAATTTTTGGGACGAGGAGTTGATGCTTCTCAATGCTCCGGAATTTATTGATTGGATATTTGATCGACTAAATGATTTTCAAAAACATGTGAGAGTTGTCAGTTCCGAACACTTGAAAGAAAAAATTCTTTCCAAAGATGGCGTTGCTGTCGTGGAAAGTTCTCACGGTATTTTGACCGACAGATACTACGGATTTCATCCTTATGTGTCTCGTCTGCGAACAGTACCTTCAAGAGTGATTGATTTTTTGGAAACAATTGGATATGAAGATGAAATTGTTCATCTCGGGGTAACTCGAGCTTATCAAATTCGTCATGGTGCAGGACCGATGGTGACTGAAGATCCAGAACTTGTAGATAAACTTTTGCCAGGTAGTGCAAAGGATGATAATCGTTGGCAAGGAAAGGTACGAGTGGGACCATTGGATTTCGTCGCTCTTCGGTATTCAATTGAAGTATGTGGTGGACCGGAAGCTTTTGATGGTATTGCTGTCACATGGCTTGATCAAATTCAAGAAATTGGATCATGGCAAACTTGTGATGCATATCAAGGTGTTGAAGATTCGAACTTTTTCTCATCGACTGGTTCAATACTGGTTCGTCGTGGGGAAGATGAAAATCAAATCCAACACCAAGAAGCTTTGGGAAAACAGTTGCAGGCATGCAAACCGGTAGTGCAATCAGAATCGTTGGCACCTTTTAGCGATCAATCATTAGTCTCACTCGTAAGTGAGGTAATGATAGACAAATTAGGAGTTCCTTTGAAAATGGTTTCTCTCGGTTCAACTGAACTTCATAAGAGATACTTGTGATTCAGTATGTGGTGAGGCGCTTTCGAGCATCTCACCACTTTTTATTTACTATTGACATTGTCAATATTCTGATATATAAAGTCACCAAGCTAGAAAGATCAAATGATCTTACTCTGGTTCTTTTAAAGAAAACAAAACCAAGAAACCAAGAAAGAAACGAAAAAATGGTGGACGAAATTACAACTCCAACTGGTTCCGTTGAAGGAACAGTTGCAACCCCTCCCAATGCGTGGGATGAACGTATCAAATCGTTCTCTGACGCTGTTGGAAAAAGTCCCGAAGAGGTCGGAAATGCCCTCAAAGGACTTGTCGGAGAACCTGGACCGGCTGCACTCGATGTGTTGTCGGACTCGACTTCAGTCGAAGATGGTGACTTGAAAGTCGCCCTTGTCGATGGTGGACCGATGATTCCTCTGGGAGTCTTCCGGAAAAACCTTCCCAAGCTTCGCGGTCCACAGAGGATTGTGGTGGCGGATACACCTACTGGCATGACCTTTGATGTTCTGCCAACAGTTCCAGACGATGCGAGCTTCCTCGAGATGCTCAAAGTCGGTGGTGTACTGCGGCCTGAAAAAGCAGAAGTCATTTCTGCAATCAAGGCCGCCTTGGCATCAAAGTGTGGACTTTTCGATCTTCCCAAAAACATCATCGAAAGGATGGAGAAGTTTGCAGAAGATCAAGACGAACCGGTTGGTCTGTCCTTCTACGAACTGAGGAAGATTGTGGTCAGCCGCAGCTATGCAGAGGTCCTCTCTGTTCTCGGTATCGAAGGTAGTTTCGTTAGCGAACCTCGCAAGAATGCGTTCTTGCGAAAAGTCGATGAAAACCTTTGGAACGAAATTGAAAGCTTCTACCAAAGGCTTTTCAGTTGGAATGAGTCTTGGGCTGGCAGCGCGAATCCTGCGATGGCAATGTCCATGTACTTTCAATCGCAAGCAACTGGTAACAAGGTGCTCATGCCTCCTGGGATGATGGCTCCTCCGGAAACTTCCGGTGTCCGTGATGCCGCTGAGTCTGTCATCGATCAAATCAACAAGGTATTCTCAGGTGTGGGTGTTCCTATCGCTCGAGCTCTCGCTTACGACGCAACCAGGGTCAAGGGAATTCTTGAGAATCCCTCTTTGCCTGCTTCGATAGGTGCCACCAGTCGTGAGCAAATGTTGAAGATGCTTGGAGCAGATGTGAATAGCGACTATGTTCGTCTTGAGAGGAACTTGACACGGTTCACTCTTGCGATCATGGAGCTCCCCAATCTTCCGTCTGGGAGTGAGGAGATCTCTTATCTTATGGCTATGTACCAACTTGGTGCAATGATTCCGTGGGATAAACTTTCCAACGACGCCGGCCGAGCTGGTATTGGAAGAAAGCGTCTATGATGCAGTAAAAAACCCCGATCCTCTCGAAAGAGAGGTCGGGGTTATTTTTTTATTTTTCGCCGATTTCAGGCAAAAACACTTTTCTCAAAAATAAAACAGAAGCCATACGACGATATCCAGGGTCCCAAAAGGCACCTTTTTTGTCTATTGTGTTTCTAGGCAAGTCTTCAGTTTCTCTCTTTGGATAAAAGTAGTGGTAGTTTTTGTGCATCAGTCTGTATTGCAAGACTGAGCGTTCAAGTTCCACAAATTGTTGTACAGAATCTTCAGACAACTTCAGGTATTTTTGCAAAACCTGTGAATATATCAATTGAATGGTTTCAAATTCACCTATCCACACTCCATTGAAAAGTGTAGATACAAAATTACTCGTACCGAGTTTTTTGTCGGCGTTTGTGAAGTCTTGTATTAAAAGACCATCATCATTTTCTTCCAACCAAAACTCAAGTGCATTACCCTTTACACCCAATGGCTCAAGTAGTTTCTTGAGACGCTTTTGAATTTGAGAGCGGAGCATCATTGGAACATTCGGTTTAACAAAGATTCCAAAATCGAAGTCAGAACTTATGGTTCCAAAATCTTTTCCACGAGAACCGTAAGAGATGACGATCGGCATAAGCCAATCTTTCAACTCTTCGTCAAATCGGATTGTTTCAACAATCACCTCGAAAGTTTTAATTTCATGACGATCTGTTAGTGCTCCGATAGACTGAATTGCTTTCTGATCTCCGATCCCCACATGCAACATGTGTGACCACGCGCTTTCAATGATTTCTTTGGTAAAATCGTCCTCACTAGACCACGTGGTAGTCATGATTGGATTAATTACTGAATAGAGTCTCTGAGCACAAGCTTTCGATCTGGTATTTTGAGCAAGTCTTTGAATAGCTATGCTGACAGACGTAATTGCGAGGTGGTAATTTTTCTTTTTGACTACCTCTTCGATTGTTATTCTTTTTGCAATTAGAAGTTCCGCCACTTTATTCGCACTTTTCAGAAGCCTTTCTTGAGTATCTCTTTTTTTCTCCCATGATTTTCTTGCAGTGGAAATTTGTTGAGAAGAAATCTTCCTTTGTTTAGATAATTCCTTTCCATTAATTGCTCTCAAGACTTCGTCAATGTTATCTCTCAGTAGTCCAACGCTTCCTCCTCTGATTTCCAAAACTTCTGCTAAAGAAATAATTTCTTTTTGAATTAGTATTGGTATCAGATGAGTTGCTTTGATAACCTCTGGAATTTTTCCAGATTGAATTTCTTCTTCAGAGATATCTCCATCGACGAAATTCGCTCTGTAATCTTCGTGCGAAAGCAGTTGATACCATTTTTGCTTATAGATTTCTCGGAACTCACTAAATAAATTTAGTGGAATAAGTTCCATGGGAAAATATAGAATGAATCTCTCACTGCAGTGTTCCTCTTGAAGAAATAAACTTAATAGGCGATACAAATTCTCTGCATCCGATGTGCTGACAAAACCATTTTTGATGGCCTGATCAATATTCATTAGCAAGGGAACTTGGCTGTAAATTCTTTCGAGCGCAGTAACAAGCTGTTGCCTGATGGATGCACTTTTTTGAATATTTGTGTCCGAGAGGATTCTCTCATCCCAAGGTGATGTTTTGTCCAGCAAAAACAATTCTTCTGCTGGATTTGTTCTTTTTGCAGGAGTCAAAGACTCCTGCTTTTCCGGAAGAGTGCTTTGATTTTTCATGTTTTTAAAGAAGGGTTCTTAGTGAAAATATAACATATTTAACAATATGTCAATACAGAGGTATTTAGTGAAAAAATTTATAAACAAAATATCAAATCTGTTATAATTTACATGTGAATTTCGAGAAACTAGCTAGTAATTATGAGGGATTTAATAAAAAAGAGACCGACAAGGTGTCTGATGCAGAGAAAGAATATAAAAAAGCAATTTCTAGGAGAGATTTATTGGAGAGGGCAGCTGGAGCTTTTATATCCAGTGTTAGTCTTGGAGGTATTTATTTGAAAAATAACAAAGAAAATGGAATTGCTGATGCATCTGGCAGATTAGATGATATAGAAAAGAGAATAGATAATTTACTTGATAGCATTGACGAACAAAAATTAGAAAAAGTGCAAGAACAGGCACTAGAGCAAGTTGAAAGTTCTCCACAAACAGAAAAAGAAGAAAAAAGATTAGAAATCAGTTCTGCTGAACTTAGAAGAATAAAACCAGAATTGCGATATCAAGAAATTGTTCCTCCTCCCAAAATTGAAAACTTTAATATTCCTGGAGGTAGCACAAGAGGAGGGGCTTCAAGTGTTGATGGAAAAGTCGCGATGACTTTATTGTGGAGGAATGTTACAGAGGTCGTTGAAGATAGATACAACATACCTCGCGGAATTTTGTTGGGGATGATTATGCAAGAAAGTACAGGAATTGATCTGTTGCCAAACTCTGCTAAAGACGGAGGATTTGGACTTTGTCATATGCAAGGTGTTGTAGCTCAAGAATTTGCCCTAGAAACTTTTGAAGATTGCCATACTCTTATTTGTAATGATGTGAGAGGTTGTAAAGAAGGTGGTAAATTGCAAAATCATGCTGCACGTTTAGAGGAATTGATGATAGAAAAGAAAGATGATCGCAAGACTCTGGTGGAAGCAGACGATAGATTGAATGTCCTTTTAAATATTGATGCTGCGGGAAGAATGATTGCTTCTTTTATGTCTAGTGAAAGTTTGGCAAAAGATAAAAGATTTGAAGGTTTGGATCCTCTGCAAAGAGCACTAAAAAGGTATTCTGGTAGACCTGAATACGAAGGGGATGTTAAAAAACATTTGAATAATTTGGGGGATTCAAATGATATTGATAAAGCTGTAGACAGTTTTAATGCTGCAAATCCAAATTTGTTGATAGATGGTCAACCTGCGGATTACTATAAATATATAGAAGCAATACAGGCTCAGGCTGTAAATTACGGTATCGAAGAATACAGAAATCTTCCAAAATATAATCCAGCAAATTCACAAGATGTGAAAAATACTTATGGTGATTTTTTATAAACACAGATTTTTCCTAACTTTATAGTAGTATTAAAAATAATGAGCAATTGGTATTCAAATTCTGCAGAGAATATTTTTGAAAAGCTAAAAACAAATCAGCACGGTCTTTTTGGTGACGAAATTTCTAGAAGATTTAAAGAATATGGTCCAAACTCTTTACCTGAAGAAAAACCTGATTCAATTTTTAAAATTTTTGTATCACAATTTAAAAGTCCGCTGATATATATTCTTTTTATTTCGTCATTAGTGGTGATTTCTCTAGGGGATTTAGGAGACGGCCTGATTATTTTAGGAGTTTTAATTTTTAATTCGATCATAGGAACGATTCAAGAAGGTCGAGCACAAAACACTTTACTTGCTCTAAAGAAATTTTCAGAAACCACAGCGACTGTTTTGCGAGATGGAAAAGAAATAATTATTTCAGATAAGGAGCTCGTGCCAGGAGATTTAATTATTTTGCAAGAAGGAGAAAAAATTCCTGCCGACGCTAGAATAATAATTTCGCATGGATTGAAAATTGATGAAGCTGCGATGACTGGCGAATCTGTGCCAGTTTATAAAAATGAAGAAGATATAAATAGAAAAGATTTGCCTGTGCATTCTCAAAAAAATATGGTTTTCAAGGGCACACATATTGTAGGAGGAAATGGAAAAGCGGTTGTGGTAGATACAGGTATAAACACTGTGATTGGAAAAATAGCAAAACAGATTTCTTCGATTGATACTGATATTCCTTTGAAGAAAGATGTTAAAAAACTTTCGAACTCGATTATTTTGATTGTGGGTGTGGTGAGTGCCTTAATTTTTATTTTTGGAATTCTAAAAGGCTTTGCTGTGAAAGAGATTTTTAAAATCGTGGTTTCACTTTCTGTGTCTGTTATTCCTGAAGGGTTGCCGATTGTGATTACTTTAGTTTTGGCTACAGGAGTATGGAGAATGTCCAAGAAAAATGTTTTGGTAAAAAAACTTCAAGCCGTAGAAGCGCTCGGACAAGCCACTGTGATAGCGGTAGACAAAACTGGCACAATCACAAAAAACGAATTAATTCTCTCAAAAATTTGGACAGACAAAAAACTTTTTGAAATTACCGGCGAAGGATACGAATCAAAAGGAGATATTTCTATAGATAATCAAATAATCAGCGCATTGAATCATCCTGAAATTTTATCAATCGCAAAAATACTTACACTTTCTTCTGGTGCAAGAATTTCTTTTAATGAAGAGCAAAAGACCTGGAAAATTTCTGGTGACCCGACAGAAGCTGCAATGTTGGTTTTTGGAGAAAAAGTTGGTTTCAATCGCGATGATTTATTAAAAGAAATTCCTTTGATTTCTGAAATTCCTTTTGATTTTAAATTAAAGTATCACGCTCTTTTAAATAAAGTTGAAGAAAATAATATTCTGTCGGTCACGGGAGCGCCGGAAGTTATTTTGGATATGTGCACTACTTTAAAAAGAGACGGAAGAAATGTTTCTCTAAATGAAGAGTATCGAGATGATCTACATAAAGTGTTTGTCAAAATGTCCGAAGAAGGTTTGAGGGTGCTCGCTGTGGCTACAAAAGATCACGGCCCGAATGTTTTGAATGCTGGTTCGGTGCATAGTCTTACTTTTGTTGGATTCATCGGAATGAAAGACACAATTCGTCCAGAAGTTTTTGAATCTATGAAACGCGCAAAGCAAGCGGGAATAAAGGTTGTGATGATTACAGGTGATCATAAAATCACAGCTCAAGCTATTGCAAAAGAAGCCGGAATTTTTTCTGATGGTGATGACATTATTTCTGGTCACGAATTAGCATCGATGTCACAAGAAGAAATGTTGGCACGTTTAGAAAAAACGTCTGTCTTCACTAGAATCACACCAGAAGATAAATCAAAAATTATTGAAGCTTATAAGTTGAAGGGTGATATTATTGCGATGACAGGCGATGGGGTAAATGATGCGCCGTCTCTTGTGACTGCTGATTTAGGAGTGGCGATGGGAAAAATTGGTACAGAGGTTGCAAAAGAGGCTTCAGATATTGTTTTGATGGACGATAATTTTGGAAGTATTATTTCTGCAATTGAGGAGGGAAGAAGTATTTATAAAACAATTAAAAGAGTGATTCTGTATCTTTTTTCTACAGGTGCAGGAGAAATGCTCACAATTATAGTTGCACTTTTTGTTTTAGATTATCCACTGCCTATTTTAGCTGCGCAGATTATTTGGTTAAATTTAGTGACTGATGGATTTTTGGATGTTGCACTTTCTATGGAGCCAAAAAGAAAAGATTTGCTTTCTGGAAGATTTAAAAAATATAAAAAGAATTTGGTTGATCGTTTGATGATGACAAGAATAATTGTTATGTCTATACCGATGATGATTGGTACACTTTATTTCTTTGGACAATATTTTGAAAACAATATTGAAAAAGCTTGGACAATATCTCTGACAACTCTTGCGATGTTCCAATGGTTCAACGCGTGGAATTGTCGTTCTGAAACAAAATCGATTTTTGCACTGAATCCTTTTTCAAATCTTTATTTAATTGGAGCAACGATTATCGTGATTCTTTTGCAAATACTTGCGGTCTATAATCCATTCATGCAATCAATTTTAAAAACAGTCCCACTCACTTTGGATGAATGGTTGATGATGATACCAGTTGCGCTCTCTGTTGTTTTTGTAGAAGAAATAAGAAAGGTTGTCCATAAATTTGGTATACTTAAATGGGCTTATAAATATTAGTATTAATTGACAAAAATGAACGAAAACAACAAACGAGTTGTGCAAATAGTGCTTGGAATACTAATTATTATCGGAATAGTATATGTATGGTCTATTGTAGGTGTAGATAAAAAAGCTGATGAAATGGTAGAGCAAAAACTTAGTTTTGATCCTACACTTTTGGTTGGAACATGGGTAAATGTGGATGATGAAAATTTCAAAAGAACATTTAATACAGATGGAACTTTCACAGATACTTATAAAAACGAAAAAGGTCCGGAAGTATCTGTCTCAGGAACTTGGAATACTTTTGATAAAGAAGACCGACCTACAAACTTCAATTATCCAGTTGGAGATGGAGCAATCTTTGTCACTCTAAACGATAAAGAACTTTCTACAAACTTTGTTATCTCAGAAGTTACAAAGGATAGTTTAACAATGGTGTATCTTGAAAACGCCAGTGTATTGAAATTCAAAAAAGATTAACTAATGTATTCGGTATATATTCTAGAATGTGAAGATGGAAGTCTTTATACAGGTATAACTACCGATGTGGTTAGAAGATTTAAAGAACATAAAGACGGTATAGGGAGCCGTTATACAAAAGCTCACAAACCTGTGAGTTTTTTGTATTTAGAAGAACACAAAGATAGAAGCTCTGCCTCAAAGAGAGAAGCAGAAATAAAAAAGTTACCCAGAGCGAAGAAATTAGAATTGATTGAAAATAGTAAATAAAAAAAGTATTATAGTGATATGGACACAATAAAACACCACTCGATATATTTTCTGCTAGTTTGTATTGTAGCCACTTTTGCTTTGGTTTACCTTATAATCAGTCCTTTTATTGGATCTTTGATTGTAGCTGCTGTATTTGCATTTTTATTTCAACCTGTTTATAAAAGGATTTTATCTTATCTAAAAAATTCGGTAAAAATTTCTGCACTTATAACCACTATTCTTGCAGTCATTATAATTTTGTTGCCAATATCTTTTATTGGATTTCAAATTTTCAAAGAATCAACTCAGCTTTATACAGGAGTGATTGCAGGAGATACAGATTTTTTTGTTGAATCCACAGATGCACTTTTAAATAAAGCAAAAACATTTTTACCGATCCCTGAAAACTTTCAATTAGATTTTAAAAAATATGCACAGAGTGGTTTGGAAGTTGTGATTCAAAATTTCGGAACAATTTTTTCTAGCGTTACAAAAAGCCTATTAAATATTTTTGTATTTCTAACAGCATTCTATTTCTTTTTGAAAGACGGAAGTAAATTGAAAGATTATTTTGTGCGATTGAGTCCACTTGATGATAATGATGATGAGAAAATTGTTGATCGTTTGAAGCTCGCTGTATCTGCAACGGTGAAGGGAAGTCTTTCAATAGGATTGATCCAAGGAACACTAACAGGAATTGGGTTTATGATTTTTGGAGTGCCGAATGCTGTTTTGTGGGGAACTGTTGCTGCTCTCGCTGCTTTGATTCCTGGAGTTGGAACTGCTTTAGTTATAGCTCCTGCAATTATATTTTTATTTGTAACAGAAAGTTCTTTTGCGGGATTCGGACTTTTAGCGTGGGGAATTATCGCTGTTGGTTTGATTGATAATTTTTTGAGTCCACGATTGGTTGGAAGAGGAATGAAACTTCATCCACTTCTTGTATTCATTTCAGTTTTGGGAGGACTAGCTTTCTTTGGTCCATTAGGTTTTTTGCTAGGACCTCTTTCTGTGAGTGTATTCCTAGCTCTAATTGATATTTATTTTTCTTTTAAGAAGTAAGTGCAATTACACGAAAAATAGTGTAAGATGTAAAGCCTTATGTCGAAGAACGCAGGACTGATTACATTTAATAATGTTTCTTATGAACATGGAGCAAATAAACCGATTCTTATCGAGACGAGTTTTTCTATTCGTCGTGGAGCAAAACTAACTTTGATGGGTCAAAACGGTGCAGGAAAAAGTACGCTGTTTGGCTTGATCACTGGCCAATACAAAGCCGACGAAGGACAAATCACTACAATGCCTCGCACAAGTATTGCGGTTTCAAGACAAGTTATTCCACGAGATGAACTGACTTTGACTGTGCGTGAATTTTTTGAAAAATGTTTCAATGAAAAAATTTATGCAATTGATCCAAAAATTGATGATGTTTTAGAAGTTGTAAATTTATCACCAAAAGATGAAGATGTAGCGAAAACTTTCAAAGAAAGAGTCATTGGAAGTTTTTCTGGCGGGCAACAAGCGCGATTACTTTTAGCTTCTGCTTTAATTCAAAATCCAGATGTTCTTTTGCTAGATGAGCCGACAAACAATTTGGACAAAGAGGGAATTGAACATCTAACAGAATTTTTGAAAGAGTATAGAAAAACTGTGATTGTTATTTCCCATGATGCTGATTTTTTGAATGCATTTACCGACGGTGTTCTTTATTTAAATGTTCAAACAAAAAATATTGAACAATACACCGGAAACTATCACGACGTGGTGGAAGAAATCGCAGTGAGAGTTTTGAAAGAGAAAAGAAAAAATGCTCAACTTGAAAAAGAGATTCAGGCAAACAAAGACAAAGCAAACTTTTTTGCGAACAAAGGAGGTCAAATGAGATTGGTTGCGAAAAAAATGCGTGAAAAAGCTGAAGAAGCTGAAGAAAATAAAGTAGATGTGCGAAAAGAAGATAAAACAATTCGTCCTTTTATTATTCCTGTACAAGAAGATTTACCAACTGAAGTTTTGAAACTTACTTCTTATAAAGTGATTCGAAATCACAAACCAAAAGATGTTCCATCGAATTTAGTTTTGAAAAGAAGACAACATTTACAAATCGTTGGTCCGAATGGAATTGGAAAAACTACTCTACTTGAATCATTGGCTTCGGGTCATGCTACTGGTGAAGAAATTTCTGATGGTGTAAAGATCGGATACTATCGACAAGATTTTTCAAACTTGGATTTTGAACAAACTGTTTTTGATTGTTTGATGAATGTTGCTGGTGAAAAAACAGAAGAAGATATTCGTTCTATTGCGGCTGGATTTTTAATTTATGGAGAAATTATTAAAACAAGAATCGGTTTACTTTCGGAAGGGCAGAAAGGTTTAGTGGCTTTTGCAAGATTAGTTTTATTGCAACCAGGACTTTTGATTTTAGACGAGCCGACAAACCATATTAATTTCCGACACATTCCTGTGATTGCGAAAGCTTTGAATGATTATGAGGGTGCAATGATTTTAGTTTCCCATGTTCCAGAATTCGTAGAACAAATTCGCATTGATGAAGTTTTGGATTTGGATAAGAAAAAGTAGTAGTTGCATTTTTTTAGACTAATAGTATTATCTTCATAAATGAGAAGTACAAATATTCTAGCTTTGCTGGGATCTTGTATTCCAGTATTCGTTCAATCCTTTGAAAAGAGTAATCAAGTTTATATCGTCTTTTACCCAGCAAATGAAACCAGTGTAGATCACTTGTTAGCAAAAGCTGCAGAGTCGTTTGTTCGACAAGATTACCCAGTTCAAGAGATTGAATCTTACGACAGTGTTCCTTTGTTTAGTTTGTATCTCGGCCTTATCGCTGAGAAGGCAATGAAAAGTGATAATATTTCGCATTCGATTCATGATGATGATCGTAATAAAGGTCCCCCCCTTTATTTGCGCGGATGTTGTTTTTCTTTTCATGCATACTTGTATTTTGTGGTGTCCGGTGGCTCATTTGAGGAGGTGAGCACCGGGCACCTTTTTTCTTTTAACCAGGACTCCTGTATTGTATTTGACAAACTAGTACAATTAATGTATTAATATTCGTTAGAAAAAATGAGATACAGACACCCGCTGCACTTTTGTGTGTTGGGGGCGATCTCAACACGAACTTTAACAGAAACAATTTTACAGGAACTTGAGGGCCTTACTCTCAACGAAAATCCTGAAGGAAAACGATTGATTATCGTAGTGGACGATAGAGAAAGAACTGATCCTTTAGAAATGCTACTGCGTTTCAAAGAGAGTTTTAATATCGATCGTCTCGTTCTTTCTGACATTTACGATGATGATGAACCCAGAAAACAAACAGTGCCAGGATTTCTGAGCAAGATTTATCCCGTCAGGGAAGAGATTTGCTTGTCACGTGAGATCAAGATTTTCTTGATCAAGCGAAACAAGGGGCCGCCTGCCCCTTGTTTTTTTTATTTATTCCAAAAACAAAAGTCCATACATTAGACCTACACCAGCAATCGCTACAAAAATTTGAATCAGAGTGCTCCAAATATCTTTTTTATCTTCAGCGTGATCATGAAGCTCTGGAATCAAATCCGATAGAGCAATATAAATGAATCCTCCAGCAGCAATCGGTAGGAACCAAACTAAAATTCCTTCAAGAGTATCTCCGATCAAGAATACAGATATTACTCCAACTATCGAGATTAATGCTGATACAAAGTTTAAAAACAAGGCACGTGATTTTGTGTATCCTGCATGAATCAAAACTCCGTAGTCGCCAATTTCTTGTGGAATTTCGTGAAGCAATACTGCGATCGTTGTAGCGATACCAACTTCCACACTAATCAAATAACTCGCTCCGATTATTACGCCGTCTATAAAATTATGAAAACCATCTGAAATCAAAATCATTTTTCCAACTGGTTTGATGTGTTTTTCAGAATCAGTTTGATGATGATGCCAGTGCAAAAACTTTTCTAATATAAAAAATATAAAAATTCCGATTATTACAAACAGTGAGACTTTGTTCAAATCACCAGTCTCTTCGATTGCTTCTGGTATCAAGTGAATGAAAGCATCACCTAGTAGGGCACCGAGAGCAAGGCTGACAAATACAAACACATATTTTCTGATTGTACTTTCTTTTACAGAAAGGCTAAAAATTCCTATTAGGGAAATAAGGCTTATAATTAAAACGCTGATTAAAGAATATAATAATGGTATTGTTGTCATAATTAAAATTTAGTTAATGCAATTTATTTGCATTTAGAGTATAATACGAAACATGATAAAAAAGCAAGAAAGAGCCCAAAAAATCGTAAAGAATATTCGTCAAATTTTAAAAGACGCTGATTTGAAAATAACCAAAAACCGTTTATCTGTTTTGGAACTTTTAATTTCAAATTCAAAGCCTCTGTCCGTTGAAGATATTTTTAAAAAATTAAAAAAAGCCGACCAAGTGACAATTTACCGAATTTTAAATCAATTTGTTTTAAAAGACATTGTGTATCAAACGGATTTTCGTTCCGGGAAAGCTTATTTTGAATTTCAAGACCATCACCATCATCATATTATTTGCAAAGGTTGCGGGGATTTAGAAGAAGTTGAAATTTGTTTGCCAGAAAACTTTATTAAAAAAATTCAAAAGAATTCTACAAAATTTAAAAAAGTTTCAGATCACGCACTAGAATTTTTTGGAACATGCGGAAAGTGTAGTAATATATAAAAATGAAATCAGCAAAAATTAAAAAATTTACATATTTATTAGCGCACGTATCAATCTTCGTAGTTTTCTTTTGGTTCGGATTATTAAAACTAATCGGAACATCTCCTGCGTATGATTTAGTAGATGCTTTGCGAGCGATAACAATTCCATGGTGGCCGATGAGTTCATTTTTTGGTTTCTTGGGAGCTGTGGAAATGTTAATTGGAATTTTGTTTCTATTTAAAAAAACAGAAAAGATTGCAATCGCGATTTTAATTCCCCACATGTGTACAACATTTTTACCTTTAATAATGCTTCCAGATATCGCATGGCAAGGATTACTGACTCCAACTCTACCTGGACAATACATCATTAAAAATATTATTATCGTGGCATTGGCAACATCTGTTGTGGTTGGCTATGGTAAAAAATCAAATTAAATTCATACTGTTCGGCTTAGTTTTGTTCTCTCCGTTTTTTTTGAATGCCCAAGAGATTTACGAAGATTTGCAAGGTGTTTGGCGCGCTGAAGTTACAGAAGTTGTTTCTGAGGGTGAAAAAATAATTCCAGGAACTGAGACAAAGACAAAATATCAAACTTTAAAAGTTGAAATTCTCGAAGGAGAAAGAGCTGGAGAAAAAATCGAAATAGAAAACGATTTCATTTTATTGGAGGAAGGTCAGAAATTTTATATGAATTATTTGATTACAATTCAAGGTGATGAGATTTATTCTGTGCGTGATATTGATCGTCGTGCAACTTTGTTTTTCTTAACAGCATTATTTGCTGGAATTGTTTTGTATTTCGGCAGATGGCAAGGTTTGCGTTCATTAATTAGTTTGATTGGAAGTTTTCTGATTATTATTTATGTTTTGTTACCACTTTTGATTCAAGGATACAATCCAATCATTACAAGTATTTTGCTTGGCTCGGTGATTCTAGCAATTGCGATTTTTTTTACGCATGGATTTAATTATCGATCGCTTATCGCATTTTCGGGCACAGTGATAGCTGTCTGTATCACTGGAGTTCTGGCTTGGTTTTCGGTGAAGATTTTAAATCTGAGTGGATTCTTTTCTGATGAAACTGTTTATCTAAATTTTAGTACACAAGGTTCTCTAGATTTCGAAGGATTGCTTTTGGGAGGAATTATTATCGGTGTGCTTGGGGTGCTCGATGATATTGCAACAACTCAAGTCGCTGTGGTTGCAGAATTAAAAAGAGCCGCTGATCATTTGAAGCCGATAGAGCTTTATCAAAAAGCTTTGCGAGTGGGTAATGAGCACATAAGTGCATTAGTGAATACTCTAGTGCTCGCATACGCTGGAGTTTCTCTGCCACTCCTGCTTTGGTTCTCTCAATCAAAATCTGATTTTGGAAGAATAATTAATAATGAAATTTTTGCTACGGAAATCGCCCGAACATTGGTGGGAAGTATTGGACTGATTCTGACTGTTCCTATCACTACATTTTTGGCAGTTTATTTTGTTGATAAATATAAAAATTTGAAAGTCAGCGGTCATGGACACAGTCACGGGCACCATCATGACTAAAACTTTTGCCGAAAAAGTATTTGAGGTGGTGAAGAGGATTCCAGAAGGAAAGACGCTTTCTTATAAAGAAGTTGCTAAAAAGGCGGGAAGTGAAAAAGCTTTTCGTTCTGTGGGAAATATTTTGAACAAAAATTATGATCCGCTAATTCCCTGTCATCGTGTGATAAAAAGTAACGGTCAGCTCGGTGGATATAATAGAGGTCTTGCTAATAAAAAGAAGATTTTGTTGAAAGAAGGTTTCCTTAAGTGATATAATCTCAGGATGAGCAAAAAGAAGATAATTATTTCAATAATATTTTTGGCTATTTTAGGTTTTGTGTTGAACAATATATTCAATCAACCTGAAGAATTTCAAGTAGAAGATGTGATGATTGATAGAGGTAGTGGAGAATTTTAATATGACTTGGATTATTTACGCATTACTATCTGCAATATTTGCATCCGCTGTGGCGATCTTGGCCAAGATTGGTTTAAAAAATGTTGATTCAACTTTAGCTACTGCTGTACGTGGTGTGGTGATGGCTGTGTTTCTGGTTTCAACTGCATTACTTTTAAACAAAGCTCCATTATTAAAAACAATAGATGGAAAGATGTTTGGTTTTATTGTGGCTTCAGGAATAGCAGGTGCACTGTCTTGGCTTTTTTATTTTTTTGCATTACAAAATGGTCCAGCCGCAGCTGTTTCAGGAATTGATAGATTGAGTGTTGTTTTTGTAGTTATTTTAGCAGCTTTGTTTTTGGGAGAAGCTTTTACTATAAAGACTGCAATTGGAGCTTTGTTGATTGTTGCGGGTGCAATTTTGTTAACTTTCAAATAAATGAAACTATTAAAAATATTTCTGGTCATTATTTTGATGCTAGGAATTTTTTTACTTTCATATAGAAAGATTGATTTTATTCCTGCATTAGCATTTTTGGAAAAAACTCCCGCAAAAAAGGTTGAAGGTAATATTTCAATTTTGTTTGTGGGAGATATGATGTTTGATCGAGGTACCGCAAATCATATTCAAAATTTTGGAATTGATTCAATTTTGGGAGGTGTCGCGCACCTTTTTCAAAACAAAAATATGGTCGTAGGCAATTTAGAAGGAACGATAACCGACTTTCCATCCGTTTCAGTTCCAAATAATCAAATTCTTAAATTTACTTTCAATCCTAAAATTGCCGAATATTTAAAACAAAATAATTTTACACATCTCAGTTTGGCAAATAATCACGCATTAGATTTTGAGCATGAAGGATTTTTGCAAACCAAAAAATATTTAGACGCAAACGATTTAAAATATTTTGGATCGCCGTTGAATAATTCTCAGATTTCGGTTGTAGAGAATGTTCGCGGAAAAAATATTTGCTTGATCGGTTATCATGATTTATATACGAGAAACCCAGAATCAGTTTTGGAGGAAATAAAAAATATTCGTTCAACTTGTTTTTATATTGTAGTTTTACCGCACTGGGGAGAAGAATATGAGACTGTGCAAAATGAAAGACAAATAATTTTGGCGCATCAATTTATCGATGCTGGAGCGGATTTGATTATTGGTGCGCATCCGCACGTCGTGCAACCTTTGGAGTTTTATAAAGACAAAGCAATTTTTTATTCACTCGGCAACTTCGTCTTCGACCAAGATTTTTCATACAACACTCGACGCGGGTTAGCAGTGAGTCTCGAGCTAAACTCAAAAACCCAAAATTTCACTTTGATTCCGGTGGATATTGAGAGAGCTGAGGTTTCGGTTTCTGTAGGGGAGGATAAGAAAAATGTTCTTGATTTGATTGGAGTGAAGGAGGATTTTATTTTGACAAAGTAGTCTAATTACTATAAAAATAAGAATAGAAAGCGCCAATACAAACAAATTGGTTATGAAAATGGATAATAATCTAATCACTCAATATTACCGTGCTGTGTGCACATTTGTTTCAACAGAAGAAGTGTCTGAAAGGGAGAAACTAAGGTCCTCTTTGAATGACATGGCCCAGAAGGCAAATGCTTCTTGGAGTTTGGCAACAGGAAATTTAGGTAGTTTACTTGTTTCTGTTGGTCAGAATATTTCAGAAAGCGAGGAGTTCGATTCAAGGCTTATATCACAACGCGATTTGTACGTGTATCGTGTAAGAACGCTGGCAGATTTGGCTGAAAAAGATTTGTCAGCAATTCAAGATGATGGAGAATCTGCCGCTGTTTTGACTCAATTGAAGAAATCTATTTTTCGAGGCTGAAAAGCCATGTATAGCCTCTTATTACAAATTTGAGGCTATTTTTCTTTAAAACCCCCAAAACCCTGTACATCCATTTAAAACTATGTTAAACTCTTGGCTCATTTAATTTATGGAAATAAGAAATATAGCGATTATCGCCCACGTTGACCACGGAAAGACTACTCTTACAGATGCTCTCCTTGTTCAAAATAATATGATTGAAGGAGGGGTATCAATGGATTCAAACGATCTTGAAAAAGAGCGTGGTATTACTATTTATGCTAAAAACACATCTCTGTTTTATAAAGGAACAAAAATCAACATTCTAGATACACCAGGTCACGCCGACTTCGGTTCTGAGGTTGAACGAGTTTTGAGAAGTGTTGATTCAGTTTTACTTGTGGTAGATGCCGCAGAAGGTCCAATGCCACAAACAAAATTTGTTTTGAAAAAATCTTTGGAGCTTGGTCTTAAACCAATTCTTGTCCTAAATAAAATTGATAAACCAGCTGCAGATATTCAATGGGCGCACGATCAAGTTTACGAACTTTTCTTCGACCTAGGTGCTACAGATGAGCAATTAGATTTTGAAACAGTTTATGCAATTGGTAGAAATGCTGTTGCAAAAAGAAAGTTGGATGATGAATTGAAAGATCTGAATCCACTTTTGGATTTGATTTTGGAAAAAGTTCCAGCTGTTTCAAGTGATGCATTAATTAATGAACCTCTTCAAGCGCAAGTTTTCAACTTGGCATACGACAACTTCCTTGGACGTATGGGTGTTTGTCGAATTTATAAAGGAAAACTTTTAATGGGGCAACAACTTCTTGTGAAAGATTCTTCAGGAAAAGTTTTTCCTGGAAAAATTACAAAACTTTTCACTTTCGAAGGTTTAAGTAAAATTGATTCAAAAGAAGGAGTGGCTGGAGATATTGTGATGATTGCTGGTATTCCAGATATTTTCATCGGACAGACTTTAGTTAATGATGAAAAAACAGAATCACTTTCTCCAATCGCAGTTGATGAACCAACTCTTTCATTAAATATGCTAGTGAACGATTCACCTTTTGGAGGACGAGTTGGAAAATTTCTAACTTCTCGACAAATTCGTGATCGACTTGAGAAAGAATTGGAAGTTAACGTTGGATTGAAAGTTGATTTCGACGGACAAGGTTACTTCACAGTTTATGGTCGTGGAGAACTTCACTTAGCCGTGTTGATTGAAAGAATGAGAAGAGAAGGGTTTGAATTAGCGGTATCACAACCGACTGTAATTATTAAAGATCTCGATGGTGTAAAGTACGAACCATTCGAAGAAGTAAACATTTTAGTTCCAGAAGAATTTTCCGGTGTTGTAATTGAAAAAATGGGAAATAGAAAAGGAATCATGATGAATATGGTAACAAAAGATAACCATGCAAAATTGGTTTTCCAGGTTCCAACTCGAGGTCTTTTAGGTTACAGAAACGAATTCATTATTGATACAAAAGGTGAGGGAATCATGACAAGTGTTTTCCATTCATTCCAACCAAAAGTTGGTGCGATCAATAAAACAGAATACGGATCAATGGTCTCTATGGCTACAGGAAAAGCCCTTGGTTTTTCTTTAGACAACCTCCAAGACAGAGGAGTCCTTTACATAGGTCCGAGTGCTGAAGTATACGAGGGTATGGTTATTGGCTACACCACAAAGGGTGAAGATATGACAGTTAATCCTACAAAAGGAAAACAACTTACAAACATGCGTGCATCAGGAAGTGATGGTGCTCTACAGCTTACTCCACCTTTCGACTTAACACTTGAAAGAGCTCTTGGAATGATGCGAGAAGATGAATATCTTGAAGTTACTCCACAAAATATTCGCCTACGAAAAAAATTCTTAACAGAATCAGATAGAAAGAAAAACGGAGTTAAATAATTAATTAAAAAATATTTAACAAATAAATAATGGCTTACACAATAAAAAGAAAAGACGCTAAACCAAAGCGTGACTTTGGAAATAGTAGAGGAAATTCTTCTTCTCGATTTGCAGCAAAAAGATCAGGAGGATCAGCTCGACCAGAAAGGTCAGATCGATCAGAACGATCATCAGATAGATCAGAAGGTGGATTTAAAAAACGAACATACGCAGGTGCGGGATCATATTCTGCGCGACCTAGAAGTGATTCTAGAAGTTCATCAAGATTTGGTTCAAGAAGTGATTCTGCGGAGGGTTCTTCATACGGAAGCAGACCTCGAACAGATAGAGGTTCTTCAGAAGGTTCATCTTATGGTTCAAGACCACGAACAGGAAGTTCTTCTACTTCAAGTGGATCATCAAGTTACGGAAGTCGCCCAAGAACACCAGGTGGAAGTCGTTCTGGTGGATCAAGTTATGGAAAAAGCTCATACGGTTCAAAACCTTCATTTGGTGGAAGATCAGGTGGTTCATCTTCATATGGTAGTCGATCAAGCGCAGGTGGAAGAGGTTCTTACGGTGCAAGATCGGGCGGAAGTAGTGGAAGAGGTTCAAAAAATAACCGTGGAGAAAATATTGATATGAATCGATTTATTTCAAAAGCTGATACTACTGCAATTGTAAAAGAAGATGTTGTGAAAATTAAACACAAATTTGCTGACTTTGCTTTTGATACAAAACTAAAAGAAGCGATTGAGAAAAAAGGATACGTTACTCCTACTCCGATTCAAGATCAAACTATTCCATTTATTCTAGAAGGAAGAGATGTTGTAGGTCTTGCCAATACTGGTTCAGGAAAAACAGCAGCTTTCTTGTTGCCTCTAATCACAAAAGCGAGACTTATTCCAAAAGAAAAAGTTTTGATTCTAGCTCCAACACGAGAACTAGCAATTCAAATTGCTGACGAATTAAAAGAATTCACATCAAATGATCACATGCACTTTGCTTGTTGCGTTGGTGGTATGCACATCGGAAAACAAATCGATCAACTACGACGTCCAAACAATTTCGTGATTGGTACTCCAGGACGAGTAAAAGATTTGATCCAAAGAAAAATGATTGATACAAGTCAATTTGGAACAATCGTTCTTGATGAAGCGGACAGAATGCTTGATATGGGATTCATCGATGATATGCGATGGATTTTGTCTGGATTTCCAAAAGAAAGACAAACACTATTCTTCTCAGCTACTCTTTCACCTCAAATTGAAAAGCTTATTCACGATTTCTTAAAAAATCCAGAACACGTTTCTGTAAAGAAAAGAGAAACTTCAAAAAATATTGATCAAGACATTGTGAAAGTTGGATATAACGAAAACAAAAATGATGTTCTATGTAAAATGTTGGCTGGAGCAGATTTCGAAAAAGTAATTATTTTCGGAAGAACTAAAAGAGGTGTTGAAAATCTTTCTAAATGTTTAGTAAAAGAAGGTTTCAAGACCGACTCTATTCACGGAGATAAAAGTCACCCACAAAGACAAAGAGCTTTGAAAGGTTTCAAAGATGGAAAAGTTAATATTTTGGTTGCTACTGATGTGGCTGCGCGAGGACTGGATATTCCAAACGTAACTCACGTTATCAACTTTGATACTCCTCAAACTTACGATGATTATGTTCACCGAATCGGACGAACAGGACGTGGAGATGCTACAGGAAAGGCATTTACTTTTGTTGAACACCGAAAATAAAAAATGGTATAATTAGTGTATGAAATTTTACGCTGATAATATCGAACAAAAAACATTAGAAAATACAGATTATAGAAGAGTTCTTTTCACTGGAAAGAATAGTCAATTAGTTTTGATGACAATTCAACCAGGGGATGAAATCGGAAAGGAAGTTCATGATACACATGATCAGTTTTTCCGTATTGAAGCAGGCGAGGCAGAATTCACAATAGATGGTGATGTTGTCGCAGGTGGAGATGGATTTGCTGTGATTGTACCAGCTGGTGCATTGCACAACGTGGTGAATACAGGAAGTGAGGAATTGAAACTTTATACAATTTATTCTCCAGCAGAACATGCGGACGGAACTATTCACAAAACAAAAGCAGACGCACTAGCTGCTGGACACTAATATGAAAAATATTTTAATTGGAATTGTAATAGTTGCTTTTGCTGCAGTAATTTATTTTGTGTTTTTAAACAAAACTGTGGAAGCTCCTAAAATTGAAGATGAAATTGTGGATACAACGCCAGAACAATTAACTGTTGCGAGTTCTTCTAAACAAATTTTAAAAGAAACTTATGAAATCCAATTTGATTTTCCAGTAACTAATGAAGAACAGGTTAATGCAGAAATAAAAAAGACTGTAGATAGTTTAATAAAAACTTTTGAAGAAGAAGCTATTAGTTTTAGCCCTCATCCATCTGGTTTCGATAGACCATATACTCTGTTTGGAACTTTCACACCTCATTTGGGAAATAAATATGATACTTTTGTTTTTTTGATGTCTGTTGATTTTGGTGGTGCACATCCTAATCATTTTTATAAAACTATAACTTTTGATAAGCAAAATAGTGTTATTTCTATTGAAGATCTTGTGAAGAGGGAATTTGGAGGATTAGATGCTGTAAACAAAATTTCAGAATTAGTTAAAAAAATAATTTCTGATAAATTGGCAGAAAACGCAAATCCAGAAATGATTGCAGATGGAGCTGGTCCTGAAATTGAAAATTTTAAAAATTTCTACATTGAAAATGAAGAAGTTGTTTTCCTTTTTGAACCTTACGCTGTAGCCGCTTATGCTTATTCTTCTCAAGAAGCTAGAATCAAATTTTCTGAAATTAAAATCTAACTTTGTTGTTTCTTGAAATAATTATCAAGAGAGTATTTTCCTCCTGAAGTTATAAACAGTACTGCTAGTATTCCAAATAGTGTTATGTGTGATGCCACATCTTCTCCAAAATAGAAGAATGAAAGAGATAAAACTATAAAAGCTATAGCTGATGTAACTCTTGTAAATAATCCAAGTATCAAAGACATTCCTATTACGAATTCTATAATACCTGTTGATAATACCCACATTCCTACTGATACTGGAAATACTTTTTGCAAATCAAATCCTAAAACTATTAATTCAGATAAGTTTGGATTAAATATTTTTTCATAAAGCGCTAGAAAAATCATAGCTCCTCCAATTCCAAATCTTAAAACTAGTGGGACATATTTTTTAAAAATTGAAAAAGGTGAAATTTTAGGCATTCCAATTAGATCATCTAATCCTGGTTTCTCATTATCTAAAATTAAAAGAGCTATTGCTACTGCTAGGAAATCCAAGTTACCTAAAATATAGAAATCTTGGAATAGTGCATAAAAATAAATTGCAACAGCTAATAAAGTTGCGGGTATTACCAAGAAACCAGCCATTATTAAAAACCCTAAAAGAATCTGAATTGTTGCAAATCCTTCATAACCAGATAGTGCTGGTGATACTAGATTAAAAGCTGTACCAGAACCGATTAGAGCTATACCTAGAGCTAGTCTCAACATCCACGGTGTAAATACTAGATATGTTTCGGCTTGTTTTTTGATGGAGTTTAATTTGTTTTTTAAGATATTTATTTTAGTGCAAGCTATTATTGCTATTACAACAACAAATATTGTGCCTAAAACTAATGAAATATTTGTAGGATCTTTTATTGCCTCCCATAAAAGATTGAAGTTTGTTCCGCTGTTCTGAGAAACTGTCTCCTCGTCTAATAAATAACGAACATGAGCTTCTGTTTTGTTGGCATAAAATATTATAAAAAATATAAATAAGCCACTAAGATATTTGATCATAAAATTATTATTTAAATTATATAAATGACATTATACCGTATGTTATAATTTTTTAATGGAACAAAAACTTGAATTTCCTAAAGGATTTTACTGGGGAGCTGCATCTGCTTCGTATCAAGTAGAGGGAAATATTTATAATACAGATTGGGCATATGAAGCTAGAACTTCTAAAAAAGTTCCTATTGCAGACAGTGGGCCTGATCACTGGAATCGATATAAAGAAGATTTTGATATTGCGAAGTCACTTGGGCACAATGCGACACGTATTTCTATTGAATGGGCGAGAATTGAGCCAGAAGAAGGGGAGTTCAGTATCGAAGCTATTAGACATTATGAAAATGTTTTGAGAGAAATCAAAAAAAGAGACTTGGAACCATTCGTGACTCTTTGGCATTTTACTATTCCAGAATGGCTTTATAAAAAGGGTGGTTTAGAAAACAAAGATTTTCCAGAATATTTTGAAAAATATGCCAAATTTGTGATGAACCATTTATCAAAATATTGTTCGCATTGGGCGACTATTAACGAGCCAGAAGTTTTGGTTTCAAATGGTTGGATGAGAGGTAACTGGCCGCCATTTAAAAGGAATATTTTTATGGAAATGAAGGTGACTAACAATGTTGCAAAGGCTCATATAAAAGCTTATCTTGCTATGAAGAAAATAAATCTGACTTCAGAAGTGGGAATTGTAAAAGATAATATTTATTTTCATTCAAACAAAAATCCGATCAATAAATTGGTTTCAGGTTTTCTAAGACAATATTGGAATTTTAGATTTCTGAATAAAATTAAAAATAATTTTGATTCGATCGGTTTGAATTATTATTTTCATAGAAAATCTGGAGATAATAAAAAATACAAAAAGAATGATATGGGTTGGGATATATTTCCAGAAGGAATTTTTCATACTTTGGTTGAATTAAAAAGATACAACAAACCTGTTTTTGTCGCCGAGGCGGGAATCGCTGATAGAGACGATATTCACAGAGGTCAGTATATAAAGGATTTAGTTTATTGGACTCACCGAGCAGTTCTAGATGGAGTCCCTGTGAAGGGTTTTATGTACTGGTCGTTGACTGACAATTTTGAATGGGCAAAAGGATATGATCAAAGATTCGGTTTGATAGAAATTGATTACGAAACAAAAGAAAGAAAAATTCGTGATTCTGCTTATGATTATAAAAAAATCTGTGAGAGTAATTCTCTAACAATAAACTAAAATGGCAATTTGGATTTCTTTAGTAATAGTCGCTCAACTAATAAATGCTTTTGTTGCCATAATTGATAAATACATTGTTTCTTCTGGGAAAATTGGTTGGCCGATTGTGCTTACATTTTATGTAAGCGTTTTATCTTCTCTAAGTATATTTATATTTTTATTTAGTTGGATAAAAATTCCGATCGATGGAGTGGTTCTGCCAACATTAGCAAATATATCTTGGCCAACTATCCCTATTATATTATTGAGTGTTTTGTCATCTGTATCTTTTGTTTATGCTTTATATAATTTATTTTCATCTTTCCTACTTTCTGAAGCATCCGATGTTGTGCCAGTTGTGAGTTCTATTAGCGCAGTGTCTTCGTTATTATTTTCCTTCTATCTCTTGAACACAAGTTTGAGCGGTAATTTTCTTTGGGGATTTTTGTTTTTGGTGATTGGAATGTTTTTGATTGCTCGTTTCAGAATGACAAGAAAACTTTTTATTAAATGTTTTTTGGCGGGAGTTTTGTTTGGATTACATTTTGTTTTGATAAAAATGCTTTTCAATGAAACCGGTTTTGACAATGCTTTTTTCTGGTCTAGATTCTTTATTACATTAACAGCACTATCTTTACTTCTTCTTCCAAATTGTTGTGGTAGAAATGTTGCTTCAGAAACCAAAAAGGCTGGAAAGGGTGGAGTTTTTCTACTTCTGTTTAATAAAGTTTTAGCGGGTGTTGCGGGAATATTGATATTGAAAGCTGTTCAATTAGGTGATGTTGCAATTGTGCAGGCGCTTTCTGGATTTCAATTTGTATTCTTGCTTATGTTTGCAATATTTTTGGGGCACAAAGCTCCGAAGTGTATAGGAGAACATTGCGAGATTATTGATCGCATTCAAAAGATTGTTTCTGTATCTATTATTGTTACAGGATTTTCGTTATTATTTATATAGTTATGTTTAAAAAAATACTGATTATTATAATAATTTTATTGGCTGCACTTTCTATTTTCTATTTTTATTTATCAAAAAGACCTGCTCCAGAAAAAATAAATTATGGTGTTTCTTTTAATACTTTGTACGCAAAAGAACTACATTTAGATTGGGAAGAAGTTTACCGAGCTATATTGAATGATTTAGGTGTAAGAAGATTTAGATTAGCGGCTCATTGGAATATGGTAGAACCAGAAAATGATCAATGGAACTTTGTTGAATTAGATAAACAAATTGATTTGGCAGAAGAAAAAGACGCAAAAATAATTTTAGCTATTGGACGAAGACTTCCGCGCTGGCCAGAATGTCATGTGCCTAGTTGGGCAATAGACGAGTCTTGGGAATTTCAACAAAAAGAAATTTTGGAATATATAGAAGTTGTTGTGAATAGATACAAAGACAGGGAAGGAGTTATCTATTGGCAAGTTGAAAACGAGCCTTATCTAGAAGTATTTGCAAAAGAACATTGTGGAGATTTGGATGAAGAATTTTTGAAAAAAGAAATTGAGTTGGTAAAAAGTCTAGATGATGCACGACCTGTGCTTGTGACTGATAGTGGAAATCTTGGAACTTGGATTTCTCCTTGGAAAAGAGGTGATGCTTTTGGAACATCAGTTTATGTCTATTTATGGAACAAGGACATTGGCCCGTTTAAATCTTATCTACCTCCATCTTTCTATAGATTTAAAACTAGTTTGATGGAAATTTTAGGTGGTAAAAAAGAATCAATGCTGATTGAACTTTCTTTGGAGCCTTGGCTTCTTCAACCTGTGGTAGATACTCCAGTAAGCGTACAGCTTGAAAGAATGAATATTCAAAAATTTAAAGAAATAATATCTTTTGCAAAAGAAACTAATTTTGAAAATCAATATTTATGGGGAGCTGAATGGTGGTATTACATGAACCAAAAAAACCATCCAGAATTTTGGGATGAAGCAAAAGAAATTTTTAATTAATTTTTATCACGGTATAATAACTTTATGAATATTGTATTTGATATTGGTGGAACAAAAATGAGATTCGCGTCAGTGGATGGTTCTGGAATATCTGAACCGATTGTTATCCAAACTCCATCAGATTACATTGAGTCACTTGCTGAAATCACAGAGATTTTGATGAAAATTTCGAAAGGGCAGAAAATAGAATGTATGGCCGGAGGTGTTGCGGGTGTTTTGAGTCGTGATGGAAAAAAACTTTGCGTAGCTCCAAATTTGAAAACATGGATAGGGAAACCTCTAGCCGAGGATTTATCTAGACTTTCCGGTGCAAAAGTTTTTATAAAAAATGACACAGACATGGTGGCTCTAGGCGAAGCGGTTCATGGCGCAGGAAAAGACGAAAGGGTTGTGGCATATCTAACATTTTCTACAGGAATAGGTGGGTCACTAGTAATAGCAAAGAATTTACTTTCTTATAATTTTGGATTTGAGCCAGGATTTCAAATTATTGATTCACAAGATAAAAGACATTTACATAGTGTGGCTGGTACGGAATTGAAAGAAAAATATGGATTACTTTTTAGAGATATAGAAGATGAGAAAGTTAGAAAAGAAGTTTTAACTGATGTCGTGGCAGGTATCCATAATACGATTGTTTTTTGGTCACCTGATGTTGTTGTGCTTGGTGGTGGAATGACTGAAACTTTTGTTTTAGAAGATTTAAAAAATGAGCTAGCTAAATTCCCTTTTAGATTTCCTGAATTACCTAAATTAAAGTTGGCAGGACTTGGAGATTTTGGTGGATTGTATGGGTCTATGGAATATTTGAAAAAGCACTATCCAGCAAAATGAAATAAACCAAAAACTACTAGTAGTAAACAATGAGCAATCGGAAGCAAAAGAAATAAAGTTACAAAATTATTTCTTTTATAAACATTTGTCAGCCAAGAACCTAAAACTGAAACAATTAGAGTGACCGGGAAAAGAAGCCACAGGATTGCGAAAATATGTAAAATAAGTGTAGTTTCTTTTCCAGAATCGTATAGGAAAAAAGAAAATGGAGCGAGTATTACTGAAGGTAATAGTGCAATTAAGTAAATTATTGTGGCTGTTACAAGGGTTGGTTTTACTAGTAATTTCATAGTGTTGAATGACATTCTAGCTGTTATAATTTAACTATGCAAGGCAATAGAGGAATAGCAAAAACTCTACTAATTTCCGTTACAGTTATTTTGTTGACTGCGATTATTATTTTATTTTTAGTTTTGACGTCAGAAGATACTGTTGATGAACAGAAAGAAAGAGACGATATTCAAAAAAGTTTAACTATAGATGAGCGCTCTGGAAGTGTTGTGCCAGAAAATATCGTTATAGGACAATTAGCTGGAAATTTTGCACGCGGGAAATTAACTGATGCAAACGATGGATTAGAAAAAGATTTTTTCATGATAAGGATTGGAGAGTTGTGGAGAGTTGTGGAAATTACCAACTTACCTGTTTCTTGTGAAAGATTTGCACGACTTGGATTTCCAAATGTTTTTATCCAGGATTGTAAACTTACTTTTTCTGACCACGTAACTCTTTCTGAGATTGATTCAACATTGGAAGATTTTTTCCTTAGCTCTAATAATACAAATTTAAAAATTATCGGAATTGTTGATTCTATTGAAAATACCGAGAACGGTCAGGTAGTGACAATTAATTCAGGAGGCGAATCAATTCAGATTCAACTTTCCTTAAATGATTCAATAGTTGAAGAAGGGGATTTACTTGTGACAAGTATCACTCCTCCAAATCAAAATAATTCTAATAATCAAAATGTTATTTATACATCTTCAAATACTACAGTAGTTAATGAACAGGATAAGGATTTATTTGTAGAAAACAATCCAAATAATACTAATTTACCAACCAACCCTACAATTATAGTAAATCCAGAAACGAATAAAATTTACAAGATCGACGCACCAAAATCCGCTGCTCCGCCGTCTTATTTCTTTAATGTGCATGATAGAGATAATTCTTTTGTTAATGTGGAGTTAGATGGAAATTTTTAAAGGGATTTTTATTATAAAATTACTACCTTTACCATATTCACTTTCAATAATAATTTCACCACCGTATTCTTTCCTAATTGATCTATAAGAAATAGGTAATCCAATTCCCGTCCCATCTGATTTATTTGTATAAAAATAATTGAAAATTTTCTTCTGATCTTTTGTGGAAATTCCACAACCAAAATCTTTGATACTTATATTTAAATACTCGCTCTCTTTGTAAAAAGAAATTATTACGTCTTGCATCTCGCGAGGACATCTCTCATACGATTCGATAGCATTATTTATAAGATTTAAAATTGCGCGGATTAAAATTAATTTATTTCCAAACAGCTCGCAATCATTTTTATTTACAGTAACTATTCGGACATTGTTCATAAGAGCTTTGTATTTAATCAGTACTGTGGAGTCGTTTATAATTTTTGATATTAAAAAAGTCTCGCGATCGTAGTTATTTTTTAACTGACTTTGTATAACCTTTAAAAACTCCGATAATTCTTTACTGCTTTCAGAAATGTCATTTACTTGTGTAGAGTTTTTTAATTCAATTGAAATTAAAAGGGAAGTTATAGGATTCATCAAATCATGAAATACACCGTTGGCTATTCTGCCTAATGTCATAAAATGAATCGCATTATTAAAACTTCGGGGAATAATTGATAATTTTTCATAAAAAAAAGGAATAGCTGAGCTATTCCTCAAAAACGTGTATTTATTTCGTATATTATTTAAACTAAACATGTTTCAGTGATTTTATATCCACGTCCTGGAATATTTTTAATTACTCTTTTGTGATGATCTCCAATCTTTTTTCGCAAATTTACAATGTGTGATTCAATTGTGTTTGAAAATGGATCTGCATTTATATCCCACACATGCTCCATTATTTGACCGCGTGTCACAACTCTCTCTTTGTTTTGTAAAAGGTATTCCAGAAGATTAAATTCTTTTTTAGTTAGTTCAATTTCGGCTCCGTCTTTTGTAACAATGTTTCTATCTGTGTTTAGTTCTATGTCTTTTATTTTTAAAACTTTTTCTGCCATTGTTCTAGGTCTTCTTGTAAGCGCACGAATCCTCGCTAGTAATTCTTCAAAAGAAAAAGGCTTTGTCATATAATCATCTGCTCCAGCATCTAACACAGAAACTTTCTCTAAAATGTCAGACTTCATTGAAAGTAAAATTATTGGAGTAGTTTTACCAGCTTCTCGTACTTCTTGGCAAACTTTTTTACCAAGTTTTTTAGGTAGCATGTTGTCTAGAATAATAAGATTGTATTCGTTTGTGCGAGCCATGTATGAACCCTGCTCTCCGTCTTCTGCAGTGTCGACTGTAAAACATGAGGCCTCAAGACTCATACGAAGTACATTTCGAATCGAGCTATCGTCTTCAATGATTAACAATTTCATTGGGCTTATTTTTATCTCAAACTCCAAAGCGATGCAACTAGACATCGTGGATTTACTGTTGAGAAACTACAAAAAACTTCATAACTAATTTAGAACCTTATTTTAAGGCTTATTTATCTTATGCTGGACTTATTTAGAAACCTGTAATACAATTTGGCTTTAGAAACCTCTTTCAAATTAGAATAGAACAAACAACCAAATACAGAAATGGAAGAAAGTATTAAGTATAGTATCAGGTATCTTTTAACTTTTGTTAACTATAATCTGAAACGAACCGTATTGCACTCTGAAAATGATGTGAAAGAACTTATCTTTCACTTGCAGGTAGCTCGTAAGGAGTTAATTGAAAAGCGCTTTGGTATTATGGAACAACTTTTTGAGTGCCTAAACCCAAATGAATTAGTTTCTGGACAGTCGAATGTTCCTGGGTTTAATGATCTGGAAAGACTTGTTCAAGAAATTTTTGATGAGTTCCGATTACTTTGTTTAAAAGTGTAATTTTCAAAACATCTCTAATAGAGGAGTACTGATTCACTCAGTCAGTACTCCTCTTTTTATTTTTACAAATTATTTTTTGTAAAAAAATCTATACAAACAAATTTTTATTTACACTTGTGCACACTTTTTTATTTAACTTTTTTCAAAGGTGTTAAAATAAAATAGTAACTTTAAAAAATTAATTAAAAATATTATGCAGGTATATTCATTTGCACAAGTCGTTCAAATCACAATGTTGGATCTTTGGGGAAGAATCGTAAGTATTTTGCCAGACTTAATTGGCGCAGTGATTATTGTAATTTTTGGATTCATAATTGCACCTCTACTTGGTGGATTAGTGAAAAAATTTATTGATCTCCTAAAAATTGATCAACTATCTCAAAAGGTTGGTGTGAACGATATGTTCCAAGGATACTCAAGTAATTTTTCAATCTCATTATTGATTGGAAGATTGGTGAAATGGTTTTTTGTATTAGCATTTACAATGGCCGCAGCAGAAGTTCTTGGATGGGATAGAGTAACTCAATTTTTGAATGAAATAATCTTCTACATTCCTCAAGTTCTAGTAGCAATAATCATTCTTGTCCTATCTATTATTGCTGGTAAATTCTTTGAATCAATCGTTGTACGGTCTCTAATGGGCTCAAATACTCCTGTAGACAAGCCTGAAGTGCTTGGGTCTCTAACAAGATGGTCATTTATGATCTTCGGTGCTCTAGCGGCTCTTATTCAATTAGGAATTGCACCATCTTTAATCCAAATTCTATTCGCAGGTATTGTACTAGCTCTAGCTTTGGCATTTGGTCTAGGAGGAAGAAAGAAAGCTGAAGAATTGCTTGATAAAGTTGATACTGTAGCTACATCTAAAACAAAAAAGAAGTCTACTAAATAACAAAAAACTATGAATATAATCGTATATACAAAAACGGGCTGCCCTTGGTGTATTGGTGTAACTGATTTTCTTAAAGAAAAGGGAATTGATTTTGAAGAAAGAAACGTTACAGAAAATCAAGAATTTTTTGTAGAGATGCAAGCGAAGTCAGGACAAACAAAAGCGCCAGTTGTAGAAATTGATGGAAAAATTATCGCTGATACTGATAAGGAGGAAATAGAAAGAGAACTAGCAGGTGTCCTTAATAGCTAAGCTATATTTAATTCCATAAAGCATTAAAATACCTAGAATCAAAAATAGGTATTTTATTTCTATGAAAATTAATAAACCAGAGGCTAGTGCAGGAAAGATTAAATGAGTCAAAGGTCTTACCATCCTATAAAAACTAACCATGCTCACATCAGTGCTATCTATTTTTTTGAAAAAATAAGCTTCTCCCATTAGTTCTACCATACTTGCACCAATTCTTGTTACGAATAGAATTCCAGCCCACAATAAAAAGTTTTCTGTTTCTATAAAAGCCATTGCTCCGGTAGAAAGTGCCATAATTAAAAAACCTAAAATCAAAAGTTCTTTTTCTCCCATAACCTTATCTGAAATGTACCCTAGAGGTGTTGTGAAAAACAAAAATGCTATCAAAGCAATACCAATAATCGTTGCCGTTTCTGAAATTGAAAATCCTATATGCATTGTTAAAAAAATAGGAGTGTAAATAATCATCCATGAATAAAAAACTCTTAGAAGTCCCTGAATACTAATAGCATGATATATATCTTTATTTCTTAAAACTTTTATCGCAGTTTTAATTAGTTGTGGTTCTTTGTATACAGGATCTTTAAAATCTTTTAAATATTTTATAGAAATATAAATTGTTGGAATCAATAAACATATTCCAAACAAAAATACTTTCCAAAAATCATCACCGGTCAACATTGATCCAGCTAAAAGAGGGCCTATTACAAAAGCTATATTTTGAGCCGTCAAAAATGCACCACGCACTACCCCTGTGTCTTTGAGGTTAGAATAGTGAGATATAAAAATATCTAAATGAAAGAAGGCTAATGCGTGTGTGATCGAGTTTACTATAAGCGCCGCTAATATTATTTTTGAATCAATATTTGGTAGCACCATTATCGCAAGCATCAAAACACTTGTTGAAAGAGTAAAAATAAAGCTCTTGTAGTTTCCGTGCTTAACCAAGATTGGTCTTATCGCTACAAAAAGGATAATTGTTAGAAGTGCTGAAATAGAATATATGTAACCAACTTTTGATTCCGGCAGATATTGTCCAATGAAACTAGATGTCACGTAGACAGCTGGAGTCATGTGGAGTGTAAACAAAAACGCAATAAAATAAATTAAATGCCTAGCAGATAATTTCTCATTAGACTTTTTTTGTTCCAAAGATAAGTTATACATTTATGTTAAACAAATTTTAACATAAATATTTTTTTATCTTTTTATATACCTAGAATAACTGGAATAACTAATGGTTCCTTTGCAGTTTTTTGGAATAAGAAACGACTTACTTCACCTTCAACAATTCCTTTTAGTTTGTCAAAATCAACAGTACTAGATTTTTGAATTTCTCTTTCGATTGATCTGCGGATTATTGTTCGAGCTTCTCGAAGAAGTTCTTGAGATTCTCTTAGATAAACGAAACCACGAGAAATAATATCTGGAGATTTTTTTAATTTACCTGTCGTAGTGTTTACGCTTGCTACAATCACAAAGATTCCTGATTCAGATAGAAGTTGTCTGTCTCGAAGCACAACATCTCGTACATCTGAAACTGAAAATCCATCAACTGTCACAAGATCACTCGGAGCTTTCATCGGAAGTACACCAATCTTTTTTCCGCCGTCGGAAATTTCGATAATAGAACCGTTATCTGGAACTATTATATTTTCTGCAGGAGTTCCCAAAGATTGAGCTAATTGTGAATGAAGCTTCAACATAAAGTGGTTACCGTGAAGAGGGATGAAGAATCGGTAGTTAATTTGTTGATGAATCCAACCTAATTCCTCTCTGTTTCCGTGACCAGAAGCATGTACTTCAGCATCAACGTAAGTAATGATTCTCGCATCAGTTCTATAAAGTAAATCTTTCATTTTTGTCACCGCTGTGAAGTTGGTTGGAATGATTGATGATGAAAGCAGAATAGTATCTTCTTTTCGAAGTGTTACTTGTTTGTGAGATTTACTTGCCATTCTGTTTAGAGCCGCAAATTCTTCTCCTTGTCCTCCTGTCACGATCATTACCAATTTATCTGGAGCAACGCTTTCCATTTCGTTAACAGAAATCACGCAAGATGTATCGATAAGTTTTAAGTGTTTGATAATTTCCACACTCGTTTTCATACTTCTTCCTTCGATAACAACTTTCTTTCCAAATTTAGTTGCACTTTCGATGATTGCTTTGATTCTTTCTACTTGAGATGCAAAAGTTCCAATGATCAAACGTCCTGAAACGTCTTTCATTATTTTCTCGATGTTTTCGATTACGATTTGTTCAGAAAGAGACCAGCCTGGTTTTTCTACTGAAGTCGAGTCCATAGTCAAAAGCAAAAATTCTTCATTTTTAAATCTGGCATATTGTTGAACTTCCGTTTCAGTTGGTACACCATCAAAGTTATCTACACGCACGTCCTCGATGAAAGCAATTTTTCCTAAAGGAGTGTGAATAATCAATCCCATTGAATCTGGAATTGCATGAGAAATAGGGAAAGTCTCAACTTTTATTTTATCTGAAACAACAATTGTTTCGTCTCCGTCTAGAGTTATTATTTCTGGCTTTTTAACATGAGGAAATTCTTCTTGTCTTTTTGCAATCATGATTGCTCCGAATTGACGAGTGTAAATTTTAGGAGAATTTATTTTCTCGATGATGTAGGGAATAGCTCCGATGTGATCTAAGTGACCATGAGTTACAAACATTGCGCGGATTCTGTCTTTTCTATCTTCAAGATATTTTGTGTTTGGCAAAATGTAATCAATTCCAGGAGTAGATTCTTCTTTGAATTGAAAACCTGCATCTATTACGATGATGTCATCACCAATTTCAATAGCGGTCATGTTTTGACCAATTTGTTCTACTCCTCCTAAGGGAACAATACGAATATTGTTTTCTCCAACTGGTGGAATTGAAGCTCGAGATCCTGCTTCATAGGCCGGTCGGTTTGATTTTGGTCTATGTCCCATTCTTCGAATTCCAGTTCTTTTTGTATTAGAAGAATTTCCTTGCGGAGTGGCATTTCGATTGAAAGGTTTTTGCCCTGGTTTTCCTATGAAAGGTTTTTTATTCGGACTTACTGATATTTTTTGTTGATTTTGTTCGTTCATATTTTTTATTATTAATGGTTATTGTTAATTAAAAATCCGCCAGACTGTATCTGTTTCCAAATACCAGTTATATACCGACAAGAATCTTTCTGATGGAGTTGCAATATTTTTTGGAACAACACCTTGAAGTCTCTCTGGTACTACATAAATGAAATTTGGCGAATAAAGAAAAATTGCCGGCATATCTTTTTGAATTTCTTGCACGAAAACTCTAAGTTTTTCAACTCTCTCTGGACCGTTGTCTAACTGACGCGCTTCTTCAAGTGCAGAGTCAACATCGATGTTTGCATAATCTGCAATATTTAATCCAGGATCATTTCTTTGCGACGAATGCCAGAACGCAAAGAAATCTAAATCTCTTCCAATTATTTCACCAAACAAGATTGCATCATAATTTCTTGGTCTAATAACATTTTGATTAAAGTCATTTGGTTCGAATACTTTTAATGTAACATCTGCGCCTATTTTTTTCCAAGATTCGATAACAGACTCAGCTGCTAGAGTTAATTCTGGAACATTCGGAGTTGAAATACTAAAACTCAATATCTCAACTCCGTCAGATGTTTCTCTTTGCATTACACCTTGTTCATTTAATTCAAACCCTGCTTCTTCCAAAATTAATTTTGCAGCGGCGATGTGGGCTTCGTCTGAAACTGTTGTTTCGCTCGCACTTTCATCTGGACTGCTTAATTGTGAAAAAGGAATAATGCTTTCAGGGATTGGTCCATTCGCAACATTTCCATAATTAGATAGAACTTTTCCAACAAGAGCTTCTTTATTGATCGCTTCATCAAGCGCAGACCGAACTGCTTTTGAAACTAATATTGGGGATTTACTTTGATTCAAGAAAACTCCAAAAATTCTAGGAAGAGGAAATTGCTTTACATTGTGGCCAGATAATTCTAATTCACTAGCTCTGGCAGGTTGGATGCTGTTGATGGAATTTATTTGATTACTCTTTAGAGCATTGACCAGAATATCTTCGTTCTTAAAGAATGAAAAATAAATATTTTTTATGTAAGGTTTGCTCAATGTAAATTTATCAAAAGCTTTCAATTCGTATTTTTCTGCAATACCAGAAGAATTTCTTTTTACTTTTGATAATTCATAAGGACCAGAACCGATTGGTTCAATATTTATTTGTGTGAAAGCAAACTCTTCAGGAGAAACATTTTCCCAGATGTGTTTAGGAAGAATTCCTAATGTTGTGTTTAGTAAAAATGGTGAATATGGTTGAGATAAAACGAACCGTACTTCATTATCAGATAATTTCTCTACTAGAACTCCTTCCCAGTTAGCTCTTTTTGGACTTTTGATCACAGGGTCTTTAGCTTTTTCAATTGTAAATACAATATCATCGGCTGTAACTTTTTCTCCATCATGGAAAACTGCGTCGTCTCTAATTTTGAAAATATATTCCAAACCATCTTCGGTTACTTCATATGAATAAGCTAAATCTGGAATCACGTCTCCTGTTGGAGTTGTTCTTGTTAATCCAGAATAGATCAAAGTCGTTAAGTCTCGATCTGTTTCTGAGATTGCTAAAAGGGGATTAATAAATCTAGGAGTTCCAATAACACCTTCATGCAGTGTTCCTCCAACTTTTGGCACTTTTATCAAAAACTGTTCATTTACTTTCAACATTATTAATAGAGCAGATAAAACAAATATAACTGAGAACACTCCAAAGATTATTTTTTCTGCAAAAGAAAAACGACTTATAGCCTCTGCTATTTTGTTGAATCTAGAAATATTGAATTCTTTGCCAAACAAGCGTATTACTTTTTTCACAAGTGAGATTTAATACCGAAAGACCTATATTAAGCCAGTACAAATATTATAAATGAAATAACGACAAAGGCTATCGCAATTATTATTGTTGCGTTGAATAGTGTTTTCTCAAATCCTCTTCTTGTGTGGTATCCAGCATCTACGCTTTCTCCTCCACCTAAAGAGCCAATACCTGCAGATGATCTCTGTAGTAATATTGTAGTTATAAGAATAACCGCAAGAATTATTTGAATAATGGGTAAAATAGTAACCATCGACGTGAAGACACTATAACATAGCCCTATTTTTGATGCAATACTGCGTAGATACTCATTTAAAAGCGACTTTTTTAGATAAAACTGTCAAGTTGACGGTAGAGAAGCAGGGGGTATAGTTCAATTATATGGGAATTCATAATCGAAAAAAACAATATGGTTTTGCATCTGTTCAACCGAGAGATGCCCAAATCGTTAATAAAGAGAGAAATAAGAAGATATTTATTATAAGTGGAGTAGTAGCTTTATTGTTAATTATAGTTGGAACGACTTTTGCTGTTTCAAAATCAGATTTTGATTTCAAAGCTAATATCGCAAGTGTGGCAAGTATTTTCAAAAGAGAGCCAAAGTTAGAAGTAAATAATGAAGTTGCTGGGGAAGTTATTTTGGACAATTCGGAAGAAAATCCATCTGTCGCGACCTCTGGTGTAAAAAGCTCTGTTGAAAAAGTAAAATTGGCACTTCTAGCTAGTCCGGATCTGTTTGATTACAAAAATAATAAAATGGTTGGATGTGATGCTCTAGTTTTTGCTGAGGCAGAAATTCCAGCAACTCCGAAAGTTTTAAACGCAACATTGGAATTATTATTCAATGATGACTTTGATTATGGCTTTCCTCCTGCAAACTTTATCTCTTCAACACAAAACAAATTAGATTTTGATTCTGCTGTAATTGAAAGTGGTGTTGCAAAAATTTTCTTGAAGGGAGAGATGACAATTGAAGATGATTTCTGTGATGAGGGTAGAATTGAAAATCAAATTAAAGAAACTGCTCTACAATTTTCAACAATTAAATCTGTAGAGATTTACCTGAACGGTTCAAAAATCGAGTTATAATAGACAAATGAAAAACACATTTACAACAATACTGCTTATCTTAATAGCTTTTGGTTTCGGTTTTCTAGTTAATAAAGAAGGTTTTGAGGTAGATAAAGTAGTAGTAGAACCAGTTGTTGAAGAGCAAAAAACAGGTGAAGAAGTAGAATCAGAATATTTTGAATACAAGAGTCCATTTGGATTTAGATTTTTGTATGATGACGGTATGAAGCTCGAAAATTCTGCAATTGTTTTAGCTGGAGGATATCGAGTGTCTGCTGTGGCTGCGGTGAGATATGTAGAAGAGCAACACTGCGGTGCTTCAGGGTTACCAGAACACTGTCGACCATTTCTAGAAAACCCAGCGGTTGCTTTTGGTGTGATTGAATCTTCATTTGAAAATCTTAAAAAAGATAAATTAAAAGATGTAATTGAATTTGCAGAACCGATTACTTTGGCTGGAAAAACAGGTGTGCAATATTATTCTGGTGTAGAAGGTGAAGGTGTTGTGACAATTGCTTTGCCTTTTAAAACTGATCAAACAATTTTGATTCAATATACTTTTGACGAATTATTTGATTCTGCAAAGAGTAATGAAAGTATTTACGGAAGCGCAGAACAAAAGTCTGTTGTGGATAATATCTTGAACACCTTCACTATTGAGTAGTTTTTGAAAAAATAGCCAAATTTGCTATAATAGTGGAGTTATAAACTAATTTTAAATTATGTCAGGAATTATTATTTTAATTGTAATCGCCGTTTTGGTTTTGTGGATTATCTCTGCTTACAACCGTTTTGTGCGTTTGCGAACTCGTTCTGAAGAGGCTTGGGCCGATATTGATGTTCAAATGAAGCGCCGTTTTGATTTGATTCCAAACTTGATCGAAACAGTTAAAGGTTATGCATCTCATGAGCAAGCTGTTTTACAAGGCGTAACAGAAGCTCGAACAAAAGCTATGGGCGCACAAACTGTTGCAGAACACGCTGAAGCTGAAAATATGCTAACAGGTGCGTTGAAATCTTTGTTTGCAGTTTCTGAAAGTTATCCAGATCTAAAAGCGAATACAAACTTTCTAGAATTACAAAGAGAACTTTCTGATACAGAAAATAAAATTCAAGCTGCTCGACGTTTTTACAATACAAACATTCGAGACTTCAATATTGCTACACAAACATTTCCTTCAAACATCATTGCAAAATGGTTTAAATTTACTGTAAAAGAATTCTTCGAACTTGCAGAAAACGAACAAGCTGCACGAGAACCAGTTGCTGTTAAATTCTAAATAAAAACGAACCTTTTACAGTTCGTGAACCTCCTCTACTTTTTGAAACAAAAGTTTTCTGTCAGGTGATATTCCATAATGGAATTCACCGATAACTTTTTTACCAGAAAGTATTAGGGGAACAAAATGAAGATCTGCGTTTTGCATTTCTCCTGTTGGAAGATTGTTTATTGGAAACCATGTTGGATGAGGCATCTCTTTGGTTGAGACTGCCTCTCCTTGCCACTTGCGACAAATATAAAAATGTACCCTCATTCTAAAATCATCAGCATTATCTATTTTGTTGATAAATTTGATGACGGCCACTTTCTCAATGTCATTCTTCGCAATTTGAACAAAACTTTCCTCATACATTTCTCTGACACATGTGTCATCTATGTCTGAATCTTGAGGTTCTGGCTTTCCACCATAACCATTCCAACATCCAGCACCGATTTTATTAGCCTTTTTAGCTAATAAAACCTCTGTATTTCCGTTGTTTTCTCGTAGAAGAAAACAAACCGTCGCTTCTATGAAATTATTTGTTTGCATACTCGTTTTTACTATAGTATTTTTAATGCATGTCAGCAAACCTCTACACAAATCAAGAAAATAATGTTTTCAAGACCTGGGTTTTGATGGGAGTTTTCTTCTTGGTAGTTATTGCACTTGGTTGGTATGCGAGTTGGTATTTTGATAGCTCAATTGTTTTGTACGGAGCTGTAGCTTTTAGTATTTTGATGAACATTTTTAGTTATTGGTTTTCAGATAAAATCGTAATTAAAATAACCGGTGCAAAATTAGCAGATGAAAATCAGTACAGAGATTTGCATAATCTGGTAGAAAATTTAGCTATTACAGCAGGACTGCCGAAACCAAAGGTATATGTGATAAATGATCCTGCTCCGAATGCTTTTGCAACAGGACGAAACAAAGATCATGCCGCAGTAGCTTTTACAACTGGAATTATTTCAGCTTTAAATCGTTCTGAACTTGAAGGTGTAGTGGCTCATGAGTTGGCTCACATTGGAAACAGAGATATCTTGTTGCAGACTGTTATTGTTGTGCTGGTTGGATTCATCACTTTAATTGCGGACATTCTTTTACGTTCGTCGATGCACGGTGGAGGTAATAGAGATAGTAGAGCTCACACAATACTGCTAGTCGTTGGAATAATTTTAGTAATTCTGTCACCGATCATTGCAACACTGATTCAACTGGCTATTTCACGAAAAAGAGAATTTCTTGCAGACGCTACAGGAGCTTTGCTTACCAGATATCCAGAGGGTTTGGCGTCTGCGTTGGAAAAAATAGAGATGCACAGTGGGCAGATGAAAAAAGCAAATCACGCTACCGCCCATCTTTTCATTTCAGATCCTTATGGAGAAAAAACACAAGTGAAGAAAATTTCTTTTTTCCATAAAATTTTCCTGACACATCCACCGATAAGCGAAAGAGCTGCACTGCTTCGAGGTTTGAGTATTAAATAGTCGTGTTAAAATAATTTTAATGCGTACAAGAAAAATCATTGGCACAATCCTCGTAATTTTTTTGTTAGTGATTGCTTTTTTTGTTGTTGGAGTTTTGGCGCCGGAAGAATACACCGGAGAAATTAAAGAAGAATTTCCTGATACTCAAGTAGATGTGTGGAGAAATCTAAATAATCTAGAAACAATTCCTGGAAGAAAGCCAGATGTAGAAAGAGTTAGTGTGCTTGAGGAAGATCGAGATGGTGCTCTCTGGGTAGAATATTTAAGAAACGGAACACAAAGGACTTTGAGAGTTGCAGAGAGAGATGCTCCGTATTATGTAGTGATAGAAAGAATTCAAGCTGATAATGGATTTACAGGTAGATGGGAGTATTTCTTGTCTCAAAACGAACAAACTAAAAGAACAGAAATCACAATTAAAGAAACTAGTAAAAACACAAATTTAGTTTTGAGGGCCTGGCATACTGTTTTGGGAAGAAGTATAAATTTACGTAGGGAGGTAAAGGCTCTAAGAGTTTCTCTTTTCCAAAGACTTTTAACAACACCTTAATATTGATACTATAAAATATATGCAACTTACAGAATTAGTTAATTGGTCAATGGTTTTGGGAACTTTTTTTATTCATATTTTAACAATTGTACTTTTAGTAGTTTGGTTTTCAGGAAAAAAAGATTTTTTTGTATTTAAAATTTTGAGAGACAGAGGAATGATGTTTGCTTATTTGCTTTCTATTGCTGGTCTTTTGGGAAGTCTTTATTATTCTGAGATAGTTGGATACGCACCATGCGTTCTGTGTTGGTATCAAAGAATTTTCATGTATTCAAATGTATTTATTTTGGGGTTAGCTTTGTATAAAGGTGGAGATAAAAATGTAATTCCTTATGCAAAGTGTTTGGCGATTGTTGGTGGATTGGTGTCTATTTATCATAATGCTTTGTTTCTTCCTTTTTTGAAAAATGTGAACACAACTTGCTCCCCATTTAGTAATGTTTCTTGTACTGAAAATTATTTTACAGCTCTTGGTTATATAAACATTCCTGTGATTGCTCTTACATCTTTTGTTGCAATAGTTGTTCTGTTAAATTTTGCTAACAAAAAATAAAATGGATCTAGATATTGTATTAATAAATCGAAAACACAATTTAAAACATTACGCTGGATTAAGTTTGCAAACAGCTTTAGTTTATTTAGTTTTTATTTGCGGACTATTTTCTGTACCTGCCGCAAAGCTGATTGCGGAAAAAATGTCCGAGATGGAAGTGGAGAGAGGTGTGATAGGAGAAACATCGGTGACTTTAGATATTGTTGAATCAAATGAAGAGAGAGCAAAGGGGTTGTCTGGCGTGGTATCTATGCCAAAAAATCATGGAATGCTTTTTATTTTTGAAAAAAGTGCGAGTTACGGAATGTGGATGAAAGAAATGAATTTTTCTTTGGATATTATCTGGTTGAATCAGTTTAGTGAGATTGTTCATATTGAAAAAAATGTATCTCCAGATACATTTCCAAAAGTTTTTAGTTCTCCTACACCCGCTAGATTTGTTTTAGAATTCAACGCAGGTTTTGTTGATAGAAATCATATAAAAATGGGTGATAAGTTTGTTTTGTTTTAAATTTGACAGTAGGTGGCTTTTGTTTTAATGTCTGAAATAGAAACCTTTAAATTTACACAATGAAAATCAGATTGAGCGATAACCCTTTTGTTCCTCCGGGATGGGATGTACTTCAACATAAGGACTTTGGTATTTGGGATTCTTTAGAATCTCTGAAGCTGACTCCATATATTTCAGCACCGCAGGCTAATGACATTAAGATTACAGGTCACAGCCTTCTAATAGAGATCCAGAATCTTTTTCCGATAAACGCAAATTTGCTAGATTTCTTTATTGATAATCAGTCAGAAATTCCTGACTCGATAAAAGAATTGTGCCCATTGTTTTTTATGGGTACTATTTATTTTGATGAAACTGGCAGGGAATGTGTACGTTGCTTGTGCCACAGCATTATCGACGGTGAAGAAAAATTATACTGGCGATGGCGATGGTTGAGTGATTACTGGAGAAAAAATAATCCAGTGTTGATGCTAAAAAACTTTCATGAAAGTTTAGTGTGGTAAAACACACTTTTTTATTTAAATTTACAAACCCTCAAAAATCTGTTATTGTACCGAAAGTCATATTGAGTGATCGCGCTCGCAAGAGTGTGGAAAGTCCGAACATTCTCATAGTAAAGCTGTGAAAAAGGGTAGCGGGTAACGCCCGTCTGGAGTGATCCAAGAGGTGCGAGCAGAGACGCCACAGACGAAAGAAAGTGGCATCCTTCGGGATGAGTTTTGCAGAAATGCAAAAGTGAAACGGCAAAATCCTTACTTGAATGCAAGACCGTGCTGATTTTATATCAGAGAGTCGCTTGAGTCGCGCCGTAAGGCGCGGCCTAGATAAATGATCACATAAAACAGAATTCGGCTTACGGATATGACTAAAAAATGGGAATGGCGCGCCGCAAGGCGCGCCATTTTCGTACACAATAAACCTGTTATAATAATTTAAATATGGTCAAAAGAATTATCTCCTTATTTTCCAAAGAAATTTCCAATATTCACCAAGCTGCATATTTGATTGCTGCTTTTGCTTTGCTCTCACAATTTTTAGGTTTGATCCGAGATCGACTTCTAGCTGGAAAATTTGGAGCAGGACTTGAACTAGATATTTATTACGCAGCTTTTCGAATTCCAGATTTTATTTTTACTCTAATTATTTCTTTAGTTTCTGCTTCTGTTCTGATTCCATTTATTATTCGAGCTCTAGAAAAAGATTCAGAATATTTAAAAAAGTTTTCAGATAGTATTTTCACAGCACTCGCTTTAATATCATTTATTTTTGGAGTCGTTAGTTTTATTTTTACACCACATCTTTTGAGTCTGGTTTTCCCTGAATACATGAGTGGAGAATTTGCAGCAAATTTAATTTTGTTAACACGAATTCTTTTATTCCAAACAGTATTGCTAGCTTTCTCTGGTTTCTATATGAGCTATGTGCAAGTTTTCCAGAAGTTTTTTATTTATGCTTTAAGCCCTATTCTTTATAACTTTGGAATCATTGTTGGAATCGTTTTCTTCTATGAAAAAATGGGAATTGCAGGACTTGCGTGGGGAGTGGTTTTAGGTGCTTTGTCTCATCTTGTAATTACAATCCCTGTTGTTTTAAAGCAAAAAATATTCCCAAAATTTATCTACAATCCAGATTGGAAAATCATTCGAGAAGTTCTAATGCTTTCTTTGCCTAGAACTATAGCGCTGGCAGGAAATCAAGTTTCGATTCTAGTTATGTTGGCTTTTGCCGCTATCATGACAACTGGTTCTGTCGCTATTTTTACATTCGCTTTTAATTTGCAATCAGTCCCACTTTCTATTATCGGAGCTAGTTATTCTATGGCCGCATTCCCAACTCTCGCAAAACTTTTTGCAAAAGGAGAAACAAAAATATTTATTGAATATGTTGTAAAGGCTGCACGACATATTATTTTTTGGTCGATTCCAATTACAGTTTTATTTATTGTTTTGCGAGCTCAAATCGTGCGAACAATTTTGGGAACAGGAGAATTTAGTTGGAACGACACAAGGCTTGTGTCTGCTGCGCTAGCTTTGTTTGTTATATCCGCTGTGGCACAGAGTTTAATTTTGCTTTTTGTAAGAGGGTATTATTCAACAGGTGAAACTTTAAAGCCACTTTATTTTTCAATAATTTCAATCGTGGTCACAATCAGTTCAGTTTTTCTACTTTACCTTTTATATTTAAAATCACCTCACTTCGTAGCTTTATTGGAAAGCGCTATGCGTGTATCAAGCGGGAAAAGCAGTATGGTTTTGATTTTGCCAATTGCTTTTTCTATCGGTCAGATTTTAAATCTAGTTTTGCTTTGGGCTTCTTTTGATAAAAAGTTTTGTTGCTTCTCAGATATTTTGTGGCAATCAATTTTTCACACTACAGCAAGTTCAATAATTATGGGATACACAACATACCAAATGCTAAAAGTTTTCGATGATGTATTTGATATAAACACAACAATTGGAATTTTCTCTCAAGGATTTTATTCAGGAATCATAGGAATTTTTGTTGGTGTGATGGTTTTGATTTTGATGGGTAATCAAGAAATAAAAACTGTTGGAAAAACATTGCATTCTCGGTTCTGGAAATCAAAAGTTGTAATGGTGGAAGAAGAGCTTTAATTCTGCTAGTATGCTTTGCACGTATGGATTTAAAACACATTAGAAATTTTTCAATAATCGCTCACATTGATCACGGGAAGTCTACGCTTGCCGATAGAATGCTTGAGGAAACAAAAACGATTGATAAACGAAAAATGCAAGACCGTATTTTGGATAATATGGAGCTTGAAAGAGAAAGAGGTATCACTATTAAAATGCGTCCTGTAAGGATGGAATACAATTTTGAGGGTCAAGACTATATTTTAAATTTGATTGATACTCCTGGGCATATCGACTTTTCTTATGAAGTTTCTCGAGCTCTAGAAGCTGTGGAGGGTTCAATTCTTTTGGTAGATGCTACACAAGGTGTGCAAGCGCAAACTCTGACAACTCTAGAAACCGCTAGACAAAGAGGTGCAAAAATTATTCCTGTGCTTTCGAAAGTAGATTCTCCTCTGGCCAGAATTGATGAAGTGGTGAGTGAAGTTTGTGATTTGTTGCAATGTGATGAAAGTGAAATAATTTTAACTTCAGGAAAAACTGGTATTGGTGTACCAGAACTTTTAGCAGAAATTATTAAAAGAGTGCCAGCACCTGTTTCAAAAAGTTCTGATGAAAAAGATTTCCGCGCATTGATTTTTGATTTTCAATATTCAAATCATAAAGGTGTAGTTGTTTTTATTCGTGTGCTTGATGGTTGTGCCAAGAGAGCAATGCCGATGCATTTCAAAATTGCTGGAAAAGATTTCAGTGGATTGGAAGTTGGATTTTTTAAACCAGATGAGGTTGCGACAGAAAGTCTTCAAGCTGGAGAAATTGGTTATATTGTGACAGGAATTAAAGAACCTGGAATTGCGTCTGTTGGAGATACTATTGTGCGTTCAGGAAGCAATGCGGAAGCAATTCCTGGATACGATGCACCAAATCCAGTTGTGTGGGCAAGTATTTTCCCAGAAAGCCAAGACGATTTTGATTTTTTGAGACAAGCACTTTTGAGATTAAAACTTTCTGATGCTTCATATACTTTTGAAGAAGAATCTTCTGGAACACTTGGACGAGGATTTAGATGTGGATTTTTGGGAATGCTTCATCTAGAAATTATTACAGAAAGACTTCGTCGTGAATTTAAATTGGAGTTAGTTGTGACTTTGCCTTCTATTACTTATAGAGTTTTGACGAAGCGAGGTGAGTTGAAAACAATTTATTCTCCTGCACTTTTTCCAGATCACGGTGACGTGGCTGAAGTCGAGGAACCTTGGATTACAATGAGAATTATTACACCACCGGAATACGTGGGTGATATTATGCAAATTTTATTTAAGCATGAAGCAATTATTGGTTCGACAGAAAACTTGGGAACAAAAAGAAATGCTTTGAATATCGAAATGCCTCTTCGAGAATTGATGAGAAACTTTTTTGATGAAATTAAAAGTGCATCTTCTGGGTATGCTTCACTTTCTTATGAGATCGGTGAATTCAAATCAGCTACTGTGACAAAATTGGAATTACTTGTAGCCGAAGAACCTGTTGTTGCTTTTACTAGAGTTGTTTCTTTGATGAGAATTCAAGAGGAATCTGAACATATGGTAGAGAGACTAGCAAAAATTTTGCCAAGACAAATGTTTGTGACAAAAATTCAAGCCAAAGCGATGGGGAAGATTGTTTCTTCTAAAACACTTTCTGCCTTGAAGAAAAATGTTACAGCTCACATGTATGGTGGAGATATCACTCGAAAAATGAAACTACGAGAAAAGCAAAAGAAGGGAAAGAAGAAAATGCAAAGTATGGCGAAAGTTCATATTGGACAAGATATTTTCTTGAAGATGATGCGGAATGATTAATATTGGATCAGTTTTATAGAAAGAAACCCGGAGCGTAAGCGAAAACCATAGATATAATAATAATCACTGACAAGATTCCGAAAAGTACTTTGATAATTTTTCTGCTTTTTTGATGAAATAAAATAGACATAATGGTGTTATAATGCACTATTATAATTCAAAATCAAGACTAAAACAATGCGAGAATTTAGTAGAAAAAGAAAAGTTCGTCAAATGATATTTTCGGTGCCGGTTTTGATTTTACTGTGTATCATTTTATTTTTTGTCGCAAAAGGTTCTTGGGGAGTTTATAAAAAATATTCTTTGAGTAAAAGCGAACTAGAAAATTCACAAGCAGATCTGACAGTTCTTGAAGAAAAGAAACAAACAATCGAAGCTAAGATCGAAAAACTACAAACAGAAACTGGTATAGAGAAAGAAATCAGATCTAAATTTGATGTGGCAAGAGAAGGTGAGAAATTGATTGTTATTGTTGAAGACAAGGTTACAGAGGAGATTGTGGTAGAAGAAAAAGGATTTTTTGGCAATTTTTTTACCACGATTGGAGGTTGGTTTCAATAGTTGAATACTTTTCGGTGTGTTAAAATATTTTGGCAATTATTATTGATAATAAGATTTATTTATGAAAACAGTTTCAGTTTATACAACTCCAACTTGCCAATACTGCAAAATGGCAAAGGAATTTTTTCAAGAAAAAGGAGTAGAGTACACAGAGTTTGATGTTTCAGTTGATGAAGCAAAGAGAAGTGAAATGGTGGAGAAGAGTGGGCAAATGGGAGTTCCAGTTATTGATGTCGAAGGGGAGATCGTTGTAGGTTTTGATCAACCTAAACTACGAGAACTTTTGGAGATTCAAGACTAGTTTTTAAAACAAAAAATCAGCGTTTGAATACACGCGATAAAGAAAAACAGCGAACATTTATGTTCGCTGTTTTTCTTTTCGCTGATGCTCGCCGTTGGGTACGGCTCCGCAACGTATTCAAACGATGATTTTTTGTTTTAAAAATTAATGTTAGATTACACAGACGCCCTCGTAGTTAAATGGATATAACTGTCCCGTCCTAAGGGATAATTCTGGGTTCGATTCCTGGCGAGGGCACAAATAAAAAAGACCTCACGATTTTACTCGGAGGTCTTGGGTTAAGATTTGGAAAGAATCAATTTCATGAATACCGCACAGAGATATTCTTGAGGTGCATCCATCAAGAGACTTACCTCGTGAGAATTTTGAATATCCTGACCTATTTGTAATCCAAGCATACCTTGATTTGTTTCGTTGATATACCAAGTTACAAAAGCTTTTTCAGAAATCGATAGTTGATTGTATTGGTGTGTTGTTATGGAAAAAATAACAGCGTTGTCTACAATCAAACCTCTACCACAAGGGTGTTCCATAAAGAAACTTATGTTCATATGATTCAAATTTAGAATTAAATTACCAAATAAATATTCCTCATGCAATTCTTTTAAAAATCTGTTAAAATACTCTAATGACACCCGAAGAAAAAAGACTACTTCAAGAAACAGCAGATCTCGCAAAAGAAAATAATCAGATCCTTCGAAAAATGCGGAGGGGGCAATTTATTGGAAACATAATTCATTCTCTAAAATGGATTATTCTAATTATTATTACAATCTGGTCTTGGGTTTTGATCCAGCCATACTTTGAAAAAATGTTAATGATGTACGCTCAGATTCAAGAAACTACAGAAAGTGTGAACCAGTTTAAAACTCAGACAAATACTGCACTGGATTCGTCGGGGTTGCAGAATCTGCTTCAAACATTTAGAATTGGAGGCTCAGAATAATCACACGTCAGGATAGCTCAGTTGGTAGAGCATTCCCCTGAAGAGGGAAGGGTCGGCGGTTCGAGCCCGCCTCCTGACACCATAAAATTTAAGTTTTAGAAGCGAAAATGGCCCCAAATGGGCCATTTTTTACTTTCCTTTCACAATCAGCTTTGCCTTCCTTTTTTTGTCTAATTTGGGCAGTTTCAGGACTAAAAGACCATTCTTTTCGATAGCTTCAGCCTGATCTACATCGATTTCTTCTGGTAGTAGGATGTTTCTTGAAAATGAACCCCAGAAAAGCTCTTTATGGTAGTAGTTGTCTTCAGATACCTCGTGTTCTTCTTGTCTGGTTCCGCGGATTGTCACCAGGTCTCGAGCGATATCGATATCAATATCAGACGGTTTAACACCAGCCAGCATTGCACGCACGATAATTGCATCGTCTGTATTTAAAACATCAACAGCCAATTGACCGTCTTGAGTGGGTTGTGGGTGATCAATTTCAGAATCAAAGGAATTTTCTTCTTCATCTATAGATTCTTCATAAAATCTTCTTGGCGCTTGTCTTGTAGGAGCTTCTCTCTCTTCAAAATCAAAATCATCAAAATCATCAGCTGGAACAACTCCAGTTAATTTTTCAAAAAAAGATCTTTTTTTGTTATTTTTTCTAAGCATATTTTAAAAGATGATTTATTTTATTTTTTCTACGTAAATTTTCTTCACGCGTTCAAAAATTAAAATAATAATTATTATGATAATCCAAACAGTGGAGAAAGCCATAAATGCGCCTTCAGCATTTTTAATTATAAATAAATTAAACGCAGTATGCAACGCAATTGCAATAATAAACCCACTGAATATATATGTTTTTTTAATTTCATTAGTTTTGAAATGAGAAAAAGCACGAAACGCACCGATAATAGAAGCAGTTGCCACATGTAGAAGTGTTGCTCCAATAAATCTTAGATTTCCTGTCGAGATTGCAATTTCAGTGTCGCCAGTTAGAAGAGGTCCAAAAATAAATAATGCATTTTCTAATGCAGCAAAACCAAGAGCTGCACTAATCATGTAAATCATGTCATCAACAGCTTCATCATTGTCTTCTTTTTTTAATCCTCCATGATAAGCGGCAAAATATTTTGCAAATTCTTCAGACAATGCCCACACGATAAGCATCAATATTCCCGGAATTGAAAACGCAATTGTATTTTCAAAAATCGTGTGAACATCTGCTCCAACAAATAAAAATTTATTTACTAAAAGTTGAAATGCCAATGCACATGGCACTGTTAACATTCCAAAAACAAAAGTAGTAAAGATTAGCTTCTTTGGTTCAGGGTGGATAGAATCTTCTCTTAGCCAAAAAGTTAACCAAATTAAAGCGGGAAGGATTCCACCTGTTAAAGTAAAAATTATAGTTGGTGTGTCAAACATTATTTATCAGACAACAATGGCCACTTTTGTACCATTAATAGAGTCTTGTCATTATTGTACGACAAAGATTGATTAATTTCTTCAGTTATAAACGGAATAAATGGGTGAAGCGTTTTTAATAAATTATCAAACATTCTCATTAGAAGTTGTTTTCGAGATTCAATTTCTGCTTCAATATCAGTTTTAAAAATATTTTTACTTTCTTCCAAAATTTCATCTGCAAATTTATGCCACGTGAAATGATAAAGTTTTTCACTTGCAAGATATAATCGGTAATTTTCGATATCGTCTGTGACTTCGGCGATTGTGGCTGTAAGTTCTTCGAGAGTAATTTTGTCGATATTTGTAAGTGTGTAATTTGGATTGTATAAGCTGTTACCAACATTTTCTTGAATAAATCTAGCAATGTTCCAAATTTTATTTGAAAACTTTTTGTATGCTTTGATTTTGTTTTCACCAAGATTTGAGTCAGCTCCAGGTCCAACTCCCACAAGTAGAGCCATTCGCACAGCGTCTGCTCCGTATTCGTTTGCCACTTCAACAGGATCAATAGTATTACCAAGAGATTTACTCATCTTCACACCTTTTTCATCTCGCACTAATCCATGAAGATAAACTGTTTTAAAAGGAATTTGTCCTAGGTGATATGTACTCATCAAAATCATTCTCGCAACCCAGAAGAAAATAATATCGTATCCAGTTTCCAAAACATTTGTTGGATGATAAATTTTCATGTCTTCAGTTTCGTCTGGCCATCCAAGAGTTGAGAAAGTCCAAAGTCCAGATGAAAACCATGTGTCGAGTGTATCTTCGTCTTGAATCCATTCCGAAGACGGAGCTTCAGCACCCACAAAAATTTCTGTCCCTTTATACCAAACCGGAATTCTGTGTCCGTACCAAATTTGTCTTGATATACACCAGTCGTGCAAGTTATCGATCCAGTTATAGTAAGTTTTTGAAAATCTTTCAGGCAAAATTTCAATTTGATTATTTTCAACCACTTGATGCATCAGTTTCTTCAGAGTTACTTTATCTCCGGTTTTTATTCCGTCGATCTGTGAATTTTTTATTGCAAACTCTTTGTTTACATCAATCCACCATTGAAGTTTTGGAAGTGGTTCAATAATTCCGCCAGTTCTTTCGGCTGTTGAAATATTTTGTTTTGTTGTTTCTTCTTTTTCAATCAATCCAGCTTCACGAAGTTTTTCTACAACAAGATTTCGCGCATCCAAAACTTTCAAGCCGGTAAAAGGTGCAGGAATATTTTCAGAAATTTTTGCAAATTCGTTGATAACTTTTATTAAAGGAAGAGAATTTTTCTTTGCGATATCAAAATCGATATGACTGTGTGCGGGAGTTACACCAAGAGCTCCTGTTCCAAAATCAGGTTCAACATTTTCATCTGAAACGATTTTAATTTTTAGATCAACACCAATAAAATTTACATCAAAAGTTTGTCCTATGTATTTTTTGTATCGTTCATCATCTGGGTGCACAGCTACAGCAGTGTCACCAAGTTTTGTTTCTGGACGAGTTGTTGAAATTGAAATAGGGAAGTCTGGTGAATATTTAAAAGTATAAAGAGTCGCATCTCTTTCTTCATAAACAATTTCATCATCAGAAATTGTTGTTTGTCCTTTTGGATCCCAGTTCACAATTCTTTCTCCGCGATAAATCAAACCGTCTTCGTACATATTTTTGAAAGCTGTTTGCACTGCTCGTTCGCGAATCTTATCAAGGGTATATGCTTCACGACTCCAATCTAGAGAAGCTCCCATAGATTTCAATTGAGAAATAATTGTGTCGTGACTTTCTTGTGCAAAATCTTCAACGCGTTTCAAAAATTCTTCACGACCTAAATCATTTTTTCGAATTCCGTCTTTAGACAAAATTTTCTCAACTTTAGATTGAGTTGCAATTGCAGCGTGATCTGTTCCTGGAAGCCAAAGTGTTCTGAAACCACTCATTCTTTTGTATCGAATAATCGTGTCTTGAATTGCAACCATATCGGCGTGCCCAAGGTGGAGAGTTCCTGTTACGTTCGGAGGAGGAAGGATGATTGTGAATGGTTCAGCACTGTCAGATGTGTGTCCTTCAACAATACATTTTTCAGGATTAAAAAGACCTGATTCTTCCCAGAGTTTATAGATTCGAGCCTCTGTAGAAGCCGGATCGTACGGGTTTAAAAATTTCTCATTCATTATGCGATTTTAGCAGAAAATGGCTTATTTTAGAAGTGTTTAAATATTCAAACTCAAATTTCCCTCGGCTTTAATATCGGGACAAATTTCGGGAGATTGGCGGAAAGATTTTAGGTAGCCAGCGATTGAGATCATGACAGCGTTGTCGGTTGAAAGTTCTGTTGTGGGGAAATGAACTGGAATATTTTTTTCTTCTGCAATTTTAGATAAATTCTCGCGGATATATTTATTTGCAATTACACCTCCACCGACAATCAGAGATTGTGCACCTGTTTGCTCAATCGCTTTTTTAGTTTTCATATTTATCACATCCACTACAGCTTGTTCAAACTCTTTTGCAATAATTTGTTTTTTGATTTCATCTAATTCGCCAAGTTCTTTTATTTTATAAAGCACCGCAGTTTTTAAACCTGAAAGAGAAAAATTTAAATCAGGTGTGTGAAGCATTGGGCGAGGGAAAACGATTTGCTCGTCAGAGAGATTTAGGTCGCGCGCACTTTGTGCTAGGCGTGATATTTGTGGCCCACCCGGATATTCTAAACCGACCATTCGCGCGACCTTGTCATACGCTTCACCTACAGCGTCATCTAAAGTCTCTCCAATTTTTTTATAATTTCCCCAAGATTCAATCTCGATTATTTCTGTGTGTCCTCCAGAAATCAAAAGGGAAATAGCAGGGAAGTTGGGATTTTCTTTTTCAGTCAAAACAGAAACAATATGACCTTCCATATGATTCACCGGCAAAACTGGAATTTGAAAAATTTCAGAAATCGCTCGAGCAAAATTTATTCCAACCCAAAGTGCTGGCTCAAGTCCTGGTCCGCTTGTGACTGCAATCATTTCAAAATCTGGGCGTAAGTTTTTTGCTACAAAATTCTCTCCTATACATTTTTTCAACTCAGAAAAAAGTTCATATTCACGATTTAAAATTTCTTCAACTTTCTTCCAATTAATTTCTGCATAATCGTAATCAGTTGTCGGATGATTTTTTAAAAGTTCACTCATTAATGGAACAAGTTTTTTAGCATGTTCTCTTTTTGCGACAGCAGGGAAGACTCCCCCGAATTCTTTATGAATTTCAATTTGAGAAAAAAGCGCTGTGTTTAGAATCTCAAATTTTGGCGCAGAAATACCGCTGTCTGCTTCTATTAAGCAAAGCGCTGTTTCATCACAAGATGTCTCGATTCCAAGTATTTTCATACTTGCTAATCTAGCTGTTTTATTGGCTTTTGTAAATTAATTTGATAGTGTTGGCCCGAACAACATAGAACCTAAAATATGCAGAAACCTTATATTGGAATCACGGATTTCGAAACATTCGAACAAGTCCGAGAAATGCTCGTTTTCTTCAATGAAAACAAATCTGGAAACATGCACCATCTTCATGTTGGTGTGATGTGTAGCCGCAAAACAATCAACGGAGAACATTCTCGTTGGGGTGATATTTGGCCAAAGAGAGAACATCTGGGCAGGATTTTTTCTGTTTCAGGTCCGCGCTTTCCCATTATTAACTGTCTGCATTATGCCGATAAGTTTGGTAATGGAGTCAATCGTTCATACCATGATGTTTATATGTCGTTGCTGAAAGCTGTTGGATACGCAGGGCCATTTCTCGATGCACTTCAGTTGGACATGGTCTGGCCTGATTTTGTCGCAATTGATACTGTGCGTAAAATGCACAGGCATCCATTCAAGGTTATCTTACAGATCGATGCAACTGCGTTTGATATGGTGGATAATTCACCGAGAAAACTTGTCGACAAGCTTTGTGAATATGATGGAAATGTTCATTATGTTCTTTTGGACAAGAGTGCCGGTGAAGGTAAGTTGATGGATACGGAGTTTTTACTCCCATTTCTCCATCAAATCACCAAAGATCTTCCTCGTCTCGGTATTGCGGTCGCTGGTGGGCTTGGTCCTGATACGATGGACGTTGTTCGTCCAATTGTTGAGGAGTTTCCTTATGTCAGTATCGATGCTCAAGGACGATTGCGTTCAAGTGGAGATGCACGAGATCCGATTGATTGGGATATTGCCAAGAAATATTTGCTCGAGGCTATCAAAATCTTTAAAGAGTACAACAAATGATTCAACTTCAACTCCCTGAAATATGGGAGTTTTTTCATTTTTCAAAACACATTATTCAATCCTTGTGATATTATTTTTAGACATGAAAACATTTATTGTGAAATTCTCTTTGCTCGCGGCGCTGGTTTTTGTTGCGATATTTTTGGTTTATAAACTAGAATTAATAAAAGAAAAGAATGTATTTTTTTCTTTAGGAGGTGAAGCAAAAGATAAGATAAATATTTTGGAGTATGGTTCAAATGCACTTTTTGCTGACGCTGATTTTTTCAAAAAAGCAAAAGAAAAATTGCAAACTGGGAAAGAAGATTTCATCGAAGCGGATCTGACTGGAATGGTGTTGAGAGTTTATAAAGAAGGAGAATTCGCTTTTGAAGTGCCGATAAAAACAAAGGGGCGTGAAGGTTCTTGGTGGGAGACTCCTTCAGGAATTTACAAAATTCAATACAAAGCCGAAAATCATTTCTCTTCTTTTGGAAGTGTGTATCAACCATATAGCTTAGCTTTCGAAGGAAACTTCTTTATTCATGGTTGGCCGTATTATCCAGACGGAACTCCTGTGGCTTCAACTTTTTCTGGAGGATGTATTCGTTTGAGTGATGAAGATGCGAAAAAGGTTTTTGAAAGCTCAAGTGTTGGAATGCCGGTTTTAGTTTTTGAGCAAGACTTTGTGTCGGATGATTTTAAATACTCAATGCTGACTCCGCAAATCACGGCAGAAAATTATTTGATAGCGGATCTAAAAAACAATTTCGTTTTCACAGAGAAAAATTCTTTCGCGCAAATCCCAGCTGGCTCAACTACAAAATTGTTAACAGCACTTGTGTCTGGTGAATACATAAATCTAGATCATGACCTGATGATTCCTGTTGAAAATATTTCTCCTACATCGACTTCTGTTTTAAAAGGTGGAAATGTTTTGTCTGCATATAATCTTTTGTTCCCGCTTCTTTTGGAAGATTCAACAGAACCAGCTTCTGCATTTGTTGCGAAGCTTGGACAAAAAAGATTTCTGACTTTGATGAATGAAAAAACTAAAGCGGTAGGGATGACTTCGACTAATTTTGTAGATGCTACTGGAGAAAGTGAAGAAAATATTTCAACTTCTCAAGATTTATTTTTGCTTCTAAAATATTTATACAACAACCGAAGTTTTATTTTAAAAATTAGTTCTGGGAATTTAGAAAATAGTGCATACGGTGTAGCTGTGTTTAATGATTTGTTTAAAAACAATTTGTTCGCAGAAGATAAAAGTTTTATCGGTGGACAATTAGATATAGATGAAAATGTTTCTTTAGAAGGTGAAGTGGTTGAATTAGATCAAAAAACTTCTGGTTCAATGGCTGTTATTTTTGAAATGAGATTCAAAGGGGAGGATCGTCCTGTGGTATTTATTTTGAATAATAGCTCTGACATAGTGGGGGATGTACAAAGGATCAAGGAATATATAAGCCAATTGTACCTATAAAGGCCGTTTAAAAACCCTTTTACATCTCGCCATTTAGTGTTATATTATTTGCCACGGCTCTATCGTCTAACGGTTAGGACATCAGGTTTTCATCCTGGAAATCGGAGTTCGATTCTCCGTAGAGTCACAGAAATTTAATGAGCGTAGTATAATAACCACATGAAAATCGGTTTCGACTTTATCGGCATCACAACACCCTTTTATTGCCACGATGGAAAGGGGAATATTTTGATGCATAAAAGAACTACTGAATGTAGGGACGAACACGGTCGCTGGGATACTGGTTCTGGAAAAATGGAATTTGATTTATCTATGGAAGAAAATGTTCTTCAAGAAGTTTTAGAAGAATATGGTTGCAAAGGTGTGATAGAAGGAGAGCTTCCGGCACATGATATTTTTCGAGAACAAGACGGACAAAAAACTCATTGGATCGCCGTTCCGTTTTTTATAAAAGTTAATCCAGACGAAGTAATAAACGGTGAGCCACATAAAATTGAAGAAATAAAATGGTTTCCGATAAACGAACTTCCCGAACCTTTGCACACAGGTTTTGCTTTTACTTTTAATAGATACAAAAAAGAGTTTGAGGAATATTTTGTTAAAAGTCATAAAAGTTTTCAATGTCAGATCCCTTAACACAACTTATTTTAATAATTTCAATCACGGCGCTGCTTACGATTTTAATAAAAAATATTACAAAAATTAAACGACCCAAAAATGCGTTGGTAAAATTGTGTGATTATTCTTTTCCAAGTGGTCATACGAGCATGTCGTTTGCCTTAGCATCTTTCTTCACTTATTTTATTTTTAATTTAAATATAGATTTAATTTCAAAGATTATGTTAGTGAGTGTAATTATTTCAGGTGCCGTGGCTATTACTTTTTGGAGATTACAAATTAGAGTCCATACGCCGTTTCAAGTTTTTATTGGTGGACTGTTAGGTGTATTGGTTGCTGTTTTGGTTATTTTTATATAGACTCCTACTCATATGCAAAAAGACACCTCATGGGGAAATGTCGCCGAGTGGTACGACAAACATTTAAACGATGATAATACTTATCATTCGCAAGTTGTGCTACCAAATCTTTTGAGAGTCGTTGATTTAAATTCAAACGAATCACTTCTAGAACTGGGTTGTGGGCAAGGTTTCTTTTTGGAAAAATTTTCAAGCATCTCGGATAAAATTACCGGAGTTGATTTAGGAAAAGCTCTCATCGAAAAAGCGCGAGAAAGAGAAATTCCTGCAGAATTAATTGTTGCGAGCGCAGACGATCAAAATATTTTAAAGGGAAAAACTTTTGATGTTATTACAATTGTTTTGGCTCTCCAAAATATGAAAAATATTTCTGCTGTAGTACAAAATGTTTCTCGACTTCTAAAACCAAATGGGCGAGTGTGCATAGTTTTGAATCATCCATCTTTTCGAATTCCGGGCCACAGCGCGTGGGGAATGGATAAAGAACCAAAGCTACAATACAGAAGAGTAGATGCCTACATGAGCGAGTTTGAAGCCAAAATAGACATGACTCCTGGAAAGAAGTTTAAAAAACAATTTACACAAAGCTATCATCGACCACTACAAGTTTATATGAAGTCTTTTGCAAAAGAAGGATTCGCTGTGACAAAACTAGAAGAATGGATTTCTCATAGAAAAAGTGAAAATGGTCCGTGGGCAAAAGCTGAAAATCTAGCTCGAAAAGAGATTCCACTTTTTATGTGTTTGGTTTTTAAGAAAATCTAGTTTCTCGGCAAGATTGCATTTTTTGACAATTTTGTTAAGGTGTTGGGGAATTTGAATAGAAACTAGAACCTAATACAATTACCACATGATAGGACCAAGAGAGGAAATACCAGGAGAACGGGAGTTTTTGATGGCTCTTAATGCAGAATGGATTGAACGAAAGCAATTGGAACTTAAAAGTAAAGATTCCAGAACATTTTTTGCACGTCTGATTAATTTCTGTGCGATGAATATAGCAGAGGTCAAAAGCCCTGCATTTCCAGAAGAGGTTGCCATGAAAGAATTTTTTGAACCTTTTTCTAAAGACTCAAATTGGAACGCCGAAGAAAAAAGCGAAATTTATCAATCTGCTTTGAATAAAATTGCTAATATGGCGAGACGGAAAAAGGCGATTTAAACCCCAACCAATCAGACTCTCTTTACAGAGAGTCTTTTTATTTAGACTTTACCCAAATGAAAATATCTTCCAAAGCTTTCACAGCATCTCCTGCCGCAATGTTGTTTTGATGATAAATAATATTTGTACAATCACCAGCGGCCCAGATACCATCTGTTTCTGTTCTTTGTGTCCAAGGATCAATCTTGATTCTGTTGAATTCATCTAGAGGCACTACACCTTGAACCATTTCAGTTGTTGGGATATTTCCGATTTCCACAAAAATTCCTTGGCAAGCAATTTCTTTTTCTTCACCCGTCACTGCGTCTTTGTAAATTAATCCAGAAACAAATTTATCTCCAATAATTTTTAGAATTTGAGCATTTTTTATCAAAGACATTTTAGGGTCTTTCAAAACAGATTCAACTGTTACAGGATCTGCTTTTAGTTCGTTGCTTCTATTTAAAAGAGTTACAGAGTTTGTGTATGCTAAAAGTTGCGCAGCAGATTCAAATCCTGCATTTCCTCCACCTATCACAACCACATCTTTTCCTGTAAACATCGGTCCATCACAAGACGCACAGTAGGTGATTCCTTTGTGTTCGAACATGTCGGCGTTTTCAGCTTCTAAACGTCGTCTGTGGCTTCCTGTTGTGATTAAAACGGCCTTGGCTTCATAAGTGTTTTTGTCAGTTGAGACTTTGAAACCACTTTCAGTCTTCTCAACTTTTTGCGCGAATTCACCTTTTACTACTTGTACATCTTCGCCAGCGTACGCCATTAAATGATTTTCAAATTTCTTTGCAAGATCAGGGCCGGGGATTGAGATGTCTCCAATCCAGTTTTCGATACTGTCTGAAACGATTGATTGTCCACCAAAATCTTTCGCAATTAAAATAGTTTTTAGTTTTTTTCTTGAAGCATATACTCCAGCAGACACTCCAGCTGGCCCTCCTCCAATAATGATCAAATCTTGCATATAAATGTTTTTAGGATATTAATTCTCAAATTTTATCACAATTCATCTATATTGTGAAAAACTCATTTTAAGACGATATAAAGATAATAATTATATATAAAGCAAAATATTCTGTTATTGAGTACATTGCGCAGGCCTGATGGCCGAGCATAGCGGAAAACAAAAATGAGATGCAGAGCATCTCATTTTTGTTTTAACGCGTGTACGAAATAACAGAATATTTTGCGTTGCGTATATTTACTTAATTTTAGATCGTCTCAAAAAGTTTGGAACAGCCCAATCATCATCCTCATCATCCTGCAACTTTGTAATTTCTTTCTTAGTCTCAACCACTGGAGCCGGCGCCTCCTCTTCTTTTTTATCAGCCTTCTTTGAAATTTTTAGAGTTTCAAGAATTGATGCAGTTTCTTCTTCTCTTTCTTCTTCATGTTTTGTAGGAGTTTCGATTACATTTTTTCTTGGGTTATAAGCCGCGAAGAAGGATTTATTTACAACATCATCAGGAAAACCAGATGCAATCACAGTCACTTTCAAATCTCCTTTTTTCAAATTATCATCGTTGATTGTTCCAAAAATAACTTTTGCTTCAGGGTCTAGGGAACTAGTGATAATTTTTGAAGCTTCTTGAAGCTCAAACATTGTTACATCGTCTCCTCCAGAGATTGAGTAAAGTACACCTCGAGCACCATTTACTGACAAATCCAAAAGAGGTGAGCTGATAGCCATTTTTGCAGCTTCTTCGGCTCGTTTCTCTCCGCTCGCAATACCGATTCCCATAAGCGCAGAACCTGCATCTTTTAGAATTGTTTTAATGTCGGCAAAATCGACATTTAGTTTTCCAGGTGTTGTGATCAAATATGAAATACCTTCAACAGCTTGTTTCAAAACATCATCAGACATTATCCAAGCATCTTTTGAAGTAGTTTCTTTTGAAATGTTTGAAAGAAGTCTGTCGTTTGGAATACAAATCACAGCATCAACTTCTTGTCGTAATTCGTTTAAAGCTTGTTCGGCAATTCGTGATCTTTGTTGTCCTTCAAAAAAGAATGGCTTTGTCACAACTGCAACGGTTAGGATTCCCATTTCTTTTGCGATTGATGCCACGATTGGGCTAGCTCCAGAACCAGTTCCTCCTCCAAGTCCGCAAGTGATGAAAACCATGTCAGCACCTTTGATAGCTTCTTGAACTTCTTCTTTAGTTTCTTCTACAGCACGACGTCCAAGTTCAGGGTTCATTCCTGTACCAAGTCCTTTAGTTAGATTTTTTCCAATATGAATTTTTCTTTTAGCAGAAGAGTGATGCAAATCTTGAGCATCTGTATTTACAGTAATAAATTCAACACCTTGAACTTTTGAGTCAATCATGTGCTCAACTGCGTTTCGTCCAGAACCACCAACACCAATAACTTTGATGCGTGCGAATGTCTCAATTTCTGTTTTTATTTGTGCCATATATTGAAAATTAATAAATATAATTCGGATTTTAGCCGAAAACTCCTCTTTAACAAGGTGAATAATAGCACTTAAAATAGCGGTGCGAAACTTGACTACACCTTATATTATGGCAAAAATTGTTTGAAAAATCTGGTTATTTTTACCAAAATGCTTTTGAAGAATTTTTTTCCAAAGTTTGTAGAAATAATATCGTTACCATCCGCACTCAATCCGAAAACACAAAGTCCATAAGACACTGCCCATGTCGCATCTTTTATTGCAACTCCTTTATCCTGAAGGCATTCTGCAATTTGACTATCACAAACTAAATTAGAAATTTTTGTTGGAAGTTTTAAATATGCTTTTGCTAAATCTTCGATCGTCGTGATTCCACTTCCTCCACCAGTGATAACAATTCCTGCAGGAAGCAATCCGTTTTTTCCAATTTTTTTCAAGTGAGCAGAAATTAATTCAAAAATATCTGAAAGTCTTGTCGTGATGATATCTTCCAATTTTTTTCGAGGATGTTTTATTGGAGCAGCTCCTACTTCGAATTCTGTTTTTATCAATTCAGCTTCTTCTAGAGACACTTGAAGTCCTAGTGCAATATCATTTGTGATGTCATTTGAGCCAATAGGGAAGACTTCTAATGAAATTGGGATACCATCTTCGTGTACCACGATTGAAACAGTCTCAGAGCCAATATTTGCAAGCACAACACCGGCAATTTTCTCTGCTTTTGTTAGAGATACAAGACTGGCTGCTACAGGCGCGGCCATAACATCTGCGATATCAATTCCAGAATCTTCTACTGCTTGAATCAATTCTGCCAAGTGATGCTCCAATGAAAAAATAAATAAAACTTTTGCTTCAAGCTTCACTCCTTTCATTCCGATTGGATTTGATCCTAGAACTGGTTTTCCATCAATTAAAAATTGAATAGGGATATTGTGAACAACTCTTTTGTTGATCGACATTGTTTGAGGAATCGCTTTTTGTGTTTCTTCTAAAACTTTTTCTACATCTAATTCTGTGATTTCGTTGTCGGCGCGACTAATCATTATTGAACCTGTTGATGTGTAACTAGAAAGACCAATTCCACCTACTGAAATAAAAACTTTTTTTACCTTCACACCAGCTGTTCTTTCTGCTTGCCGCACAGCTTTACGAATACTTTTTATTGCATCTGCTTGATTGATGATATATCCATGTCGAAGTCCTTTTGATTCTGCAAAACCAACACCCAAAACATTTGGCATTCCGTATGACGTAGCAGAAGACTCGGCTATAACAACCTTTACGTGGTAAGTTCCAATATCAATTCCAACGGCGATGTTTTTAGACATAAATTAAAATCTATTTTATTGTAGCAGAAAAAAATAAAAACTATTGTGTATAACTTATGTTTTTTAGCAGAATTCCTTGATGAATTTTTTCTCTAGCTTTTCCATCTTGTCTCCATGATCGTGTCCTTTGAGGTGGAGGCATCCGTGAATGAAAAGAAATTTTTCATATTGAGCAGGTGTCATTTCAAAATCCTCACACTCTTTTTTAATTTTTTTCAAACAAATAAAAATTTCTCCGGCACTTTCTGAAAGGGGAAATGAAAGTACATTTGGAACATAATCACCTTTTCGATAATCTTGGTTTAATTTTTTTGCAGCTTTTTCACCAACAAAAACTAAAGATAGATCATATCTTTTTCCTAAAACCTTTTCTGAAATACAAACAAAGTCCGAATCTTTCGAAATCGGACTTTGTTTTGTTGTGTTTGTAATATTTAGCATCAAATCTTATCGTCGTTTCTTTGTTCTGATGTTTGAGATTTTTCCTAGTTTAACTAGTTCATCAAAAACTTCTCTTTTCTTTAATGAAACTAATTTCTTTGCTTTTCGTACGTTAGATGATTTTTCTCTTTCTAGATATCTGTTTGCTCGAACTCTTTGCAAAACTCCAGACTCTTGAACACGACGAGTAAAGCGCTTAATAACACTAAGATTGTTTTCGTTTTTATTTTTCTTTATCTCTACATTTGATGTCATATTTGTGAAGCGTAGGTTATCATAGTTTTAAAAAGACGACAAGTAAGATGCTCTATTTAAGATTATTTAGGTAATCTATCAAGTTTTCAATCTTTACGGCTGTTTGGCTGTGAGATTGCACATCTCTCACTAAAACGCTGTTTTCTATAGCTTCTTTTTGACCCATAATCAATACATAAGGCGATTTTAGGTGCTTAGACTTGGCTATTTGGTTGGTTATTTTCTCTCGCGTTATCACTTGTTGTACTGGAATTTTGGCTTTTCTCAACATATCCAAAACCTGTAAACTCTTGAATTTGGCTTGTGAGCCGATCTGAATGAAGAAGAATTTTGTATTGGCCAATTTAGGAAGTCTAGAAGAAGGAACTTGCTTTGCTTTACTCAATTTGATTGTTACTCCAATACCTGGAAGATCTTTTTTGTGACCAGCTTTTTTTGCAAGTTGATTGTATCTAGAACCAGTTGCTAAAACATGCCCAGTTTTTTTATCTACGATTGTAAAGACTGTGTTTGTAGAATAGTTTGGATTTCCTAAAATATCTTTATTAACATCATAAGGAATTCCTTCTACATCTAAATATTCGATAACTTCTTTAAAGTGTGATCGATTATTTTCATTTAAATAATTCAAAGGAGAAGGGGAGTTTTGTTTGATTTCACTTTTTAATGTCGCACCGCAGGCAACCAAGGCATGAGAACCTTCTTTAAAAAGTTGTCGACAATCAGAGTCCATATCGTTTACGTGTTTTTTGTAGTAATTATTTAATTCACGAATAAAGTTTGGTAGAGATTCTTTTCCTCCAACATTATTTATTTCTACTCCGATATCTTTGTACCCTTCTTCTTGTAGGATGCAGACAGTTGTTTTGATCAAAAGTGCTTCGGCGATAGATTTAGGAGTACCGATAATTTGCAACTGAATGTTTTTTTCTCCAGCAACTGTTTTTCCTGCTTTATTTGTAGATTCGCAATACATCAAAACTGGGTCATTTTCTTCGAAGTCTTTATCTTTGTGTTGTTTTAAAAGAGAAATTTTGTGCTCCAAAGAAGGCATGTCTGCGTGTTCGTATGTTGAACCTTTTCGTATTTTGTCGGCAAGTTCTTTATCTTCTTTTGTTACTTCTGGAATACTGGCACCTTCAAAACCGTAATATTTTGATATAACGAATGCGTTCGAAACTGTTTTAGGTGTTTTTTGCATATTTATAATTTGTTAAATTCCCCTGGTAAAAAATCAATTTTATCAACCGGTAAAAGTCTAAGCCAAGCTCTTCCTGTGATCATATCTTTTTTAAGTGGTCCCCAAACTCTTGAGTCCAAGCTTGCCAACCGATTATCTCCCATCACAAAATATTCATCATCGTTGAGAGTTTCTGAAATATTATTTTCTTTTTCGAGAGTGATGTAAGGTTCGTCTAGTGTGATTTCTGTACCGTCAGTCATTGTGATGATTACATTTTTTCCTTCAATTCGAATTTTTTCATTTGGTAATGCGATAATTCTTTTGATGAAAAATTTTGAAGGGTCTTGTGGATATCTAAAAACAACCACATCTCCACGAACTGGTTCTCCCATTCTATATGAGAGCTGATCTACTATTAAATATTGTCCAGATTCAAAAGTTGGGAACATAGATTCACCACTTACGATAAAGGGTTGAGCGATAAATATCCTTATTGGTAGCACTATTACGACAGCCACAGCTGCAAAAGTTATTAATTCTTTAAGGAAATTACCAATTTTTTCATTCATAGAGTTATGTATTAGTGGTTATTCTAATACATTTGTTACCAATACTGCAACATTTGGGTTTTTTGATGTCGTGATACAATCTAAAAATATGAAAATAATTGTTGGATTGGGAAACCCTGATGATAAATATAAAAACACTCGACACAATATTGGAAGGGATTTTGTAGAAAGTTTTCGAAAGAAAAATAAATTTGAAGAGTGGAATTTTAATAAAAAATCAAACGCTCTAATTTCTAAGGGAGAAATCGTTGGTGAAAAAATTACTTTGATTTTGCCGCAGACCTATATGAATTTTTCTGGTAAATCTTTAGTTGATTTTGTGAAGACAAAAAAACAGGCAAAAGAAACTTTGGTGATTTATGATGATTTAGATTTGGGAGTAGGGAAAACAAAACTTTCTTTTAATAAAAATTCTGGAGGACACAAAGGTGTTGAATCAATTATCAAATTAATTAAAACAAAAGAATTTCCTCGTTGGAGAATTGGGATTGCACCTGTGACACCAAGCGGAAAGGTTAAAAAAGTTTCAGGCGAAGACGCTGTGGTAAAACACGTTTTGTCTAAATTTAAACCATCAGAACTAGATGCTCTAAAACAAATCGAAAAAAACACCCACAAAGCAATCGAAATTTTTGTTGAAAAAGATTATTTGTTGGCTTCGAACGAAGTGAATTCTTGGTAGTTGACAAAACATATTTGGAGTTGTAGATTCATTTTTGAAATCAGAACCCCAAATAACTAAAAATGGATATTATAAGAAAAGAGATTTTCGAACTTCAAACTATTGAAGGAGATGAAACTGTTTGTGTGGATGACTATCTGGACCTCGTTCGACGTCATATACATTTCGAGATTATATCAGGTGATTTGGATATTTTAATTCCAGAATGCTTGATGTATGCTCAGTTTCCAAGAGCTAAAGAAGTTTATGGCCACCTTGCAAATGTAAACGTCGCTGACTCTGGTTGGATGCCACAATCTGGACTCACTGTCCCGGAAAGATTTCCGGAAGAATGGTCAGAAAAAATCATCATCTGTTTTGGTGATTTGTTTGAAATTCAGTCTGATCGTCCAATTTTTGGATTTAAAGCTTTTTCATTTGGCAGGGACAGAATTCTCAAGCAGCATTTTGTTCCGATGGATGCAAAACTCAGGTCTGTTCATTACGCTTTAGTTCACAAAAAAGCTACATAATTAAACGCGCAGGACCTTCGTCCTGCGCGTTTTCTTTTGACCACATTAAATGTTTAGTGTATTTTGATTTAAAATAAAAGATCTTAAATAAATTATGAAAGAGCTGACAGAAACAGATGTCTTGAAGATGTTGCCAAGACTTAGTGCTATTAAATTTACACTTGAAAAAAGTTCCAGAAGCATGAGGATAAGTCCTTATGAAATGCTGCTTCAACAAGATGGTTGGGGATTTGTGGGATGGACGTTTTCATCTGATGTCGATATTCGCGTAGACTGCCCCTATGTCTGCATGTTTGAGACCGAAGATGGTATACAATCTTGGTGTCATGCAATATTTACTAATTTGGAAATGATTGCTTATAAACTACTCGACACTCAGGAAGTAGTTGAACCTCAATCTTGAGGTTTTTTCTTTCACAAAAACATTTATCTGCAAATTTAATTTAAATTTAAAACAAAATACATTATTTAGGATATGTCTCGGAGCCGTCCCAAACGGCGAGCGTCAGCGAAAAGAAAAAGCGGGACGCTTTGCGTCCCGCTTTTTTCTTTATCGCGTATATCCGAATGAATATATTTTGTTTCCTAACTTAGTCTAACTTCGCAGACAAAGTCATCTTTTGTTCTTTTGGTTCAAACAAATTGATCTTGAAATCATATCTCTTTCCAAGTTCCATTTTGCTCTTCAACTCTTCTTCGTTTTCAAATTCAGAAATGTGAATCAAACCAGCAACTCCTTCTTCGATTGAAGCTAATGCACCATGCTTGTTGTATTTGATAACAACACCTTTAACGATGTCACCTTTCTTATACTTAGCAGCTGCGCTACCCCAAGGGTTTTCTTTAAGTTGTTTGATTGAAAGTGAAACTTTTCCGTCTTTGATTTCAATAATTTTAACTTTTACAGAATCTCCAACACTATAGAATTGTCGTGGATCTTCTACTAGAGCCCAATCAATTTCAGAAATGTGAACTAATCCTTCTAGACCTTCTTTTAGTTTTACAAATACTCCAAAATCAACTGCACCTGTAACTTCTCCAGCTACAATATCACCAACGTTAAATGTGTCTGTAATTTTTTCTCCACCAGCTTCACCAGAATCTTTTTCAGAGAAGATTAGTTTTCCATCATCTTCAGTTGCTCCGATTATAGAAACAACCATTTTTGTTCCAACTAATTTTTGTAGTTCTTCTAAAATTCTTTCTTTATCACCATCTTGTACTCGAGGGTAATTTTCTGGTTTCAATTGAGATGCAGGCAAAAATCCTTGAACACCTTGCCATGAAAGAAGTAGACCTCCTTTATTTGCATCTTGAATTGTAAGTTCAAGTGGTGTTTTGTTTTTGATAGCTTCTTCAACTTCACCCCAAATAAGAGCTTGTTTAGCTTCTTTTACAGAAAGTTCAATGTATCCTGTTGATCCACCGATTTCTACAACTTTAGCTGTTACAACATCTCCTACGTGTAATTTTCGTACTAAGTCACGCGCAACGATATATTCTCGTCCATAAATGATACCTGTTCCAAAAGGAGGCAAGTCAATATAAACAGCAGACTTATCTAAAGCAATAACATTTCCTTCTACTAAATCTCCTTCAGATGGAGGAACCACAGCATCAGCTGTCAGTTTCACCATCAAATTTTCTTTATCCATATTTTTAAATTATTTTCTCCGAGTGATCTGTATGCCAGTGTCTCAATACAATCCTTAGTTGCGGACTATATATTTCTTAGTCGTGATACAGGGTTAACGCTCTTTGAAGCTTGTAATCAAGCCAAATCAAAATAACATTAGAAATTTTCCAAGTCAACACTGCGATTTTTATAAAAACTTTGTTATACTTTGTGAACTTATGATAATCACATTTGAAGGAGCAGAGTTTGTAAAAATTACACACGGAGATTTAACGGTTGCTATTAACCCTATTTCGAAAGATTCTAAATTAAAGAGCTCTAGCTTTGGTGCAGACCTTTGCTTGATCACAACAAACCACCCAGACATGAATGGTGCAGAAACTGTTGCAAGAGGTGATAAACAACCTTTCGTTATAAAAGGAGCAGGAGAGTACGAGTTTAGAGAAATGTTTATAGAAGGTTTTCTTTCAAAATCAAATTATGACGGCAAAGAAAGAATTAACACTATTTACGCTTTAGAAATTGATAAAATGCAAATCGCGTTTTTAGGAGCTCATGGTGAGCCAGATGTTTCAAATGAAGTGAAGGAAGAGCTTGGTGATATTGATATTTTATTTGTTCCAATCGGAGGAGAAGGAGTTTTGGATGCACAAGAAGCTTACAAACTAGCTGTAAAAAGAGAGCCAAAGGTTATTATTCCAATTCACTTTGGTTCTATTGGGGAAAAAGACGCACTTAAAAAGTTTTTAGAAGAAGGAGGTTCAGAAGATGTGAAGGCAATAGAAAAATTTACAGTGAAATCAAAAGATTTGGTTGGAAAGAAAGGAGAAATAGTCGTTTTGAAATCTTCAAATTAAATAAAATAAAAAATGTGGGATTTTTTAGATAAACTAAGAGAGAAAAGTGATGCTCAGAAATTAGTTATATGTTTCGTTTTTGCGTTAGTTTTAACTTTTGTAATTGTTGTGACATGGCTTACTGTTGTTTTTTCTACGTCAGATGAAAAAGAAGTAAAACAAGAAACCGAAATAAAAAGAGCAGATGAAGTGACACCTCTTTCAAATATTGGAGAACAAGTAGGTGAGATTAGAACAATTTTTGGAGAGTTGATGTCACAATTTGATTCTGAAGAAGGGGATATTTATGAACTTCCTGAAGTTGAAGGGGGTACAACCACAATTACTAATTTGTCGACTACAACCGCAGGAACAAACGACTTAAACTCCACAACAACTTTAGAAATTGAATCAAGTATCGAATAGTGTTATCATAAATTTCAATTATGTCAGCGAGAAAGAGATTAGACGCACCAGTAGACGATCCAAATCGAGAGCCAGAGAAATTTGGACAGGTTCTTGATGTTTCTATTGTTTCTGAAATGAAGAAATCCTACTTGGACTATGCGATGTCTGTTATCACTATGCGTGCTCTGCCTGATGCTCGTGATGGATTAAAGCCTGTACATCGAAGAATTCTTTATGCGATGTACGACATGGGACTAACTCCAAACGTTAAGACTAGAAAGTCTGCAGCCATTGTCGGAGAAGTGCTCGGAAAGTATCACCCTCATGGAGACGCATCTGTTTATGAAGCTATGGTAAAACTTGCACAACCTTTTAGTACTAGATATCCACTTGTTATCGGACAAGGTAACTTCGGTTCTCTTGATGGAGACAATGCTGCTGCACCTCGTTATACAGAAGCCAAACTTTCAAAACTAGCTTTGCCGATGCTTGCTGATATCGACAAAGACACTGTTGATTTCCGTCCAAACTACGAAAACACATTAAAGGAACCAGTTGTTTTACCAACATCTGTTCCAAACCTTCTTTTAAACGGAACTTTAGGAATCGCTGTGGGAATGGCATGTAATATTCCACCGCACAATCTTCGTGAATTGATCAATGCTTCAGTGCATCTTTTGGAAAACCCAAAAGCAACCACAGAAGATCTGCTAGATTTTGTTCAAGGTCCAGATTTCCCTACCGGAGGAATGATTTTTAATGAAAAAGATATTCATGCAGCTTATGCAAACGGCCGTGGAGGTGTTCTTTGTCGAGGTGAAGCCGAAATTGTGGAATTAAAAAATGGAATGTTCCAAATTATTATCACTTCAATTCCTTTTCGTGTAACTAAATCTGATTTGGTAGAAAAAATCGGAATGCTTGTACACGAGAAAAAACTCGAAGGAATCAAAGGTCTTCGTGATGAATCAACAGAAGATGTTCGCGTGGTTATCGATGTTAAACCTTCTGCTCATCCTCAAAATATTTTAAATTTTCTTTATAAGCACACTCAACTAGAAGAAACTTTTCACTTCAACATGGTTGCGATAGTTGAAGGTACTCCTCAAACGCTTTCTCTAAAGGCAGCGCTCGAAGAATATGTAAAACACCGATATGAAGTGGTGACTCGTCGTACTAAATTTGAATTAGCAAAAGCAGAAGCTCGAGAACATATTTTGATTGGATTAAAAATTGCGCTTGATCATATTGATGAAGTTATTAAAACTATTCGCGCTTCAAAAGACACTCCAACTGCGAAAGAAAATTTGATGAAAAAGTTCAAGCTTTCTGATTTGCAGGCTACAGCTATTTTGGAAATGCGGTTGCAAAAACTTGCCGGTCTTGAAAGACAAAAAGTCGAAGATGAATTGAAAGCAATTCAAGCTTTGATTAAGGATTTGAAAGAACTTCTAGCTTCTCAAACACGAATGCGAAATCTTATTAAAAAAGAAATGATAGAGATTGGCGAAAAGCATGGTGATGACAGAAAAACTAAAGTTATGAAACGAGGTGTGAAGAACGTTTCTGCTGAAGATCTAATTCCAGATGAAGATTCTGTTCTTGTTCTAACAAAGGGTGGTTACATCAAAAGAACAAATCCAAACGAATATAAACAACAAAGAAGAGGAGGTGTAGGAGTGGTAGATTTGGATACAAAAGATGAGGATTTTGTGAAAATGTTTTTACACACCACAACTCACGCTGACTTGCTTTTCTTTACTGATGCTGGAAAAGTTTATCAAATCAAAATGTATGACATCCCAGAAGGGCGTCGTGCTACAAAAGGTAAATCTATAATGAACTTTATTTCTCTTTCACCAGAAGAAGAAGTAACATCTGTGATTCCGATGCCGAAAGAATTGAAAAACAGTGAAAATCTTTCAGTAATGATGATAACGCGAGACGGTGTGGCTAAAAAAGTTGATGCAAAGAGTTTCCATGATGTTCGAAGAAGCGGAATTATTGCTATAACTCTAGGAAAAGGAGATCGTTTGGTGAATGCAACTTTTGTTGATAAGGGAGATGAAATGATTGTGGTGTCTTCAGAAGGTCAATCGATTCGATTTAAAGAGTCTGACGTGAGACAAATGGGACGAACAGCTACAGGAGTAAGATGTCTAACACTGAAATCAAAAGATTATGTTATTGGTACTGATGTAATTCATAAAGGAGGCACAGCCAAAACTCTATTAGTATTTTCAGAACAAGGTTATGGAAAACAAACAGAACTTAAAGAATATAAAGTTAAAAAAAGAGGAGGTTCAGGAATCAAAACCGCAAAAGTTACAGAAAAAATTGGAAAACTAATTTCTGCAGCTGTTATCACAGATGATTTGGAAGAAATTGTAACAATCTCAAAGAAAAGCCAAGTAGTGAGAGTGAATCTTGATGAAGTGCCAACATTAGGAAGACAAACCCAAGGTGTAAAAATTATGAAATTGCGACCAGGAGATTCTATTGCTTCATCTGTTTGTTTCTAAGTCTATAAATTTGTATATAACTTTACTTTGTTTGTTTTTAAGTTGCTATAATAAAGGCAACAATGTTTTCGCAACCAGAAAAAAATATCGAACAATTTGCTGTTGATCCGGGAATGAAAGTAGTGGATCTGGGTTCTGGAGCGGGTTTCTATTCTCTGGTTTTAGCAAATTTTGTTGGAAAAACCGGTAAAGTTTTTGCAGTAGATGTGCAACAAGATCTTTTATTGAAATTAAAAAATGAAGCCTTTAAAAAGGGAATTGAAAACGTAGAAATTATTTGGGGAGATATTGATGAAGAAAATAGCACACGATTGGCAGATTCTTCTATCGATAGAGTTTTGATTGCAAATACTCTTTTTCAAACAGATGATAAAGAGGCTGTGGCAAAAGAAGCCTACAGAATTTTAAAACCAAAATGCACAGCACTTTTAATTGATTGGTCTGATTCTTTTGGAGGACTTGGTCCACACCCTTCTAGAATTATAAAACCTGAACAAGGTAAGGTAATTTTTGAGAAAGCTGGTTTTTCTTTACTAAGAGAAATTCGCGCAGGAGACCATCATTACGGTATGATATTTATAAAATAAAAATATGAAAAACCTTTCACCATTTCAAACAATATTGTTAGTAGTCTCAGGAATCGTAATTGTGATTGGGGTTGTTATTTTTGCATTTTCAAAATCTAGCACAAGTGCACAAGCTGGAAATGTTGTGGTGTGGGGTACTATTACCGATGCTGATTTTACTCTAGTTTCAGATTATCTAAAAAGTCAAAAACAAATTGAGCAAACTGTAGATTACCGTTATATTGAACCGTCTCAATTTGATACTGTTTTCACAACAGCTTTAGCTGAAGGTATTGGTCCTGATTTAGTTTTGATTACCGACGATAAAGTTGTGCGTCACGAGAAAAAACTTTTCCAAATCTCTTATGAATTTTTTCCAGAAAGGTTGTACAAAGATTCTTTTGTAGAAGCCGGAGAGATTTTTAAAGATGAAAGAGGAATTTTTGCCTTTCCGTTTCTAATTGACCCAATTGTGATGTATTGGAACAGATCTTTCTTTACTGAAAAAGGTTTATCTCAACCACCAAAATTTTGGGATGAAATGCTAACAACTGTTCCTCAACTTGTAGAGACTGATTTAGATTTGACTATTAAAAAATCAGCTGTGGCAATGGGAGATTATGGAAATATAAGTCACGCTAAACAAATTCTAACAACTCTTTTGATGCAGGCTGGAAATAAGATTGTTGTGAGAAATCTAATTGCAGACCCCGGAACTCCGCCCTACTCTGTAGTTTTGGATGAAAGTTTTGATTTTGCTACATCACCTTCTCAGTCTGCTGTAAATTTTTATACACAATTCGCCAATCCTTCGCGAACTGTCTATTCGTGGAATAGGTCTCTACCAAATTCTCTGGATTCTTTTATTGCCGGTGATGTTGCTATGTATTTTGGTTATGCGAGTGAATTCGCGACAGTGCGACAAAAAAATCCAAACTTAAATTTTGATGTTGCTCTAATGCCTCAATCAAGAAGTGGTACTCGTTCGACTTATGGAAAAGTTTTGGCCTTAGCAATTCCAAAAAGCTCACCAAATGTTGAGAGGTCTTATGCATTGGTCAGACATTTGATAGAGCCTGAAGTGAATGCTTTTATTTCAGATGTTCTTTTCTTACCTCCTGTACGTAGAGATCTTCTGGCAACTCGTTCTGGGAATGCATTTATGCAAACATTTCATGATTCTGCTTTGATTTCTAAAAATGTTTACGATTTTAATCCAGAAGAAACTGATAAGATATTCCAAAGACTTGTAGAATCTGTAGTCTCTGGAAGGCTTACAACTTCAGAAGCTGTGGTTCGCGCAGCTGGAGAAATTAATTTATTACAACCATGATTAAATCAAAACTAATTTCAAATCTAACTATTCTCGCGGTGATTTTGATCATGACTGTGCCATTTGTGGTTTCGGCTCAATCTGGTTCCGGAACTCAAGTGAATGCAAATAATCCTTTGGTAAACTGTAATGATGTAAAAAGCTGTGATTGGAATGCTTTTAAAGAAATGATTAACAAAGTCAAAGATTACGCCTTGCAACTTGCCGTACTTGTATCTGTAATATTTATTGTGTATGCAGGTGGATTATATTTAACAGCAGCTGGGGATACTGGTAAAATACAAACAGCACATAGAATTTTGCAAAATGTTGTGATTGGATTTTTCCTAGCTTCTGCTGGTTGGCTTATAGTGCAGGCAATCACAAAGACATTAGAGGTAGATAAAACATTTTTACCAACAGGATTTTAATTACATTTATGAAAAATAAAATTAAAAAAATTACATACATTACATCAGGGTTATTTACCTCAATATTCATGAACTTTGTAATTTTTTCATCTGCACATGCAGAAACAATCAATTTTCCGAATCCAATCAAATCGACAGATCTAAAACAGTTGGTGGAAAAGTTTCTTAAAGTGGTTGTAGAGTTCGGTGCAATTATCGCAGTGTTCTTTCTTATCTATGCTGGATTTCTTTTTGTTAAAGCTCAAGGAAATGAAAGTGAATTGCAAAAAGCAAAACAAACTTTCTTCTGGGTAATTGTTGGAGGTATGGTTATTTTAGGAGCTCATGTTTTGAGTCGAGTGATAGACAATACTGTAAAACAAATTTCTGGATAAAAAAATGATAAAAATTATTCAAAAAACAATTTTTACTCTCGCTGGACTACTACTACCTTTAATTTCATTTGCTCAAAATCCAGCTGATGCAGGGGTAGGTGGTTCTTCTGGTAAAACAGCTACAGAAATTTTGGAAACTATTGCTGATGCTGTACAAAGGTTGATCCCGATTGTTATTGGTCTTGGTTTACTCGTATTTCTGTGGGGAATTTTGAAATATCTTTCTTCTCCTGATCCGAAAAGTAAAAAGGAATCAATAGGATTTATGACTTGGGGAATTATTTCTCTTTTTGTCATGGTTTCTATTTGGGGAATTGTGTTTTTGTTACAAGATGCATTTTTAGGAGGGACTGATAATAGTCGTGCTCCTGAAAAAGAAGTTGCTGGATTGAAAGAAATTCCAAAATCAGAGGGCTCTGGATTATCTGGGGGTACACCAATTTTGGATAGATTGAAAATAGTTGGAGATATTGTTGCGGATGTTATACCGATTGTAATTTTGCTTGCTGTTCTGTTGTTTCTTTTTGGAGTTTTGCGCTATGCATTTTCTACGGATGCCAAAAACAAAGAGTTAGCGAGAAGTTTTATGACTTGGGGAATCGTCGCTATTACGGTGATGGTTTTTGTTTGGGGATTTGTGGTTATTTTGCAACAAACAATTTTCAGCGATACAAATCCGGCTGAACCAGGGAGCTCAGGTGAAGCAGTCGAAGATCTTACGACAAAACCTACAATTGACCCGCCCACACAGACTAATTCTGCCGGTGGAGCTGGTATAAATACTTCTATTATAAAATTAATGGATATAGTCCAAACTGCTCTACCTCTTTTGGTGACAATTGGAATATTCCTGTTTCTGTGGGGAGTCTTTAAATACACCACTACAGAAAATGCAAAGAAAAAAGGGGAAGCTGTTGCTTACATGACCTGGGGAATTATACTACTATTAGTTTTGGCTGGTGTTTGGGGATTTACAAAAATGATTGGTGATACTGTCGGGATCAATTTAGAGCAGCAACCAACACTCGGTAAACAGAATATACCAATAGACTCTTTAATTATACAATAATTTTATGAAAGACATATCATACGCAACAATTGTAGAAAATATTTTAGTAATAATACAAAACCTTACAGGATTAGGTGCTGCAGTAGCCTTATTCTTTTTCTTGTTTGGGATTGTGAAATATTTAACACATAGTGATAACGCTTCAAAAAGAACGGAGAGTGTTCAAACAATAACTTATGGACTAGTTGCTCTATTTGTTTTGATTGCGGTGTGGGGTCTGGTTCTACTTCTGCAAAAATCTTTGTTGGATGAATCAGGATTAAATATACCGCAGTTTAAAAGTGCCGAAGCCGCTGGAAAATAAAATATTCCACAGCTCTCGCTGGTATTAGTTTTATTAGTTTTTTAAGTGCTATAATTTATTCATACCGTTATATCCGGTTTATTGTAAATAAAAATAATAATTTAATTATGAAAAAAATTAGTAGTGTAAAAGGACTTTCTGTAATTGCATTTGCATTTGCATTACCTGTAATCACTTTGGCTCAACAATTGCCACAACAAGGAGGTGGGGATGAAGGTATAAAAAAACTTATCGGAATGTTAGGAGGAATTGTTCAAGCTTTGATTCCTATCGTTATCGGACTTGGAGTACTTGTATTCCTATGGGGAGTTTTGAAATACGTTTTGAATTCAAGTGATGCTGGAAAAGCTGAAGGACGAACTTTCATGCTTTGGGGAATCATTGCATTGTTTGTGATGGTATCTGTATGGGGACTTGTAAATATCTTGAGAGACTCTCTAGAATTAAATACAAGCACACCTACAGCTCCAGCTATTCCAAAAGTTCAAGGATAATAAAAGTTTAGAAAAATGGATGCATCTGGACTAGTAAAAAAAATAGCCGAAGTAATTTTAGACCCGACGATAACATTATTGTTTGGTTTTGCTATTCTGATATTTGTTTGGGGTATCGCTCAATACATACGCGGAGCAGATGAACCAGGAAAAAGAGAAGAAGGTGCTAAGCATATGTTGTGGGGATTAGTAGGAATATTTATTATGTTGTCGGCAGTTGCAATCCTGGAAGCTTTTAAGAAATCTATTTTTGGAGCTTAAAAATCGGATTGAAAAACTAGTAAAACTAACAGAAAGATAAAGAAAAAAAGACCCGGGCCGCGCAAGCGATCCGGGTCTTTTGGTTATTGTGCGCGAAGCACTTACAGTGGTTTGATGGGGGGTAACCGCCATCCTATGAACCTTACGGTAAACGTTACCGTGTCAGGTCCTATGTTCTCTACCATCACATAGTGAATGGTGTCATTGATAGGATCGGAGTCACCTTTGATGAAGGTACTTCTGTCTTTGGGGAATAAATATCCCGCCAAGTCCAGACTACCAACACCGTCCTGACCAAACCGCTTGTGGGTGGTGTGGCGAAGCTCAGACTTTTCTGTCCACGTATCCCAGATTGGAATGTAGTTGCAGAGCAAACCCGTTTTTTCATCCACTGTCGAGAAGACGATGGATTTTCCCGGAAGAAGTGTGAACGTTTCAGTTCTCACCTCTCCGAGCACTTTTTTAGGAGGCTTAGGTGCTTCAACCCCTTTCTTGCAGGACGAAGTCCAAGCAAGAATGAAGAAGACTATCACAACTCCTACGACAAAATAGATAATACCTTTTAGAGATATTCCTTTTGTTTTAATTACTTCAGGTTCAATCATGTTGGAGTTCCTCCTCTGTTTTGATTGCTTTGGTTAAGTACAGCTGCACCAATTCCGAACAAAGCTCCATCAACTGAGCCGTTTCCAGCCGAGCCGTGGTTGTGAATAAACACATCTTGTCCGATCTTAGTCAGGTCTTCCACAATTCTTATTGCGACACTCATGACAAACTCATCCGATGCACCTTTAGCAGCACCTTTGAGTTTTCTGAATATTTCTGCCAGAGTTTGAGCTTCAGAAACCTCTTTGATTTTATTCAAAGCTTCCAAATACTGTCCCTCGAGAGCTTCCTTAACTTTCGGGTTTTCTGGATCTATTTTAGGAAAAAAGGCTGCCAATGGCAGAATACCCCATCGTTCCGTATCTAGTCTAACCCCATCTGTCTTACGCTGCTTGATGTTATCAAGGATAAATCCGTTTACACCCGCCTCATAAACAGCCTTTGTGGTTGTCGTTATGGCAAAGTCTCGAATTGCTTCTCCTATTGCAGAAGTTAAATCCTCCTTCAGTCCAGCAGCTCCAACGTTGGTAAATGCATAGGGATCAGATACCATGAATTGCAACTTTCCTTCTGAAAACTCAATATCAACAAAAGTAGCCGTTTTGAATTTTCCAGTTTTGTGTACTGGATCGATCGGTACTTTTGCAATCGCTTTCTCGATGGAAATTGAATCTTCTTCGAAACTGACACTGATAGCTCCACATAGACCAGGTATTCCCCAGTGAGTGCCTTCCTCAAGTATGCAAAGCTCTGCTCTAGGATATCTTTCTTCGAAACGCCTTTTGTCCAAGAAAGTTGGGATACCTTTGTGACCCATCTTGATTTGTATTTTTCCCAAAGGGAGAAGTACGAAGACGATCATTGTGGTTATTGCCAAGAACATTGTTCCTGGCAGTACTCCATAAAAGGACATTTCATAAAAATAGGCGATCACCATTGATGCTACCCATGAAATGATTCCTGATATAGATATCAAAACCAGAATAGAGTACTCTGGCTTTAGTGAAACTTTTTTCAAGTGTTCACGAACTTGTTCAGATGTAGTGAATATCATTTTTTCTGTAAGTTTTTCGCGCATGGTCATTCGACCTGTGAAAGAGCCACACGGCTCAATACACATTGAGCACGTTTTAATTTGTGTATATATTAGCACATTTTTTACCAAAAGTCAATCATAAGATAAAAAGGTAGTAGGGGAGTTAAAAGCAAAAAGTGGCTCTGCAGAGCCACTTTTTGCTTTGAAAATATTTGGATGTAATTTGTATATATTTGTGCCGAGAAGAGGACTCGAACCTCCATGGGTCACCCCGCTTGCTCCTAAGGCAAGTGCGTCTACCAATTTCGCCATCTCGGCATGTAGCGATTTTATCAGTTAAAATAAAATGCGCCAGTGCTTGTACATATTTCACTCGCTTGTCCGCCTGAACTTCGTGCAAGGCGTCCGCGCTCGCAAATAAGGAAATGTAAAACACACTTCCTTATTTGCTCGCTTGTCCGCCTGAACTTCGTGCAAGGCGTCCGCGCTCGCAAATAAGGAAATGTAAAACACACTTCCTTATTTGCTCGCTTGTCCGCCTAGTAGGACTCGGACCTACGACCGTTCGCTTAAGAGGCGACTGCTCTACCAGCTGAGCTATAGGCGGATATCACTGAAAAAATCAGCTTGTGCCCGGAGCGGGACTCGAACCCACACACCTTACGATACTCGATCTTAAGTCGAGGGCGTCTACCAATTCCGCCATCCGGGCATTCGGTTGTTAATCAACCTTGAGGCGTGGACAGGAATCGAACCTGCGCATAGAAGTTTTGCAAACTCCGGTGTTACCTCTTCACCACCACGCCTTAATCTAAGATTACAAATCTTTTGAAATTTCGTCCAATCTTTGTCGAGCTTTCTCTCCTTTATCGAGTTCAAAATCAATAAAGGGAATTCTGCCTAAACGAGACTTTTTCTTTAAATACATTTTGGCTTCGCTTCTTTGACGCTTCAAAAAATCTAAACCAGCATTTTCGCTGTGTTCAGGGAATACTGTAACAAAAATAGTAACTCTTTTAAAGTCACTTGTAAGGAAGATGTTTGTGATGGTAATCATCGATTGACGATTTGAATTTTCCTCGATGAAAGCTCCTAAAAGCTCTTTTATTGTATTGCTTACTTTTTCTAGTCGGTGTTCAGACATATTATTTTTCAATTTTAGTAATAACTTCCAGTGTGTCGCCTTGTGCTATTTCTGTTTCTGATGCGATTGATGTGCCAAATTCATTTCCTTCTTGAACTTGTTTTGTTGCAACTCTTTGTTGTTGAAGTTCTTTAATTATTCCTGAACCAATTTTTTCTCCTCGTCTCAAAATGTTTACTGTATTTCCCAAAGAGATTACTCCAGTAGTTACTTTTCCTCCAAGCACTTGATTTTTCTTTGTTTGATTAAAAATTGCTAACACTTTTACATCGCCAACAATTTCTTCCACCATAACTTTAGGAGTTCTTTCATTGATAACTTTTTTCAACCAATCTACTAATTCATAAATGATTTTAAAAGTCATCACAATTGTACCGTTTCTCTCTCGTAGAGCTTCTGCTCGTGGATCGATACCAACTCCCATACCTACAACAATTGTTTGTGCATCTGAAAGAGCTTTTTTCATATCTGATTCACCAATTACTCCAGTAGTGTTTTCTAGAATATGAAATTTTACTCTTTCTGTTTCAATTTTATTTAATTCAAATTTAATTGCTTCACCCGTTCCTGAAACATCAGTTTTAATGATAATTGGAATCACAGCTAAGTCTGCTTTACTTTGAATATTTTTTTCTTGAGGCACATCCACTGTTTGAGCAGAACAATTTTTGCAATAATCCTCGGCTTCTTTTTTTGTTTCAAAAGCTTCAACTATACTTCCAACAGGGGGTAGGGAGGTCCAACCATAAATCACGATAGGCAATGAAGCTTGAACTTCTTTGAACTTATTTCCAGAAGTGTCTTCGAGGCTTCTCACTGGTGACATTGAAGTGTGTCCTGCGACAAAATCTCCAATCTTTAAACTACCGTCTTTGATTATCACTGTTGCACTGATTCCTCTTTTTTCGTCTTTGTTTGCTTCTACAACAATTCCGGATGCTTTCTTTGTGACATCCATTTTCAGCTCTTCGATCTCTGCAACTAAAAGAATCATTGAGAGTAGTTCATTGACACCTTCACCAGTCTTCGCTGAAATAGGCACAACAGGAATATCTCCACCGTATCCTTCGATATAAACTTCGTTTTCAACTAAAGCAGATTTTGTTCTATCGATGTCTGCGCGAGGAGAGTCCATTTTATTTATTGCTACTATAAAAGGAACATTGTCGTTTTTGATGCAATTAATTGCTTCAACTGTTTGTGGCATTACACCGTCTTCTGCAGACACGATTAAAATCGCGATGTCAGCAATTCCAGCTCCTCTAGACCGCACATCGCAGAATGCTTCGTGACCTGGGGTGTCAATAAAAGTTATTTTTTGTTCTCCGTGTTCCTCGTCTTTGTGAGTTATTTCGTAAGTACTGATATGTTGAGTAATACCTCCGGCCTCTTTTGCAACTACGTTAGATTTTCGAATATAGTCAAGCAGGGTAGATTTACCATGGTCGATATGTCCAAGTATTGCCACAACTGGCGGTCTTTTTGCCGTTTTCTGAGTTTCTGTTTCCATATAGGTTTTGAGTTATATCTACAACTTGCACGATTCTTTGGCTTGTGTCAACGCTGTGATTTCTTCTTCTGTTAAACTGACTGCTGATGCGAATTGCTTTATTTCTTTAGCAAAAACATTTACCCTGTCTCGCGAGTGTAGAGTTGAGATGATTAATCCGTTACCATTTTCATCTAAAAAGGCTGAAGCGAAGCTTTGATGTCCACCAGAATCTAATCCTTGGAATGCTTTAAAGCTCATTATTGAAACTCCTTGAACGCTTCGTCTCAATCGAATTTCAACTTTCTTTAAGTATTTTTCAATGTCTTCTTTAAATAAAAATAAATTATTTAAATCAGATTCAATTGATTTTAAAGTGCTTTCAATGTTAAAACCATTTTGACCTCGTGTTAATGTTTTTAACTTTAATTCAAGTCTAACGATCCACATTATTAAAACAGCTACTAAAATTAGTATTGCAGCAATGATGTAGATAATTATTTCTTGCGGTATAGTGAACATGAGATAATTTTAGCACGAGTATTTAATTTATGTTTAATTTTAATAACAGCAAAATATATTTGGATTATGCATCCACAACTCCGGTGTCGGGTAAGGTTTTGAAAAAAATGAAACCGTATTTTAGAGATGTATTTTTTAATGCTTCCTCAATTCATAAAGGTGGAGTTTTAGCTAAAAATGCAATTAAAGAATCTAGGGAAATAATAGCGCGTGGATTATCTGTTAAAGCGCAAGATGTTTATTTTGTTGGAAGTGGAACAGAGTCTGTGAATTTGGCACTTTTGGGAGTTGTACGAAAATTTTTATTTGATGAGAAGTTTAAAAATGAATTAAATGGAGAAAAGCCACATTTAATTATTACTGAGATTGAACATCCTGCTGTGATGGAAGCGGCGCGCACATTGGCGAGTGAGGGTGCCGATGTCACAATCTTATCTGTATTGCAAAACGGACTTATACATCCACAGACGGTGCGCGCCGCCATAAAACCAAACACAGTTTTAATTTCCATCATGTTTGCAAACAATGAAATCGGTACAATCCTTCCAATTTCAAAAATCGGAAAAGAAATTATAGAACTTAAAAAGTCTTTCGGCAGAGAAAAAGATCAATTTCCTTTTTTCCATACAGACGCATCTCAAGCGGTAAATTATTTTTCGGTTCAAGTAGAAAAGCTTGGTGTAGATTTGATGACTATTGATGCAGGAAAGTTTTATGGCCCAAAAGGTGTTGGGGTTTTGTATAAAAGAAACTCAGTACCTATTTCACCAATTATTTTTGGAGGTTCACAAGAAAGTGGTTTAAGAGCTGGTACAGAAAACACGGCTGGAATTGTAGGTTGTGCCGAAGCATTTAAAGAAACTCAAAAAAATCGTGAATCAGAATCAAAAAGGTTAACAAAACTCCGAGATTTTTTTATAAAAGAAATTTTAACCAAATTTCCAGGGGCTACATTGAATGGAGATGAAAAAGAAAGACTTCCAAATAATGTAAATATTTGTTTTCCGGGAAGCAATGCTGAATTTCTGGTTTTGGCACTGGATGCAAAAAATATTTTTGTTAGCTCAACTACGGCTTGCAAGAGTTTAGGAGACACTTCTTATTCTTATGTTATCGAATCAATTGGCAAAAAAGATTGCGCTAGTTCCTCGATTCGTTTTTCTTTTGGTAGAGATACTGACATAAGAAAATTAAAAAAAGTAATTAAGGTTTTAGAAAATCTTAAACTTGATTTAAAGGTATAAAATCAGTATTATAGAGCATATGAATGACCTAAACGCTCAACAAATCGTGCTGCTATGTCTACTAGTTAGTTTTGTGTCTTCGGTTGCGACTGGAATCACTACTGTTTCGCTTTTAGACCAAGCTCCTAAGCCTGTAGCTCAAACAATTAATCGTGTTGTAGAGAGAACAATCGAGAGAGTTGTGGATCCTGTTGTGGAGTCTGTGACAAATGTTGCGACAAATAACCCTAGACCTGTTGAAAGAATTGTAGAGACTGTGGTCGTAAATCAAGAAGACCTAACTGTAGAAGCTGTAGAAAAAAATGCAAAAAGTTTAGCGAGAATTTATGGAGTAAACAGAACAAATGAAAAATTCTTTATAGGTTTGGGGGTAGTCGTTTCAAATGATGGAAAGATTTTGACCTCATCAACAGTCTTGGAAATGAGTCAGAAGTTTTACGCAGAATATCCAGAAGGAAGTTATGAAGTTGATTTAAGCACTCCACCAAGAAATGGTGCGATTGTGTTTACGCCAAAAGGTGTTGAAGAAGGAAAAACTTTTACAGCTGCAGGATTTGGAAACTCTCAAAATATTAAACTAGCTCAGTCTGTCATTGCATTAGGAGGAGTAGACAGAAATCTAGTGTCGACAGGTATTGTGACAAGTTTAGAATCTAGTGCAGGAGTAATTTCAGAAGAAAATATTTCTTCTACAGAACAACCATCTCAAACTATTAATTTAATTAACACATCAATTTCAGCAGACACAATTATTAGAGGATCAATCCTAATGACATTAAAAGGTGAAATTGTTGGAATTAGAATTATGGGAGCAAGCGGAGGAGCATTTATTTCATCAAATTCTATTAAGTCATCAATGGGAATTTAATTTCAAAAAAATATGCAACAACCACCATTCAAAAATTTTAATACAAAAGCTAGAGAAGCGATTCGTCATGCGCACGAATTGGCTGTGGAGCGTGGGCAAAATCACGTGAGTTCTTCTCATTTACTGACAGCACTTATTTTACAAGAAGAAAGTATTGTGAGTTCTATTTTGGATAAACTAAAAGTTGATATTGTTTTACTAACAGATTCACTTTTGGATGAAATAGAAGCACCGGAAAGTTCTCAGACTGTTTCTCCTTCATATCAGCTTTATCTTTCTCCTGATTTGGCTCAAATTATTGATCATTCAATCAAGGTTGCTGCAGATCTTGGTGAGGAATTTGTTTCAGTTGAGCATCTTCTGTTATCAATCGTAGATACAAAATGTTCAGCGCGAGATATTTTAGAAAAATTTAAAGTAAATCGAGTAACGATTGTCGGAGTTCTAGAAGGAATGAAGTCATCGGACGAAGGTTTCGAATCAGGACAAGCTTCAACAAAATCACTCCAAAAATTTACTGTAAATCTAACAGATAGAGCGCGAGAAAAAGGTCTTGATCCTGTGATTGGAAGAGATAGAGAAATAAATCGCGTTATACAAATCTTGTCACGAAGAACAAAAAACAACCCTATTCTTATAGGAGAAGCCGGAGTTGGAAAAACTGCAATTGTGGAAGGTCTTGCAAACAGGATTGCTTCAGGTGATGTTCCTGAATCTTTGAAAGATAAAGAATTGGTTTCTCTTGATTTAGGTTCTCTTATTGCTGGTACAAAATATCGTGGAGAATTCGAAGATCGTTTGAAAAAAATTGTTAAAGAAATAAAACAAGCTGACGGAAAAATAATTTTGTTTATTGACGAGATTCACACTCTTGCTGGTGCTGGTGCCGCGGAGGGTTCAATGGATGCTTCAAACATGTTGAAGCCTGCTCTTGCTCGTGGAGAATTGAAAGCTATAGGAGCTACAACAATAAAAGAATATCAAAAACACATCGAAAAAGACGCTGCTCTTACAAGACGGTTTCAACCTGTGCATGTAGCAGAGCCAAACATAGAAGATGCTGTGGCGATTTTGCGAGGTATAAAAGAAAAGTACGAGTTGTATCACGGTGTGAGAATTTCTGATGATGCTATCGTTTCTGCTGTAGAACTTTCGTCTCGATATATCACTGATAGATTTTTGCCAGATAAAGCCGTGGACTTGATAGATGAAGCTGCTTCTACTTTGAAAATTAGTTTAGAAAATATGCCAGAAGAACTTGAAGATGCTAGAAGAAAAATAATGCGTCTTGAAATTGAAAGAGAGGCTCTAAAAAAGGAAACTAAAAAAACTAAAAAAACCTCAGATCGTCTGACTGAAATTGAATCAAAAATTTCTGATCTAAAAGCTTCAACTTCAGAGCTAGAGCTAAAATGGAAAAACGAAAAAGAAACAATTATTTCAATTAAAAATATCAAATCAAATTTAGAAAGTTTGCGAACAGAAGCAGATGTGGCTGAAACTCGTGCAGATTTATCTCGAGCCGCAGAAATTCGTTATGCGGAAATTCCTCAATTTGAAAAAGATCTAAAAACAGAAGAAAGAAGATTACAACAACTTCAAAGATCAAGACAAATTTTGAAAGAAGAAATTACAGAAGAAGATATTGCTACTGTTGTTTCTCGTTGGACAGGAATCCCTGTAGAGAGAATGCTCGAAGAAGAAGTAGAAAAACTTTCACGAATGGAAAGTTATTTGAAGAAGAGACTGATTGGGCAAAACGACGCGGTGAAAAAAGTTTCAGATACTATTCGTCGTTCACGAGCTGGTATTTCTGATCCAAATCGCCCGATTGGTTCATTTATTTTCTTGGGACCTACTGGAGTTGGAAAAACTGAGTTAACGAAAACTCTTGCTGAGTATTTGTTCGATGATGAAAAAGCTTTAATACGTGTAGATATGTCTGAATTCATGGAAAGACATTCTGTTTCAAAATTGATTGGTTCACCTCCTGGATATGTTGGACACGAAGAAGGTGGAAACCTAACAGAGATGGTGCGACATCGTCCATATGCTGTAATTCTATTTGATGAAATTGAGAAAGCTCATCCTGAAGTTTTCAATATTCTTCTACAAGTTTTGGACAACGGTCACTTAACAGATGCAAAAGGAAGAACTGTGAACTTTAAAAACACTGTGATTATTTTGACTTCAAATATTGGTGCTGAATATATCGATAAAATGGAAAAAATTGGATTCAATGATGGTGCGACAGACAGCGAACAATATGATGAAACAAAAACAAATGTTGAGAAAGCTTTGAAAGAACATTTCCGACCAGAATTTTTGAACCGTCTAGATGAGACAATCATATTTGATATTTTGGACAAAGAAGCAATCAAGAAGATTGTGGAAATTCAAATTGGTATTGTGAGTCAAAGATTGGAACAAAAGGGAATCAAGATGAAGACATCTCCTGCTGTTTTGAAATTCTTGGCAGAAGAAGGATATGATCCACATTATGGTGCACGACCTTTGAAGCGATTAATTCAAACAAAAATTTTGAACCCTGCTGCGCAATTGATAATCGCTAGCGGATTGGGAGAAGGAGATAATCTTGCTGTAGGAATTTCTGGAAAAGAATTTACTTTTGGAATTTCAAAGGGGAAGCATCAGAAGATGTTTAAGGAGAGTGAGATTAATGAAAGTAGTTTAGTTGGATAAAACAAAAACACTCTCAGAAATGAGAGTGTTTTTGTTTTGGTGCGTAGAGAGGGATTCGAACCCCCGTAGACCGAAGTCGGCGGATTTACAGTCCGCTGCATTTGACCGCTCTGCCACCTACGCAAAAATCGCTAAATTAACGATTTGATTATAATAATTGCATTGAGCACTTAAAGCAAGTTAAAAAAACAATTTTACTAAACTGCGAAAAATCAGTATAATGATGAGCAATGAGTCTTAAAAAAAACGAGAACGCACTTTTCTGGACCCAAGCTGCTGGAATTTTTTTAGTTTCTATTTTTGTTTTTGCATTATTTGGGCTACTTCCTAAAAATTTAATTCCAAAAGAATTTACTACTACTAATAAGCAAGAAGAGAAAGAAAAAATAAATTATTCTACAAATACCTCTATTAGCGATCCGAATTCTCTAGAAGAGGTGAGTTATGTGCGTGATCGAGAAGGAAGAATTTTGAGAAGTGAAGACAATTCGCAATTGGCAGTGGCACCAACAGAGACACAATTATCTAAACCTTCACGAATTTTAATTCCTTCAGTTGGAATTGATTCTGTCGTTTTGCAACCACAAAGTCCGATGATTGATGTCTTGGATTCTGCTTTGCAAAAAGGTGCTGTGTATTATCCTGGCTCTGGTTTTATTGAAAAAGGAAATATTTTTATTTTTGGACACAGTAGTGGTTTGCCAGTCGTGATCAATCAAGCTTACAAAACTTTTAATGGAATAGAGAAGTCAAAAATAGGTGATGAGATTATTTTATATGCGAACGGTCAAAAATACACTTATGTTATTGAGAAGGTGTATCAAGCTGATGCCGAGAGTGCTTTTATAGATTTGAGTAGAAGTGGAAGAAGACTAACAATTTCTACATGTAATTCTTTTGGAACTAAGAGTGATAGGTGGGTGGTGGATGCTGTGATTAAGGGGTAATCGGATTTTTTTGTTTTGACTCTGCTGGCTAAATATGGTATTCTTATTTTGAAATAGCCCGACAAAACGTCGAGCGCAACCCAGTTATTTAAATATGAAAATTACTTACTTGATATTTTTCACGCTTGGTATGATGTCGGTGAATGTCAGTTCGGATGATGGAAATGTAAAGCCTGATGACGATGGTCGCATTCTTCCTCCACCAGTTCCTGGTGCGGAAAAGTCCGACGAAATCCCCCCAATACCACTTTTTGGTGATCCGTATATTAAACCCGTTCCTACACCAGGTATACCCTGGGACAAGAGCGGTGGAGATGAACCTCCTGAGCCCGAGCAATACCTCGTGACCTTTGGAGAAGTTTATGGTGGAATAAAGATTGTTCGGGATGAACGCAGTTCAGTTGTGAATTTCGGAGAAATTCGCGGTGGTATGACTATTATTGAAGATGATAGCCGTAGTGTTAGTGTAACCTTCGGTGAAATCCGTGGCGGTGCAACCGTTATTTGTGAAGACCACAGAAATGTCGATGTTTCCTTCGGAGAAATCCGTGGTGGCAAAACGATGATTCATGAGGATAGTCGTAGTGTGGATGTAACCTTCGGAGAAATCCGTGGAAGAACAGCAATCATTCACGACAATCGTCGTGCTGCTTCTACAACATTTGGAGAAATTCGTGGTGTGACAAATACCGTTGGTAATTGTGAGTCATCCTTGAATCTTGGGTGTGTAGAAATAGGACAACCTCAAGTTACTTGTGAACGACCAGTTGTGAGAGAACATGTTCGGACTCAACCTATTTATCGTGCGGAAGTGATACCTACTCGTACTTCTTACAGAGAGTTACCGAGAGATGATTGTTTTACAACGACACATCCCCGTACTTCTTACAGAGAGCAGCCGAGAAATAATTTCTTTATGGCGAATCATATGGCGCCAAGAAATAATTTCTTTACAACAAATAATCGATCACCGGTGCGGTCACCAATGTATCGTACAGGACCTTATCGTCCTGACTATCGGGAGAGATGTCTACAAGACTTTCAACGTGAAAGAGGTGGAAGAGACTCTCATCAGAATCATCCTTCCCTAGGGCAGATGATTCATGGAATGATGTCTGGAATCAGGAGGTAAAAATCACTAACCGTAATCGTGTGTAATGCGCGATTACGGTTTTTTCTTTATGTATGGGGTATTTAGTGACTGTTGACAAATCCGTATAATATGCTATGCTATTTGGGAATCAGAGAATCATTCACAAACCAAAAACAAGATTAAGATTATTATGAAAAACGCAGCAATTGCAATCATCATGACGGCGGTGGTATTTTTTATCACCGGTAATTCACAGGCTCAAGGTGTCGTTAAGATGCCTGACGCGAATCCTTCGGTTGTCCTCGACGTCAAGCCTGGCTTGGTGAAACAGGATTTGTGGCAAAAATTCGTCGAGGCTTATGGCTCCGATTGTAACGCTTGGCCTCAGATCATCCGCTTGTGCGACATGTACACCAAGGTTGGAGAACCGGTGGACACGTTCGCTGGGTGGTCGCATGAAGGCGAAGTCTTTATGTTGGGGTTGATGCATGACCCAGACCCTGCAGACGCGAAGATCTTCAAGGCGATTACCAGCAACAAGTTGTTTCCGGGTGAGAAACTCGAGGCTTCTGCCACTGGTGCTTACCATGTGGTTCGCAAGACTGTTGTGAGGGGTAGTGGTGCTCAATCGAGTACCCCTGTCACTATCGGTGACAACGTCGGCTGGAGACTGGAAGACGGGACCCACCCGGATACTGGCGAAAAAATCAAAACCTTCGTCGGTCCGCGAGGACCTGTAAATGGGGAATCGGCCTCGACTAACCCTGACGTTCGTCGGTTGGCGAGCGGTAAGGAAATCAAGACCTTCAGTGTCTTCAGTACTTCGAGGAATGAGACGGTCGTTGTGCCGTACATCCTTGCGGAATAGTAAGTGAAAATCTTGCTCAATGTCCTCGTCGTTTGTTAATTCAGACGGCGAGGCATTTTTATTTAAAGTAAAGATAAGGATTGACATTTGTATATAAAAATGTTATCATATAAATACGTTACAAATTTAGTGTAATGTTCAAATTATCTTATATAAAACAATTATCATGATTATCAAAAAACAATTAAACATCATTAACGCTTTCGTATTACTTTTTGTAGTATTTACAGCTTTCGGTGTTTTCAATATTGAAAACGCATCAGCTCAATACGACTACGGTGGGTATGACTACGGTGGAGGATATGATTATGGATCAAGTGGATACGACTACGGTGGATACGACTACGGTGGATACGATTACGGTGGATACGATTACTCTGGTTATGATTACGGTGGGTATGACTACAGTGGATACGACTACGGTGGATACGATTACTCTGGTTATGACTACGGTGGATATGACTACGCTGGATACGATTACGGTGGATATGACTACGCTGGATACGATTACGGTGGATATGACTACGCTGGTTACGACTACGGTGGATATGACTACGCTGGTTACGACTATGGTGGATATGACTACGCTGGTTACGATTACGGTGGATATGACTACGCTGGTTACGACTATGGTGGATATGGTGTAGCAGATAGTTACATCGATTCTTACCTAGGAGGTGGATCAGGTTCTAACGGTGGTTACACTGGAGGAGGATCTAACGGTGGAGGTTATAATGGAGGAGGTTCACAAGGTGGTGGAGGTTCTAATGGAGGAGGATGTTCTGGATCAGGTTGTGGAGGTGGAGGTTCACAAGGTGGTGGAATGAACGCTCTTGGATTAAATCTAAACTACAGTGATGACGATGTAATTATTACAGATAACTCTATTAATGCTCATTGTAGTAATGTTGGTAACGCAAGTAGCAGTGTAAACAATGTTAATTGTAGTACAACAACTCACATTGTTCAGTCAAACGATGACGATGATGACGATCTAAATATTATCTGTAGAGTTTCTGATACTCGAATCGAGGAAGGAGACACAGTGACTTATGAAGTTGAAATCGATGGAGGAAGATCATCATACCGAATTGAATGGAAAGGTGATATCTCTGGAGATGATGACGAAGAAAGAGTTCGTTACAACCGAAGAGGGACATACGAAGTTTCAGTAGAAGTACGTGACGCTAATGGCGACCGAGCTACTGACGAATGTCCTGATGTTCGTGTAGAAGACGAGGATGATGATGACGATGATAATGATGATGATGACCGAAGAGTTACAGTAACTACTGGAACAAACTTAGGTACACCAACAGGTAATCTTTCATCTTTGGATTCAATCTTTCTATCACAAGTTCCTTATACAGGAGCAAGTGATATTGCAAAAGCTCTTGGAATTTTTGCTCTAATCGCAGTATGGAGTACAGCGATAGCTCTATATTTCAAGAAACAAAGATCTCTAAAAGTTGTTTCTAATAAAATCTCAGATTTTAAAGAACAAAATAAGAACGCAAATAAAATTGCTTAATCAAAGATAAATCTAATTTGAACTAAACTAATTTAATCTAATCTAACTTAATAATGCAAAAGAGCCGGCAGCTTCGCTGCCGGCTCTTTTGTTTTTCTTTAATTTCCTCCACTAACTAATTTTCCTCCTTCAGCTTAACAACTAAATCTTCCAAACTAATTGAACCTATTTTTCCAGCATCGCGAGATTCTAGTGTCAGGGTTTTTGATTCAACTTCCGCATCTCCGATGATTACAAAATACGGAGTCTTTTCTGTTTTTGCTTTTCGAACTTTCTTTCCAAATCCTTCATCACTTTTATCAAAACCAACTCTAAAACCTTCTGATTTTAATCTATTTGCAACTTCTTGTGCATATTCAAATTGAGATTCGTTAATTGTAATAATTTCTATTTGAGTAGGAGAAATCCAAAGAGGGAAATTACCAGCAGTTCTTTCAATCAAAAACGCTAACACTCTTTCAATAGCTCCCGCAGATGATCTGTGAATCACAATTGCCTCCTTAATTTTTCCATCTGAATCTGTGTATTCAAGCTCAAATCTTTTTGGCATCACGAAATCATATTGCACTGTAAAAGCAGTATCTTCTTTTCCTGAGACATTTTTCATTTGGATATCAATTTTGGGTCCATAGAAAGCAGCTTCATCTTCTGCTTCTCTAAATTCAGATCCTCTAGATATTAGAGTTTGCCGAAGAATTTCTTCACTTGTATTCCATGCAGCATCGTCTTTGTAGTACTTCTCTTCATTTTCTCTGTTTCCTAAAGATAATCTGTATGAATAATCTTTTTTGTATTCAAGACCTAATTTGTGTGCCATAAATTCAATCAAGTCCAACGCACTGCTAATTTCTTGTTGAGCTTGTTCTGGATTCGCACAAATAATATGTGCATCTGACAAACAGAAACTCCGAACTCTTATTAATCCCGACAACTCACCTGATTGTTCATATCGATAAAGTTTTGCTAGCTCAGCAATACGCATTGGTAATTCCCGGTAGCTTCTAGGTTTACTCAAGTATAATTCGTAGTGATGTGGACATGTCATCGGTCTAAGCATGTATTCATCATCATCAATTTTTATCGGAGCATACATTGAATCTTTGTAGTACGGATAGTGTCCAGATTTTTTATATAAATCTATATTAGCTATGTCTGGCGTATACACATGCTTATAACCTCTATTTATTTCTTCGTCTACAATAAATCTCTCTAAAACTCTTCGCATTGTTGCGCCTTTTTCTGTCCAAATAGGAAGACCTTTTCCAACGACACTAGAAAAAACAAATAAATCTAATTCTTTTCCAATCTTGCGATGATCTCGAGCAGCTGCTTCTTCAAGTTGTTTTTTGTAAGCATCTAAATCTTGAGCTGTTTCAAAAGCTAAACCGTAGATTCTTGTTAGCATTGGATTATTTTCATCTCCTCGCCAATATGCACCTGCGACTTTATTTAATTCAAAACTTTTTTTATCAATCGAAGATAAATTTTCGATGTGACCTCCTTTGCACAAGTCTGTAAAACCACCGCAAGTATAAAGAGTTATTTTCTCTCCACTTTTTTCAATATCATTTATAAGTTCAAGTTTGAATTCATTTCCAGCAAAAATTTCTCTAGCTTCATCTGCGGAAACTTCTTGGCTTGTGAACTCTGTCCATTTTGGCAAAAGCTCCAGCATTTTCTTTTGGATTTTTGGCAAATCATCATTAGAAACTGCAGATGTGAATTGAAAGTCATAATAAAAACCATTATCAATCGGTGGACCCAATGTGACTTTCGCGTCAGGATAAATTTCTAATACGGCAGCTGCTAAAAGATGAGAAAGAGAATGTCTCTCATTCATTAAGTTTTGCATCAAATCTTGTTCTTTTTTCATAATGAGAATACTAGCATAAACGCTTTACTTTTTCGATAATAACGCTAGGAATATCATTTCTCATTGAAACCTTGCCCTCCAAAACCAAAACAGCATCTTGAGTCAGTATTAGTTTGTGGCTTGCGAATAATTTAGGGAAAACCACAGCTTCAATACTGTCTGTAAAATCGGCAATTTTTAAAAATGCCATGTCGTCACCTTTTTTTGTTTTGATAACTTTTACTTCTTCAAGTGTTCCACCGATTGTGATCATCGTGGTTTCTTTTGGTGGCTTTTCTTTTATGTCAGAAATCTTTATCGCATGCTTTTCCAATTTTTCTCGGAAAGGTTCAAGTGGATTACCAGAAATATAAAGTCCAAGTAATTCTTTTTCCCAAGCGAGTTTTTGTGCAGAAGTTATTTCTACAGAATGTTCTAGTCGCAAAGGTGTAGCTGCGAGTGTGTCTCCAAAAAGTGAATCTTGATTTTGTGGGCCTCGCGCGATTTCTTTGTTGTATGCGATTAATGATTCAATGTTTCCGTACATTTGACTTCGATCTCCGAGTTCTCGCATCGCTCCAGCTTTGATTAAGGCTTCAAGAGATTTTTTATTTAAATTTCTGTCTGTGATTCGTGTAAGGAAATTTTCTAGTGAAGTGAATTTTCCGCCAGATTTTCTTTCTTCAATAATCGAGTGAGCGATTCCTTCTCCAAAGTTTTTAATTGTTGAAAGTCCAAAACGAATTTCTTCAATGCCATCTTTGTTTTTTACGACAGTGAATCCTTCAAAACTTTCATTAATATTTGGAGGAAGAACTTCAATTCCCATTCTTTTACATTCCGCTACCATTTCTGCGATTTTATCTGTGTCTCCAGAATCTGCATCTAGAACTGATGCCATGTACAAAATAGGGTAGTTGGCTTTCAAATATGATGTTAGGTATGCGACACGTCCATAGCTGGCAGCGTGAGCTTTGTTGAAACCGTAAGCAGCAAAAGTCTCAATCATTTCCCAAAGTTTTTTTGTGTTTTCTTCAGAAAATCCTCCGATCTCTACACAACCTTTCATAAACTTTTCTTTTTGCTTCGCCATTTCTTCTGGAATTTTTTTTCCAATCGCTTTTCGGAATTTATCTGCTTCTCCCCAAGAGTATCCGGCAAGATGCACTGCAATCAAAAGAACGTCATCTTGGTAAATCAAAATTCCGTATGTTCTGTTTAGGAATGGTTCGAGTTTTGGATCGAAGTATTCAACTTTTTCTGGATTGTGTTTTCTTTCAATATAATCTGGAATGAAAGCCATCGGACCAGGACGATAAAGTGCCACCATCGCGTTGATATCATCCATCACAGACGGTCGAAGCTCTTTTAGAAAACGAGTCATACCATCTCCGTTTAGTTGGAATGTCGCAGCTGTTTCTCCGCGCGCAAGCATCTCGTACGTTTTTGTATCATCAAGTGGAACTGTATCGATATCGATCTCAATTCCGTAGATTTTTTTCGCCAGCTTTACAGTGTTGGCCATGATTGTTAAGTTTTTTAATCCAAGAAAATCGAATTTTAGAAGCCCGGCATCTTCTACGGCGTGCATATCAAATTGTGTGATTGTTTTTTCTGGATCTTTTGGGTCGAGTTGAAGAGGTGTGAAATCAGTTAATTTTGTTGGAGCAATAACAACTCCAGCGGCATGAACAGAAATGTGTCGAGCACAACCCTCGATTTTTTTTGCCATGTCGATAATTCTTTTTGTGTCGTCATCGTTGTTGTATAGCTCTTTTAGTTCAGGAGTTTCTTTGATTGCTCTGTCGATAGACATTGGAAAACCTTGTGAACCCATTGGAATTAATTTTGCAATTTCATCTCCTTTTGAATATTCAAAGTTCATTGCTCTCGCAACGTCACGAACAGATCCACGAGCAAGCATGGTACCGAATGTTCCAATTTGTGCGACGGCGTCTTTTCCGTACTTTCTTCTGGCATATTGAATAACTTCATCTCTTCTTGTGTCGGCGAAGTCCATATCGATATCGGGTGCAGAAGGACGTTCTGGATTTAGAAATCGTTCAAAAGGAAGCTGATAATCAATCGGGTTAACAGTTGTAATTCCAACAAGATAAGAGACCATTGATCCCGCAGCGGAACCTCTAGTGTTGGCAAAAATTCCATTTTCTTTTGCAAATTTTAGTAAATCGCTTACCACCAAAAAGTATGGAGAATATCCTTTGTCTTTAATAATTTTTAATTCATATTCAATTCTTTCTTTTATTTCTTCTGTTTCGATTAGATTTCTTTTTGTGATTCCTTCATATGCATTTTTCCTAAGTTCATCATCGTAGTTGGTACCTTCTGGAATTTCCAAACGGGGGAAGTACCATTTTCCAAGTTCAATTTCTACATTGCATTCATCAACAATTTTTTGATTATTTTCTAGTGCTTCAGGATAATCTGCAAAATATTTGTTTGCTGTTTTTGTATTTATAAAAGAAAAGTCTTCGTCATGAGAATAAAGACCTCCTCCACCAAAAGTTCCTTGCACAGAAAGAAGTGTTTGCTTTGCTTCGCGATCTTCGGGATTCATATAATACACATCGTGTGCTGCGACTAATTTGGCATTATATTTTTTTGCGAAATCAACAATCTTTTGTGTTAGTTCTGGATGACCTTCAATTTCAGGATGATGTGTAATTTCTAAATAAACATTTTCTTCGCCATATGTTGTGTTGTAGAAGTCTAAAAATTCTTTAGCTTTTGTTTCGTCATTTAATTTTAATTCATTAACTAGTTCACTGTTGAAAGACGGCACGATACAAATTAAATCTGATGACCATGTTTGAAGTGATTCGTGATCGACTCGGGGTTTGTAGTAATAACCCACGACACTGGCATCGGTGATGAGTTCAATTAAATTTTTGTATCCTTGATAATTTTTTGCTAAAACCACAAGACGAGTTCTTTTGTTGTCGACACGACCTTCTTTATCTTTTCTTGTTCGAGCTGCTACGTATAAATCGATTCCGATGATTGGTTTAATTTCTTCTTCAAGACATTTTTTATAAAACTCGATTACTCCGTATAGGTTGGCGTTGTCTGTGAGAGCTAGTGCTTTCATTCCGTCTTTCTTGGCTGCTGAGATGAGTTCTTTTATTTTTGGCACAGCAGAAAGAAGGCTGTAATGGCTGTGTGTATGTAGGTGTGTGAAGGGTTTTAGACTCATGTTGGGGTATTATAGCAAAAGTTTTTTAATTGTTTCTGAGTTAAAATTATCAAATGAAAAAAGAGAATTCAGTCAAATATCTAATAGGAATTGATGAAGTGGGGCGCGGTCCTTTGGCGGGGCCTGTGTGTGTGGGTGTGGTGGCGATTGAGAAAGCAAAGGCACGGAAAATTTTTGCAAAATTTTCCGTGCTGAGAGATTCAAAGAAAATGACAGCGAAAAATAGGGAAGAAATTTTTAATGAAGTTTTGGAGACAGCGGAGATTTTTTTTGAAATTAAAAAATGTTCTGCAAAAGAGATTGATAAAATTGGAATTTCGAAATGTATTAAGAAATGTATTTCAGATGGTTTGAAGAGTTTAGAGAAAAAGGGAATTGATGGTGGGAATTCTGAAGTGAGATTGGACGGCGCGCTCCGCGCGCCGTCCACATACCCCAACCAAAAAACAATCATTCGCGGTGACGACTCCGAAAAAATTATTTCTTTAGCATCCATTCTCGCAAAAGTTTACCGCGATAACTTAATGACGAAACTCCATAAAAAGTTCCCCAAATACAATTTCACCCAAAACAAAGGCTATGGCACAAAGGCTCACGTTCAAGCAATTAAAAAACATGGACAATCTTCCGAACACCGTAAATCTTTTTGTACAAGGATTTAAAATGGACATTTTTGAAATATATTGTAATATCCAATAAATCTTTAGTTCTCTAGTGATTTCAAAAACCAACAATCAAATATAGAAAGTTAAAAATGGAAGAAGAACAAAAAACACACCAACTTGAAGAATTGATTCCTTCAATCAGCGGATTTGTGTCACACCTTAAAAAAGTTGGCATAAATGGTGAAATTCCGGAAACTTTCAGAAATGATTATCCATGGGTTGACGAATACCTTAAAAAAACTGATCGTGTCGAAAACCTTTGGCGTATTGGTAATCAGGAAGACCTCAGGATTGAGTATGTAAATTATTCAGATCTTAAATGCAAAGGGATTCCTCGAAACCTTCGGATAAGAGTGTCTTTTTCGGATGTCCGTCACCAAACAGATATTCACAGTGAAGTGCTTACTTTTCAGGAGATTTATCCTGATAAATTTATCTACCTCCCGATCTAGTCGAGTAAAACTAAATCAAAATCCCCGGCCAACAGTGCTGGGGATTTTCTCTTTCCAAATCAAATATTGCCAATAATTAATATTTGTGTATAATTTCCACCACTATGACAGTAAGAATGAGACATACAAAAGGGCACCGAAATAACCGTCGGGCACATCACAAGCTAGATAAGCCAGCTGTTAGCTTGGACGAATCTAAAGTTCCACACTTGCGACACCGAGCGAGCGCTACAACAGGTACATACAAAGGAGTGAAGATTGCTAGCATTGTAAAAAAACAAGAAAAGAAAATTCAAAAGATTACAGCGAAAAAGAGTTCACAATAAGAGTTCACAATAATCAGAACCTTTGATACAATAAAAAATATGGCAAACAGGCACCTTGCAAGATCAATAGTTCTTCAAACTTTGTTTGAATGGGATTTCAATGGAAACAACGATAAAACCGTTCAAGATATTCTAATTAGAAATGTTGAAGAATTTGCTCCAGGTGTGTCTGATGTTTCTTTTATGCAGTTGTTGTTGCGTGGAGTTCTAGAAAAGAAAAAAGAAATTGATTCTATTATTGAAAAAGCAGCTCCGGATTGGCCGCTAGATAAAATAGCTACACTAGATAGAAACATTTTAAGAATGGGTCTTTTTGAGCTTTTGTTCGTAGATCGGCAAGAAGTGCCTTCAAAGGTTGCTATTAACGAAGCTATTGAATTGGGGAAATCTTTTGGAGGTGAGACTTCAGGAAAATTTATCAACGGTGTTTTGGGTGCTGTGTATAAAGAAATTGGTGAGCCTGGAAAAGAAGACGAAGCTCCTAATAAAAAGAAAAGAGATATTCCTTTTGAAGAAATGAAAATTGAAGAAAAAGTTGGAGCTGTTGTGTATGCAGAAAGTGAAGGAGAAATTTATTTTGGATTGGTACACGATGTTTTTGGACATTGGACTTTGTCTAAGGGTGGATTAGAAGAAGGTGAAGACGATGAAGCAGGTTTGAAACGCGTTATCAAGGAAGAAATGAACCTTGATTTAATTAAAGTTAAATCTCTTTTGGGAGAAACAGAATATGTAGCGAATCATCCAGAAAAAGGAAAACACCGAAAACAAGTTCGATATTATTTAGTAGAATCAAATTACGGAGATATTAAACTTCCAGAAGGAAAAGGTGGTTTGGACGCTGCTCAATGGTTCAAAGTGAAAGATGTTGCTGACTTAAATTTCTACAACGACATCGTGCCTCTAATAACTCAATCAATAACAACTTTGATGCAAGAAAAAGTAAACGCATAGTTATGGAATCAAAAAACAAAGAAAGATTGGTGGGTGTAAGTTTCGATGATAAAAATTTATTGATTCAAGCTTTTACGCATCGTTCTTATATAAACGAAAATAGAGGAACAAAACTTAAACACAATGAAAGATTAGAATTTCTTGGTGATGCAGTTTTGGAATTGATCACAACAGAATTCTTATATGAAAAGTTTCCAAATAGAAACGAAGGTGAATTGACAGCGATTCGTGCTGCCTTGGTAAATACAATTACAATTTCAGAAGTTGCAAGTGAACTTGGATTTAATAAAGAATTATTATTATCAAAAGGAGAAGCAAAAGATATGGGAAGAGCTCGACAAGCAATTTTGGCGAACACATTTGAAGCTGTGATTGGTGCAGTTTATTTAGATCAAGGTTACGAAGCCGTGAAAATTTTTATTTCAAAAAATCTTTTGCCGAGAACAGAAAAAATTATTGAGGACTCTCTTTGGGTTGATGCAAAAAGTAAGTTTCAAGAAAAAGCACAAGAGCACACAGGTGTGACGCCTTCGTATCAAACACTAGAAGAAACTGGACCAGATCACGACAAACAATTTACCGTTGGGGTTTTTATCGGACACGAACACGTAGCTTCTGGTGGTGGAAAGTCAAAACAAGATGCGGAGCAAGAATCTGCAAGAAACGGATTAAAGATTAAAAAGTGGATATGAGATTAAAGGCTTTAGAAATCGCTGGATTTAAATCTTTTGCTAAGAAAAGCAGATTAGATTTCGATACTTCAATTACATCTATCGTCGGGCCAAACGGTTCTGGAAAATCAAATGTTGCAGAAGCTTTTCGTTTTGTTTTGGGAGAACAATCTATTAAATCGATGCGAGGAAAGCGTGGAGAAGATTTGATTTTCAATGGAACTACAGCACTAGGAAGACAAAACAAAGCTAGTGTGAAAATTGTTTTAGATAATAATGATCGGAGTTTGGATTTGGATTTTGATGAAGTGGTTTTGGAAAGAGCTGTGCATCGTGACGGTATAAATGATTATTTTATAAACGGTACTTCTGTTCGTTTGAAAGATATTTCAGAACTTCTAGCTGGAGCAAATATTGGAGCGTCTGGGCACAATATTATTTCTCAAGGAGAAGCTGATAGAATTTTGAATGCCACACCAAAAGATCGTCGAGCAATGCTTGAAGACGCGCTTGGACTTCGAGTTTTTCAATATAAAAAAGTAGAAAGCGAAAGACGATTGCAAAAGACAGAAGAAAATGTGGCACAAGTGCAATCTTTGAGAAAAGAAATCGCTCCGCATATTAAATATTTAAAAAAACAAGTTGAAAAAATTGAGCAAACTAGGGAATTGAAAGATCAGTTAAGAATTGCGTATAGAACATATCTTGCGATTGAGAAAAAATATATTGATGCAACTAGGAAATATATTTCAGAAGCTAAAATCGCGCCTAAAAATGAATTAGACTCAATCGAAAAAGGTTTAGTAGAATTTAAAACAGAATTAAATAAATCAAAACAAAGCGACACTCGTACGGATGAGCTTTCTAATTTAAACAATCAGCTTTCAGATGTTCGAACAGAGAGAAATAATGCGCTTCGAGAGATTGGACAAATCGAAGGTGAGTTGAAATCTTTGGAGCGGATTGTTGAGCGAGAAAAGAAAGAAGAACAAGATGTGAGTGTTTCTTTAAAAGATATTGAAAGCCTAAAAATTACAATAGATAAAATTTCTGATGATGTCGCTAATGGTGATATTTCGATTTTAAAAAATGCTCTGGTGAAAATTAAGGATGCCTTTTCAAATTTTATTTTAGAAAGAAGAAAAATGCCTCAAGAAACCGATTTGAATTTGTTGCAAGATATTAAAAACTTAGAAAACAAAAAAAATGACGCTCAAGAAAAAGCTCAAGCTCTAGAAGAAAAAGAAAAACATTTAGAAGGTAATATTTCGACTTTGAGAAACGAAATTGAGTCTTCAAAGACAACAATGCTCGATGTGGAGCGAAAGATTTTTGAATTCGAAAATAAAAAAGGGCAACTGATGAGTGAATTGAATCGAATTAATATGGAAGAATCTGCGTTGATTCGTGTTGAGGAAGATTTCAAAAGAGAATTAACAGAAGCGATGGTTCTAGTTGGTAGAGAAGCCGTAGATTATGAAGCTGCTGTGATTGTGGAAGGTGTCGAGAAGAATCGAGATGTTCAAAATGAAAAGCGAAGAGAGCTGGAGAAAATGAAAATTCGCATCGAAGAACTTGGTGGAGGAATCTCTCATGAGGTTTTGAAAGAGTACGAAGAAGTGACAGAACGAGATGAATTTTTGATAAAAGAAATTACAGATTTGGAAAATTCTGCTGTGTCTTTGAAACAATTAATTTCTGAATTAGATATAGAAATTACAAAAAGATTTAAAGAAGGTGTTGATTTGATAAACAAAGAATTTCAAAAGTTTTTTGCGTTGATGTTTGGTGGTGGAGATGCTGCTTTGAAATTGGTTCGACCTGAAGTGCGACGCAAAAAGTCTGACACTGATATTGATTTTGATAACAATGGCGTGCCAGATGATTTGGATCAAGAAGAGGGAATTGATATTGATATTTCATTGCCTCGAAAAAAAGTGAAAGGATTGATGATGCTTTCTGGAGGAGAAAGAGCACTGACTTCGATTGCACTTATATTTGCGATGTCTGCTGTGAATCCCCCGCCATTTATTATTTTGGATGAAACAGATGCGGCGCTTGATGAATCAAACTCAAAGAAATACGCGGATATGATTGAGAGACTTTCTGACAGATCTCAACTTATTTTAATTACTCACAATAGAGAAACAATGTCTCGTGCGAGTGTGATTTATGGCGTGACGATGATGCAAGGAATTTCTGAATTGCTTTCAATTAAATTTGATGAGGGGGTGCAGTATGCGAAGTAGTTTTGACATTATTTATTTTGGAGTGTAGTCTGCTTTTTGAAAGTATTGTAAAACAATTGAACAAAGAAAGTAGATAGTAGAAATGGAACCTATAGAAATAAAAGTTGATCGTAGTGAATTTTTGGATCCAACAAAAATCGAGAAACCATTGTTGTCTTTCAAGGAGTTTCTTTACCCAGAACTTCAACAGTCGGGACCTGAGAGTTATAAGGTTTCTGATTTGGAACCCATATACTTCACAACAGATCAAAGAGAGCTGATATTTTCTGGAAAAGAAATTTTGAAAAGATTTCAAAGTCTTCCGGACGAAATTGAGAGAACGCTGAATTTACAGGACGGGTTTGCACTTATGGATCTTTCCCCTAAAACTTTCAGTGAAAGATTTCCGGAGAACTTCGTTGCCTGCTGGAAATCGGCGATAAGAAACATTGCCGGAAATGAACTCGTGCCTATCATCAGAGCAAAAGGCGACAGTGTGGTCTGCTACTGGCACGGGCTTTATGCTTGGAGATTTGAGAGTCCATACTATCGTTTTGCTGCCGAGTAAAACGACCAAAAATCTATTGAGAGCGGGACTGCAAGTCCCGCTCTTTTTTCTTTCTAAAATAGTTGACATTATAGATAAATTATGCTAATTTGCTGAATGAATTGAGGGGTATGTTACCCGGAGAGGTTCGTTAAAATAAAAACAAAAGAAGTAAATGACAGAAACAAGAAAACCAATAAATGTTTTTGACGCATTATCCAGTCAAGATCGACAAAACATCACTCGAGTCGAAGAAAGGGTCGAGGAAGTTGTGTCTGCACGTGAAGAGGGTGGTATTTTGATGGGTTCTCAAAAACTCGTCGAGATTATGCAGGAATCTGATAGACAGATTTCCGAAGCTACTACCAAAAAAGGAATGTCTCCAGAAGAACTTACCCAAATGAGGGAAAGGATTCTGAGCTCTACACTTGGCGGTGTACGTGCAAACGTTGCGCAAGAAGAGAAAGATCTTGCAGATGCAATGCTTGCGATGACTACCGTTCTTCAAAAAATCAATGAAGGGTATGCTTCTTTGGGTAAAGAAAACCCAGAAGACATTGCTTTGGTCAGTGAAGCTGAGTTCAATCTCAAACAACTTGAAGAGCAGATGATTCTTGCAAAAAACAAGACGAATCTGTTCTTTATGCGTGATCGTGCTGTCACCAGCCTTGTTCCCAAGATTGAAGATGCGAAGTCTCAAGTCGAAGAAGCCAAGGTTGAATCAAAACGACGTGCGCGCCAAAGACTTAAGGAAGCTTCAATGGAAGATTCTTTTGACGCTTACATTACGCGTACCCGTCAAGTTATTGAGATTACCGAGCAATCGCGTGCAAATGGACAGGAGATGCTCGTCGAGGCTACGAAACAGATGGAGTCTGTGTTCAAGGCGAAAGACATGGCTATAAAAGCCCTTACTGAATGTGAAGGTATCCTTGCGGATCTCCAACACAAAATGCAGGAAGAAGAGAGCAAGCTCGGTTATATCACCAAAGGAAGCGTTGAATATTCCGAACAGGAAGAAGTCATCGCCAACATTGGTAGAGAACTTGAGGAGGCTCGCGTTGCTAGAAACAATGCATTTGTCTTGTCGAGTTCAAAAACCGAATACGCTGAAGAGTTTCGCCTTATTACGATAGCTATTCAGAGATTGGTCGGCAACCTGCAGTCTTTCATCATCCAGCTGAAAAGTGGCTGTGAAGAACGAGCCGTAACCTTCAAGGCACGGCTCGCCTCTCATAAACTCCTGAGTGATCAGGAGGCTTTGAAGAATCTTGATGAAGTCGGAGCGCAGATTGATCTAAACAACCGTGAGGCAATGGTTAGTATGGTTGTCGCAGCTGACGCTGCAATGACAGACATGCTGGCTCAGATGCCTGGCCGTCGTAAGTCTCTGGAAGAGGTTAAAATTGTCTCCGCTCAAAATGCGGCTCGGACGAGAGACCTAATTAATGCAATGGTGCTAAGTTTCAAGGACCAATACGGTCTCGATCCTTTTGCATCTTCTGAAACGTCATATGGCGAAGGTGGTGTATAACCACTGATGCTGTAAATTCACGATTGAATAGACCTTTCAGGTTTATCTCAACTGGGGGTGTGGAGCATCCGCTCTGCGCCCCCTTTTTAGTGAAAAATTTTTCAAATCAAATAACAATAATAAAACAATAAAACAAGGAGGTTAAATTGAATAGAGAAATAAAAACAATTGATGAACAAAGATTGTGTGGAGATTTCGCGCAACTCGAAAATCCAGACGAATACTCGAAATACTTTATACTCATGACTGTTGTCCTTGGACGAGTTCTTGAGTGGATAGGTGTGAGGAGCTCGACGGATCATGTTGTGCGCGATTTAAAACCCATGATTGATCGACTGCTTTACACGATTGTGTTGTTGAAGATCAAGTATTCTTTTAATTCGAGTCATGAATTGGCTCTGGATTTGAATGAATCTGGTTTTCCACACGCAATTTCGATTTTCCAAACTGTAAATGATTTAAATCGAAAGGTTGATCTTGCACGTAATGTTGCAGGTGTGGAAACGCTGAAAAATATTTTGGTTGATAAGCTTCTTACAACAGGAGCTGACACAACTGAAGTTCTTTCAGATTTGTCTAAAAGTGAGTACGCGAATCTTTTGGACGAGAGTAGAATGTTTCTACCTTTTACAATGGGAGGTCTTGAAAGATTGGATTCCGACGACAAAGAACATCGTCGATACATTTTTACTTGGGCGGTTTATGGAGAAATTTGCAATATGCCTTACTTTCATAGTTTGGTATTTGAGCAGGATTCAAGCCGTGAGCCCCTTGAGGATGGTGGAGATGATTGGAAACAATTTGTGGATACTGTTTCCTTTTCAAGTAAACATGTTCCGCAAATCGGAGTTTTGATTCATCAGATTGATGATCATTCAAATTCTATTCATCCAAAATTTTTGGAGAGGATTCAAATTGGACCCCTGTTTACTCCGCTGACAAGCGTGAGTGAAAGTGGTGCTGATTTTTGTGAATTACTCAGGAAATACGGTGGCGAGAATGATTTCGTTCTTGAACTGCGTTCGGAAAAAATAATTTCTACGGGTAGTAAAGTTACCTCAGGAGTGTTTTCTAGGGGCGGTAGAGTTCGTGAAGTTTTCTTCATTCCAAATGATGACCGGATTGCATATGAAAATCGAGCAACGAGTGTTGTGAGAAAATTAATGCTTCCTCATCGTGTTCTGCAAAATATCAATCGTACGGCGGAATATTTTTCGCCTTACAAACAACATCAAACAATAACCTACACACAAAAAGGAGTACTCAATGTCAACTAACGCGAAAGCACACATTCCGCTAAAAAAATCGGAATATCAAGAACACAGGGAACGAGTCAATCCGAAGCTCAAGATTGTTGAGTGGACTCCCAAAAAGGATGCCGCCAACAAAATGGTTTCAACCGCTGCTCAACCCGGCACATGGCTTCCAGCCTCGTCGATTGATTTTGGTGGGGGAAAAGATTCTGTGAAAATACGTGATTCTGTCGCAAAAATCTTTGGTGACGAATCACTTCTCGATGTAGACGCTGTTTATGTCTTGGATAGTATTCGTACAGGATTCATGATTGGTATGAGGGTTTTCGAACTCTACTGCCAAGCTTCTGGTCTTGATCAGCTTATTCTTCGGAATACGTCTAGTCGGCTGTTGGAGAGTGAAATGAAAATTTTCAATTCTCAAAAACAAACGGGAACATTCGCTTCAGTTTTTGCTACCGCTTCTTACATTCGTTGGAAGTTGAGTAGTTACAAGGCGGATAAAACTAGTGTCATCGATTTGCCTTTCGGAGGGATTCCGGAAATAAATTTGACTGACAATTTTGTTTCAACCAACTGTATTCTGTATTATTACGGACTGTATCTTGAAAGGGGAAATATCGTTCGCGATTCGACTTCTTTTATCAAGTTCAGTCTGATGTATTTCGAGAATGTCTTGGACGAATTGTCCAAGAGGCTCGGAGCCATGGAGTATATGGACTTCTTCACAAACAATAGCTACAAGCTTGAGGATGAGGAGTTTATTATTGATGGTTTTGAGATGCAGTCGGTTGTTGTGGTCGTGTCACGTGAATTCAATCGAGTGGATTTCGGCGACATTGTCGGAAACGTGGCCGCAAAACACGCTGCGCGTCGTAAAGCGATGAGATTGGCTTGTTATGATGTCAAATTGAAGAAAAATCCTTGGCATGTAATGAAAGGGTTAACTCCAATTTGTTTAGGTCATGGTAATCCTGGAACTGGAAAATCTTTGATCATTGCGGCTACTGCAACTTATGCGCAGGACTTGTGTGACAAACGTGGTATTCCGTTCCTATTTCATCCTATGCCGGACAACATTGTCTCAGGCCTTCAAGGAGAAAGTGCTACCAACATGCTAAAGTGGATGCAAAGATTCCATGATAGTGACAAAGTTATCTACGGTCCGATTGATGATGGAGAGAATTACTTCAAGAATAGAAGTGGAGATGATGTTTCTGAGGGTGAAAGAATCCTGATGGGAGTATTTCTACGTTACACCGAAGGTGCATATGCCATCAACAATGGTAACTGGGCAATCGATTTGATGACCAATTTGCCAGAAACTATTGATCCTGCGATTATGTCGCGAGTTCAAAGTAAGTTTCCTATCGATGGGGCAATGTCTGTCGAAGACTTTGTTGATCAAGATTATCTTTGGTGGAGTAAATTCGCTGAGAGTAATCCTGATTTTGTGGACATCAAACCAATCTCTCGTTACGAGTTCATGAGCGGTCAGCGCAAGTTGGCTTCTCTGGATGAAATTGAGACTGGTGAAGTTCAGATTGCTGATCCAAGGATTTTGGAAATTTTCGAAGAAATTCGGAAAGATCATGAAATTTGCGAAGCTGAATTTTTTGGAAAGCTCTATATGCAAGTGCGTAAGGTGATACCAATGTTCAGTTCTCGCGACCTTCGAAACATCCAAAGCGCGGTCAATATTCGAGCGATGGATTTCGATATGCCAGAGGAGTTCTTCGATGATCATTCTTTGTTTTTTGAAAAACCATTCGAGGACAGGTTGAAAGTACTGCGTGGTCTAATGAGTGATAATGTCAAAGGCATGAAATTGTCTGATGTTATATACCGTGAAGCCATTACGTATCTGGTTAATGCTGCCCGTATTGGTTCGGTTGAGGATGAGCGTGAAATTTCGGCTATGCTGAAAAGAGGCTCTAATCGACTTGCAGCGCAGAAACGTGCAGCAGATCTTGGCATTTCGCCAAATGTTATCTACTGAGTTTTTTGCTTGCTCTTTAACGAGCTAAATCCCCCTGGGATTTAGCTCGTTTTTTCTTTGACTTTTTTTAAAAACGTGTTAAAATCAGCCGGAAATCTTTGACAATAACTTACAACAAAAAACAATAGAGAAAATGGAACAACTTAGAAAAAGTGGATTGTTTGGAAATGGATTAATTGAAATTTCAAGTCCCGCCGTGATCAGCCTATACAACAAATGTTTGATGGAAGTCGGAAGACAGCCTACCGAAAGAGAAAAAATTCACATTGATGGTAGAGGTTGGTCTCCGGAATTAGCAGATGACTTCGGAGATAATTATTATCTCTCAAATGGTGATGCTAATCCTTATGCGATTGTGGTAACACCTGAGCAAAAAGGACTACCTGTGTATTATCCTCATCATTCGTTTGATCGGGATTTGATGCAGACTTTTTTCGGAGCGGCTTCACAACAAATTGCAGACCTGACTTCTCAGACTGCAATGTGGATTGATATGGATCAACGGTTTGATCAATATACGACTCTGGAAGATCTTTTAATGATCAACAGTGTTGTCGTGATAGTTCACACGATTGGAAGTCTGATGAATGCAGCACGTACACAAAGATGTCTCGTCCAAGATATTCGTCAAGGATTGAATTGGATGAATTCTGATTTGAGACAAAAACTGCAGGAGAGTGGAAATGGGTTTGGAGATCTTCGTTACCGTTCATTGGTGATTGAGAATATTCCTTACATGAAAGTTTCTTCTTTCCACATCAAAGCTTTTGGAGGTGTCTATATTTTTCGTGGAAACCTTAAAAATTCTAAATCATTAATGATTCTTGAAACTCCGCAAGCCGAATACATTGGCCGTGGAGATGTTATGTTTCTTAATGACAAAGAAGAAGTCCTAGTTCGACTTAAAGAGGAAGGGTTGTTGGAATTCAGTCTGGATGTATTCAGACAAAAGCCACAAATTCTTCTTCGACTTCGTGAGACTATCTTGGAACATGTGATTTGTGGTCACGAGGCTAATAATGAAGCTTTTGATATCACGTCAATCACAGATGCGAAGAAGGATTTTTACGCAAAAACTTTAAGTGATGATCTTCCTTCGATTTATCGGGATCTACAAAAACTTTACAATCAAATTGTTGATGGTGAAGAAATTGATGTCGAGAAAATTCCTGAGGAATTGAAACTTTGTTTGTTGAGACCAGTAGTAAAATCAGAAGAAGATCCAATTCTCTACAATTTATTGATGAGTCTTTTGGTCACTTTGGTTTGGTCTCCGTGTGAATTGACGTACGCCTTTAATAAGCCGTACTTCTTCAACCAATACTTGCAGTGGAGTGAAACAAGAAAAAAACACGCCATAGCATGTGTTGAAAAAAACCGCCTGAAGAGGGCACAAAAAAAGACTAACTAAGAGAAAGGAAATAGAAAATGGAAACCATTCCAATCAAAACATACATCATCTACTCGTTGCTCGTTTACTTCATCATCGGATTCAACTGTTACATTGTTGACAGAGTCTACGGTGTGAAATTTCAGAGAAAGAGATTCAATCTCTTTCACAAAGATGAGCTCGCTCCAGAAGAGGAATTTGGGTTTCTCTATAATCGAAAACTGGCGGTCAAGTTCGCTTGGGCGGCTTTAATTTCGACTCTCACAAACATCATTATGGTGGTGTTTATGGGAACAAATCCTGTGGTCGAGGTATTCAGTTCCATTTTGGATGCGATCCTAGTTTTTGCGGGGATTCTCTTTGGTCCGGTTGCTTTCATGATCAAAAGAGGTCGTGACAAGGCAATCGATAAGATCGATGAGATTCATGAATCAGTAAAAACTGGTGAGCTTCAAGAGGAGCTAATGTTCGGCGCAAAAGAAGCTTTTCAAGATGTTGAGGAAGCAAGAAATGTAATGACTGATAAAGTCATTGGTGCTGCTAATTCACTTGTGAAAAAAGTGACTGGAAAATCAAGGTTTGGAAAGGAAACTGAACCTCAAATTCAACAAGAAAAAGAGCCTGTCGTCGAAAACACAGAAGAAGATGACATGGAAATTCTCAAAAAATTCACAAACAGAAAATGATGGAAGAAACAATTACCGCAACTACCAACGCTGAGGTCGAAAAACCTCGTCGTCGTTGGAGAAGACGATCGGAAGAATATGGAAGCATCCTTTGGGTGCCTTTCCATTTGCTTCGGTGGGTCGCATCAGTTATGTGGAGGAATAAAGTTAAGAGCCTGGTGCTCTTGAGCGTTGGCTTGCCAACATTCTGGGTTTTCAAGCCCTACTTTCAACCTCTCGTTGTGAATGTAAGAATTCTTCTCCCTGAAATATTGGGATTTGTGATTCTTGTCTTGGTTATGCGCCTACTAATTAAAAAAGGTAGGTACATACCAACATTGCTCATCTGTGGAATTGTGATTGCAGGCTTAGTTGCAGTCATTGCAACAAATAGTAAGCCTCACTATTACCACACACTGTATGCTCAATTCAAAACTTTGGACAAAGTTTCCTTGGAAGCTTTGCCAGAGACGAGATTTGAGCGGATTCATCCACTGAATTCGATTCACACTGCGACTAATACTCGTATTGCTGATACATTGCACACCCCAGTTCCGGACTATGTTTCGTGGGGTGATGGTGATCCTCATTGGACTGTGGGCATAGAACCAGCTTATCCACATCAACGATTCTTCGGAAAAGTTGATAGGATATTTAGCCTTCCGGGGCAGAGTTCGTTGCTAGAGTTCGGTGGAGAAAACCAGATCAAGGTAAACTTCGATTCAGGTGAGACGATGTATTTCACAAAAGACGTGTCTTACTTGGCGCGTCAGAGCTTTGCTTTCTGGAGGTTTCTCTCCTATGAGCCCAGTGCGATGAAGTACATCCCCGGACCGGATGGAAAGATGGTTCAGTGTGTGACGTTGACTAAGTGGGACGGATTTATTTTTCCAAGACCTCATTTCGGTGGGGTTGTAATCATCAAGCAATCAGAAGGTGGATTTTTAAAATTCATTAAGAGATTGTTTGTTGGAGAAGGAGATTGGATTCGTCCGGAGCATATCAAGAATTATGACTGGCTTGCTGGTCAGAATCTTGTACCGTACGAAGTATCGAGACACGTTGCGAACAGCTTCAGGTTTCGTTATGGATACCTTGCTCCTTTCCCACTAACGCATTACCGGGATATCCGCATTCCGGATCTAGCGGGTGATGTAAATGAGCAACCTTTCACTACATTCTTTAGCTTCGGCGAAGGGGATGCTAGGTCGAAGTTGTATCACTACTTTGCATTGGAGCCTTATCAAGATGAAAGTCGTGATAAGTCTGGATTGTCCGTCTCTGTGTTCTTTCCGGCTGACGGTGTTGGAAAATTGTACTACTATGAACACGCGGAAAGGAATGAAAACCTTGCTGGCGTGTCGTCAATAGCGACCTTCATTAAACAGAAGGCAAACACTGTTGATTGGAGTGCAAATGATGTGGCTGAGCATAGGCCGTATATTCGAAAGATAAACGGAACGACTAGGCTTTGTTGGATTTCAACCATTGTAACGAAGACAAATGTTGGTGAAGGCTTTGTAGCCGGATCTTCAATTGAGGTTTTTGTTACAGACTCTTCGACAACGAAGCCAGTCAAAGTGGATGCTTCCAAACCATCGTTGTGGGTTAGTCAGATAGAGGAAGAGTTGAAATAAACTCTTCCTAGGATTGAACCTTTGAATATTAACAAAGAGTGGGACCTCAAGTCCCGCTCTTTTTTCTTTTATTTTTTCCTAAACCAACCGCATCTCCAACTTTCTATTATCCAAATCCACAGCTTCAATTCGTACTTTTAGTTTATCTCCGAGTGTGAAAAACTTTCCAGTTTTTTCGCCAACTATTCGGTATTTCTTTTCATCTAGATTCCAATAGTCTTCACCAAGTTTCGAAATGTGAATCATTCCTTCAGCTCCCGTTTCATTTAAAACTACGAACATTCCAAAAGGAGCAACACCAGAAATAATTCCTTCGAATTCTTCACCGACATGATTCATCATGAATTCTGTTTGTTTGTATTTAATAGAAGCGCGTTCTGCTTCTTGTGCTGCAACTTCCTGTGCTGAAGCGTGGTTTGCAACTCTTTGAAAAAATAATGCATCTACATCACTAATAGATTCTCCTGCAATTAATTTTGCCAGAATTCTGTGCACCACAAGATCGGGATAACGACGAATCGGCGAAGTGAAGTGTGTGTAATATTCAAAAGCTAAACCGAAGTGCCCACTGTTTTCTGTTGAGTAGATAGCTTTCGCCATTGTTTTAATAGCGGCAGAAGTAATAAGTGATTCTTCAGCTTTTCCTGCAACTTGTGCAAAAAGGGCATTCAAATCTTTTGCTGTCACAGTTCCGTCTTTGTTTATATTCAAAACATAACCAAGTGCTTTTGTGAAAACAGAAAGCTCAGAAATTTTGTCTTTGTCAGGCAAGTTGTGAACTCTGTACATTAGAGAGCAAGAACCATCACCTTTTGAACATTGATCAAAAATAAATCTCGCAACGTGTCTGTTGGCCAAAAGCATAAAATCTTCTACCAATGAATGAGTTTCTAAATGAGGTTTTTTATGAATCGCAATTGGAACTCCTTTATCATCTAATTCAAATTTAAATTCTTCAGATGTAAAACGAATTGCACCAGCGGCAAATTTTTTCTCAGCTAATTTTTTTGCGATCGTATTTAAAGTATTTAATTCTTCAAAATATTCTCCAGTACCAGCGTCGAGAGTTTCTTGAGCATTTTCGTAAGTAAATCTTTTGTCAGATTTAATAATAGTTCTTCCAAACCACTCATCTACAATTTCAGCATTTTTATTAATTTCAAAAATAGCACTGAAAGAAAGCTTCTCTTCGTTTGGATTCAAACTACAAAGGTCGTTTGAAAGAACTTCAGGAAGCATTGGGATGGTTCTATCCACTAAATACACTGAAAATTGACGCTCATAAGCTTCTTTATCGATAATCGTTCCAGGAGTCACGTAATGTGCTACATCGGCAATATGGACACCAATTTCGTAATTTCCACTGTCTAAAATCTTGAATGAAATAGCATCGTCAAAATCTTTGGCGTCGATAGGGTCGATAGTCATTGTAAGAGTGCCTCGCATATCTCGACGCTTTGAAATTTCAGATTCAGGAATAGGTGACCATTCTTTTTTTAGTTCATCTGCGTCTCGCAAAACTGATTCAGGAAATTCTGCATCGAAACCTTTTTCCAAAATAATTGAACGAATTTCCACTTCATGAACTCCTTTTTTTCCAATCACTTGTAAAACTTTTACCAAAGGTCGTTCGTCCTTTTCATCCCAAGAATCCAAAACTACATAAACTTTGTCATTGTGCTCTACTTTTATAGCTTCTTCAGGAGATAAATTAAGGTAAACATAAACTTTCTGATTGTCTGGAATTATAAAACAATCGCCGCCTGTTTTTTGAGCAGTTCCAACAAATTTTGTCTTCAATCTTTTAACGATTTCCACAACTACACCTTGTTCCATTTCTTCGATCTTTTGACCGTTCAATTCAACTCGAACAGTGTCACCCGGAAGGGCGTGTTTAATGTCGGAAAGTCTTATTGCTACGTCTTGTTGTGTGTTTGGATTCTTAATAAAACCTAGTTTTCTTGGCTTACTGATAGCAATCGTTGCTTCAATAGTTTTTTGATTATTTTGCATATTAATTGAGATTATACTAACCCGACCATTGACTTTAATCAAATGTTTGATATTCTCTTTGTCACTTATGTTAAAGATTAGATTACAAAGAACAGGGCGAAAACACGAGCCAACTTTTCGTGTTGTTTTAACAGATTCAAAAAACGGTCCAAAGAGTGGAAAATTCTTAGAAATATTGGGTTCATATGATGCGCGACGAAATGCTGACACTCAATTAAAGAAAGAACGAATTCAACACTGGATTGCTCAAGGAGCTCAAGTTTCTGATACTGTTCACAACCTACTTATTACTCACGAAGTTATTGCTGGAAAGAAAATCAACGTTCTACCACTAAAAACTCCTATTCGAAAAGAAGTTCCTGTAGAAGAGGTTAAAGAAGAAGCTCCAGCCGTAGCCGAAGCTCCTGCTGAAGAAGTTGTTGCAGAGGAAGTTGTTTCAGAAGAATCAGCGCCAGTAGTAGAGGAATCTCCAGTTGTAGAAGAAGCACCTGCAGAAATAGAAACTCCAGCAGAAGAAGTTGTAGAAGAAGCAAAGGCAGAATAACTTTATTGACAGTCGCTCACAACTTTGACACGATTTTATACAGCAGTATTTCATTATTGCTTAATTAATACTAACAACAGATATGGTAGAAACAGATCAACAATTTTTAGAATATGTAGTTAAGGCAATGGTTAGTAAACCAGAGAAAGTGACAGTAACAAGATCAATGGATGCAATGGGTGTTTTATTGAAATTGACTGTAGATGCTGAAGATATGGGTAAAGTAATCGGTCGTGATGGAAAAACCGCTGTTGCAATTCGTTTGCTTTTGAAAATTGTAGGTAAAAAGAACCAGGCTAACGTGAGTTTTAAAGTTTTAGAACCGGATGGAGGTGAGGTTTCAAAAAAGTTTGATAGCCGAAGTATTGATGAAGCAATAGACGATTTGAAAATCTAAATATGATTTTTCACATAATCACTCTTTTTCCAGAAAGTTTTGAATCTTATTTTTCTACTTCAATTATTGGTAGGGCAATTAAGGAGAAAAAAATAAAAATTAAATATTACAATCCGCGCGATTTTACAAAAGATAAAAACAAGCGAATTGATCAAAAACCATACGGCGGAGGTCCCGGAATGGTTATTGAAGCTTTGCCAATAATAAAAGCAATTGAAAAAGCGAAAGGTAAAAAGGAAAATGTAAAAATTTATTTTTTGTCTCCTGGTGGAAAACAATTCACAACAGAAACAGCTTTTAAAGTTTCTAAAAATAAAAAAAATACAGACCTAATTTTGATTTGTGGAAGATATGAAGGTATAGATTCTAGGATTAAAAAGGTGTTCAAGATGGAAGAAATTTCTGTGGGTCCATATGTTGTAACAGGTGGAGAATTAGGTGCTATGATTATAGTAGATGTAATTTCGAGACAAATTGAAGGAGTTTTAGGAGATTTTGATTCAAGAGAAGAGGCGAGAGTTGCTTCTCACGATGTGTACACAAGGCCAGAAATTATTGAATATAAGGGCAAAAAATATAAGGTTCCACCAGTTTTACTATCTGGAAACCACAAGGCAATCGACGAATATCGCTCAAAAAGACGGTCTTCCACACAAGATCTTTAGATTTTCTTGACCAAAATTTTATAATAAGGTAGTATCTATATTGCGGATTGAGTAAAGAGAGGAAACGCGCGTTTTAAAATTTCATTACAAGCTCACATAATTTCTAACATTTTGAGCACTATAAATTAGATAGAGAGGTAATTTCAATGCACCCCATTTTCAAGTGGGTTATTTTTGCACTACGGATTATCTAAGTTTTATTTTAGTGTGTTTTAAATGTTATATGTACACTTTAAAATTAACTGGCACGGTTTTATGGCACAAAAAGATTCGTATCATTTAGATACAGTAGGCTCACGTCCTAAAAAACACTTTTCAAAATACAAAAAACCTCTTATTGAGATGCCGGACTTATTCGAAGGACAAGTAGAGTCTTTTGATTGGCTTCTCAAAGAAGGTGTGAAAAAAGTTTTCGAAGAGTTTTCTCCAATTAGAGATTATTCAGAGAAAAAGTTCGATTTAGAATTCGTTGGATTCGAATTTGAATCTCCAAAATACACAGAAGCATTTGCTAAAGAAAATCGTCTTACATACGAGGCTCCTTTTAAAGTAAGAGCAAAACTTACAAATAAAAATGTAGCATCAGAAAAAGAACAAGAAATTTTCATGGCAGATTTCCCAATCATGACTCGTCATGGAACTTTTATTATTAACGGAATCGAAAGAGTAATTGTTCCTCAACTAGCGAGATCTTTCGGAGTTATTTTTACAACAAATCTTCTGAGAGGAAGAAAATATTTTGGTGCAAAAATTATTCCTGCACGAGGAGCTTGGATTGAATTGGAAACAGATGCAGATGATATCGTTTATATTAAAATTGATAAAAATCGAAAATTCCCAGTAACTTCATTCTTGCGAGTGATGGGTGCTAAAACAGATGCAGAAATCGTAAAATTGTTTGATAAACTTCCTCGAACAAAAGAAGCTATCGAAAAAACTTTGAAGAAAGACGATATCAAAGATTTAGATTCTGCATATCTAGATATATACAAAAGACTACGAGATGGAGACCTTGTGAATCTCGAAAACGCGCGAGATTTCGTAAACTCTATTTTGGATGAAGAGCGATATGACTTTTCAAAAGTTGGTCGTTTTAAATTTAATAACAGATTTGGACTTCCAACTGGAAAGAAAGATCTAGAAAATAAAACTATTTCACTTAGTGATATGGTGCTTATTATCAATCATGTTATTGATTTGAATCATACTCCCGGTGCCGTGGAAGATGATATCGATCACTTAGGATCTAGAAGAGTTAGATTTGTTGGAGAACTTCTACAACAAAAAATTCGAACAGGTATGGCGCAAATGAAAAGAAACATTCAAAACAGAATGTCTACAATTGATGCCGACTCTACACTTCCTGTAAACTTTATTTCTCCTCGACCTCTACAAGCGAGAATTAAAGAATTCTTCTCAACAAACCAACTTTCTCAATTCATGCAACAAGACAACCTTTTGCAAGAAATTGAACACCTTAGAACTATCTCAGCACTTGGACCCGGAGGACTTACAAAAGAAAGAGCTGGTCTAGATGTGCGAGATGTACATCCTTCACACTACGGTCGTGTTTGTCCTATTCAAACACCTGAAGGTCCAAACATTGGATTGATTTTGCGTTTTACAAACTACGCAAGAACAAACGATTTCGGAATGATCGAAACTCCTTATGTAAAAGTTGAAAAAGGAAAAATTACAAAAGAAGTAGTTTTCCTAAACGCACTTGAAGAAGAGCATTTCAACATTACTCACGCAGCGACTCCTTTTGATGAAAACGGAAACATTACAATTGATAATGTGGATGTGCGAATCGGTGGACGACCAAGCGTAGTAAATAAATCAGAAGTGAACTTTATCGACGTTGCCACAAACCAAGCTTTCTCAATTGCGACATCAATGATTCCTTTCTTGAATCACGATGAAGCCAGTCGAGCTTTGATGGCATCAAACATGCAAAAACAAGCCGTGCCTTGTGTGCGTGCTGACGCTCCACTTGTTGGAACTGGTGCAGAAGAATTGGCTCTAAGAAATTCAAGTCGTCTTGTACGAGCTGAAGAAGATGGAGTTGTGTCTGTTGCTGATGCAAAGAAAATTGTTATTGAAACTTCAAAAGGAAAAATGATTGAAACTCCTTTGATTAGTTTCCAAAGAACAAACAGCTTCACCGCGTTTAGTCAAAGACCAGTTGTTGTACCAGGACAAAAAGTTAAAAAAGGAGATTTGCTTGCCGATGTATCATCATCAGACAATGGACAAATCGCTCTAGGACAAAACCTACGAGTTGCTTTCCTTTCTTGGTCTGGTGCCAACTACGAAGATGCGATTATCGTTTCAGAAAGATTGGTTAAAGATAGTACTTTGACTTCAATTCACATGGAAGAAGTTGTTATCAATGTTCGAGATACAAAACTTGGGCCAGAAGTAACTACTCCTGATATTCCAAACGTTTCAGAAACTAAACTTAAAAACCTAGACGAAGAAGGTGTGATTCGTATCGGTGCAGAAATCCGACCCGGAGATATTTTGGTTGGAAAAATTACACCAAGAGGAGAGACTCAACTAACTCCTGAAGAAAGACTATTGCGATCTATTTTTGGAGACAAAGCACGAGATGTGAAAGATACTTCAAAACGAGTTGAGGCGGGCCAAAGAGGTAGAGTGATTGGAATCAAAATCTTTTCACGAGAAAAAGGAGACAGACTAGAATCTGGAATTATTAAAAGAATTCACATTGAAATTGCACAACTTAGAAACATTTCTGTTGGAGATAAACTAGCAGGACGACACGGAAACAAGGGTGTTATTTCAAGGGTTCTTCCTGTAGAAGATATGCCATATGACAAAGATGGTGTACCTGTAGATATTATTCTTACTCCACTTGGAGTTCCGAGTCGTATGAACTTGGGTCAAATTCTTGAATTACATTTAGGAATGGCTGCAAACTCACTTGGATACCAAGCCATTGTTCCAGCTTTCGCCGGTGCAACTGATCAAGAAATCAAAGACGAGTTGGTAAGCGCAGGATTAGCTGCTGACGGAAAGATGACTCTATTTGATGGACGAACAGGAAATCAATTCGAACAAGACATTGCTGTTGGTTATATGTATATTTTGAAACTTCACCACATGGTGGAAGACAAGATTCACATGCGATCAATCGGTCCGTACTCTCTTATTACTCAACAACCACTTGGAGGACGTTCACAAAACGGAGGACAAAGATTTGGAGAAATGGAAGTCTGGGCTCTACTTGGACACGGAGCTGCACATACACTTCGAGAAATTTTGACTTACAAGTCAGATGATATTCAAGGTCGTTCAGCAGCTTTCGATTCAATCGTGAAAGGACAACCTATTAGACAAGTTGGAACACCTGCATCATTCAATGTTCTTATGGCAAACATGAGAGGTCTAGCATTGGACGCGGAGCTTCATTCTGAATTTGAAAATGAAGAAGATAATAAAAATAACGAATAGGCTTATGTATAAAAAACGAAATCAAAAAGTATTTACAAAAATGACACTTAAGGTAGCTTCACCGGAGCGAATTAAAGAGTGGTCATTTGGAGAGGTTACAAAACCAGAAACAATGAACTACAGAACTCAACGTTCTGAAAAGCATGGTCTATTCGACGAAAAAATCTTCGGTCCAGATAAAGACTACGAATGTTACTGTGGAAAATACAAAGGAATCCGATACAAGGGAATTATTTGTGAAAAATGTGGAGTTGAATTGACTCGAAGTATCGTTCGACGAGAAAGAATGGGACATATCGAACTTTCAACACCTGTATCACACATTTGGTTCTTGCGATCAATGCCTTCAAGAATTGGATTAGTTCTTGGAATGTCTATGGCAGATTTGGAAAAAGTTGTTTACTTTGCCGGATATCTTATTACAGAAGTTCATGAAGAAGAAAGAAAGAGATTCATGAAAGAATTAGAATCAGAATTCAAATCTAAAACTGCATCTTCACAAGATAAAAAGACAAAAGACGCAATCAAAAACATTTACACTGAAACTAAAAAAGATATCGACAGTTTGAGAGCTGGAATGGTTCTAGATGAAGTTGCATTTCATAAATACTCAATGAGATATTCAACTTTGTTCGAAGCAAAAATTGGAGCAGAAGCTGTTTATGATATCTGTCGTTCAATCGATTTAGATAAACTTCTAGTTGCATTACAAGAAGAAAAAACTACAGCAACTGGTCCTGCAAAAGAAAAATTGAATAAACGAATTAGTGTTATCAAAAACATGATCAACGCAAAGATTCGTCCCGAATGGATGTTCCTAACACGAATTCCTGTGATACCTCCTGGGCTTCGACCTATGGTGGCTCTTGAAGGTGGACGACAAGCTACATCAGATGTGAACGATCTTTACCGAAGAGTTATCAACCGAAACAATCGATTGAAAAAACTTCTAGATATTCACGCACCGGATGTTATTTTGCGAAACGAAAAAAGAATTCTACAAGAAGCTGTAGATGCTTTGATCGACAACTCAATCCGTCACGGAAACCAACTTTATGCTGGAGCAATGCAAGCGCAAAAGCGACCATTGAAATCTATCGCCGACAACTTGAAGAGTAAGAGAGGAATTTTCCGAAATAACCTTCTTGGAAAACGAGTAGATTATTCAGGTCGTTCTGTGATTGTGGTTGGTCCTGATTTGAAATTGAATCAATGTGGATTACCAAAACACCTTGCACTTGAACTATTCAAACCTTTTGTTATCTCTGGATTGATTGCACGAGAACTTGCTTTCAACATTAGAGGAGCAGGAAGATTGATTGACGAAGGTGTGCCAGAAGTTTGGGAAGTTTTGGAAGAAGTGATTAAAGGAAAATATATTCTTTTAAACCGAGCTCCTACACTTCACCGATTAGGTATTCAAGCTTTCCAACCGATTCTAATTGAAGGTAACGCGCTACAAGTGCATCCACTTGTATGTACAGCTTTCAACGCCGATTTCGATGGAGACCAAATGGCGGTTCACGTACCGCTTTCTGAAGTGGCTCAATACGAAGCACGAGAAATCATGGCTTCTGATAAAAACATTTTGAAACCAGGTAGTGGAGAATTAGTTCTAGCTGTAAACAACTTGGATATTATTCTTGGAGTTTATTGGATGACTAAATCTGTGGATGGACAAATGGGTGAAGGAGAAACTTTCGCTGGTCCAAACATGGCTATCCTTGCAAACAATTACGGAAAGGTTAGTCTGCGAGCAAAAATTAAAGTTCGAGGAAAACCAAATAGTAAACTTGCTGATTACGAAGATTCAATGATCGAAACTTCAGTTGGACGATTGATGTTTAATGCAATCTTGCCAGACGATTATCCTTTTATTAACGAACCAATTGATAAAGGAAAACTTGGTGCGATGATTGATGAAATGATTATCAAATACGGTCCTGCTAAAGTTGTTGAAATTCTTGATGACATAAAAGCTTTCGGATTTAAACACGCAACAGTTGCTGGTGTGACTTGGGGTATTGATGATATTAAAGTTCCAGCAGGAAAGTGGGACATCATTAAAATCGGACAAGATAAAGTAAAAGTTGTTCTAGATCAATACAACGAAGGACTTTTGTCTAATGAAGAAAAACTTAGAAAAATTGTTGATATTTGGCACGGAGTAAAGAATGATGTTGAAAAAATTATTCCAGAACTTCTTGATACAAATGGATCTGTTTATGACATGTGGAAATCTGGAGCTCGAGGTTCTCTATCTCAAATTTCTCAAATGTCAGGTATGAAAGGTCTTATTCAAAACGCGAAAGGAGAGACAATCGAGTTCCCTGTTCTTTCTTCTTCAAAAGAAGGACTAACTCCGATTGAATACTTCACAACAACTCACGGTTCTAGAAAAGGTCTTGCCGATACAGCTTTGAACACTGCGAAAGCCGGATACTTAACTCGAAAACTATTCTCAGTTGCTCAAGACGTAATTATTTCTGAAGCAGATTGTGGAACAAACAAACAAATTGAAATCAAACGAGATAGTGATTCAGGAATCGATGTTCCAATTTCTAAAAAAGTTCGAGGACGAATTCTTGCAAAAGATTTAGTAGATGTTGAAGGAAAAACTGTATTCAAGAAAGGTCATTTGATTACGAAGGCGGATGCTTTGGTAATTGAAAAGAATGCACCAGAAATTGTTTCAGTATTTTCTCCACTTACTTGTGAATCAAAACACGGAGTTTGTTCAAAATGTTACGGTCTAGATTTAGGAAAAGACAAATTAGTTGATATCGGAGAAGCTGTTGGAACTGTGGCTGCGCAAGCGATTGGAGAGCCTGGAACACAGCTAACTATGCGTACTTTCCATGCCGGAGGTACAGCCTCAGTTGGAGGAGATATTACAGCCGGTCTTCCTCGAGTAGAAGAAGTATTCGAAAGACGAAAGCCAAAGAGTCCTGCTGTAATCGCTAGAGTATCAGGAACAATTAGCGAAATCCTAGATCACGGAAAAGAAAAAGTAATTCACATCCTTCCAGACGCTGGAAGTGCTGCAAAGAAAAGTACTAAGAAAGAAATTGAATATACTTTCTCATCAGTACGAACTCCTTTGGTAAAAGCTGGTGATCATGTTGAAAGAGGACAATTCCTAACAGATGGTTCTGCCGACTTGCAAGAGTTGTTTGAATTCGCTGGAAGAGAAAAAACTCAAGAATACATCATCAGTCAAGTAAATAAAATTTACGAACTACAAGGAGCTGCTGTTTCTCGAAAACACATCGAAATTATTATTCGACAAATGTTCTCACGAGTACGAATCGTTTCATCTGGAGGAACTAAGTTCTCAGAAGGTGAAGTGGCTGAGTACATTGCAGTAGAAGAAGCAAATGAATTAACTGATGACAAAGCTGTTGTAAATCAATTGATCATGGGAATCACAGAAGTTTCTCTTACAAGAGACAGTTTCCTATCTGCTGCTTCATTCCAACACACTCCAAGAATCTTGATTGCTGGAGCAGTGAAGGGTGCAGAAGATAGATTAGAAGGTCTAAAAGAAAACGTGATTATCGGACGATTGATCCCAGCTGGAACAGGATTTACTGGTAGTCAAAAAAATATCGAAGCTCAAGCTATTGAAACTGAAATCGAAGCGAAACTCGCAGAAGAAAGAGAACGATAGTATAGTACGGAGTATTAAACCCGTATGAATTCTGATGTTGAAAAAATTAAAGAACGAACAGATATAGTTGATTTGATCGGATCTTATATAAAGGTTGAAAAGTCTGGAAAAAATTTCAAGGCTTGTTGCCCTTTTCACAATGAAAAAACTCCTTCTTTGTTTATCTCACCAGATAGAGGAACATTCTATTGTTTCGGGTGTGGTAAAAAAGGGGATGTTTTTTCATTTGTAGAATCTTTTGAAGGAATTGATTTCGTTGCTTCTTTGAAAATGTTGGCCGATAGAGCTGGTATAACTCTTTCAAATACAAAATTTGGAGACCGATCTGAAAAAGATAAAGGATTTAAAGTTTTAGATTCTGCAACTAGTTTTTTTCAAGATATGCTTTCAAAAAATGAGAGCGCAAAAAAATATTTGAAAGATAGAGGAGTGACTGATGAGACAATTGAAAAATGGAGAATAGGAAGCATCGAAAATAATTGGTCTGATCTACACAATCATTTAAAAACATTAGGTTTTGAAGATCGTGACATAGAACAAGTTGGATTGATTAAAAAGGGTGAGAAGGGGAAATACTACGACAGATTTAGAGGAAGGATAATGTTTCCAATTTCTAATTCATCAGAAAAGGTTGTTGGGTTCACTGGAAGAATTTTGATTCCTGATGATAAACAAGCGAAGTATGTGAACAGTCCTGAAACAACTTTTTTCAGTAAGTCACATATTTTGTACGGATTGCATTTGGCCAAAACTTCAATTAGAAAAAATAATTTTAGTATTTTGGTTGAAGGGCAGTTTGATGCGATTATGTCTCATCAAATGGGATACACAAATACTGTGGCGACTTCTGGAACGGCGATGACTGATGATCAGCTCACTCAACTTGCAAGACTTTCTTCACGGATTGTCATTGCACTTGATGCAGATGGTGCTGGATTTCGAGCCTCTGAAAAGGTTTGGCAGCTCGCTCTTTCAAAAGGAATGGATGTGAAAATTGCTAAGCTTCCACTGGGTAAAGATCCCGCAGATTTGGTTAAAGATACTCCTGAAGAGTGGAAAAAGGCTATAAGAAACGCCTCTCACATTATTGATTGTTTGATCGATCAAATTGATGCAAAGAAATTAGATAGAAGATCTTTGGCAATAGAAATTCATAAAGTATTGATTCCTTATGTAAATAAATTGGAGAGCGCAATCGAGCAATCTCATTTTATTGAAAAAATTTCGCGTAAATTTAATCTTTCATCTGATGTTTTGTGGAGAGAAGTTTCTGAGGTAAAAAACATTATCTCTATTGAAGAAAGAAAAGATGATAATAAAAGCGAAGAGAAAAAATCAATGACGGATCAGCTTCTTGGAATTTTGTTTTGGCAAAAAGCAAAAACAAATCCAGATGTAGATGTTTTTAAGTTGGAAAATAAAATTATAGAAATAATTGGTAAAGATTCTATCGAGCTTACAGAAAGAAATCCAAATATTGATGCAATTATTTTTACAACTGAGTCTGCATATTCTGATATAAAAGTTTTACAACAAACAATCAAAGAATTGTTAGTCAGAATCAAAAAAACATTACTTGAATCTAGAAGAGTTGAGATTAGAAAAGAGTTAGAAATTTCTGAAAGTTCAAATGAAAAATTATCTCACGACAATTTACTGAAAGAGTTGCAAGAAATTTCAAAACAGATAGAATCGCTGAGTATTGATGGTATAGACATATAGAAATAAAAATTGTAGTATTAACGCACCATTTTGTATGGCAAAAAAGAACATTAAAAAAGTACAAAAATCAATAAAAAATAAATCAGGAAAACCTGTAAAAACTAAAAAAATGACAGTCGCTAAAAATAAAATTACGAAGCGACCGGTTAGTGTTGCCAAAAAGAACACAAAAAAGCCATCTACTACTAAAATTATAAAAAAAGTTGAAAAGAAGCCTGTAAAAAAGGTTGTTAAAATTGTTGAGAAAAAAGTTTCAAAACAAAGGCAAGAGCTAGATAAAAAATTAGCTAAACTTGTACATAAAGGAAAAGAGCGAGGTTATATTACATATGATGAAATTTTGCGTGAGTTTCCAACTGTTGAAACTGATGTTCTGTTTTTGGATGAGATGTACGCAAAGTTTACTCAAATGGGAATTGATGTTTTGGAAGGGGGTGGATTACTTAGCGTAGAGCCTGATCCAGAATTGAGTAAATACAATTATTCAAAACAATCTTCTTCACAATACGATTCAATCCAAATTTATCTAAAAGAGATTGGACAATATCCTTTGATTCAAGCTGCCGAAGAAAAAGAATTAGCAAAAAGAATTGAAGTTGGTGATGATGAGGCCAGAAAACTTTTAGCTCGAGCGAACTTGAGACTTGTTGTTTCTATTGCAAAAAAATATGTAGGAAGAAGTCCTGATCTAACACTTCTAGATTTAATTCAAGAAGGTAACTTAGGTTTGTTTAAAGCTGTAGATAAATTTGATCAATCAAAAGGATTCAAGTTTTCTACTTATGCTACATGGTGGATTAGACAGGCTATCACTCGTGCGCTAGCTGATCAATCTAGAACAATTCGTGTACCGGTTCACATGGTTGAAACGATTGCCAAATACAAACAAATTCATCGACGACTTAGCCAAGATCTAGGAAGAGATCCTATGCCAGAAGAAATTGCTGTGGAAATGGGAGTTGAAGTAGATAAAATTTATACAATTGAAAAAATTGATCAAAGCACGATTAGTTTGGAAAGCCCGATTGGTGATGGTGAAGATGATAAATCTTCTCTAGGTGATTTTCTAGCGGATGATAAAATTTTGTCTCCAGACCAAGAAGCTTCTCGAAGAATTCTTACAGACCAAGTGCAAGAAATTTTGAATGACCTTTCTGAAAAAGAAAGAAGAATTTTGGAAATGCGGCATGGTTTGAATGATGGTATTCAACACACTCTTGAAGAAGTAGGAAAGAAATTTGGTGTAACTCGTGAAAGAATCCGACAAATCGAAGCAAAAGCTCACGAAAAAATCCGACAACACTCAAAGGCAAATCGTTTGAAGAACTACTAAAAAGTCTCAAGTCTTGGCGTTTTTGTTGCTATAATGCAAGTCTATAAATATGGCGAGAGAAATTACATCCCCTGAATTTGATAAGCAATACAAGGCTTTAAATGAAGCTCAAAAACTTGCTGTAGACACAATTGAAGGGCCTGTGATGGTGATAGCGGGGCCAGGAACTGGAAAGACAACTATTTTGAGCTTAAGAATTGCTCAAATTCTTCTAAAAACTGACACTGCACCGGAAAATATTTTGGCACTGACTTTCACAGAGTCGGGTGTTTATGCTATGAGAAAAAAACTGGTTGGACTCTTGGGTAATGTGGGATACAGAATTCAAATCCACACTTTTCATAGTTTTTGTAATGAAATAATTCAAAATTATCCAGAGTATTTTCCAAAAATTATTGGAGGGAAAAATCTCGCAAATACAGATCAATATCAAATCATCGAAAAAATTCTTGATGAAAATAAATGGGAACATCTGACTCCGTATGGAGATCCTTATTACTATGCAAGGAAAATTATTTCAATTATTAAAGATTTGAAAAAAGAAGGTCTTTCTCCTGAAAATTACAAAAACTTTTTGCAAAAGGAAAAAGATATTTTAATTGCTGATGCGGATTCCTACAATAAAAAAGGAGAGTTGATGGTGAAGAGTAAAAATCGAATTCAAAAGCTTGATAAAAGTTTGGAGCTTGCAGATTTTTATGAAAAATATCAACAAAATTTATTTGATTCACATAAATACGATTTCGACGACATGATTCTAGAAGTTGTTTTGGCTTTGGAAAAAGAAGAAGGATTACTTCTGACACTTCAAGAAGAATATCAATATCTTTTAGCTGACGAACATCAAGATACAAACAACGCACAAAATAAAATTTTAGAATTGCTTTCAAGTTTTCATGAATCTCCAAATATTTTTATCGTTGGAGATGAAAAGCAGGCCATTTTTAGATTCCAAGGTGCTTCTCTAAATAACTTTTTGTATTTTAAAGATAGATACACAGACACAAAATTAATTAACCTAGATAAAAACTATCGATCTACACAGACTATTTTGGATGCTTCTCATTCTATGATTCTGAACAATGTGGTGGAGGATCAGACTTTGAGACAAAGACTAATTAGTGGAACAGATAAGACGGACAAAAATATTTCTTTATATGAATTTGAAAATACGGATTCAGAAGTTAAGTTTTTACTTGAATCAATTAAGGAAGAAATCAAAAGCGGTACAGAACCAGATGAAATCGCGGTGCTTTATAGAAACAACGCAGATCTTTTTGACGTTTTGAAATATTTGGAAAAGTCAGATATTCCTTTTACTGTGCGTTCTGACAGAAACCTTCTTCAAAACTCCGAGGTGAAAAAACTAATCACAATGCTTCGTGTGGCTGATAATCCATTAGACAATCAATCTCTTTCAAACATGCTTTTGTTCGCGCATTTTGAAATAAATATTGTGGACACGCATAAAGTTTTGAATTGGGCTTATAGAAAAGATCTGCCGATAATTGATGTTTTGACAGATAAAAATATTTTGGACGAGTTGGGTGTAAAAGAAATTGAGAAGCTTCAAAATATAACTCAAATGATAAGCGAATGGTCTAGGATGTCTTATCAAGATTATGTTGGAAATGTTTTAGAAAAGATCTTCAAAGATTCTGGAATGCTTAAACATATTCTTCAATCAGAAAATTCTTTCGAGAGATTAAGTGCCGTGGATGTTTTGTTTAATGAAATAAAGAAAATTGATAATGCAGAATCAGTTGTATTAACAAAAGATCTTTTGAAACATATAAATATTTTGGAAGAGTATAAAGTCTTGGTTCCTTTTATTGAAAAAAGTGGAGTGAAAGGTGTTCAACTTATGACAGCTCACAAATCTAAGGGATTAGAGTTTAAAAAAGTATTTATTATTGGTGTTACAAATAAAAGATGGGGAGGGAAGCCAAAGAAAGAATATTTTGTATTGCCAGAAATTTTGAATGACGAAGACGAAGCTGGTGAAGCAGACGAAAGACGACTTTTTTATGTTGCAATTACTCGCGCAAAAGATCACGTTTCCATTTCGTATTCAAACAAAAATTCAGATAACAGCTCACTGATGCCAAGTATTTTCATAGATGAGATTGATAAAAATTTGATTGAAAAAATCGACACTCTAGAAATTGAAAAAACTTTAGATAAAACACCTCACTATATTTTGGATTCAAAACCAACTAACTCTAGTTTGCATGACAAAACTTATCTACAAGAAAAATTCTTGGCACAAAGTTTTTCTGTCACAGCTCTAAACAATTATCTAACATGTCCGTGGAAATATTTTTTCACAAACTTAATCCGAATTCCCTTTGCATATTCAAAATATCAGCAATACGGAACATCTGTTCATGCGGCAATGAAAGACTTCTTCGAAAAATATTCTAAAGGTGAAGAACCAACAAAAGATTTTCTGCTAGATAAATTTGTTTATTATTTAAGACAACAAAAGATTGATTCAAAAACTCACTCCGAATTGGAAGCAAAAGGTAAAAAATCTCTTGGTGGGTATTTTGATTTCTATAAAAATTCGTGGCCACAACAGCTTCTGACAGAGTTTAATGTCTCAGGCATAGATTTTCCCTTTAATGAAAATAAAATCACTCTAACGGGTAATTTGGACAAAATAGAGTTCAATGACAATGGGACTGTAACCATTGTTGATTACAAAACTTCAAAACCGAAATCTCGGAATGCTTTGATGGGTGAGACTAAAACTGAAACAGGTGATTATTTTCGACAATTAATTTTCTATAAACTTCTTTTAGATTCTTATGACGACGCAAAATATCAAATGAATGTTGGGGTGATTGATTTCGTGGAAGCAGATGAAAACAGTGGTAAATATAAAAAAGAAGCTTTCGATATTACTCTCGAAGATGTTGAGAATCTAAAAGTTATTTTGTCAGAAACTTTGGAATCAATTTATAATTTTGATTTTTGGGACAAGAAATGCGAAAGCGCAGAATGTGAATTCTGCGCTTTGCGTAAGATTATGAACGATTAAGTTCTATTTAGTTTGTTGCTTGATCTGCTGGGGCACTTTCTGCAAGAACTGCATCAATAAGTTGTTTCAAAACACTATATGATTGAGCTCCTGGGATTGTGATTTGTGCACCATCTTTCTTTGTGATCACTACAGAATATGGAGTTCCAAAATTTCTGTCATTTTTTGCTAGTTCCATACCACTTTGGTAATTATCTTCTACTCGATCTCGGAATTTTCCTTCATCAACACATGATGTGAAAGCTGCTTCGTCGATTCCCAATGAAACCGCGTTTGATTTAAGATTGTCTGTAGAAAGTGATGTTGGAGCATTTGCAAATAATAATTTTGAATAATTCCAGAATGCATCATTTCCACCTAAGTTAGCTACACATTCAGAAGCTTCCGCTGCTGGTCGAGCTTCTTTGTGAATTTGATCTAAAGGAAAGTGTCGGTAAACCCAAGCAACTTTTCCTGTAGGTCCGTACTCTGTCATGATTTGATCCATTGTTTTATGGAAGTTTGCACAGAATGGACATTCGAAATCTGAATATTCAACAATAACTATTTCTGCATTCATGTCACCGATGATGTGATCATCTGATGTCACTGGTTTTACTTCTACTTGCACTGGTGTCTCTTCGTCTGTTGGTGCACCTGGTGCTCTACTGTCTTGAGTAAAGAAAACCGCACCTGCAATAATCAGTCCCGCTACTAAAATTGAAATTGGTACAAAAAGTTTATTTTCGTTCATATTTTACTTGTTAGGATAAACAGTGATATTATAGCAAAACATGATGGAAATAGTAAATTCAGTGATTTTAGGCATAGTTCAGGGGGCTACAGAGTTCATTCCGGTGTCATCTTCGGGGCATTTGATACTTGCCAGGGAGATTTTGGGTATGAATGTGGCTTATAGCTTGGCTTTTGATGCAGTGCTTCAATTGGCGACAACTTTGGCAGTACTTGTTTATTTCAGAAAAGATATTTTTGGTTTAGTGAAAAACTTTTTTAAATTTGTAGCGCGGAAAAATATTGAACCAAAAGAATTAATTTTATTGAAAGCTGTTATTTTAGGAACGATTCCTGCTGTAGTGATTGGATTATTTTTAGAAGATTCGATGGATACACTTTTTCGAAATTCATTTTTAGTTGCAATGAGTTTGATTGTTGGAGGTTTGATTATGTTTTTTGCAGAAAGATTTAGCAAAAGATATGCAGAGAAGAATGTAGATTTAAATGTGAAGAGGGGAATTGGAGTTGGATTTTTTCAAGCACTCGCTTTGATTCCTGGATTTTCTAGGTCTGGAATGACAATTTCCGGAGGTTTGTTTTTAGGATTAAAAAGAGAAGAAGCCACACGGTTTGCTTTTGTTTTGGCTTTTCCTGTGTTGCTCGGTGCTGGTTTGAAAAAACTTTTAGATTTAGGTTCAAACGGAGTTTTGAATTCAATTGGAATCGAGCTTTTTGCTGGCTCACTCGCTTCGTTTTTTGTGGGAATTTTAGCAATTCATTTTTTAGTGACATTTTTAAAGAAACACACAATGAATGCGTTTGTTGTCTATAGATTTGTTTTGGCGATTGCGGTTTTGTTTTTTGTTTAATGGGTTGATTATTCTCTTTAAAATGATAGTTTTGTTTTGAATTAGTTAAAACAAAATATGAATATTACAGAAGAATTAAAACCTTTTGCGTTTATCTCTGTCAGAGGTCAAGAAACAACGTTGATTATTCCCCAAGAGACACATACAGTGCAAGGCTGGGAGGATACCAAAAAACTAATAGTTGAAACCTACATCCAAGAGTGCATACGTGGAGAATACAGTAACGGTGGCAACTGTAGAGGTGCTGTTGAAGTTCTGGAAATGTTAGAAAGACATCCTGAATTTAATTGTGTTTCTTTTCAAATCGAAAGGGTTCGCAACTGGATGTTGGTTGAGTAATTCTTAGTGTTTGGTATTCAGATACCAAACACTTTTTATTTTAAAACCCCAGCGTCGGCGCAAGCACTCCACCCTTAGTTTCCCATTCACTTGTATCAAGTGGGAATTCACCAATCTCCATTTTGCCGGCGTTGTTTTTTGGATATTTTAATTTTCCGTATTTCATCGCGTAGTTGTAGATATCGAGAGTGACTTTCACATCTTGCTTGCAGTATTCAACGACACGATCGATTTCACCATTTCTCCACCACACAATTGATTCCAAACCATTTCCACTTTTCTTTTGTCCAAGAGTTGCTTGTGCGACATCATCCAATTTAATTCTTCGTCCAAGCGAAGCGTGAATTTTTTCCAACAAATCTAAACTTTTAATATCAAAAAGATTACCGGCATAATATTTATCTAAAAGTGGAATATCAAAATGATTTGAGTTGAATCCGATAAGCAGATCTGCTTTTTCTATAATCGGCCAAAGCTCGTGTAAAGTTTCTTTAAAATAATGAGTGTACTGATCTGTTTCAGAATCATGAATACACACCACCGCTAAATCTAAATCTTTTGCAAAAGTTGAGTTGGCTTCTTGGAATGTATTTATCGTTTCTATATCGAATGTAATCTTGCGCATGAAGGGTACATATTATCGTGAGATGTTCTTTTCGACAAATTTTGTTATTTTATTTAGGCTCACAGTTTTTTCTTTGTTTTTGTTCACAATTTTGATTGTAAATTTCTTTCTATTTATTTCTTCTTCTCCAATACAGATTATAAATTGCACACCTTTTTTGATAGCTTTGGTAATTTGATCACCAATCTTTTTTCCAGAATAATCAACGATAACTGAAATACCAGAGTCTCGAAGATCTTGTGCTAGCTCAGAAGAATAATTATAAAAAGCGTCGTTTAGAGGACAAATGCTCAAAATAGCAGGGAATTCATAGTTGGGTAGAAGACCGTATGTTTCTAAAACATCGCGAGTTGTGACATCTCCCATTCCAAAACCAACAGCCGGCACAGATTCTTCTCCAAAAATAGAAGTCAAATTATCGTATCTTCCACCACCAAAAATTGAACGATTGTTTTCTGGGTCGGTGCTAAAAACTTCGAAAACAATTCCATTGTAATAATCGAATCCACGCACAAGGTTGGGTGAAAAACTTATATTTGAAATTCCACGATTGCGAACTTTATCCAAAAGAGCTTCAACAGATTCACTTTCTTTGATATCAGGATAAAATGGTCGTCCAAAAAGATTTCTCACTTGCTCGTCAAAATTATCAATCTTATCTTTTTTGTCCAAAAGTTTTTTGTACTGATGAATTTGAATTTCAGAAAGACCCGCATCTTTTAGGGTTTGTGCTAAATGAGAAATATCATTTATTCGAATTTCAAATTGAGAATCATTTAATCCAAAGTTTCGCAAAATTTTGTAAGCGATTTGAATCATTTCTGCTTCTGCCTCAATGTTTTCAATACCAAAAATATCAGCATTCAATTGCCAGTGTTCTCGGAGCCGTCCTCTTTGTGGTCTTTCGTATCTAAAAAGATTTGGAATTGAAAACCATCTCACTGGGAAAGATAATTCTCGGCGTTTTCCTGCAATCATTCTCGCAACCGTTGGAGTCATTTCTGGGCGCAGAGTAACATCTCGATCTCCGCGGTCTTTAAAATTGTATGTTTGGTCATTAACTATTTCTTCACCAGATTTTGCGATATACAATTCTGTCGGCTCTAGAATAGATGCGTGATATTTTTCATATCCAAAACTTTCTAAAGTAGATTCCCAAACGAAAAAAATATAATCTTGTATAAATTGTTCTTGAGGAAAAAAATCTCTTACGCCTTTATAGCTCTCAGTACCTATTTTTTTTGACATAAAGATATTGTATCAGAATTTTTTATTTCTAGAATTAAAAGGTGTTATAATTTATTTATGGAAAAAGGCGCACTTACTACGATTCCCTTGAATGTTCCAATTGAGATTTTGTGGGGAATTTTGCTTGTTGCCTTGGTTTTATTTTCTTTATTTAGTTGGGTGCTTGTGCATCATTGGAATTATTACGGAATAAAAGGGAACAATCGTATCTTTGCTAAGAGTCTGTATTTTATTGGGGCTATTACTTTTATCGTGATTGCGATACTTTTAATTGGATCTTATGATTTCCTATAAACCATGGCAATAAATTTAGAAAAAGATGAATACATAATTTTTGAAGTGAGGAAACACTGGTTCACAATGATGGGGCCTGCAATTTTTATTTGCGCTGCTGCACTTTTACCTGTGTTTATTTACTCAATTTTTTCAGCTTTGCCTGTTGTGATTGAAAGTGAAAAAAACATAACTGTTTTATTTTTATTTCTTTATAGTATATGGCTTTTGGTTTTGTGGGTGATAGCTTTTGTTATTTGGACGGATTATTACTTGGATGTGTGGATTGTGACAAATAAAAATCTAATTGATGTAGAGCAGCTTGGTGTTTTTCATAGAGAAATAACCACAACCAGATTAAATAGAATTCAAGATATCAATTCAGAAGTGCGCGGAATGTTTCAAACTTTTTTAAATTTTGGAGATGTGAGTATTCAAAATGCGGGTACAAGTAAACAGTTTATCATCAGAGGTGTCGAAAACCCTGCAAATGTTCGAGAAAATATTGAAAAAGCAGTAAGTCAAAATGCTCAGTCTGTGAACATGGCGAGTTTGTAGTTTTTACTTACTGTAATATAATCAAAATATGAAAAATAATAAATTAGAAATCACACTTGCTATCGTTATTGCTGTAATTGTGGCTGTATATTTCTTCGTAATCTAGTTATCTGTTGAAGCCAGTATTGTAGCTTCTCTTGCTGGAGATTTTTTGATTAAGTTAATTATTTCCTCTTCATCGTCGGTGATTGTGTACAAATTTAAATCTTCAGGACTTATCATTTGCTCTTTAAGCACTGTTTTCTTTATAAATTTATCCAAACCTTTCCAGTATTTTTTACCAACTAAAATAATCGAAGGAGCAGGATCAATTTTTTTTGTTTGAACAAGTGTAAGAATTTCAAATAATTCATCTAGTGTCCCGAATCCTCCAGGGAAATAAACATATGATTCAGATGCAAAAGCTAAACAAACCTTTCTTGCAAAGAAATATTTAAAATCCATGTGATGAGTCAGACAAAGATTAGTTTTTTGTTCGAAGGGAAGTTTGATTGTGAGACCCATAGATTTTCCTCCTGCATCGTATGCTCCACAGTTTCCAGCAGCCATAATTCCAGGACCTCCTCCTGTTAGAATTGTGTGACCTAATTCAGTTGAAATTCTCGCTGCAAGTTTTTCTGCTTTGATGTACATCGGATCGTCTGAAGGTGTGCGTGCTGATCCCCAAAATGTCACAGACTTGTTTGGGTTTTTTATTAATGTAAATCCGTTTTTGAATTCTTCAGAGATACGATCAATTCGACTTTGAGTTTCTTCATCTAACTTTGCAAAAGTTATTGGTTCAACATTTGTATAATTGTAATTTCGAGCAATTTTTTTTCTTGGTAACATTTGTATATTGTAGCCTGTCTAAAACAATCGGTAAATTGATTTTTTGCCAGAAAGTGGTTATATATGTTTTAAATACAAAAATTATGAACATTACACAACTTCATAGGATTTTGGAGTCTCACGATATTTCAATTGATGAGTGGGGAAAAGGGAAAGCAAAATCTCTGGAAAACCTCTTGCATGAAATAAATTCAGGAGAATCAATTCTGGCATCGGTTGAAGGAAAAATCTACCGAGCGGCGATAGGTTCGGTTGTTAGGGTGTATCGCCTATATAATGGTGGGCTTTGTGTTCTCACAGAAGGGAAACAAGTTTTTGCTGATGGCACTGTTCATCGTCGTGATTTGCCATTTAGTGTCGGTGAAAAAGTTTTTCCAGGAGAGAGTAGTTTAGAAGCTGCTCAGAGAGCATTCAAGGAAGAGTTGGGAATCGATGAAAAAATTGAATTCAACAGACATTCTGAGTATGTCCAGGGACCAGTTCCTTCAACTTCCTATCCTGGAATTTTAACGACATACTTTGTCGATGTGTGGTCGGTTTTTATGCCATCACATCTTTTCAGAAAAGAAGGTTACGTCGAAGTTCAACCTGACAAGACAAGCTATTTCTTCTGGATACCGTATAAAAATAAAAAAATCGTAAAATAGACTCCACCTAACCAAATGTCCGCGATGTAAAACTCGCGGGCATTTTTTATTTTAAAAATGACAAAGTGCGAAAATTATTGTATTGTGTTCGGACATGAAAAAGCCGATAGATTTCAAAATTGTTAAAGAAATTCCTGGGCAATTGGGTAGAGCTGGGGAGTTGGAAACTGCGCACGGTGTTATAAAAACACCGGCTTTTGTTCCTGTGGCAACAAAGGCGACGATTAAAGGTTTGCTTCCTGAGCAGATTTTAGAAACCGGCGCGCAGGTCGTACTTTCAAATACTTATCACTTATATCTAGAGCCCGGTGACCAAAGGCTGCGCGCCGCGGGTGGCCTTCACAACTTCATGAACTGGCAAGGACCAACAATGACAGATTCTGGTGGGTTTCAAGTTTTTTCTTTGGGAGTAGCTTTTGGAAATACAATTAAAAAAATTTCAGGTAATGAAGAAGAATTGAAACTCGAAGATGTTGCGCAATCTTCTCGAGATGGACGAACTGTTTCTGAACATTTCAAACCTGCACAGATTGATCCAAACGGTGTGACATTTCGTTCGCACATAGATGGTTCTGCACATTATTTCACTCCAGAAAAATCAATTGATATTCAACACAACATCGGCGCAGATATTATTTTTGCATTTGATGAGTGCACTGCTCCGGGAGAATCGGATCACTATCAAGCAGAAGCATTGGATCGAACTCATCGTTGGGCAAAGCAATCTTTGGAATTTCATCGTTCAAAACCAGAACAAGCAGAGAAGCAGGCTTTATTTGGAATTGTTCAAGGTGGGCGAGTGGAGGCTCTTCGAAAAGAAAGTGCAGAAGTGATCGGCGCGATGGATTTTGACGGATATGGAATTGGTGGAAGTTTTGAAAAAGAAGATATGTCACAAGCGGTGAAATGGGTGAATGAAATTTTGCCAAAAGAAAAACCAAAACATTTGTTGGGAATTGGTGAGCCGGAAGATATTTTTATGGCGATTGAAAATGGTTGTGATTTATTTGATTGTGTTAATCCTGCGAGAATTGCGCGGACAGGAACAATTTATACAAAGCGTGGAAAAATAAACTTAAAGAATGCAAAATTTCGAGATGACTACACAGCTCTCGATCCAGAATTAAATTTTGAAATTTCTCAAAAATACACTCGCGCATATCTTTCGCATTTATTTCGTGCAGATGAAATGCTTGGTGCTGTGATTGCGACAATGCACAATTTACATTTCATCATTAATCTTGTTGATGGTGCGCGTGAAGCAATTTTTGAAGGGAAGTTTGAGGAGTATAAGAAGGAGTTTTTGGATAAATATAAAAGTTAAATAAAAAATCCGACGATTGCTCGTCGGATTTGAGTTAATAAAAGTTGGAAATTAACGTTTTTTCATACGTGACATTTCCTCCAATGCTTCGTGCATCAAACTTTCATCAAGGGCATTGACCTCTTCGTCTGACATTCGACCGATATAAAGGACATCAACTCCTCCATGACTGTCCCCCGTTTTGAATTCCTGGGAACAATGAAGTTCCCATAGCTGACTCTTATGTTCGTCTGTATGACAACATTCCTGTTCACGAGCTTCTTTTTCGGTGGCAAAATCTTCGTAGATAATCATACCTCCTCCGTCAGGTTCTATATTTTCTGCCGATCCTTTCGAATGGGTGATTGGATCTGGGATTGCTGTGGTTGTTTCAGTAATAAGAAATTTGAACTTGGGCATCTCTTTATATAGTTGGTGTTGTTTAGTGATTTGAAAAAAACTTTCTTCAAAACAATACATTAAATATTCACATTTGTCAAAACAGATTAAAGAAAAAGAGACAGGTGCTTGCGCGGCCTGTCTCAAAGTTTTATGCACCAATTTGATCTGCATGCTGCCTAAGGCGAGCACCAGCAAGTCTTGCCCTCTCGGTTGAGCAGACACCGACAAATTCCTCGATTCCAAATTGTTGTACAAAGAAATCAATTGGATTATCTTTTGAGTGACAATCCATTCTGGCTGGATTTATTGATCCGGCATCAATCATTTTGTCTTGAGTTTGTTGAATGAAATTGGCACTTTCTGTGGCTAGATTGTGTAACTCTTTCGAACAATTTTCCGTGGCAAGAATTTCTTGACATAACTTTCCAAGCAAAACTATTGCTTGAAACCCATCTTTTTTTGTAAATATAGTACTCATAATTCATTTTCAATGTAGAACATGCTATTGTTTGTGTCAATGGAATCAAAGAAATTCATTTTAAAATCCGAATATAAACCAGCGGGAGATCAGCCGGAAGCTATCAAGTCGCTAGTTGCGGGAGTAAAAAAGGGTGAAAAACACCAGACGCTTTTTGGTGTGACTGGTTCGGGAAAAACTTTCACAGTTGCAAATGTGATAAATCAAATTCAAAAGCCGACGCTTGTAATCGCGCACAACAAAACCCTCGCAGCGCAACTCGCTCAAGAGTACGGAGAATTTTTTCCAGACAATGCTGTGCACTATTTTGTTTCTTATTACGACTACTATCAACCGGAAGCGTACATGCCGGTGACCGATACTTATATTGAAAAAGAAGCACAGATTAACGAAGAGATTGATCGGCTTCGTCACGCAGCGACACAAGCACTACTAACTCGAAAAGATGTGATTATCGTCGCATCGGTTTCTTGTATTTATGGTTTGGGTGCGCCAGAAGAATATGAAAGAGAAAATCTAAAACTTCGTCGTGGAGATAAAATGGAGCGAGGTGATTTTGTTCGTTCGCTAATTTCGATTCACTACACTCGAACAAATGCAGATTTGAAACCTGGACTTGTGCGCGGCATTGGTCAGTCTGTTGAAGTAATGCCGATCTCAGAAAGATTTATCGTGCGTGTAACTTTTGATGATAATCAAATTTCTCATATTACAAAAATTGATGCTGTGACTCGTTCGATTATTGAAGAGTTGGATTATTTTTATTTTTTTCCAGCGAAACATTTCATCACAGACAAAGATCAAATTACCGCTGCGGTGAAAACTATTGAACACGAATTAGAAGAAAGATTGAAAGTGCTCGATGCAGAAGGAAAAATTTTGGAAGCAGAGAGATTGAAGCGACGAACTCGATATGATTTAGCTTTGATTCGAGAAGTTGGATACACAAACGGAATTGAAAATTATTCTAGACATTTTTCAGGAAAAAAACCTGGTGAAGCGCCAGATAGTTTGATTTCGTATTTCCCAAAAAAGAAAGATGGATCCTCGGATTTTCTTCTTGTGATAGATGAATCTCATGTGACAGTGTCTCAGATTGGTGGAATGTACAACGGTGATAGATCGAGAAAAGAAACGCTTGTGGCACATGGTTTTCGTCTGCCGAGCGCAATGGATAACAGGCCGATGAAATTTGATGAGTTTGAAAAGAAAATGCCAGAAACTATATACACCACAGCAACTCCAGGAAAATATGAATTAGAGCACTCTACAAACATAGTTGAGCAAGTGATTCGTCCGACTGGTCTGGTGGATCCTATCGTTGATATAAAACCGGTTACAGAAAAAGGAAAATACAAAGGACAAGTTGCAGATTTTATTAAAGAATCTGAAGCGGCTATTAAAAAAGGTGGACGCGTGATCGCAACAACTCTAACTAAAAAAATGGCGGAAGATTTGGCGAGTTATCTTTCTGACAAAAAAATAAAATCAATTTATTTGCATAGTGATATTAAAGCACTTGAACGAATTGAAATTATTACTCAATTTAGAAAAGGACAATACGATATTTTGGTTGGTGTGAACTTGTTGAGAGAAGGTTTGGATATGCCAGAGGTGACTTTGATTGGAATTTTGGATGCAGACAAAGAAGGATTTTTGAGAAGTGAAACTGCTTTGATTCAAACAATTGGGCGTGCAGCGAGAAACGTTGATGGACGCGTGATTCTTTATGCTGATGAAGTGACTGGTTCGATGCGACGCGCGATTGATGAGACAGAGAGAAGAAGAAATATTCAACTCGCATACAACAAAAAACACGGCATCACACCGAAAACAATTTTGAAACATATTCGTGACATAACAGAAACAATGTCGAGTGATCATCAAAAGGCGGTTTCAAAACTTTTAGATATGGATATGAAAATTGCACAGAAAAAACCAGAGCAATTGATTCGACAAAAAGAAAAACAAATTGAAGGTGCTGTGAAAATTTTGGATTTTGAAACTGCTGCTATTTTACGCGATGAGATTGTTTTGATAAAAGAAAAGTTTTTGGATAATAAAGATAAAGATTTGGAAAAAATGGATAAAAAGGGTAAGTAGTTGTGCACAGAAGTCTACTTGTTTGATTATTGCTAAAAATGTGGTGTGGTGGTAGTGTTCTTCACTGGACTCTCAGTATTTTATATCGAGAGAAAAATCAAACAAAACTAAAATAAAATTAGAAAGAAAAGTTCATTGTTATGCATGAGATCCTGATATTGGTAGGTTGTGTTGGGTGTGGAAAAGACGCCCTCACAAGTCTTTTGATGATGGCATATTCTGGGATAATTCCTGTTTCTACCTCCGATATTCTCGGTGGTGGGCGCGGCGATGGTCTTATGATTAAGGATGACAAGATGGTTCACGAAAAACTCTTGAATCACCTTGTTCAGCAGGGATTTCTTAACTACGAGAAAAGTCAAAAATTTGTTTTCAACGGACCAGGAAGGACTCCTGAGCAGATGGAACTTTTGATTGATTTTCTTTGTGAGTATGGAATGCTCACAAAGCGAACCCGGTTCATTAAATTGAACATCAATTCCAAACTCGCCATATTGCGGATGCAAAAGCGTTGGTTGGAAAATCAAGGAATGGGGACTCTAAGGAAAGATGAAAAAGGATCCGCTGACGTGGTTCAGAATCGTTTCTACAAAAGAGTCGCTGAGTGGATCAGGGCCCGCAATGGAGAAAATGGAAAGGAAGGTCTCCTGGCAATCATGCAGCGCAAGCTGTTTGGTCACAAGAGTCGCGTTATTGAAATTGACGCATCGCAGTCAATCGCGATGGTTGCTCTCAATGTCGTGGATGCTCTCGGTTGGGATCGTGCTCCCTTGATCGACGTTCTTGTTCGCGAAGGATATGACATGGAAGGTGTCCCTGGACACTTCTCTGGCGTTCTTCCTGACAGGGAAAAAGATCACGAAAGATACGAAACAGTCACTGTGCAAGTACAGTGACAATATAAGCCAAAGGATTTGGCGCGCAACTCTGTCGCGCGCCAATCCAGAGGCTTTTTTCTTTTTAATTCGCCGCTTAGCACTAGTTTTTCTCCCAAAAATTTGTTAAAATCACAAAATTGTTTTCTTATTTAAATAACTTTTTATTTATATGTCAGCGAAAAAAACACCACAATTAAACAAAAATGAGGTTGATAAAATCATAGTTAGAGGAGCGCGAACTCATAACTTGAAAAATATCACAGTTGAAATGCCGAGAAACAAAATGATCGCGTTCACAGGTCTTTCTGGTTCAGGGAAATCTTCTCTTGCTTTCGATACTATTTTTGCGGAAGGACAAAGACGATACATCGAATCTCTTTCTGCGTACGCTCGACAATTTTTGCGACAAATGCAAAAACCTGATGTTGATGAAATTGTTGGACTTTCTCCTGCGATTTCGATTGATCAAAAATCTCGTTCAAATAATCCGCGTTCAACTGTGGCGACAATCACAGAAATTTACGATTACCTCCGAATTCTTTTTGCGAGAGTTGGAAAACCACATTGTCTTGTTTGCGGAAAAGAAATTAGAAAACTTTCAAATGAAGAAATTCTAGAGACAATTATTAAAAATGTTGAAAATATTGATACAAAGAAAAGTTCACAAACTGTAATGGGTGTGGATGTTGATGATATTAAAGTGCAAATTTTTGCGCCAGTAGTTGTGGGAAGAAAAGGAGAATACTATCAAATGCTTTATGACTATCTTGGGAAAGGTTATGAGAAAGTGCGAATCGACGGCAAACTCCACAAACTTCGAGACAGAATTGAATTAACTAAAACTAAAAAACACAACATCGATATTTTGATTGATGAATTTTATATCAGTGATGTAAAAAATCGTTCAAAGGATATGCGAGAAAGATTGGCAGATGCGATTGAAAAATCAATTCAAGAAACTGAAGGTTTGATAAAAATTGTTACACCAACAGAAGAAAGATTGATGTCTTCAAAATTTATGTGTCCGTATGATGGATTTTCTTTTCCTGAAATCGAGCCAAGACTTTTTTCATTCAACTCCCCACACGGTGCTTGTCCGACATGTAATGGGCTTGGTACTAAACACTTTTTTGGCGATGAAGATTGTGAGACTTGTCACGGTGCACGACTTCGTCCTGAAGCTCTAGCTGTGTATTTAGGTGATCCAGAAGAAAAGGTGAATGTTGTAAATCTAACAGCAATGACAATCAGCAATGCTGTGGATTTTTTCATTGAATTGAAACTTTCAAAAACAGAAAAAGAAATTGCGAAAGTTGTTTTGCGAGAGATTGAATCTCGTCTGCAATTCATGCAAGATGTTGGGATTGAATATCTTTCACTTGATCGTCGCGCGAACACACTTTCTGGAGGAGAAGCTCAGCGAATTCGTTTAGCATCGCAACTTGGCTCTGGTCTGGTAGGCGCACTTTATGTTTTAGACGAACCAACAATCGGATTGCATTCTCGCGACAACGATAAATTGATTCAAACACTTTTGGATCTTCGAGATTTGGGTAACACAATTATCGTGGTGGAACATGATGAGGACACAATTTTTGCATCTGATTATTTAGTTGATATTGGTCCTGGCGCTGGAGTACACGGAGGAAATGTTGTTGTGGCAGATGATTTGGAAAAACTTTTGTCAGCAAAAACAAATCCTTCAAAATCAATCACTCTTGATTACTTGAGAGGTGACAAAGAAATTGAACTTCCGGAAAAAAGAAGACAAGAACCGCGCGGGCATATTTCAATTAAAGGTGGAAATGTTTTCAATATTAAAAATATGAATGTTGATGTTCCTCTTGGAAAACTTGTTTGTGTGACAGGAGTTTCTGGTTCAGGAAAATCTTCTTTCGTTTATGAAATTTTATATAAAAATCTTCAATCACGATTGGATCGAAAATATCGTTCTGCGAAAACGGAGAATTGTACTTCATTTACTGGCTCAGAATATTTAGGACGTTCAATTTTAATTGATCAATCTCCGATTGGTAGAACTCCACGTTCAAACCCTGCGACATACACTGGGGCATGGACTCACATTCGAGATATGTTTGCCGAGACAGAAGAAGCACGATATCGAGGTTGGAAGCCAAGTCGATTTTCTTTCAATGTGAAAGGAGGAAGATGTGAGGCTTGTCAGGGTAATGGAGAAGTTGCTGTTGAAATGCATTTTTTGCCGACAGTTTATGTGCCTTGTGATATTTGTAACGGAAAAAGATTTACAAAAGAAACTCTTGAAGTGAAATACAAAGGAAAGAATGTTTATGAAGTTTTGCAAATGACAGTTGAAGAATCGATGGAATTTTTTAATGATATTCCTTCAATTTCAGATAGACTTCTGACTCTAAACGAAGTTGGTCTTGGATATTTGCAACTCGGACAATCTGCGACAACACTTTCTGGTGGGGAAGCTCAGCGTGTGAAAATTTCTTCAGAACTTTATCGCGCACATTTGCAAAAAACAATTTATATTTTGGACGAACCAACAATCGGATTACATTACGAAGATGTGAAAAAATTAATTGATATTTTGCAAGTGCTCGTGGACAAGGGAAATACAGTGATTGTCATTGAACACAGTATGGATATTGTGAAGTCTGCTGATTATATTATTGATATTGGACCGGAAGGTGGTGCTGGTGGTGGGCAAGTGGTGGCAAAAGGAACTCCTGAACAAGTCGCTGAATCTACAAAAGGCTACACTGCTAAATATTTAAAGAAGGTTTTGAAACCGAGGAGACATAAGAGGTAAAAGAAAAACCTTCTTTACTCAGAATATGAGAAAAGAAGGAGTTTGTTGGAATTATTCCTCAGTCAGTGCGATTAAGGATTGAAAGAACTTTTCTGCGGGATCAAAATCATGAAGTGTGGCACTTTTACCATGATTTGCTAAGAAGTTAGTAAAGCGGGTGTTTGTTGTGTTGTGATACCACTTTGTTGTGCCTTCTAGACAAAATTCAAAAAATTCGTGTCCATGATAGATTAGGCTATCCTTATCTGTTGATTTTACTACAGGAAGTCTGGCCGAGTGTGTATAAATACCCCTCTTGATCGCTACCATTTGAACGCTTTCAACTTCTTGACCATGTTCGTAATTTAGGTGCCAAAACCCATTTTCGACATCATCGATTTCGTCGGGGACTCTGAGAACCATTCCTACGTGAGGAGGTGACTGTACAGAATATTGTCCTTTCAACCAGAAGTTGATTTTCGGTTGACCATCGAATTGAAGGTAGAATTCTTGCAGAAGCTCAATTTTCATTATTTGGAACAGTTGTTTTGTGGAAGACATTTCGTCCACCAATCGTTGCGTGTGTCAACACGTATTTATCAAGATCGCATAATGCGCAAAACAATTCATTTGGAACAATAAAACAATATACAAGTATTGTCAAATGTGATATAAATGATTAACAAGTATGAATTTAGAAGCGCTCAAAAAAATAAATCTTCCGGATACGCCTGGGGTGTATCGTTTTTTGCATGGGAAAAATATTTTGTATATTGGGAAAGCGACTTCGCTGCGCGATCGAGTTAAAAGTTATTTTTCAAATGATTTGATAAAAACTCGTGGAGCATTGATTTTGGATATGGTGACAAAATCCGACAGTGTTGAATTCACAAAAACTGATTCTGTTTTGGAAGCATTGATTCTCGAAGCTGATTTGATTAAAAAATTTCAACCTCTCGCAAATACAAAAGAAAAAGATAATAAAAGCTACAGCTTTGTGGTTATAACAAAAGAAAAAATTCCTCGAGTTTTGATTCAACGAGGACGAACACTTTCTTTTGACACAAAAGGTTATCAAGAAGTTTTTGGACCCTTTCCATCTCAAATGCAATTGAGTGAAGCATTGAAAATTATCAGAAAGATTTTTCCGTTTAGATCGGATGAATCTGATACCCGTCTGTACAAACAACTTGGTTTGAATCCTGACATTTTAGACAATGAAGCGATTTTGAAATACAAAAATAATTTGCGACATATTAAGTTATTTTTTAAAGGAAAGAAAAAAGAGTTAAACAAAGTACTGGAAAAAGAAATGAAAGCTTTGGCGAAGATACAAGATTTTGAAGGAGCGGCAAAAAAACGAAATCAAATTTTTGCGTTGAATCATATTCGAGACGTTTCGCTTTTGAAACACGACAAAGAAGATGTTTCTGGTTTTAGAATTGAGGCGTACGACGCAGCGCATTTATCGGGAAAAAATTCTGTGGGTGTTATGACTGTTATGGAAAATGGTACGGTTCAAAAATCAGCGTACCGAAAATTTATTTTAAGAAAAGCCGCTCGCGGCGATGATGTCGGATCGCTAGAAGAAATTTTGTGCCGCCGGCTCGTTCACACAGAATGGCCTGATGCGGATTTGATTGTGGTGGATGGAAGTGTTGCACAGAGAAATCGAGCGCTAAAAGTTTTGAAAGAAGCTGGAAAAAATATTCCAGTAGTTGGAGTTGTGAAAAATGAAGCACATAAACCGCAGAGTCTTTTGGGAGACGAAAATATTATAAAAGAGCATCAACGAAGTATTTTGCTTGTAAATAATGAAGCTCACCGATTTGCAATCGAATTTTACCGACAAAAACAGAGAAAATCTTCGTATAAAAAGTAGTGCTATAATTTCAATATGAAAACAATATTAGTCGATGCGGTCGATACTTCAATAATTGAAAATGAATCTGGCGAATTTGTAAAATTTCAAGAAATGTTTGATTTATTAGAAACTTACGAAAATCAGAAAATAATTCTTACAAATGCGAATGATGAACAAATAAAAGAATTCGGTCTCGATGATGTTCCTTATCCAGTTTTTACACTAAAGCATAATCCAGACAAACCTAATCCGATTTATTTTGAAAGCTTGTTGACAGAATATGATTTTAGTCCAGAAGAGGTTATTTATTTTGAACATAATCCAAGTGCTGTTGAATCTGCTGAATCAATCGGAATTATTTCCTATTTTTATGATCCTGAACTAAAAGATCTGGATGCTTTAAAAAGTTTTTTAGACGAAAATTTGTAATTCAAAGTTAAATTCCATGTATAATTAATACATGGATGGTAATTTATTTTTAAGTCTCCTAATATTTTTTGGTCTTTTATCATCAGCAGCTTTTGTCATTTTTATAATAACTAACAATTTTATAACCAAAGGTGGTAAACGTAAGAGTTCGTTACTAAGTATCACCATTACTGCATTAATTGCTGCTCTGATTATTTACGCATTATTTATGATCAGTTTCATTTATTTAAACTGATAATCCCATTTTTATAAGTATTTTTTCTGTATTGTTGTTTGAGGTGATATAATATTTCGCATATGAAATATAAAGTTGCGGTCTTGCGAGGAGGGCCTTCAAGTGAATATGAAATTTCTTTAAAAACTGGAAAGTCTGTGATTGAGGCTTTGAAAGAAAGACATCGTGTGTCTGATGTTGTGATTGATATGCACGGTGATTGGTATTACAACGGTGTTTTGGTTTCTCCTGCTGAAGTTTTGAGTAATGTGGATGTGGTTTTTAATGCAATGCATGGCGAATACGGAGAAGATGGAAAGGTTCAACAAATTTTAGAACAAATTGGTGTGCCTTTTACCGGACCAAAAACTCTTTCTGCTATGCAATCAATTCGAAAAGATCATGCAAGAAATGTTTTTGAGCAACTTGGATTGAAAACCCCTCTAGCTGCGATAGTAGAAAAAACATACGACATTGAACCGGTTGCTTATGAAGTTTTTAGAAAAATGCCGATGCCACTTGTATTGAAACCACTTGATAAAGGATCTTCGCTCGGTGTGAGTGTGGTGAAAGATTTTCGAGGATTAGTGGATACTTTGTCAGCACTTTTTGTTCACACTGAAAAAGTTTTAGTTGAAGAATATATAAAAGGAAAAGAAGCGACTGTGGGTGTGATAGAAAATTTTCGTGATCAAGAATTGTACCCACTTTTTCCAACTGAAATAGTTTTGCCAGAAGGAAAGGAAATTTTTGATTATGATGCAAAAATGGATGCGCAAACAAAAAATATTTGTCCTGGATGTTTTTCAAAAGCTGAGAACGAAATTTTGCAGAGAGCTGCGATATCGGCGCATCGAGGTTTGGGGTTGAGACATTATTCTCGAAGTGACTTTATTGTGCATCCAAAAAGGGGAGTTTTCATTTTGGAAACAAATTCACTGCCTGCGCTCGGTGAAAATGCTTTAATCTGCAAATCTTTGAAAGAATGTGGTTCAAATTATGAAGAGTTTCTAGACCACATTTTAGACCTTGCAACACGCAGAAAGTAGGGTAAAATGCACAATACTTGATTTAGAGATAGATTAAGTGTCTGAGTAAAAAAGAACTGCTCGGCCTGTAAGCAAAGCTTCCAGGCCCTGCGTTCGGAAGCAGAATGAAAATAAATTTTCCTTCTGTTCCTCACTTGGGCCTGTAGCTCAATTGGTAGAGCGCCTCATTTGCACTGAGGAGGCAGCGGGTTCGAATCCTGTCAGGTCCACAAAAAAGATTTTAAACTCGTTTTTTCCATTTGGCATTAAATGCAAATTGGTTGATGATAAAACAAAAGATTATGCGCTCTGATTATTCTTATCCATTATTAGAGCAAATTGCTCAATTATATAAAACTGAAGAAAAAACATTTGAAAATGTTTATCTTTTAGCCTGTCAACATATCCTGTCTCCTCAAGCAAAAATGTTTGAGTTGATAAATAAGTTTGGAATCCCAAAAGAAAATATTCACATATTTGGAAAAATTTATTCTACAAATAACGAAGTATTAAAAGAGTTGAGAGTTGAAGGATTTAATGTATCCGATCCAATATTTAATTCAGAAATTCCGTTTGATACTGAGCATTATGGAAATTGTAAAAAAGAATTTAATGCTTTTATTTCCTCAATTAAGTCTTCATCAAGAATAATTATTTTGGATGATGGAGGAGAACTACTTAAAGTCGCAAACGAATTATTTGAAATTATTCCGTCAGGGGTTTCAGTTGTTGGAGTTGAGCAAACGTCTTCAGGTTTTAGAAAGCTAGAAAATGCAGAGCATAATTTTCCAATTTTTAATGTTGCTCGTTCCGCAATTAAACTCACAAAAGAAAGTCCAATTATTGCAGATATTGGTTGTAAAAGAATCGTGGGAGTAATAAGTCAATATTCTATAGACGCACGCATTCTTCTTGTAGGTCTAGGTCCTCTGGGAAGTAGTATCCTTTCTTGGTTTAAGGAGAATAAATATTTTACTCTCGGTTATGATATTGCCAATCATGACAAAACAGAACTTCTTGATTTAATTCAGGATAACAATATAAATTTAATAATTGGAGTTACAGGTTCAAATATTTTAGATGAAAGCACACTTCAAAACATTAAGAAGTCTATTAATCATAATTTATATCTCATTAGTATGTCGTCCTCTGATCGTGAATTTCCAGCTGTTTACATGAGAAAGAATGTTTCTGGTTTGAACGGAATTCACGCTGATATTAAATGGGATAATATCGTCTTAATAAACAATGGATTTCCTATAACCTTTAAAGGAAATCGATACGAATCTACTCCTCAGGAAATTGAAAGAACAATTGCCTTGTTGTTAGGTTCTGTTATGGAAGCAGCTATAACTGATGAGATTAAAAGTGGATTTCTGGACGTACCTGTAAATGTTGCAGGATTGCTTTAATGTGGATTGACATTATTTTTGTTTATGTTAAAAAGTGATGGAAGTTCAGATTCAAGCGTAATCTGACATTTGAAAAAAACAAAAAAACAACCAATAGAAAACATTCTGACATGTGTAAAATCCTTGATGATTTGTTTGCGGTTAATATCGCAAGTATCGAAGAACCAGACCTTCAGGTGGAAGAGGGAGACATCGTTCTCGGTGTCCTTTCAGACAATTTGAAGAAGGCTTTTGGTCTGAGGTCTCAAATGCAAAAAGAGACCGAGGAGCCTATGAGAATCGCCCAAGAGAAACGTGCCGAGATCAAAAGTCTTATGGAAAAACATATGGAGGATCATGATTCTCCAAATCACGTTCCTGAAGACTGTCTCAAATTCCATCAGGAAATTGATGCCATGCGAAAGAGCATCAATGATGAGTTGAGGCCCTACATCTCTCGAGCGGAAGCTGCAGAGATTTTTCTCACTGGTGCAATCTACTATGAGTTTGGACTTGGTAATGCGAATGAAAAGCCCTCTTTTGATCTCTTCATTTCAAAGGGGTGGCAGGTCGTCAAAAGACCTGAACCTGAAAGGAAAGAAATTACTCTCAGTTCACTCGTTACGGATTTCTTGGGAACTCTGTTTCACCCCTGATTCCAGGATAATCCCAGCTGTCGAAAGACAGCTGGGATTTTTTATTTAACACAATTGCACAACCACTCTAAAAATGATTTTATATAAAACACAATATGTCACACACCATCCTTCTATATTACAAATACACCCAGATTGAAAACCCTGCGGAATTTATGGATTCGCATCGTGCTCTCTGTAAAAGTCTTAATTTAAAAGGCAGAATTATTATTGCAAAAGAAGGAATCAACGGAACAGTCGAAGGTTTAACAAAGGATACCGAAGAATATATTAAAAAATTCACATCAGATGAAAGATTTTCTGATATTGTTTTCAAAAAAAGCGCAGGTACAGGTGATGCTTTTCCTAAAATGTCTATCAAAGTACGTGACGAAATTGTCACATCTCACCTCGGGGAAAAAGATGTTGATCCAAATGTTATGACTGGAAAGAGATTGGATCCGAGTGAACTTGATCAATGGTATGAAGACAAAAAAGATTTTGTGATTGTAGATATGAGAAATGATTACGAATTTAACGTTGGACATTTTGAAAATTCGATTATGCCGGGGATGCAAGTATTTTCTGATTTAAAAGAGATTATTCCAAAGATAGAAGAGTTTCGCGATAAAAAAATAATCACAGTATGTACAGGTGGAGTGCGTTGCGAAAAAGCTTCGGGATATTTGGTTCAAGAAGGCTTTAATGATGTGTATCAACTCGATGGCGGTATGGCGACATATCTAGACCGTCATCCAGGAAAGCACTTCAAAGGGAAGCTGTATGTGTTTGATAAAAGAATTGTTATGCAAACAGAGAATCAAGGTGTAATTGGAAAATGTATTCGTTGCGAAAATTTATCTGACGACTTTATCAACTGCACAAATCTAAAATGTAACGATCATGTGATCTGTTGCTTGAATTGTCGAGATGAAGACGGTCGGGGATTTTGTTCACAAAAATGTGAATCTGTTCTAATTCAGTCAAAATAAACTGCTATAATTTATGGCATAAATGGCTGAGAGGATTTCTTCTACAATCCAAAATGTTTTAAAGTGGCTGGTGCCAATACTTTTAATCTTCGCTATTTTTTATGCACTTCAAAGTGCGAAAGAAGAAAAAGTTGTTGTACTAGAAGATCAAAAAGAAGAAACTGAAATTTTGGAAGAATTAAAAGACAGAGGATATATTTCAAACAATCTTTCTTATTTTGTAGCGAAAGTCGCTTTGAAATTTGGTTTAGACATAGAGTCTGGTGGTTTTCTTTTGCATCAAAATATGGGGCCTTTCAAACTCTTGGCGGCGCTTGCTTCTCCTGAGTATAAATATGTAGCAGTCGCTGAAGGTCTACGAAAAGAAGAGATCGCAGAAATTTTTGGAGAAAAACTTGGTTGGACCGAAGAACAAAAAGCAGAATTTTCTATTCCAGAAGATATTTGTATTTTATCTGGTGGCGAAGGATATTTGTTTCCAGGAAAATATTTAGTTCATAAAGATAATTCTGTGGAGGAGGTAAAAGAATTAATGGAAGAAAAATTAGATGAAATTGTGGATGGTGTTTGGGAGGAGGAAAAAATTTTAAATTTAAATCAAGTGATGACAATTGCTTCTTTGATTCAAAGAGAAGCCGCGGGAAAAACTGATATGAAATTAATTTCAGGAATTATTTGGAACAGAATTTTTAATGGAATGCCTTTGCAAATTGATGCGACCTTGCAATACGCAAAAGGTGATGAAGAAACTGGTTGGTGGCCACAAGTTAAATCCGAAGACAAATATATCGAATCTCCATACAATACTTATCAAATTGATGGACTTCCACCTGGACCGATTGCTAATCCAGGTATCGCTGCAATAGAAGCGGCACTAGATCCAGATGATACGGATTGTTTGTTTTATTTACATGACAGAAATCGGGTGATTCATTGTGCAAAGACTTACGAAGCTCATAAAAAAAATGTTCGGTATTATTTACAATAATTTGGTATAATTAGAATATGATTTCATTTATAGTAGGGTTTATAGTAGCTGTCATAACATTATTTTTTGCATTTCAAAATAACGACACTGTTACCGTTAAGTTTTTAGAAAACGAAATAACAGGTTCATTAGCTTTGGTGATTATTACAGGAATGTTAATGGGTTTTTTAATAGCAATAATTATTTTTATACCGAGAGCAATTGCCGATAATTGGCGAGTACGAAATATAAAAAGAGAAAATGATCAATTGAAGAAAAGACTAGGGGAAGAGCCTATTAAATACGAAGCTCCAGGCCTTGGAGAAGAAGGAGAGAAGAACATTGAGGTTATTAATTAAATTTGCTAATATTTCAGTCCTATGAATTTTTTAATGAAAGCAATGTTGAAGAAGCAATTAGCGCATCTTCCAAAAGATCAACAAGAGATGATTATTACAATGATTGAGAAGAATCCAAAACTTTTTGAGCAGATTGCAAAAGAAATTAAAGAAAAAGTTAAAAACGGGGTTCCTCAACAAACTGCCGCGATGTCAGTGTTTATGACACACCAAAACGAGATTAAGAAGTTGATGACGGAACAACAGAAATAATTTATGAATCTCTCAATCGGAATCGTCGGTCTCCCAAACGTTGGAAAATCAACACTTTTTAATGCTCTAACAAAGCAATCTATTCCTGCGGAAAATTATCCGTTTTGTACTATTGATCCGTCTGTTGGAATTGTTCCTGTGCCTGATGAGCGACTTTATAAACTTTCTGATTTTTCTAAAACTCAAAAAACAATTCCTGCTGTTGTGGAGTTCACAGATATCGCAGGTCTTGTAAAAGGTGCGGCTCAAGGAGAAGGTCTTGGAAATAAATTTCTAACAAACATTCGTGATGTTGATGCGATTGCTCATGTGGTGAGAATTTTTGAAAATCCGGATATCACTCACGTGCATGGAGAAGTGAATCCTCTAGAAGATATTCAGGTAATAAATCTTGAATTAATAATGTCTGATGCGGAAACTGTTGCAAAGCGTCTGATAAAAATTGGTAGTGACGTGAAAAGAGGGTTGAAAGAAGCAAAAATAGAAGAAGCACTTTTAATGCGTTTGTCTGCGGCTTTTAATGATCAAAAACTTGCTTCAACTGTACAACCGGCAGAGGAGGAAATTGCGATTTACAAAAGTCTGCATCTTCTGACAGCGAAACAAATGTTTTATGTTTTAAATAGACAATCTGATTCAAAAAATTTAGATGACGATGAAAATAATTCTCGATACCAAGATCTGATGAATTTTATGAGAGAAAATGATGCGGTGTTTGTAAAAATTGATGCTGCAAACGAAGCTTCTGTAAATGATTTGAGTGAAGAAGATAAAAAAGAATTACTTGCCGCTGTGGGAATCGAAGAAAGTGGACTTGGAGCTTTGATTAAAAAAGGTTACGAGATTTTGGGATTGATGACTTATTTTACAACAGGCGAAAAAGAGACTCGTGCTTGGACAACTTTCGTTGGTGCTACAGCTCCGCAAGCTGGTGCTTCAATTCACTCCGACTTTGAACACAAATTTATTCGCGCCGAAGTTATTGAATATGAAAAACTTTTAGAAGCTGGCTCATTTGCCGCTGCTCGTGAAAAGGGTTGGCTACGAATCGAAGGGAAGCAGTATATTGTGCAGGATGGGGACGTGATGGAGTTTAGGGTTTAGAAAATAAAAATAACCAATATTTTATAATTTAAATTATAAAATTTAAACAATTTAAACCTTAATTAGAGCCATATGTAGCATTGCTGTATTTTTTATGTTTATTTTATTACGTCAATTCTTGTTTTCTTGTTAATGTGCACATGTAATTAAGATGATTACAAAAGTTCATTGAAACAATAGAAAGAATAAGATTATGACAAAAGAAGAAGCGGAGAATGCGCTTAGGATTATTCATGAATTTCGTGTGAAATTGTGGGCAGATGACTATGATAGCAAAGACGAGATTGATGATTATTCGATTATCGAGGACTTGATCTATACAAAAAGAGTCCCTTTTGTTGTGTTCGTCGACTACATTTTAACTCGAGGAGTTTTTGAAGACATCGACAAAAAGGATATTGATCAATCTCCTGAATACTGGTGTGAAGATGTCTATCCGTATATTGCGGAACATTCAGATCAAATTTCATTTGAGGAGGCGTGTGAAATCGATAGCTTTCTTCAAATCTACGGGGTTGGAAGTGATGATGACAATCTGACTGCCAGGGCTTTTGACAAGCTGGATTTTGAAAAACAGATTTCGACGATCAAGCGTTTTCTAATGAGTTCACTGTCAGGTGAAGTTCTTATTTCTGGCAGTGATACTGGTCTGGTGGCAATCAATCTTTTTTTCAGAATTAAATTACCTTCAAACGCTGAAGATTATTTTGGAACTGAACTAAAAGATGGGATTGTTAAAATAGATCCTTTAGTGACAGCTTCACTTATTGGAGGATTCATCTCAATTCTTGATGGCAAGATCAACAAAAAAGAAAAGAGACGTCGTTCAATTATCGACTGATTGTTCATTGGCCGCGCACCCTACGGGTGCGCGGCTTTTTTCTTTTCTAATTTGATTTGACAATAGATATCATTATTGCAATATGTATTAAAAATTGCGGTTCATTTAAAAATAATAACAAAGAAAGGAATTTAGAACATGACACAAAAACCAGTCATCTTGTATATTGAAAGTAAGCATTCGGGTTTACGTGATGGTAATCCTTACTGTGAGGCATTAACCTTCTTCTTGAGAAACACTCTCAAATGTGAGGTCATTAACTACAGTCATTATCATGATTTAGAGATGGATTTTGTCGAAATCGAATCCATTAACAATAAAGGTCAACTACTTGCAGTTATTGTTAGGCAAGATTTGTATGGATTTGAACATCAAAGAGTCATTAAAAAAGTTAGAGAAGATATCGCTAAAAATTTACCAATTGTAGTAATTCCAAGCGGTTGGGATGACGATAGATTTGTTGGACTTGAGGATGATCCGTTTGTTTATGCTTATGATCATACTCAACTCGAACTTCAGAGTCTCATTAAAAATCTGATTACCAAATGGAAACCTGGTCTCAATTGGCTTGGTGCGCACACTGCAGAAGATGAGGCGATTCTTATGGATCAGCTCGAAAACTCTTATCGAGTCAACTATTTGGATGTTGATGATGATCGCATGCTTGGTGTGCCCGATAGTAACCATAAAATTGTAGTTCAAGCTTTGAGAATGAAATTACTTCCTTCAATTTTTCTAAAATCTGAATTCGATGACACCATCGAAAGAAAAAAGCCTAAGCAGTTTGTTGAGGTACAGCCTTCTGTTTATCAGAAAGAAGTGGAGAAAATAAAATCCATGAATAATGATGAGCGAAAGGAGTTCTCTAACAGCCTGCTTCGAGCCAGAGGGTATGAACCAGCTGAAGGTGGAGGTGTGTTTGTGACTCGGGCTACTTGTGGTGAAAATGTTAATGGATTTGCCATAGATCCTGTAACACTGGAAACCTTCACAACTACCCGTTACGGAGAACATCATCTTGCTGAACAGATGCTGGTACCTCGATTGCGATTGATTGAAGAATTTTCCAAGGCGGAAAACGAAGACGTTGAAGAAGACGAAGATTCTTACTATCGAGTCGGTTGGAGCATTTTGAGTGGATTGATCTTTTCAAACATTGACGGATTCACTACACCTATTCTGATTTTGTATAAAAAGGAGGGTCTGAACAAGGTGGAAGAAGTACAAAAAGTTGTAGACTTTTTGTTGTCTGAACAAAAACTAATTCCCGTCGACCATGATGGAAATATCATGACAGCGTAACTTAAGGACTGGCGTATTAAGCGCCAGTCCTTTTTTCTCTCAACAATTGAATTTACACGCCAAAAGAGTTATTATGTAATATATGGAAATAAAAATGACACCGAAGGATTTCTTTTTACAATTAGGAATCATTATCACTTTATACGTAAGTATCGTCGCATTAATATCTTTTTTATTCAGCGTAATCAACATATCTCTGCCAGACGCATCGGCGTACTATTATGATGGAAGTTCTGCACTTGCTTGGTCAATGTCGGTATTTATCGTTGTATACCCAGTTCTAGTGTATCTTTTGGTAAAAACAAATAAGTATCTAATTGCATCCCCAGAAAGAAAAGAAGTTTCAATTAAAAAGTGGGCAACATATCTAACAATTTTTCTAACTGCATTAACAATCGTTATAGATCTAATCGTTCTAATGTTTACCTTCTTGCAAGGTGAACAACTAACTTTGAGATTTATCCTAAAAGTTCTTGTCGTAGTTGTTGTGGCCCTTACAGTTTTCTGGGCAAGCATGAAAGAACTCCAAGGAAAGTTTTTAGGAAATACTGCAGTTTTGAAAAAAACAGCTTGGGTTGTGAGCGGTGTGATTCTAATTTTGGTTGTGACTGGATTTATTTTTATCGGTAGTCCATCAGATGCAAGACTTGCGCTTGAAGACAGACAAAGAGTAAGCGACCTTCAGTACATTCAATCAGAAGTTGTTTCGTATTGGGATAGAAAAGGTGCTCTGCCTGCGACACTAACTGATTTAAATGATCCTCTAAATTATGTTTCAGTTCCGGTTGATCCAGAAACAATGATGCACTATGAATACAATGTGAAGAGTCCACTAAGTTTTGAACTTTGCGCCAACTTCGGAACAGTTTCAAACGAGGAAGAATTATTCCCAGCTCAAACTAAAGCGATGTATCCAAACGAAGAATATTTCAAACACACAGACGGAAGAAATTGTTTTGAACGAACAATCGATCCAGAATTACGAAAACCAAATTACGTTAGATAAAAATTAAATAGTCTATGAAAAAACAAAATATTTTAGTAACTTTATTATCACTTTTGATTATTTTAATTACTGCTGTTTTTATATTTATACAAATTATTGATTACAAAAATCTTAAAAATGATGAAAAAATTAATATAGAAGTTGAAAAATATGAAAAAGATGATTCACCTCAAAACAATTCGACGGGTTTAGTGACCAACAAAACAAACAGTAGAATTTATAAAACTTATGCCGGAGATGAAGATATCGGAATATATATCTCACCTTCATTAGGAATAACTTTTGAATATGTTTATGATTCTGAAGAAATTGAGTCAGTTGTAATCAAAGAAAATGAAAATGTTATCATTGTAAATGACTCAACAATAATTACAGTTTTTGAAAAAAAACCGAACCTATCTTTAAAACAAGCAATAGAAGAAAATATATTAAAAGGATATGATCCCTCAAAATGTTGGGTTACTGTAAATCCAATGGAGGATTCGAGTTTATATGGTTTTGAAACAGCTCAGATAGAGTTTCCTGTATTAGAAACAGAAGATCCAAATATACCATGGTGGGAAAACGCAAAAGATTGTCCAGAAGCTTTAACTTCAACAAACGGAGTCTCTTATTATTTGTATGATCCAAAAGTTCCGGAAAAGTTTGCATTTGTTGATAAAGGACAAGCTGTTGCAGCGTTTGCTCCATCTGAATACGGAAATAGAGATTTTGCATACACAATAAAATTTATGTCTTCGATTGAAGCTAGAATAAATAGTTTTATAGACTACGGAATTTTGAATGAATATTCTTTGTCTCCAGATAAAAAACATGTATTCTTTTCAGTAAATAACAAAAGCCCTCATTATTATTTATACAATTTAGAGTCTGGCAAAAGCATTTTTCCTGATGAGGATTACGATGGATATTATGTTTATAGTTTATATGAAATTACCGATAAAAATTTAGTTTGGTATGGAGATAGTTTGTTTGTTACAAGTGGATATAGTAGTCATGGTGCAGAAGGCTTTCCTGGAATAGTAAAAGTAGATTTAAAAACTGAAATCGCCGAAAGAATTATAGACTTCACAAATGAATGTTCAATTAATAATCCTGAAAATTACATCGGTCATTGTATTGATTCTTATAAATTCGAGTTTAAAAATATTCAAGAAAATAAGCTGACTTATATCGAGAGCTTTAATAATCAAAATGAAGAATTTTCAAAATATAACTACTCAATCGAAAAAACACTGACTTTCTAGATAGCGTTGAATTTTACTCAAAATAAAGCTAATATACTCTTTATTATATATGGAAGGCTACGATCACAAATCTATAGAACAAAAGTGGAAAAAAGTTTGGAAGGAGACTGAACTGTATAAAACTTCGGACGAAGTTGCAGGAAAAGAAAACGAATATGTTTTAGTTGAATTTCCGTATCCATCTGGAGACCTTCATGTTGGTCACTGGTACGCTTTTGCAATCACTGATATTTACGCTAGATATCAAAGACTAAAAGGAAAAAATGTTCTGTTTCCTGTGGGTTTTGATGCTTTCGGTTTACCTGCTGAAAATGCCGCTATCAAACGTGGTCTAAATCCTCGTGAATGGACTTTTCAAAACATTGAAGTAATGCGACACCAGTTAGATTCAATGGGTGCTTCTTTTGATTGGTCTAGAGAAATTGTTTCTTGTTCACCAGAATATTATAAGTGGACACAATGGTTGTTTATAAAACTTTTTGAAGCAGGTTTAGTAGAAAAGAAAATTTCTTTAGTGAATTGGGATCCGATTGATAAAACTGTTTTAGCAAATGAACAAGTTTTGGCAGATGGAACAGCAGAAAGATCTGGTGCTTTAGTAGAAAAGAAAGAAATGGAGCAATGGTCAATTAAAATTACTAAATACGCAGATAGGCTTATTGATGATTTAGATGCACTGGAGTGGCCGAATCAGATCAAAGAAGCGCAAAAGAATTGGATAGGAAGAAGTAGTGGAGCAGAAATTGATTTTAAAATTGATGATTCTGATGTTGCCGTGAAAGTTTTCACTACACGACCTGATACTTTGTTTGGTGTGACTTATGTTGTTTTGGCTCCTGAACATAAATTAGTTGAAGAATTAATTTCAAAAGTTTCAAATAAATCTGCTGTCGAAGAATATATTGAAGTTACAAAAAGAAAATTAGAAAGAGAAAGGCTGATTGGTGTTTCAGAAAAAACAGGCGTTGTACTTGAAGGTGTTTTTGCAATTAATCCTGCTACAAATGAAAAAGTTCCTGTTTTCATCGCTGATTATGTTTTAGCAAATTATGGAACAGGAGCTGTGATGGCAGTACCTGCACACGATGAAAGAGATTTTGAATTTGCGGAGAAGTTTGGATTGCCAATTAAAAAAGTAGTAATCCCAAGATTTGTTGATAATAAAAATCCTCACGTTGAAGGAAAAGAAGTTGTCTTCAGAAAAGGAGTGTTAGTTATTGTTAGAAATCCCAAAACCGAAAAATATCTTTGTTTAGAATGGCCAAACCAAGGTTGGACAACTTTTATTAGTGGAGGTTTAGAAGAAAACGAAAGTGTAGAAGAAGCAGCTATCAGAGAAGTTTATGAAGAAACTGGATATAAAAATTTAAAATTTATTAAAATGGTCTCTGGTCCGGTTCAAGTTGAATTTTTTGCTGCACATAAAAATTTAAATCGAATTTCAAACTCTTGGTGTGTTTTGTGTGAATTAGAAAATGAAGAACAAGACGAAGTTTCAGTAGATGAAAAAAATTTACACACACCAATCTGGTTAGATAAAAGTGAGATTAACCGAGAAAAAATGATGCATAGCGAGTTGGATTATGTCTTGGATTTGTGGAAAAGCGGCGAAAAAGAATATGCAGGTGAAGGAATTTTAATAAACTCTGGGGAATTCGACGGTTTGCAAAGTGAAGAAGCGAAGGAAAAAATTGTGCAAAAAGTCGGTGGGGAAATGAAATCTACATATAGATTGAGAGATTGGACTGTTTCTCGTCAGAGATATTGGGGTTGTCCGATTCCAATGATTAATTGTGCGAGTTGTGGATCTGTTCCCGAAGCAGAAGAAAATCTTCCTGTGATTCTGCCAGAAATTTCTGATTATCTTCCAAGGGATGATGGAAAGTCTCCGTTAGCAAAAGCGACAGATTGGATGCATACAAAGTGTCCAAAATGTGGTGGTGATGCAGAAAGAGAAACAGACACATTGGATACTTTTGTGGATTCTTCTTGGTACTATTTGAGATATTTAGATTCAAATAATTCTGAAAATTTTTCAGACATCGAAAAAATAAAAAAATGGATGCCAGTTAATTTTTATTCTGGTGGATCAGAGCACACGACTATGCACGTTTTGTTCGCTCGATTTTTCAACAAGGCACTTTTTGATTTGAAACTTTCCCCTGTGTCGGAACCTTTTTCATATAGATTGAATCGTGGATTAATTTTAGGACCCGACGGAAACAAGATGAGTAAATCTAAAGGTAATGTAATCAATCCTGATATTGAGGTAGAAAAACTTGGAGCCGATACTGTCCGAACATACTTAGCTTTTATTGGACCCTACAACGAACCCGGAAGTTATCCTTGGGATCCAAATGGTATTGTGGGCGCCCGTCGTTTCTTGGAAAGAATTTTCAAAATTTCGGACAAGATTGTAGAAAAAACTCCAGAGTCTGTGGAAAAAGTTTTGCATAAGGCAATAAAAAAAGTTGAGGAAGATATGCAAAGACTAAAATTTAATACTGCGATTTCTGAGTTGATGATTCTTACAAATGAAATTTTCAAAAGCGGAATTTCAACAGAAGATGCGAAAATCGTCGCGAAACTTATATCTCCGATTGCTCCGCATTTAGCCGAAGAAATGTGGCAAAAGCTTGGTGGGGTAGAATCAATACATAAAGAAAATTGGCCCGTTTTTGACCCGGAAATGCTCGTTTCAGACACTATTACCGTGCCAGTTCAGATAAACGGAAAGGTTCGAGCTCAGGTAGTTTTACCTAGTGAAATGCCAGAAAATGAAGTGCGAGAACTTGTGTTGGCAGATGAAACTGTTCAAAAATGGATTGCCGGTTCAGAGGTCAAAAAAATAATCTACATCCCAAACAAACTTGTATCAATAGTTGTATGAAAGCCAAAAAGCTTGACACTTATAACTAATGGTGATAATTTGAGGAGCATAATTTATATAAAAAAATGCAAGCAACAATAACTTTCAAACCTAAACAGGTAACAAAGAAAATTTTAGACACTCTGCCCGAAAGAGCGAGGGATATTGTAGTAAATCGTTATGGCCTAGGAGCTTCTGACGAGAAACAAACCCTAGAATCTATTGGAAAGAAGTATGAAATTACAAGAGAAAGAGTTCGTCAAATCGAGGAATACTCTCTTTCTAATATTAGAAAATCTGATGACTTCCAAAAACTAAATCCAATCTTTGACGAACTAAAAGATATTGTTGATTCTCTTGGTGGAGTTATAGATGAAGAAGAACTTTTGGATGTAATTTCAAAAAATAAAAGTATCCAAAACCACATTCACTTCTTACTTGTTTTAGGAGATCCGTTTGTACGTCTTAAAGAAAATAATGAATTTACTTGTCGATGGTGTGTAAACGAACCTCTTGCAAAGAAGATTGAAACATCAATCCAAGCGATGTATGAAAAACTAAAAGAAGATGAAATTGTCTCAGAAGCAGAATTGATTGAAGAATTCCTAAATCACATCAAAGAAATTTCAAATCATCACAAAACTGACGAAATCGTAAAACGATGGTTGAACACTTCAAAACAAATTAAGAAAAATCCTTTAGGAGAATGGGGAAAAGCTGATTCAGCAAATATTAATGTAAAAGGAATGAGAGATTATGCATATCTTGTAATTCGTCGACATGGTTCGCCTATTCACTTTAGAGAAGTTGCAGAACAAATCTCAAAACTTTTTGGAAAAAAAGCTCACGTAGCCACAACTCACAACGAATTGATCAAAGATTCTCGTTTTGTTCTTGTTGGAAGAGGACTTTACGCTCTTTCTGATTGGGGATACATGAGTGGAGTTGTTCGAGATGTTATCAATAATGTAATCAAGAAAAACGGTCCTCTAACTAAAGAAGAAATTATTGAGAAAGTTTTGAAAGAAAGATATGTAAAAGAAAATACAATTCTTGTAAATCTACAAAACCCAAAATTCTTCAAGAAAGATGTAAAAGGTAGATACGATATTGCTTAATTATTTAAGTAAATAAAAATAAACAAAAAGTGCAATGAAAATTGCACTTTTTGTTTTGAGTCATGTTATTATTTATATACAATGTTTAGTTCAGAGCTCGTTGGTAATGTAATTGATTTTTTATTTTCGATTATTCCTATTGTTATACCTTTTATTTTATTTTGGGTACTAGTAAAAATGTTTATAGACGCCAACCGAGCCGCTTTTTTAGCTTCTCAGGATTATGTTCTACTAGATATTACACCTCCTCAAGATGTAGAAAAATCTCCCGCTGCAATGGAACTTTTTTTAACAGCTCTGTATCAAACTGGAGGAGAATCCACTTGGTATGACAGATTAGTACAAGGAAAAGTTCGAGCCTGGTTTTCTCTAGAGATTGTTTCCCTTGGTGGAAATGTGCGGTTTTTTATTTGGACCAGAAAAAATTTACAAAGACTGGTTGAATCACAATTGTATTCACAGTTTCCTGGAATTGAAGTGACTGAGTCAGATGATTACACGATGGGGTTGGCTTACGATGGAAGTATTGAGTTGTTTGGTGTTGAGTTAAAATTAACAGAACCAGATGCTTTCCCAATTAAAACTTATGTTGATTATGGAATCGATAAAGAAACCGAAGAGGAGTTCAAAATTGATCCTATTACACCTGTGATTGAAACTCTTGGAACACTTTCTCCAGGTCATCAAATGTGGATCCAAATAATTGTGCGCGCACATAAAAAAGAAGATTTAAAACCAGGAACTTGGAATACTAAACAAGACAATTGGAAAGAAGGAGGAAAAGAAGCTATCTTAAAAATTCGTGAGGATTCTAAAGTTGAAGTTGGTGATGGAGAAAATAAAAGACAACAAGTAGCAATGACAAAAGGTCAGGAGCTTCGAATCACTGCATTGGAAAGAAGTATCGCGAAATTATCTTTTGATACAGGTGTGAGAATGATTTATTTAGCAGAAAAATCTGTTTTTGATAGCGGGTATATTGGGGCTATGACGGGGTCTTTTAGGCAGTATAACTCACCTGATTTAAACAGTTTTGGTCCTAAATGGACAACTTCTTTTGATTATCCATGGCAAGATATTTCTGGAAAAAGAGTAAGTGTTTTGAAAGATGAAATTCTTGAAGCATACAAAGATAGAGATTACTTCTGGCGAGACCGCCCACAATTTGGTCTTTTTGGAAAAAAAATTGTAGAAAGAGAAGCTTTTGTTTTAAATACAGAAGAATTAGCAACCATATTTCATTTTCCTGGTCGTGTTTCTTCTACACCTTCTCTTAGACGTGTTGATTCAAAGAAAGCAACTCCACCAGCTAATTTACCAATTTAATTTATTAATAAATTTTAGTTATGTTAGAAAAATTTAAAAAATTCTGTTGTTTATTTAAGAGTAAAAATAATATTTTGCTCGGAATTTTTATTTTGCTGATAACAATTTCATTTGTTTGGGTGTATCTTACAAGTCCTGTTTCAAAAATAGAAATTCCAACATCTTTTGAAATAGAATCTGGTTCTTCTCTTCGTGAAGTGAGTCAATCTTTAAAAGATGCCGGTCTTATTAAGTCGAGAACAATCTTGAACACAATTGTTATCTTGGGTGCAGGTGACGGAAAGGTTGTTTCTGGTGAATATTTATTTGAAAAAGCTCCGAATGTTTTTGAAGTGGCGAAAAGAATTACTCTTGGAGATTTTGGAATTGAAGTTCGACAAGTTCGTTTTCCAGAAGGTGTTACCGCGGAAGAGATTGCTTTGATTATGGAGTCTCGCTTTCCTTATTTTGATAAAAATGCTTTTATGCAATTAGCATCAGACAGTGAAGGGATGCTTTTTCCAGACACATACTTCTTTTTGGAAAATGTAAAAGCTTATGAAGTTTACAGAATGTTGACTAGTACTTTTGAAGAAAAAATAGCCGAAGTAAAACCTTTTATAAAACAAAACAAAAGAAATCTACACGATGTTATAACAGTGGCCTCAATTGTAGAAAAAGAAGCTACAGCAGACTCTAGAGCCGAAGTTGCAAGTATTATTTGGAAAAGACTTGAAGAAGACATGGTGCTACAAGTAGACGCGACATTTGTTTATTCAATTGATAAAGGAACCTTTGATCTAACCAAAGACGATTTAGCTGACAAAGAAAACCCCTACAATACTTATGTATTTAAAGGACTTCCACCAACACCAATTAGTAATCCTGGACTGGACTCTTTGATAGCCGCGGCCTCAGCACAGCCAGGAGAAGATCTATTTTTTCTAACTGGGCACGATGGAGAAATGTATTATGCAAAAGATTTTGAACAACACAAAAAAAATAGAAGCAAATACTTATACTAAAAAAGTATTTGTTGGCTTGTCAGGAGGAGTTGATTCTTCTGTCGCTGCTACTCTTTTAAAAAAAGAAGGTTTTGATGTGCGTGGAATTTTTATAAAAATATGGCATCCAGATTTGATTGGATGTGATTGGAAAGAAGAGATGCGAGATGCAATGCGTGTTGCAGCTCATTTAGAAATTCCTTTTGAAATGGTGGATCTTGCAGATGTATATAGAGAAAAAGTGATTCAGTACATGACTGATTCTTATGAAAAAGGAGAGACACCGAATCCGGATGTGATGTGTAATACATATGTAAAATTTGGAGTTTTTCATGATTGGGCTATTGCAAATGGAGCTGATTTTGTGGCGACTGGGCATTATGCGCAGATAAAAGAAGATGCCGGAGAGTTCAAAATGTTTGCAGGAATTGATGAAAAAAAAGATCAATCTTATTTTCTTTGGAATATTCGAAAAGAATGTTTAAGCAGAATGATTTTACCAATCGGAAAATATACAAAAACAGAAGTTCGTGAAATTGCAGAAAAAAATAATTTACCAACAGCTAAAAAAGCCGATAGCCAAGGTTTGTGTTTTATTGGTGATGTGGATTTGAAATCTTTTTTAAAAAACAAATTAAATTTGAATAAAGGAAATGTTTTAAATGAAAGCGGAGAAATAATTGGTCATCATGATGGTGCGCAGCTTTATACTGTGGGAGAAAGACATGGATTTCATGTAGAAACAAAAAAAGATTCTCAAGAACCGCTTTATGTTATTTCAAAAAATATCTCAGATAATACTATTACCGTTGGCAAGAAAGTAGATTTGGAAAAAAACATCGTTGAGTCTGTAAAAATAAAAAATATAAATTTATTAGTGGAAAAATTACCAGACACTTTTGAGGTGGCTTTTAGATATCAAGGAAAAAAAGAAAAAGTCTCAATTGAATCTGTAAACACTAATGAGATAATTTTAAAATTAGAAAATAGTATTATTTCACCAGCTGAAGGTCAGTCTGCTGTGTTTTATAAAGAAGGGTGTTGTCTTGGTGGTGGGGTGATATAATAAATACATGGATATAAAACAATCAAGAATTTGGATTAGTGTAGCCGTAGTTTTAATATTAATTATTATTGGTGTACTAATTATAAAAGCTAACAAGATTGAAGCTCCGACAACAGAACAAGAAACAGAACAACAAGAAATTTTTGAAAAAACAGTAGATGTAAAACATCAGTATAAAGATGGTAAACATATTTTTGCTGGGGTTGTACAAATTCCTACACCTTGTCATCAGTTAAGTGCAGCAATCACTCCTGGGGACATTGCAGAATTAAATTTCGAGATAGTAGATTCAGGTGGAATTTGTGCTCAAGTTATTACAGATGCAAATTTCTATGTTGAATATGAAGGAAAAGAAGATCAGTTATTTGTTGGTAAATTAAATGGAGAGCCTGTTAACTTAAATAAATTTGAAGTTGATGCGGATTTAGATATTAACGCTGTTAATATTTTTAACAAAGGATAAATCTGTACCCAATGCCAGTCTCTGCTCAAATTATTAAAGCCGACGGAACTAAAGAGGTTTTTGATTCTGGTAAATTGATGGATTCGCTTTTGAGAGCCAGAGCTAGAAGGGAAGTTGCGGAAGATATTGTAGAAAAAATAAATAAAGAAATCCGAGACGGAATGACAACTTCGCATATATATGAGAGAGCTTTTGATTTGTTAAATGGAAAATCAAGAAAAACTGCGATGAAGTATTCTATTCGTCGTTCAATTTTAAACCTTGGACCAACAGGATTTCCTTTTGAAAAATATGTTTCAGAAATTTTCAAGGCAAGAGGGTATGAGACTCGTGTTGGGCAAATTGTGCCGGGTAAATGCATTGAACACGAAGTAGACATGTTGGCTTGGAATGATAAAGAAGTAATCGTTTCTGAAATAAAATTTCATAATGAATTGAGTGCGAAAAGTGATACTAAAGTCGCGCTTTATGTTAAATCTCGTTTTGATGATCTTGTGGGGCAAAAAATAAGACTAGCTGGAAAAGAAAGAGAAATTAAAAGAGGAATTCTAATTACAAACACAAAATTCACAGACAACGCAAAACAATATGCCGAATGCGTTGGAACTTTTGAAATGATCAGTTGGGATTATCCAAAGAAAGATAATCTTTTTGATTTGATAGAAGAAACACAAATGCAACCACTCACAGCGATCACAAGTCTGACAAAGAAAAACCAGCAAGATTTATTGAGCGCTGGAATTATAAATTGTATGTCGTTGAAAGATAAAAAACATGCGATGAAAAGTGTTGGTATCTCCGATCATAAAATCAACGAAATCATTGAAAATATTGATAATCTTTGTGTTCCGGAGTAGTATATTTTAACTATGACTTCAAAAGAGATCCGACAAAAATTCCTTACTTTTCTTGAAAAAAGAGGCCACGCTATCATTCCTTCTGCTTCTGTTGTGCCTGAAAACGACCCTTCTGTGCTTTTTACAACTGCTGGTATGCAACCATTGGTGCCATATCTAACAGGAGAAACACATCCAGCTGGCACACGCCTTGCAAACCTTCAAAAATGCGTCAGAACAGTCGATATTGAGGAAGTTGGGGATAACACTCACCACACTTTTTTTGAAATGATGGGTTATTGGTCGCTTGGCGATTATTTTAAAAAAGAAGCTATCACTCAAACATTTGAATTTATAACTTCAAAAGAAGAAGGTCTTGGTTTAGATATCAATAGACTTTATGTAACTTGTTTTGAAGGAAACGAAGACGCTCCAAAAGATACCGACTCTGCAGAAATCTGGAAATCTCTTGGATTACCAGAAAATAGAATTTTCTTTTTAGGTGTAAAAGATAACTGGTGGAGTCCTGGAGACAATGGACCTTGTGGACCAGACTCAGAACTTTTTTATGATCGTACAGAAAATGGTCTTGGAGATATTTCAAAAGAAGAATTCGAAGAAGCAAATGATACACAAAAAGTTGTTGAGATTGTGAACAATGTTTTCATGGAGTACCAAAAGAAAGATGGAAAAGTTGTTGGAAAATTAGCTAAACAAAATGTGGACATGGGAGCTGGTTTTGAAAGAATCACAGCGGTTGTGCAAAACAAACCAAATTCATACGAAACTGATCTATTTTCAACAATAATTTCAAAGATTAAATCTCTATCAAACAAAGAATCAGATAAAGAAACTGTTTTAAGTGAGAGAATTATTGCAGATCACATCAGAACATCAGTAATAATGATTTCAGACGGTATTACTCCTTCAAATACAGACCAAGGATATATTTTGAGACGACTTTTGCGACGCGCAATTAGAAGATCAGACAATCTAGGTATGCCAGCAAGCTCACTTTCTAGTCTTGTAGAAGAAGTGGCTTCAATCTACGAAGGAATTTATACAAACATTCGAGCAAAGCAAGAATTTATTGAAAACATAATTGATGAAGAAGAAAATAAATTCCGGAAAACACTTGAAGAAGGTATCAAAGCCTTCAAAAAGGAAGTTCACGCTTATACAATGAAAGCGGAACCTGCAAAATTTAATATCATTCCCGGTAAAGTTGTTTTCAATTTATTTCAAAGTTTCGGTTTTCCAGTTGAATTAACTAAAGAACTAGCTGAAGAAGAAAATATTCAAATCGATGAAGAAGGTTTTGCAAAAGCAATGGAAGAACACCAAAACTCTTCACGAACTGCTTCAGTTGGTAAGTTTAAAGGAGGTCTTGCTGGTAGCGGAGAAATGGAAACAAAGTATCATACAGCGACACACTTGCTTCATGCAGCTCTACGACACGTTCTAGGAGATCACGTTACCCAAAAAGGTAGCAATATCACAGCAGAAAGACTGCGATTCGACTTTTCTCATCCTGAAAAAATGACACCAGAACAAATTCAAGCAACAGAAGATTGGGTAAATGAATCTATTTCAAAACAAAACGAAGTTTTTAGAAAGGAATTACCACTTGCAGAAGCTCAAAAACTAAATGCGATCGGGCTGTTTGGAGAAAAATATGGAGATGTAGTTTCTGTTTACACAATTGGAGATTTTGATAATCCTATTAGTCGAGAATTTTGTGGTGGACCTCATGTTGAAAATACTGGAGTACTCGGAAAATTTAAAATTCAAAAAGAAGAAGCTTCCAGCGCGGGTGTTCGTAGAATAAAAGCAATCCTAGAATAAAATTTTGTTGTATAATAAATCTCAATGTTTGGAGGTTTTAAAAAAAGCAAAACAAATTCAAATTTTAATTTGTTAATAAGTTTGCGAGGGCAAATCGTGTCTCTGGCTTTAATTGAAAATTCCGATAAAAAAAATAAAATAAATTTTTTAATAAAAGAAACCATATTAAAAGATGATTATCTTCTAGCGATTGAAAATGGTGTTAAAAAAATAATCTCAGAAGGTCTGGTAATTTTATCGCAAGGTTTAAAGTCTGCAAAAATAAAAGATGTAGAGGTTGTTTTGAGTGCACCTTTCTACGATGTTTATATAAAAGATCTTCTAATAGAAAAAGAATCTTCATTCATATTAACAAAAGATCAATTTAATAAGGCAATCCAAAAACATTCTGAAATAATAAACGCAGAGAAAGCCAATAAAATTATTTTAGAAAAAGATGTAACAAATGTGATGATCAATGGGTATTCATTGCAAAACCCTTTCAATAAAGAAGTTAAAAAACTAGATGTTTCTTTTTACGCTAGTTTTATTGAGAAAAAGATAGTTGATGATATTGAAAAAAGTATTAAGAAAAGCCTTAATATTTCAGATGTAAAATTTAAAACCTATACACTTAACAAATTCAACGCTATAAGAAACACTTTTTTGAACGTTGCAAATTATATTTCAATTGATGTTGGAGAAAAATATACAGATGTTTTTGTAGTCGAAAACAACGCTTTGAAATACAGAAAGTTTTTTGAAATAGGGTCTCAACAATTTATTTCAGACATTGCCGACAAATGCTCAGTAAATCCACAGATTGTTGCTTCTGAAATAAGTATGATGATGCTTGGAGAGTTGACTCAAAAATGTAACCCGGAAATAGAAAAAAGTTTAAGTGAAGAAAAGAAAAAATGGGTAAGTAATTTAATTTCAGAAATGATTGATAAAGAAAATATTATTGTTCCACCAAAAGTTTTTTTGAGCGCAGACAAAAAAATATCAAATATTTTTGTTCACATCTTGTCTGATCCTGATTTTAAGAAAGACATATTTGGTGATGAAAAAAATGTAATGATTCTGAATTGTGATAATAAACACTTCACTAAAGATGTTGTGTATAAAGATGGTCTAGAATCTGATATATTTATTACAATAAACTCAATTAATTTAAATCATTAATTAGTGTTATAATCATAAAATAATAATTTAAATTGTATGCAAGATATTATTCCACCACAAAAAAGAAAGAGCATTCGAGATATTCCATTACCAGACGGAAAAAATAAAATTGTAGAAAGAGATTTTACAAATTCCGAACCTTTACGAGCTCCACAACCTCCAAGAGAAGAAGAGCCTATAAAAATCAGACGAGCGTACGAAGAAAGTTTTAATAATGAAGAGGAAGAAGAAGTTGAGGAGGCACCAGCTCGACACTTTAAAGAACCAAGAACTAAAAAATCAGGACCAAGTAAAAGAAAAATTATTGCTCTATCTGCAATTGCACTTTTAATTATTTTTGGTGCATTTCTTTCTAGAAGTGGTGCAAAAGTTTTTGTTTATGCAAAAGAATTATCTCAAAGCGCAAATGTTTCTACTACCTTACCCTACGCGGTGGAAGAAATTTCTCTAGAAAAAACAGTTTCTGTACAAGCAACAGGAGAAGAAACTGTTCAAGAGAAAGCAAAAGGAAGAATCACTATCTATAACGAATACGAAGAAGAAGAACAAAGACTTCTAAAAAACACAAGATTTGAGTCTTCTGGTGGTCTAATTTATAGAATTCCAGAATCAGTGGTGGTGCCTGGAAGTAAAAGAGACAGCTCTGGAAATGTGGTTGCTGGAACTCTAGAGGTTGAAGTTGTGGCAGACGAAGTTGGTGAAAAATACAACATTGGCGCAGGTAAATTTACAGTCCCAGGATTTGACGGTTTACCACAATTTGATTCTTTCTACGCTAAATCAGAAAAACCAATAGAAGGAGGTTTTGACGGTATTAGGAAAGTTATTTCTGAATCAGATCGACAAGAGGCAGAAAATTCATTAAAAACACAATTACAAACAGCATTAATTACCGAAGCTAAGGCAAAAACAACAGAAGCGAGATTAGTTTTGGCGGATGATTCAATGATTGTTTACGAAATTTTAGCTGATAAGGTAGATGGAAATAATGTTTCTATCTCTGCACGAGGAACAATAAAAGCTACAGCATTTGATTTTCAACAATTCAATAACACAATCGCAAAGTCTGTAATCCCTCAATTCTCTGAACTAGAAAACGTTTCAATCAAAAATATTGATGAATTAAATATGATGGTTTCAAAACAAGAAGGTGAAAACGTAGCTTCTTTAGTAGTGGCTGGAAATGTAGATTTTGTTTGGATAAACGATCACGAAGCTCTAAAACAAATCATTGCAGGAACAGATAAAAACTCTCTAAAGGAAACAGTTGAAATGTTCCCAGGTATAACAAAAATATCTTCTGAAGTGCGCCCAATCTGGAAAAAGACATTCCCAGAGGATACTTCTAAGATTGAAATAATTGACTCAAAAAATTAAACTGATACTATTTGCAAATTCGAATGAATAAAAAATACAAAGGTAAAAAAAATAAAAACAACGGTGTTGTAAAAGAAGAGAAAAAGGGTGTTCCAGGTGTTGTCATTGAGGCCTTACCAGATACTCTCTTTAAGGTCTTATTAGAAGACAAAACAGAGAAGCTGGCCTTTCTGGGTGGTAAAATGAAGATGCACAGAATCAGAGTCTTGGTCGGAGACAAGGTATTAATGGAAATCGATCCGTATGGTGGAAAAGCCCGGATTTTTAAAAGAGTCTAAAAGGGGCTTTACTCTTTCAAGACTATTTGTTAAACTACGCACTCGTATATGAGAATACAAGGTATTACACTTCAAGATAAGAAACGAATGGAGATAGCTCTAACAGCTATTTATGGTATTGGTCGTCCAATGTCTATTAAAATCCTAGAGCAAGCTAAAGTTGATATCAACAAAAAAGCTGCTGACGTAACTCCAGAAGAAGAAAACACTATTAGAGCAATCATCGACGCAATGCAAATCGAAGGAGATCTACGTCGAGAAATTTCATCAAATATTAAAAGACTAAAAGATATTGGATCTTACAGAGGTTCAAGACATGCCAAAAAATTACCAGCACGAGGACAAAGAACTCGTACAAATACTCGTACTCTTAGAGGAAACGTTGTAAAGACGATGGGTTCTGGTAAGAAAAGCGTAGATAAGAAATAATCATGGGAAAAAAACGAATTGTTAAAAAAACTGGTAAAGAGGATTCAGCAAAGGCTGGAGCAGCTAAAAAGCTTTCTCGAAAAAAACTTGAAAAGGGAATTTTATACGTTCAATCAACTTACAACAACACTCAAGTTCTACTAACAGATCCAAAAGGAAATGCTGTTGTAGCATCTTCATCAGGAGCTCTAGGATTTAGAGGAGCCAAGAAAGGTACTCCTTTCGCTGCTGCAAAAGTAGGAGAATTACTTGCAGAAAAGGCAGAACTACTAGGTCTAAAAGAAATCGACGTTGTAGTAAAAGGAGTAGGTTCAGGTCGTGAATCTTCAATCCGAAGCTTTATTGCAAAAGGTGTTCAAATTCGCTCAATCAAAGATGTGACACCAAAACCTTTTAATGGACCAACACCTCGTAAACCACGACGTGTATAATAAAAATTTATGAAAATCGGACCAAAATACAAATTAGCTCGTCGTCTAGGTGCATCAGTTTTTGAAAAAACATCAACTGCTAAATTTGCATTGAGAACAGAACGAAAAAGTAGAAATCTAGCTGGTAAAAGACCAAAGGCTCGATCAAACTACGGGAAACAACTTATTGAAAAACAAAAAGTTCGTTTTACTTATTGTGTTACTGAAAAGCAATTCAGAAACTACGTTAGAGAAGTTATCGACAAAAACTCATCAAAGCCAGCAGAAGACCTATATGCATTATTAGAAGCCCGAGTCGACAGCGTTGTTTTGAGATCTGGTTTTGTACCAACAAGAATGGCTGCGAGACAAGCAGTATCTCACGGACACATCACAGTGAACGGACGAAGAATCACTATTCCATCATATAGACTAAAAATCGGCGATGTAGTGGCAATTCGAGAAGGAAGTAAAGATAAAGGATTGTTTAGAGACATGACAGAAAGAGTTGCCGAAATCACAATTCCAAACTGGATTAAATCAAATAAAGCTACAAACCAATCAGAAGTTGCAGCAAGTGCAACACTGACTCCTGGAGATACAAATTTCGATTTAGCTTCAGTTATCCAATTCTACAAGCGTTAATAATTGCGTTTTTGTCAAGAATAGGTTATAGTTAAAAAATACAACGTTATAGTTATTATCAGTAAATAAACGAACAACAGGTATGTCTGATCAACAAATAGCGTTGCCATCAAAACCAAAAATTGTTTCTGAAGAAGGAGCAACTGGAGTGTACGAAATCGAGGGTCTTTACCCTGGATACGGACACACGCTTGGCAACTCATTACGAAGAATTATTCTTTCATCTCTTCCGGGAGCGGCTGTAACACAGCTGAAAATAAAAGGCGTTAGCCATGAGTTTTCAACTTTGGAAGGAGTAAAAGAAGATGTTATTGCAATTATTTTAAATATTAAAAAAATTCGTTTTGCATTAAATACAGACGAAAACCAAACTATCACTATCAAGGTGAGCGGTGAAAAAGAAGTTAAAGCTAAAGACCTAGTTCTACCTTCACAAGTTTCAATTGCAAACCCTGATTTACATTTGTTTACAATTACAAACAAAAACACAGAAGTTGAAATAGAACTTACTATCGAACATGGTATTGGATACGTTCCAAAAGAAATGATTCACAGAGACAGAGTTGATGTGGGAACAATCGCCCTTGATGCTCTTTTCGCGCCTATTCGAAGAGTTTATTACGAAACTGAAAACATGCGAGTTGGAGATCGAACAGATTTCAACAAACTACGAATCACAATCGAAACAGACGGAACAATGTCTCCAAAACAAGCTCTTGAACACTCAATCGAGATCATGATTTCTCAACTTAAATCAATCGTAGGATTTAAAGAAGAATTTGTTTTTGAAGAAAAAGCTTCTGCTGTAGAGGACGAAGTTTTTGAAGACACTTCAAAAGAAAGTGAAATGGAAGATTTCCTAAAAACACGAGTAGAAACTCTTGATTTGTCAGCTCGAACTATCTCATCACTAACTACAGCTGGAATCCGAACTGTAGGAGGTCTTGCTCGTAAAAAAGAAGAAGAT